>NZ_CP150270.1:0-660000 GCF_037976905.1 Paenibacillus sp. FSL K6-1318
GTGGACAGCCATACTTCTGATTTATGGCAGCAAATTTTATCAATCATACAAAACAAACTCAGCAAACCCAGCTTTGACACCTGGTTCAAAGCAACCAAAGCCACAAAGCTGAATGACCGTTCAATCGTCATTTCCGCACCAACCACATTTGCCGTCGAATGGCTGGAGAGCCGTTACACCAAATTGGTTGGCTCGACGGTATACGAGCTACTTGGCAAACAAGTCGATGTGAAATTTGTCATCGAAGAGAACAAGCCTGCTGAACCGGACCCGCAACTGCCGGCGCCAACGCCTACAGTCGTACAGGAAGAAGCGGTACTCAGCATGCTGAATCCGAAATATACGTTCGATACATTTGTCATCGGGCCGGGCAACCGTTTTGCCCATGCCGCATCGCTGGCGGTCGCTGAAGCGCCCGCCAAAGCTTACAATCCACTCTTTCTGTATGGAGGAGTAGGTCTCGGTAAAACTCACTTGATGCATGCGATCGGACATTATGTTCTGGAGCATGATCCGGGCAGCAAAGTCGTTTATTTGTCGTCTGAGAAATTCACGAACGAATTCATTAACTCGATCCGTGACAACCGCGGGGAGAGCTTCCGTAACAAATACCGGAGCGTCGACATTCTGCTCATTGATGATATTCAGTTCTTGGCGGGAAAAGAATCGACACAAGAGGAATTTTTCCATACGTTTAATGCGCTGCATGAGGAACGGAAGCAGATCATCATCTCCAGCGACAGACCACCGAAGGAAATTCCGACATTGGAAGAACGACTTCGTTCTCGCTTTGAATGGGGGTTAATTACGGATATCCAGCCTCCAGATTTGGAGACACGGATCGCTATTCTGCGGAAAAAGGCACGTGCGGAAAACTTGGATATTCCGAATGAAGCGATGATGTACATTGCCAACCAGATTGACACCAACATCCGAGAACTGGAAGGCGCCCTGATTCGCGTCGTTGCTTATTCTTCGCTGACTAATCAAGATGTAACCACTCATCTGGCAGCTGAAGCACTGAAGGATATTATTCCTTCCAGTCGTCCCAAAATGATCACTATTCATGACATCCAACAAAAGGTCGGCGAGTACTATAGCCTTAAGCTTGAAGATTTCAAAGCACGGAAACGGACCAAGGCAGTTGCTTTCCCAAGACAGATTGCCATGTATCTCTCTCGTGAACTGACAGACTTTTCTCTGCCCAAAATCGGGGAAGCATTCGGAGGACGAGATCACACCACTGTCATTCACGCTCACGAAAAAATCTCCCAAGCGATTAAAAACGATCAGGATCTCTATAAAGTTATCAACAACTTAACCGAAAAAATTAAGAATCCAACCTGAACAAGTCCCAAGCCTATGCACAACGTATACACATGTGGATAGGCTTGGGTGTACGGGTTTATACCCACTTATCCACATATTCAGTGCCCCTATTACTATTATTACTAAAAAGATCTTAAAGATATCATCTCCAAAATAGCCATTTCGGAGCTTAGCCTTCGGCCTTTGAAAAACACCTTTCAACACCCCAACACCCAAAAAATCAGCTAGGAGTGAAACCATGAAAATCAGCATAATGAAAAACTACTTAAACGATTCCATACAGCAAGTATCCAAAGCGATCTCGAGCCGTACAACGATTCCGATTCTGAGCGGTATCAAATTCGACGTGAATCATCAAGGTATAACGTTGACTGCAAGCGACACCGATATATCCATTCAATCCTTCATCCCGCTTGAAGATGGAGATAAAAGCGTGGTTCAGGTAGAACAACCGGGCAGTGTAGTTTTGCCAGCCAAGTTTTTCGTGGAGATCATCAAGAAGCTGCCATCCCAAGAAGTGCACATGGAAGTCAAAGAGAACTTCAACACCTTTATCTCTGCAGGTGCTACCGAGATTCAACTGGTAGGTCTTGATCCGGAAGAATTCCCGGTACTGCCGAGCATCGAAGAAAACCAAACCGTCTCCATTCCAGGAGATTTGCTGAAAAATATGATCAAACAAACGGTCTTCTCCATTTCCACACATGAGACAACGCCAATCCTTACAGGCGTACTCTGGAGTTTGGGTGACAACGAATTGAAATTTGTGGCAACAGACCGTCACCGTCTTGCTACTCGATCAGCAATGCTGGATAATGCAGAAGGTATCCGCTTCAACAACGTGGTCATTTCCGGTAAAACGCTGAACGAGCTCAGCAAAATTGTTCCGGATCAAAATACCCTTGTGGATATCGTTGTTGCAGATAACCAGGTCCTGTTCAAAATTGACCGTGTATTGTTCTACTCTCGTATTCTGGACGGAACATATCCGGATACTTCTAGAATTATTCCAACGTCATACAAAACAGAACTCGTTTTAGATACAAAAAAATTAAGTGAATCCATTGACCGGGCTTATTTGCTGTCGCGTGAAGAGAAAACAAACATCGTGCGTATGCAAACGATGGATTCGGGAACAGTCGAAATTTCCTCAAGCTCTTCCGAGCTAGGTAAAGTAAGAGAAGAAATCGAACCTGCCGAGTTTACAGGAGATCCGTTAAAAATCTCGTTCAACTCCAAATATATGCTGGATGTGCTGAAAGTTGTTGAAAGTGAGCAGCTGATGATCGCTTTTACAGGTGTCATGAGTCCAATCATCTTGAAACCGCTGGATGACAGTCACAGCCTTTACGTCATATTGCCATACCGGACGACCAACTAACGAAAGGAAGATCACAGTGAACCAAGTTACGATTCGAACGGAATATATTAAGCTTGATCAATTTTTGAAACTGGCTGATTGCATCCCAACCGGAGGTATGGCCAAAGCTTTGCTTCAGGAAGGACTTGTACGTGTGAACAAAGAGCCTGAGGAACGCCGGGGACGTAAGTTATACCCTGGGGATATCGTTGAAGTGGACGGAGAAGGCACATTCGAAGTTGCCGCAGAATAAGAAGACCAGTTCGATCCTGCTGCCTCCTGACGGACGGGATAAAAGGGAGGTTACCGCGTGTTTGTGAACAGCATTGATCTGCAGAATTTCCGCAATTATGAACATCTGAGACTGGACTCTTTTGGTCCTGTAAACTTGTTGATCGGGCAAAATGCTCAAGGCAAGACCAATCTTGCAGAGGCGATTTTTGTACTTGCACTCACCAAGAGCCACCGTACCTCCCGTGACAAGGAGTTAATCCGTTTTGGTGAGGAACGTGCCAGACTTGCAGCAGAAGTCGACAAAAAGTACGGATCGGTCAAGCTTGAACTGTCTTTGTCACAACAAGGCAAAAAAGCGAAGATTAACGGACTGGAGCAGCGCAAGTTAAGTGATTTTGTCGGCGCGCTTAATGTCGTGATGTTTGCACCGGAAGATCTGGAGATCGTAAAAGGCACACCGGGGGTCCGCCGCCGGTTTCTTGACATGGAGATCGGACAGGTTGCACCAGGCTACCTGTATCATCTGCAGCAATATCAAAAAGTGCTCGTCCAACGAAACAATTTGCTCAAGCAGCTATGGGGACAAGGGGCATCGGCCCAGACCATGCTTGAGGTATGGAACGAACAACTGGTTGAGCATGGTGTTAAAATCGTCAAAAAAAGGAAACAATTCATAAAGAAACTGCAAAAATGGGCAGAAACGATTCATCAAGGGATCACCGGAGGCGGAGAAGTCTTGCGGCTGGCCTACCTTCCTTCCTTCAGCGAAGCCGCTGAAGAAGATGAAGCTGTCTTAATGGACCAATTTATGATAAAATTATCACAAATGAAAGAGCAGGAGATTCGCCGAGGCACAACCCTTAGTGGGCCGCATCGGGATGACCTGTCCTTTTTCATTAACGATCGGGAAGTACAAACATATGGCTCGCAGGGGCAGCAGCGCACAACGGCGTTGTCCCTTAAACTTGCGGAAATTGAACTGATTCACGAAGAAATCGGAGAATATCCGGTCCTGCTGCTCGACGACGTCCTGTCCGAACTGGATCCTTTTCGCCAGACACAGCTGATCGAAACGTTCCAGAGCAAGGTGCAAACCTTTATTACGGCTACGGGGATCGAGAGCCTGAACGTTGACAAGCTCAAAGATGCCAGTATTTATCACGTTCATGCCGGACAGGTTGAACGCTAAGGAGTGAGGGCTTATGTACATTCATCTGGGCGGTGAGAAGATTATCCGTTCTTCCGAATTGGTCGCTATTTTTGATATATCGATTGAAAAATCCTCAAAGATCTCCAAGCAGTATGTCACGCATGCCGAACAGGAAAAAACAGTGGAACACATCGGCGAAGAGGAAGCCAAGTCCATTGTGGTGACCAAAAACATTGTGTACTACTCGCCTATTTCCTCAGCCACGCTGAAGAAGCGGGCTCACATTTTCCCTGATCTTTAGCATTGGCTTGGCATAAAAGGTGTGTCTTTTGCTGCTTGTCTTTATGTGGACAGCTGGCTGAAATGAACGACGTTGCCTATTTCAGCAAACATTCTTAGTTAACGCATATTTACGATATTGAATCTATAGAAGTAGGTGAAAGGCATGTCTATGAATCAACCGTCATATGATGCGAATGAAATTCAGGTCCTTGAAGGATTGGAAGCCGTACGGAAGCGTCCGGGGATGTATATCGGTTCCACCAGTTCCAAGGGCCTGCATCATCTGGTCTGGGAAGTAGTGGACAACAGTATCGACGAAGCGCTTGCAGGTTACTGTGACCACATTGAGGTCAGTATCCATGAAGATAACAGCGTAACTGTAGTCGATAACGGACGGGGTATTCCTGTCGGCGAACATGCCAAAATGAAACGTCCTGCACTTGAGGTAGTTATGACTGTACTCCACGCAGGGGGGAAATTTGGCGGCGGCGGATATAAAGTATCCGGTGGTTTGCATGGTGTTGGTGTGTCCGTTGTAAATGCTCTCTCTGAAAAAGTGGTTGTAACGGTTAAACGTGAGGGACATATCTACCAACAGGAATATCGTCGTGGAGCTCCACAGTATGACCTGAAAGTGATCGGTACAACCGACGAAACAGGAACAACGGTTAGGTTCCATCCAGACCCTGAAATTTTCACAGAAACGAGAGTTTATGAATATGACATCTTGCTTGCCCGTATTCGTGAGCTGGCGTTCCTGAACAAGGGTATTGGTCTTACTTTGACGGATGAGCGTACAGGTGCAACCAACTCGTTCTTGTACGAAGGCGGCATTATCGAATACGTCTCCTTCCTCAACCAGAAGCGCGAAGTATTGCATGAAAATCCAATTTACGTTGAAGGTTCCAGAGATAACATCCAGGTGGAAGTTGCCCTGCAATACAATGACAACTATACCGAGAACATCTATTCCTTCGCGAACAATATCAACACGCATGAGGGCGGAACGCATGAATCAGGCTTCAAGAGTGCCCTTACACGGATCATCAATGACTACGCCCGCAAGGCGGGAGTAATCAAGGACAGCACCGGTAACCTTTCTGGAGATGACGTGCGTGAAGGTTTGACGGCTATTATTTCGGTCAAGATTCCGGAACCGCAATTTGAAGGACAGACGAAGACCAAGCTTGGTAACAGTGAAGTGCGTGGTATTGTCGAATCCTTGTTTGCCGAGAAGCTGCAGGAGTTCCTGGAAGAGAATCCTTCCGTATCCCGTCGCATTTTGGAAAAAGGTCTGCAAGCAGCACGTGCCCGGGAAGCGGCCCGTAAAGCACGGGAACTGACACGTCGTAAAGGTGCACTGGAAGTAAGCTCACTTCCAGGTAAACTGGCCGACTGTTCATCCAAGGATGCTTCAATCAGCGAATTGTACATCGTCGAAGGTGACTCTGCGGGCGGATCAGCGAAGCAAGGTCGGGATCGTCATTTCCAAGCGATTTTGCCGCTCCGTGGTAAGATTCTGAACGTGGAAAAAGCTCGTCTGGACCGGATCTTGGGTAATGCGGAGATTAGAGCAATTATTACGGCGATGGGTACAGGTATTGGTGATGACTTTGATATTGCCAAAGCCCGTTATCATAAAATCATTTTGATGACCGATGCCGACGTCGATGGTGCTCATATCCGAACACTGTTGCTGACATTCCTGTATCGGTATATGCGCAAAATCATTGAGGCAGGCTATGTGTACATTGCGCAGCCGCCATTGTTCAAGATTGAGCGTAACAAAGTGATTCGCTATGCTGGTTCCGAGAAAGAACGCGATGAAATTATTGCAACGCTCGGTGAAAATGCGAAATTCAACGTTCAGCGTTACAAAGGTCTCGGTGAGATGAATGCCGGACAATTGTGGGAAACGACGATGGATCCGGAGAGCCGGACCATGATGCAAGTATCGATCAACGATGCGATACTTGCTGATGCCATGTTCGACACCCTCATGGGGGATAACGTTGAACCGCGTCGTGACTTTATCCAGGAAAATGCGAAATACGTGAAAAACCTCGACATTTAACGATATTCGAAGAGGCGCCTGAGAGGGCGCCTTTTTATATTATTGGAATTATCGAAGAGGGAGACTAATAGACTCCCGTATTGGTTTTTATCGACGTACACGTCTTTTGGTAGCTGAGGCCTGTGCTTTAGGGGATGGACGAGAGCTTTTGCTCTTTTTGGAGGGTAGACGACCGTAGGCAATCGCATAACGTTTGATCTTCCGGTAGGTCTCCTTGTCCGGTAGTAAGCCAAAAGCATAAATGCCTGGCAGTGTATTGACTTCAAGAATCCAGGGGCGTCCTTCTTCGTCTAGTGCAATATCTATACCAATCTCCTTGAGCCTTGGAAATGATGTTTGCAATTGCACGGCAGTATGAATGCCTAATCGGTACAGCTCATGGCGAAGCTTCTTGAAGCCATCCTGATGCAGATGGGGGAGTACGAGTTCTTCGAACGTGGCCAATCGTCCACCACCATGGATGTTGGTGATGATTTTGCCCGGGGCGGCAACCCGTCCCAGTACACCTGTTGTCTCCCAGTTGTGTTGCAGATTTTTCTGGGTCAACACGCGCAAGTCAAAAGGCAAACCTTCATGCTTCATCAGCGGGATCCCTTGTTGAATGATATAGTTACGTTTCTGTATACGATCATTCAGTGCCCGTTCGAGATCGTCCAGGGAATGAAATGACCTTTCCTCTGTTCCATATTTGAGTTGATATGTTGTTGTGAGTTGGGTAGCTCTGGAGGTAACAACACTTGCTTCGGTATCTTCAGATAGGTTCCGATCATTGTGTTCTTCGGTAACCTCTGCATCTGTGGTGGAATCTTCGGAATAAAACACAGGTTGGTACATACGGGTGGTTTTCACCCGCATAACTCCATTGCCGTAAGTGCCACGGTCCGGTTTGATATAGTTCGACTCGAATAATTCAGTCATTCGTTCCAGGGTTTGACGGCTATATTTTCGGGTCACAGGGATATATTCATTCACATTGCGACTGCGTTGTAACACAGCTGTTTTGGCCCATTTGCTGGAGACACGCTGGATACCCAAGATTCATCAGTCCTTTCATGTTTTGCTCAGTTCTCAAGAGGGGAAGACACGGAGAAATCGAAGGACAAGAGACGATTTCAGTGGTATAATAGAGAAATATGGCGTTTTGTGCGATGAGCTGCACAATTTGCAGTTTGATCGTAGAACGGGAACGGCTTTAGCCTCGGTGGGCACAGTACATATGCCGCTTTTTCTAGCATTGTATGTGCAATTGGGGAGGAAGGCAGGGCGAATCCCCAGAGACGCAGAAGTTCCCGGAAGAAAGGCTATTGCCCAGCGGACGTTTAATTGTGTAACTTTTGTGAAAGTAATATAATAAAGAGTAGCGTTCTTGCGCGGTTTTAGCCTTGTTAGGCTTTTCACATATAATCAATTTTTTTAGCATGACGGAATGGAACGTTTGTTTAGGACAAGAAGGAGGTCCAGCATGGCGGAAGAAATGAACTCGCAGATTACAGATCGGGATATTGGCGTCGAGATGCGTGAATCGTTTATGGATTATGCGATGAGCATCATTGTTAGCCGTGCCTTACCTGACGTGCGTGATGGATTGAAGCCGGTTCACCGGCGTATACTGTACGCAATGTCAGAGCTCGGCATGACACCCGATAAACCACATAAAAAATCAGCCAGAATCGTCGGCGAAGTTATCGGTAAGTATCACCCGCACGGTGACTCTGCTGTTTACGAGACGATGGTACGGATGGCACAGGATTTCTCCCTGCGTTATATGCACGTAGATGGACATGGTAACTTTGGATCGGTCGATGGCGATATGGCAGCAGCGATGCGTTATACCGAAGCTCGTCTGTCCAAGATTGCAATGGAAATGCTCAGAGATATCAACAAGGATACGATTGACTTCCAGCCGAACTATGACGGTGAAGAACATGAACCAATCGTTCTGCCTGCTCGTTTCCCCAACTTGCTTGTCAATGGGGTCGGCGGGATCGCGGTAGGTATGGCGACCAATATTCCTCCTCATAATCTGGGAGAGGTCATTGACGGCGTACAGGCCATGATTCAAAATCCGGATATTACATCCATGGAACTGATGGATTACATTCAAGGGCCAGATTTCCCAACGTCCGGTTACATTTTGGGACGCTCCGGCATTCGTCAAGCGTATCAGACCGGACGTGGTTCAGTAACGATGCGGGCCAAAACCAACATCGAAGAAAATAACAATAAAGCGAGAATTATCGTTACAGAGCTCCCTTATCAGGTGAACAAGGCGAGACTCGTTGAGAAAATCGCTGAGTTGGTACGTGATAAAAAGATTGATGGCATTACAGACCTTCGTGATGAGTCTGACCGTAACGGTATGCGGGTTGTAATTGAGCTTCGCAGAGACGTGAATCCGGGGGTTGTTCTGAACAACTTGTACAAACATACATCGATGCAATCCACTTTCGGAATTAACATGCTTGCGATTGTAAATAAAGAGCCTAAAATCCTGAACTTGCGTGAAGTGTTGTATCACTATCTGCAGCATCAGATTGAGGTTATTCGCAGACGTACGCAGTTTGAACTGAAGAAGGCTGAAGCTCGTGCACACATTTTGGAAGGCTTGCGCATTGCGCTGGATCATATCGATGAGATTATTACGTTGATTCGTTCATCCAGTAATGCAGATGCAGCCAGAGAAGGTTTGATTGAGCGTTTCTCACTCAGTCATGATCAGGCTCAAGCGATTCTCGATATGCGTTTGCAACGCCTCACAGGTCTGGAACGCGAACGTATTGAAAACGAGTATAACGAACTGATGGTCAAAATCAGAGAGTATCGTGAAATCTTGGCCAATGAGCATCTGGTGCTTGAGATTATCAGTACGGAGCTGCAAGAGATTCGCGACCGCTTTAGCGATGATCGCCGTACAGAGATCACAGTAGGTGAAGAGAGCATTCTGGATGAGGACCTGATTCCACGTGAAGAGGTTATTATCACGATTACCCATACAGGCTACGTAAAACGTCTGCCGGTATCCACATACCGCAGCCAGAAGCGTGGTGGACGTGGCGTTGTAGGGATGGACACCAAAGATACCGACTTTGTTGAGCATCTATTTGTGACCAACTCTCACAATTACCTCATGTTCTTCACTGACAAAGGTAAAGTGTATCGTCTCAAAGCTTACGAGATTCCAGAGCTTGGACGTACCGCACGGGGAACACCAATTATCAACCTGATCCAGATCGAGCAGGGTGAATCGGTTAATGCCGTGATTCCAGTTCAGGAATTTGAAAGTGACAGATACTTGTTCTTTGCTACCCGTCAAGGGGTTGTGAAGAAGACGCCACTTGAGGATTACACCAATATCCGCAAAGGCGGTCTGATCGGTATTTCCTTGCGTGATGATGATATCCTGATTGATGTTAAGCTGACCGATGGACAGCAAGAGATCATAATGGGTACAGCTCACGGGATGTCTATTCGATTCTCGGAAGGAAATGTACGTTCCATGGGACGTAGTGCAACCGGGGTTAAAGGGATCACATTGGATGAACAGGATGCCGTTATTGGCATGGATGTAGTCGATAAAGAGCTTGATGTTCTGATCGTTACAGCCAAAGGTTATGGTAAACGTACACCTGTCAGTGATTATCGGATGCAGACTCGTGGTGGTAAAGGGATCAAAACCATCAATGTCACAGAGAAGAACGGCGCTGTAGTCAGCCTCAAAATGGTTAAAACCGAAGAGGATCTGATGATTATCACGTCTAGCGGTACTTTGATCCGGATGAGCATGGAAGGCATATCCACCATGGGTCGATATACGCAAGGTGTGAAGCTGATTCATATTCGTGATGAGGATTCGGTGGCCACAGTCAGCCGAATTGATAAGAATGAAGAAGAACCAGACGACGAATTGCTTGAAGGCTCGGAAGGCGGGGAGACCCAAACTCCGGCAGTAAGCCTGGAAGAAGATACTGTTGCTGACGCGGAAGCTGATGCTGAAGTTGAGGGCGACGATTCCGGTTCGGAAGCATAAGAATAGAATTTCAGAAAACCAATCTCTTGGAGATTGGGAAAGATTAAGAGGGCTCCCACTGGGGGCCCTTTTGTTGTATAAAGGAACCATCACTTTGATTAATCAGAATCTGGGATGTACAGCCTGATTTTTGAGTAATATAATGGGAAATATCATGAAAAAACCGGGACTATGGTCTTGTTTTGTTATTAACATAGAAGAACGATGAGTGAGGGGAATAAACATGGGATTAATCACCCTGTCAGAAGTCAAACCAGGACTCAAACTTGGAAGTGATGTGCAAACGCTTCGCGGCAACGTTCTGCTTCAGAAGGGCAAAGTCATTTTACCCAAGGATATGGAAGTACTCAAAGCCTTTATGATTCACCAGGTAGATATTGAACAAGAAAGAATGGTATCGGGCAGTACAGGCACCAAAGGTGCATCTGGGTCCGCAGGAAGTACAACAAATGAGAATAATGGTGAACGGGCAGGGAAGACAGGGAACGTCACCACAGCTCCTGTAGTAACGTCTCTACAGGATGAGTATGAGAAGATGGTCGGACTAACCAAAAATGCATTTCTGTCCTCTCTGGCGGCTGAATTGCCTGTATATGAGTTGCGTACACAGTTGGAGGCTGTGTTTGTACATCTCAAACAATATAATGTGCTCACCTTCAGTCCACGAGTAATGCAAGAACATGATTATGTATATCACCATGCTGTACTGAGCGCGATCACATCGTATCAATTGGCCCAATGGATGGATCTCCCCTCTAAGGACTGGATGCAGGTTGCTTTTGCAGGCCTGTTCCATGATATTGGTAACAATAAAGTAGATCCGCAGATTCTCCATAAGCCATCCACATTGACGGCAGCAGAGCAGGAAGAGATCCGCCAGCATACCAAATACGGTTATCAGGTGCTTAAACAGGCAAAAGCCATTAATGAGGGGGCTAGACTTGCAGCCTTGCAACATCACGAAAAAGTGGATGGATCGGGCTACCCATTGCAGCTTAGCGGAACGCAGATTCATATTTACGCCAAGATTGTAGCTATCGCTGATATTTTCCACGCCATGACGTTAGAGAAGATCTATCGCAAGGCACAATCACCGTATCTGGTCCTGGAACAGATCCAGAGTGAAGCGTTCGGGAAATTAGATCCTGCAATTGTAAGTGTATTTGTTCAACGGTCGACCCAGATCCATAATGGCATCCGGGTAAAACTCAGCAATAACCAAATTGGAGAGATCGTATTCTCTGATCGGGATCATCCTACGCGGCCTATGGTGTCAGTAGAAGGAACCATCATTAACTTAATGCAGCAACGGCAACTTCACATTCAAGAGGTTATCGGTTAATTATAGATATTAGAGAAACTTGATGAGAGGGTCTTTCTTTTATAGAGAGGCCTTTTTATGTGAATTAAGTGTAGTCATGTAGATATATCACGATGATTATAGAAAAATTAATAATTAAATAAAAAAAGACTTGCAATCAAAATCTGTACATGGTATATTCTAATTCCGGCCAAGAAAACACGGTTTACACGGTGCGGCAAGCGAAACAAATAAGCTTCGAAAGAAACTTAAAAAAAGAGCTTGCAAAGTTGGTTTGGATGTGATAAGATATAAAAGTTGCTGAAGAGAACAGCATTCGGTAACGAAACAAGTTTGATCTTTGAAAACTGAACAACGAGTGAGTAACGATCTTGCTTGCAAGATCGACGCTGAGAAATTGGTACAAGTCTTCGGACTGTATGATTTCGAAGCAAAAAAAGAGATTTTTAATCTCGTCAGATTCAAAATGAGCTTATCGCTCTTTTCAAATACTGAGATGATTTTCATAGCGTTTAACCGCGCTACTGAAATTCATCTTTATTGGAGAGTTTGATCCTGGCTCAGGACGAACGCTGGCGGCATGCCTAATACATGCAAGTCGAGCGGACTTGAAGAGAAGCTTGCTTCTCTGATGGTTAGCGGCGGACGGGTGAGTAACACGTAGGCAACCTGCCCTCAAGTTTGGGACAACTACCGGAAACGGTAGCTAATACCGAATAGTTGTTTTCTTCGCCTGAAGAGAACTGGAAAGACGGAGCAATCTGTCACTTGGGGATGGGCCTGCGGCGCATTAGCTAGTTGGTGAGGTAACGGCTCACCAAGGCGACGATGCGTAGCCGACCTGAGAGGGTGATCGGCCACACTGGGACTGAGACACGGCCCAGACTCCTACGGGAGGCAGCAGTAGGGAATCTTCCGCAATGGGCGAAAGCCTGACGGAGCAATGCCGCGTGAGTGATGAAGGTTTTCGGATCGTAAAGCTCTGTTGCCAGGGAAGAACGCTTGGGAGAGTAACTGCTCTCAAGGTGACGGTACCTGAGAAGAAAGCCCCGGCTAACTACGTGCCAGCAGCCGCGGTAATACGTAGGGGGCAAGCGTTGTCCGGAATTATTGGGCGTAAAGCGCGCGCAGGCGGTCATTTAAGTCTGGTGTTTAATCCCGGGGCTCAACCCCGGATCGCACTGGAAACTGGGTGACTTGAGTGCAGAAGAGGAGAGTGGAATTCCACGTGTAGCGGTGAAATGCGTAGATATGTGGAGGAACACCAGTGGCGAAGGCGACTCTCTGGGCTGTAACTGACGCTGAGGCGCGAAAGCGTGGGGAGCAAACAGGATTAGATACCCTGGTAGTCCACGCCGTAAACGATGAGTGCTAGGTGTTAGGGGTTTCGATACCCTTGGTGCCGAAGTTAACACATTAAGCACTCCGCCTGGGGAGTACGGTCGCAAGACTGAAACTCAAAGGAATTGACGGGGACCCGCACAAGCAGTGGAGTATGTGGTTTAATTCGAAGCAACGCGAAGAACCTTACCAGGTCTTGACATCCCTCTGATCGGTACAGAGATGTATCTTTCCTTCGGGACAGAGGAGACAGGTGGTGCATGGTTGTCGTCAGCTCGTGTCGTGAGATGTTGGGTTAAGTCCCGCAACGAGCGCAACCCTTATATTTAGTTGCCAGCACTTCGGGTGGGCACTCTAGATAGACTGCCGGTGACAAACCGGAGGAAGGTGGGGATGACGTCAAATCATCATGCCCCTTATGACCTGGGCTACACACGTACTACAATGGCCGGTACAACGGGCTGCGAAATCGCGAGATGGAGCCAATCCCAACAAAGCCGGTCTCAGTTCGGATTGCAGGCTGCAACTCGCCTGCATGAAGTCGGAATTGCTAGTAATCGCGGATCAGCATGCCGCGGTGAATACGTTCCCGGGTCTTGTACACACCGCCCGTCACACCACGAGAGTTTATAACACCCGAAGTCGGTGGGGTAACCGCAAGGAGCCAGCCGCCGAAGGTGGGATAGATGATTGGGGTGAAGTCGTAACAAGGTAGCCGTATCGGAAGGTGCGGCTGGATCACCTCCT
Organism: Paenibacillus sp. FSL K6-1318; assembly: GCF_037976905.1. Classification (NCBI taxonomy): domain Bacteria; kingdom Bacillati; phylum Bacillota; class Bacilli; order Caryophanales; family Paenibacillaceae; genus Paenibacillus; species Paenibacillus sp. FSL K6-1318. The sequence continues at coordinate 13,866 of NZ_CP150270.1, forward strand.
TTCTATGGAGAATCGTTTCCTGCAACGGAAACATTCAAATAAGCAGGTTTTAAGAACCTGCACCAGCGATTCATTTTGGTCCATCACTTCGGTGTGGATGAAATGAAGAGCACAACACTCACTCGTTGCTCAGTTTTGAGAGCTCAAACTCTCAAACAGCTTGCTTTTGCATGGAGCTTGTTCTTTGAAAACTAGATATCGAAACGAAACAAACGCGAATTAGAACATTCCTTTTAGCTAAACTTGTGTTAATCAAGTTTAAATAAAACGGTAGATTGCTATTGCTCAATATGAGCAATTGGTTAAGCTACTAAGAGCACACGGAGGATGCCTAGGCGCTAGGAGCCGATGAAGGACGTGGCGAACAACGAAACTGCCTCGGGGAGCTGTAAGCAAGCTTTGATCCGGGGGTGTCCGAATGGGGAAACCCAGCTGGGGTAATTTCCAGTTACACCTAACTGAATACATAGGTTAGTGTGAGGCATACCAGGGGAACTGAAACATCTAAGTACCCTGAGGAAGAGAAAACAATAGTGATTCCGTCAGTAGCGGCGAGCGAACGCGGAGAAGCCCAAACCAGAGAGCTTGCTCTTTGGGGTTGTGGGACGTCTCACATGGAGTTACAAAGGAACCGGTTAAGCGAAGAGGTCTGGAAAGGCCCGCCAAAGAAGGTAAAAGCCCTGTAGTTGAAAGTCTGTTCCCTCCGAGACGGATCCCGAGTAGTGCGGGGCACGTGAAACCCCGTATGAATCCGGCAGGACCATCTGCCAAGGCTAAATACTTCCTAGCGACCGATAGTGAAGCAGTACCGTGAGGGAAAGGTGAAAAGCACCCCGGAAGGGGAGTGAAATAGAACCTGAAACCGTGTGCTTACAAAAAGTCAGAGCCCGTTTTAGGGGTGATGGCGTGCCTTTTGTAGAATGAACCGGCGAGTTACGTTCCCGTGCAAGGTTAAGGTGAAGAGCCGGAGCCGCAGCGAAAGCGAGTCTGAATAGGGCGACTTAGTACGTGGACGTAGACCCGAAACCGGGTGATCTACCCCTGTCCAGGGTGAAGGTGCGGTAACACGCACTGGAGGCCCGAACCCACGCATGTTGAAAAATGCGGGGATGAGGTGGGGGTAGCGGAGAAATTCCAATCGAACTCGGAGATAGCTGGTTCTCCCCGAAATAGCTTTAGGGCTAGCCTCGGAAAACAGAGTCGTGGAGGTAGAGCACTGATTGGGTGCGGGGCCCGCAAGGGTTACCAAGCTCAGTCAAACTCCGAATGCCATAGACTTACTTCCGGGAGTCAGACAGTGAGTGCTAAGATCCATTGTCAAAAGGGAAACAGCCCAGACCATCAGCTAAGGTCCCCAAGTGTGTGTTAAGTGGGAAAGGATGTGGAGTTGCACAGACAACCAGGATGTTGGCTTAGAAGCAGCCACCATTGAAAGAGTGCGTAATAGCTCACTGGTCGAGTGACTCTGCGCCGAAAATGTAACGGGGCTAAACACACCACCGAAGCTATGGCTTGATGCTTTGCATCAGGGGTAGGGGAGCGTTGTATAAGGGTTGAAGGTGTACCGTAAGGAGCGCTGGACATTATACAAGTGAGAATGCCGGTATGAGTAACGAAAAGATCAGTGAGAATCTGATCCGCCGAAAGCCTAAGGGTTCCTGAGGAAGGCTCGTCCGCTCAGGGTAAGTCGGGACCTAAGGCGAGGCCGAAAGGCGTAGTCGAAGGACAACAGGTCGAAATTCCTGTACCACCGTAAGCCGTTATGAGCAATGGGGGGACGCAGTAGGGTAGTGACGCAGACTGATGGATGTCTGTCCAAGCAGTAAGGCTGATGTGTAGGCAAATCCGCACATCATTAAGGCTGAGCTGTGATGGGGAGTGAAAATTACAGTAGCGAAGGTCATGATCTCACACTGCCAAGAAAAGCCTCTAGCCAGGTGATGGTGCCCGTACCGCAAACCGACACAGGTAGGCGAGAAGAGTATTCTAAGGCGCGCGGAAGAACTCTCGTTAAGGAACTCGGCAAAATGACCCCGTAACTTCGGGAGAAGGGGTGCCCCGGTAGTGTGAATAGCACGAGGGGGCCGCAGTGAAAAGGCCCAAGCGACTGTTTAGCAAAAACACAGGTCTGTGCGAAGCCGTAAGGCGAAGTATACGGGCTGACGCCTGCCCGGTGCTGGAAGGTTAAGGGGAGTGGTTAGGGAGCAATCCCGAAGCTGTGAACCGAAGCCCCAGTAAACGGCGGCCGTAACTATAACGGTCCTAAGGTAGCGAAATTCCTTGTCAGGTAAATTCTGACCCGCACGAATGGCGTAACGACTTGGGCGCTGTCTCAACGAGAGATCCGGTGAAATTTTAATACCTGTGAAGATGCAGGTTACCCGCGACAAGACGGAAAGACCCCATGGAGCTTTACTGCAGCTTGATATTGAATTTGGGTACGATCTGTACAGGATAGGTGGGAGCCTTTGAAGTGGGAGCGCAAGCTTCCATGGAGGCAACGTTGGGATACCACCCTGATCGTATCTAGGTTCTAACCTGGTACCGTAATCCGGTGCGGGGACAGTGTCAGGTGGGCAGTTTGACTGGGGCGGTCGCCTCCTAAAGAGTAACGGAGGCGCCCAAAGGTTCCCTCAGAATGGTTGGAAATCATTCGAAGAGTGCAAAGGCATAAGGGAGCTTGACTGCGAGACCTACAAGTCGAGCAGGGACGAAAGTCGGGCTTAGTGATCCGGTGGTACCGCATGGAAGGGCCATCGCTCAACGGATAAAAGCTACCCTGGGGATAACAGGCTTATCTCCCCCAAGAGTCCACATCGACGGGGAGGTTTGGCACCTCGATGTCGGCTCATCGCATCCTGGGGCTGAAGTAGGTCCCAAGGGTTGGGCTGTTCGCCCATTAAAGCGGTACGCGAGCTGGGTTCAGAACGTCGTGAGACAGTTCGGTCCCTATCTGTCGTGGGCGTAGGAAATTTGAGAGGAGCTGTCCTTAGTACGAGAGGACCGGGATGGACGTACCGCTGGTGTACCAGTTGTTCCGCCAGGAGCACCGCTGGGTAGCTATGTACGGACGGGATAAACGCTGAAAGCATCTAAGCGTGAAGCCCCCCTCAAGATGAGATTTCCCAGTATGTAAGACCCCTTGAAGACGACGAGGTAGATAGGCTGGGGGTGGAAGTGCAGCAATGCATGGAGCTGACCAGTACTAATCGGTCGAGGGCTTATCCAATAGCAAGTGATAATTCGCGTGTTTCGTTTCGAATCTAGTTTTCAGAGAACAACACTCTGGGCATGGAGATTTAGTTCATTCATGGACTGATATTTTCTTGCAGAGATTTCGAGAAGCTTAGCTTCGAAAAATCATGTTTGGTGGCGATGGCGGAGGGGTTCCACACGTACCCATCCCGAACACGACCGTTAAGCCCTCTAGCGCCGATGGTACTTGGACCGCAGGGTCCTGGGAGAGTAGGATGCCGCCAAGCAATTAACCACTGCCGATGTTATTCGGTGGTGGTTTTTATTTGTTTATAAGAATTAAATCTAATGATTAGAAGCTCTGATATGATCGATAGTGGAAGGTAACATTTTTGTTACGGATAACAGCGGTAAAACCAGTATAATAGGACTATGTTAAATATGCTAAAAGTACCTGACCACAGAGCTGGAATGTGCAGCTGTGAAAAGGAGGGTGTGTGTGTTAAGTTGGCGGAGACTTGGACTACAATCATTTCTGTTGCTTTGTCTGACTGTTGTTCTGGCAGGATGCGGTGAAGCTTCAGGAGCTGTATGGACTTCATATGAAGGTGCGGTTAACGAGAAGAGTTTTCCGGTACCTAAAGTAGCGAATAAATCTGACCAGTCCGAAAACAATTCGGATATGGATTATGTTCGATATACGCTGTCTGGTATTAGTGAAAGCACTAGCTTGCCTGAGGTATATCTAGACGAGATTAAAAGCTGGGGTTGGACAGAGAGGCAAGCCAAGGGTACATCCAATGAATCCAGTACCTTGCGTGTATTTGCAAAGGAAGGGCATACTGTGCATTTAGCGGTACATGATGGTTCCTTTACACTAATGGTTCCTAGAAATGATGCTACTCAAACGACAGTTAAATCATTGGCTGAAGACGATTGAGCTGTTACGGGTAAGGTTGGATATGATTAATTAACGCTGTGATGTTCCTTATATAGTAAAGCTCCCGTGTACTTGATCGGGGGCTTTTTGTTATTTGCGAAGTAGGCTTTAGTAGTGATGGGAGAAACGATCGCTCGCGTAAAGCGCAGGAGAGGGTATGAAAGTTACAGAGAAAGTGTATTAGAACATATGGAACAGGGATAGGCGGTATGTGTGTTTGAACTATAGGGGATTGCGAGCTTTAAAAAGTAGAGGTGTAGAGATATAAAGTTCTATAAAAGCATTGTGAGTTAATGAATGACTGGTGGGACGGCTTAACTAGAAAGATGGATAGAGCTGAGACTGAGTGAGAGATCGCTCAATGCGTAAGTTCTACGAAACAAATGGGGTTATGAGATATGTAACAACAGGCGAAAAAGAGATAATTAATGGAGCCTGGCGTGGGGATAACTCATTTAACTATACCCATGCTGTGGATAATGGATGAGAAAGGACGACAAATAAAGGTTATCCACAGTGGATAACCTTTATTTGAGCAAGTGAAGCTGAGTTAAATGTACGATACGACGACCCTGTTTTGTATCAGAATATCCAAAGAACTCAGCCATTATGTATTACAGGTAATTGAGGTACATGTTCTACTGATGAATGAAGGGCAATTATTGCAGATAGTATGAGACATCTTGTTCATTCAATTTGATGAGTCCATCTTTGCGCTCGCGGGAGAGAACCATGACAACATATAAGCGAGGGCCCAGCAACCACAGATGCCAGAAGATCAGCGAGAGGGTGAAGGACAATGGCGACCATATCAAACATACTGTAATGATACATAGCCCAATCCAGCTCATGTTTAGATGTACCCGTACAAACATACGGAAACTGAAATGCTGATCAGGGATGTAACCTAACCAGGGCATACGCAGATTCCAGCGCCAGCGTTTGGCATAAGAGGTACGGACCAGAAGTAATATGGTTCTGGCGATGACATAATGAATCCAGATGGTAATTGGGCCTGCCAGTACAAAAAAGAAGAGGCCAGTCCAGGAGAATGCGAGTAGATTGAATAAGAGCATGATGACCGGCAGACACAGATAGCTATAAATGACACTGCGGGCGATAGCCTTTTTTTTCAGAAGCCGGTATTGATAAAATGTTGCCTTATTCTCCGGTTCGGCGATCATACGATTATATATCCTCCTTCGGATTCACGTTTGTGTGGGGTAGTTATTCGTTTTATATACGTGTAAAAGGGAATGAATCATGTATGTATATATGAACCTTGTATCTCACGCCATGACGATTGTACAAGATATTGAGATTCAACGGAGCTTATCTCAGTATACTCCCGAATGCACGGACTGTCAGGCTTTGATATCGTTATCATGTATTATATATCGGCTGAGAATCGAAGTTTTTTTAAGGAAATTGAATATAAGTTTGAGACAGACCAAGGGATACGTGATTTAGAGGGAAATACGATGGAATGCAGGATAACGGTGCAGACATAAGCAGGTGAATGTTCTTTTAACAAAAATGAATGTATTTTTCGGTACAGACACCCACGAGGGGGTGGGCGAATATATATATTTTATAGAAAGAAAGCACTATGAAAATGTTTAAAATAATAGAAACTGTGCAATACTGATAGTAAACGTAAAACAAGGTGGGATGGTTCATGGAAGAACATGCCGAACACACATGTATTATCTGCGAGCAAAGAAAAAGAGAAGGCATTTTTATTGTATCTGAATTCATATGTGACACTTGTGAAGCAGAAATGGTTCATACCGATGCGCAGGATGCCAAGTACAATTATTTTATCAATCAGATGAAACAGATTTGGGTACAAAAGAACGCATAATCAATGTTGCCATAGAAGTAGAAGCTAAACATCGCATTGCAATGATGCTGATGTGTATAGAGGCCCAATGGGCCTTTTTCTGTTTTTATGAGGAGAGATTGTCTTGTCTGCCATCCAAGGAAGGCGTATGCTGATATAATGATATGGGAAATTTGCAGTAACGCGTGTGAAAATGGGGAAGAAGGGCGTTGCTTAGATTAGAATGCATTTTGGAACACATCAAGCGCACATTATATATGTACAGGATGGTACTTCATGGATCATAAAAATAAATCAAGTCGAGCCCCTTTATATGAAGCGTTGCTTGCATATCGTGATTCGAAGCAGCGTTCTTTTCATGTTCCTGGGCATAAGAATGGACAAGCTTACCGACATTTGGTGGAAGAAGCAGAAACGGGACAACCTCCTATTAAGGATATCGTTAATGAGGAACACCAGCAAAACGGAGAGACTCAGAGGGATGTAGGAAAGAATGCTAACCATAGGGTAGAGCGTTTCAGTTCGGTGGATGAACATGGGGCTGATCTGGAGAGTGGGAAACGTTCTGGCGATGAAGGGGCTTGTTCGGAAATAGAACTGGTACCGGTGCGTTCATTTCTGGAGATGATGGAGATCGATGTTACGGAGATTACGGGCACCGACGATTTGCATCATCCTGAAGGTGTGATCCAGGAAGCGCAGGAGCTTGCGGCAGATTGTTTTGGTGCCGAGGAAAGTTTCTTTCTTGTGGGAGGCAGTACGGCAGGTAATCTGTCCTTATTGCTCACTGTGTGTGATGAGCCGAACAGTATTGTACTAGTACAGCGGAATGTACACAAATCCGTTATTCACGGGTTAATGCTGGCAGGCGCAAGAGCTGTCTTTCTGGAGCCATGGGTTGATTCTGTGTCTGGACTTGCGGTCATGCCGTCGGTAGAGACGGTTGAGGCTGCTGTCCAGTCCTATCCTGAGGCAAAGGGAGTACTGGTCACTTTGCCCAATTATTACGGCATGGGCGCTGATCTGACGCCCATAGCCGAGGTATGCCACGCTGCTGGCATGCCATTGCTCGTGGATGAAGCGCATGGCGCGCATTATGGGCAGCATCCGGAGCTGCCTGTCTCTGCACTGTCTTGCGGAGCAGACGGTGTCGTGCAGTCGACGCATAAGATGCTGACGGCCTTCACCATGGGTGCCATGCTGCACATTCAGGGGCCGAGGTTAAATCGGTCCCTGTTAAGGCAGCGCCTGGCCATGGTGCAAAGCTCAAGCCCATCATACCCCGTGATGGCTTCGCTCGATCTGGCGCGCCGCCTGCTGCATGTGCAGGGCGCGAACACCTTCACGGCGGGGCTCGCCGCCGTGGATGCCTTTAAGCGCGGCCTCGCGGAGCTGCCGCGCTTCCAGTTGCTGCAGCCTGCACAGCCGCTGCAGCAAGAACCGCCAGCCGGAACAGCGAAGCCGGCTGGCATGTCCGTGTCCGCTGCGCAGCAGACACGGGAAGGCCTGACCGCGGCGGCAATGCCAGCTGCCGCGGGGTATACCGCTCAGGACCCATTCAAGGCCGTCATCTATGACGGCACAGGGGTGCTGAGCGGTTATGGGCTACAGCAGCTGCTGGAAGCATGCGGCTGTGTGCCTGAGATGAGCGACGAACGGTACGTCGTCTTGCTCTTCAGCCTGGGCTCAACGGTGCAAGATGCTCAGCACCTGTTGCAGGCTTTACACCACATCAGCTCTGCCAATGGGCATGAGCAGATCCAATCCAATGCAGAGCGAGCGCAACAGCTTACGAAAGGTTCCGCGCAATATATTTCCACGTGGAACAATTTACAAGAAAACACTCGCTACTCAGAACCGATCTCCTTTACACTACAACCGATTGTGGAGACGGATACGATCAATGTCCCGATAGAAGAAAGTGCAGGCTGTCGATCAGCTGAGATGGTTGTTCCATATCCTCCAGGGATTCCGATTGTATATCCGGGTGAACGCCTAAGTCCATCGATGGTGGCACGTATACAACTTCTGCGGGGTGAAGGAGCAAAGTTTCACGGAGTATCAGATGCATCTCTACAGGTATTGAAGGTCATGAAGGATTGAAAGGAACATATGGAATCTTTGAATGCACACGCCAATAGGTAGTCTATATGACCAATACTATAGTGATACTGGACCCTACACATGTGTGGGTCTTTTGGCCATTAACCCACTTGCTATATCAGTGAACGAATCATTTACAAGTAACAGCGATGGGAAGATTATTCTGTCATCGTAGTGTCTATGTAAATAATCTCTAGTTTAACTTATACAGATAGACATAAGAAAGAAGGGACCACTTTGGGTATTCCGCTAAAAAAATATACAGGAATAGTCCTGCAAGTTTTGTTGATGTACGGTTTTTATTGGATTGGAAACTTGATTCAAGCTTTATTACATTTGCCCTTAACAGGCAGTATTGTGGGCATGCTGGTATTGTTTATTGCCATTCAACTGGGATGGATCAAAATGAGTTGGGGAGAAGAAGGGTCAACGTGGCTTCAATCGCATCTGCAATTGTTGTTCATCCCACCCACTGTAGGCATTATTAATCATTTTGATTTTTTTAGAGCCAACACATTGTTATTGGTCCTAGGTTTGATCGTTAGCACATTAATTACATGTCTGATATCTGCCAAATTGAGTGAGTGGCTCATGACATGGAGATCGTCTCATGCAGGTAAAAAGGAGGCGATCCCTTGTCAGCATTCATCCTCGGAATTGGAATGATCGCGCTAACCATTGCTGTATATATTCCAGCCACTCGTCTATATAAAAGGCTAAAATGGCCGATACTTATGCCTGTACTTACAACGACTGCCATCCTGATCCTGATCTTGGTGATTTCCGGTATAAAGCTGGATACCTACATGCTGGGTGGGAAATGGATACAGGAGCTTTTGGGCCCAGCAGTCGTTTCTCTCGCTTTTCCTTTGTCCAGACATCTGCATGTGCTGAAGAAAAATATCATTCCAATTGTGGGTGGAACGATCGGAGGCAGTATTACAGGTATTGCCACAGGCGCTTTAATCGCCATTCTGCTCGGGTATCCTAAAGAGATGGTCATCGCTTTATTGCCAAAATCCGTGACAACTCCTGTGGCTATTCAACTTGCAGATCAGGTTGGAGGCAACGCCTCATTTACATCGCTGTTTGTGATGATTGCAGGTTTCTCGGGGATATTACTAGGGCCGATGCTGTTGAAATGGGCCAAGATTCGCAGTGAACATGCCTATGGAATTGGACTGGGTTCAGCTTCTCATGCCCTCGGCATGGCAAGGTCTTTCGAATATGGAGAGAATGCGGTAGCCCTCAGCTCAGTATCCATGATTGTCAGTGCTATTGCCGGATCCATCATGCTTCCATTATGGGTATGGATCATCTACGGTTGAACGCTTTACTTTGTTGTTCATCTTGGAGTAAATGCTGACCTATAGTATTATAGAAAGAAAACAAGCTTGTATTATTTTTGTGTTATTATTACGTACCAGTATAGCTGTAGCTATACACCTCTGGGCGGGGTATATCATATCCTGTAGCAAGAGGGTCTAAGCATATTTGTTAATGCAGCAATAGATGCAATTATCGACATAGAAAGCAGGGAAGCATATGCAGGGCAGAGGTAAATTCATTACGCTGGAAGGGGGAGAGGGGTCCGGTAAAACGACGATGATCGGTAGAATAGGTTCTTATTTTGAAGAACGGGGTATACCTTACGTAGTTACGCGAGAGCCTGGCGGGATTGAGATTGCCGAGAAAATACGTTCCATTATCCTGGACCCTCTTCATACGGCAATGGATGCTCGAACCGAAGCGCTATTGTATGCAGCTGCACGCAGCCAGCATCTGGCGGAGAAGGTAGAGCCTGCACTGCGAGCTGGAAAAGCAGTCATCTGTGACCGATTTGTCGATAGCAGTCTGGTCTATCAAGGATACGCCCGTGGACTCGGGATAGAGAATGTATGGGCCATTAATCGCTTTGCAATTGGTGATCTCATGCCGAATGTTACTTTATATCTGGACATTGAGCCTGAAGTGGGTCTTGCTCGCATCGACGCTCATGATGGTCGTGAAGTAAACCGTCTGGATCTGGAGAACCTGGAGTTTCACCGTAAAGTGCGAGAGGGTTACTTCCTATTAAAAGAGCAGTTCCCGGAACGAATCAGAGTTATCGATGCATCCATGAAGCAGGAGGATGTCTTGGCAGCAATGATTTTGTCGCTGGAGACAGGGATTTTGAAGGATTTTGACGAGTAATTGTCTAATATATAGACAGGGCATTTAGTAAAGGTGCTTATTCTGAAGGAGGTTATGCAGGATGAAACTGATTGTTGCGATTATACAGGATAAAGACAGCAACCGATTATCCAGCGCATTGGTCAAAGCAAACTTTCGGGCAACCAAGTTGGCCAGTACGGGTGGATTTTTGAAGGCAGGCAACACGACGTTTATGATCGGTGTCGATGATGGTCAAGTCGAGTCCGTAATGAACGTCATTCGCAGCAGCTGTAAGGTTCGTGAACAGCTCGTGACTCCGGTCACACCGATGAGTGGAACAACCGACTCTTACCTGCCGCTACCTGTTGAAGTTCAAGTAGGTGGAGCGACTGTATTTGTTCTCCCGGTAGATCGCTTCGAACATTTCTAATTAAACCTTTTGCATGGATCCCATGAGGATCTTTCATGATCGATAGCATGTTCGAAACGATGGATGCAGGAAGATTTAAACAGAGTTCGTGCGTGCCGCTGATGGAACGCCTTTCTTGATCAGAAGAATAGGCACACTCTTTCCGGATGAGCATTTCCTGGCTGGGGAATGCTCATCCGGAAAGAGGTTGACTATAAACAAACAAGTCCTTGATGGTAACGTGTATCTACCATTATATATAGAGTGTGATCAGCATATATAAAAGCCTCATCCTCACGCACAGGCGCAACGCGCACTGTGCTGATGGGCGATTGGCTAACTATGATAGAAAGCGGGCGTATCCATGAAAATCAATCCTGGATTCAGACCGATTCAGAGCGGGATCAGTTCTACTGATTCAGGCTCCAAACCGGTTCAATCCAAAAATTTCTCTGATATGATGAACCACCAGGGGGAACGAGCCTCACAAGCTGAACTGAATCGCCGGTTTAGTGAAATCCAGCTTCAGGGCGATCGCTTGGCACGTTCCATGACGATTCGTGAACTGAAGGCGTATAAGCAACTTGTGAAAAGGTTCCTGGAAGAGACCGTTCGTCGCGGTGTATCCATGAAAGAGACAAGGGGTTGGGATCGTCGCGGCAGAGGTAAGCGGTACAAGTTGATTGATGAAATTGACTCCGCTCTGTTATCCATGGCTGATGAACTGCTGGATACAGAAGAAGGAAAAATCTCTCTATTACAACAAGTAGGCGAAATTCGGGGGATGCTTATTAATTTAAGCTTCTGAGGAGGAAGTATGTCCTTTCAACAAATTATGGGTCAACAAGCGGCCAAGCAAATGTTACAGAGCAGTTTGAGACGTCAGGCCATAAGCCATGCGTATTTGTTTAGCGGGCCATCGGGTAGCGGGCAACGGAAGACGGCAATTACCTTTGCCAAGGCAATATTCTGTACAGAGCTTGAAGATGACGCGTGCGGGCAGTGTCTTGAATGTCGTAAGGTGGAACATGGTAACCATCCGGATCTAACCATGCTTGCACCAGATGGAAATAACATTAAAATAGATCAAATCCGGGATCTGCAGCGTATCTTTTCATATCGATCCGAGGCTGGCCATCCCAAAGTATATATTATAGAACAAGCCGAGAAAATGACGGTGCAGGCAGCGAATAGTTTGCTGAAGTTTCTAGAGGAACCGCAGGTTCCAGCAGTCGGCATCCTGATTACAGATAATGGACAGGCCATGTTGCCTACGATCCGTTCACGCTCCCAATTGGTGCCGTTCAGTGCACTGAATCCGGAGGAGATGTTGCAATCTCTGATTGAAGAAGGGCACCCTGCCAATCTGGCTCGCTCTGCCGTCCATTTAGCGTCAGGATTGGAAGCATGTAGAGAAATTCTCCAGCAGAATTGGTTTGCAGAAATTAGAAACGTAATGTTACAATTAGGGAAGGAGTCCCTGGGTAGAGGAAGTACATCATTGATCTCTGCACAGCAGAAGCTTTTTAAAACCGGACTCTCTGAACACCTGGACATGTTACTAAGTTTGTTCCATCTATGGTTTAGGGACATGCTGTATGTTCAGTACGATAGGCATGAACATATCGTTTTTATAGATCAGTTAGACATGCTATCTCAGTTGGCACATACCCGCAGCACAGAGCAGTGGGTTTCCTATATGGATATGGCCGCGGCATGCAGAAAAAAATTGCGTTTCAACGTCAATGGCCAGCTTTGTCTGGAGCAATTTTTGATCGGTTTGGCATAAGACTGGGAGAGGGCAAAGTTAGCTCCAATCATATGCAAACGGTTATAACTTCGGCCGGGTTCCCTAAGAAGACAGGGCTTCAGACGAAGTGGGGTTGGCTTACAAGGGGGTTAATTTTTTGTACAGTGTAGTGGGTGTCCGTTTCAAAAAAGCGGGCAAAATTTATTACTTCGATCCCCTGGACCTTCCCATTGAGAAAGAAAACTGCGTTATCGTGGAGACAGCGCGGGGGGTTGAGTACGGTAAGGTTGTCGTAGGTAAGAAGGAAGTGGGCGAGTCCGATGTGGTGTTGCCGCTGAAGAAAGTCATCCGCGTTGCGGGCGAGACAGATGCCCGTGTGGTTGATGAGAACAAGCGTGCAGCCAAAGAAGCATTCGGTACTTGTTTAAATAAAATCAAAGACCATGGCCTCAAAATGAAGCTGGTCGATGTGGAATTTACGTTTGATCGCAATAAAATCATATTTTATTTTACAGCTGAAGGAAGAGTCGATTTCCGGGAGCTGGTCAAGGATCTGGCAAGTATTTTCCGGACACGAATCGAGCTGAGACAGATTGGTGTACGTGATGAAGCGAAGATGCTTGGTGGAATCGGACCTTGCGGCCGCGTGTTGTGTTGTTCTTCCTGGCTGGGAGACTTTGAGCCGGTATCAATCAAGATGGCTAAAGATCAGAGCCTGTCACTGAATCCGACGAAAATTTCAGGGTTGTGCGGAAGACTCATGTGCTGTCTGAAATTTGAGCATGATAACTATGAAAGTGTGAGAGAAGAACTTCCGGCTGTAGGCAAATTGGTCGTCACCTCATTGGGTGAAGGAAAAGTTGTCGGAATTAATGCCGGTAGCCGCACAGTCCATGTTCAACTGTTCGACATCAGTAAAGTCAAAGAACTTCCGCTGGATGACGTCGTTATCAAGTAAACCATAAAGGTTGCTTCGGGGTGGAAACTTGGAAAAGAAAAATCTGTTTACGCACATTCATGAAATGGAAACCCAATTGGGTCAGTTGCACGGTGATTTAGGAGAGTTAAAAATGATTGTGAAGGAGCTGCTTGAGGATAATCAGCGGCTTACCATCGAGAATGAGCAGTTACGCAAGCTGCTCAAGCGTGAGGCTCCGGCAGACCTGCCGATTTCCTCAGCACTCGCTCCCGTAGCTAGACCAGCAGGTCCGGCTACAGGTGAAGATGTTGTGGGTGAAGGGTATGATAACCTGGCCCGGTTGTATCACGAAGGCTTCCATATCTGCAACGTCTATTATGGACATCTGCGGACGGAAGGCGATTGTCTGTTCTGCCTGTCTTTTTTGAATAAATGAAGTGGCCGTAGGGATCCCCTACGGTTTTTTTTCAAGGTTACAAACCTAAACTTAACGAGCATGAGATATAGAGTACCGGAGGATGAGCGTAACATATGAAAGCAAATGAAGTAGTGTTACATGAGTCAGAGCGGATTGATGATCTGCTCTCTCATGATCTGAGAATCATTCAAAGTGATGAAGTATTCAGTTTTTCAATGGATGCGGTATTGTTGGCTCGGTTTGCTTCCGTACCCAAACGGGGACGTGTACTTGATTTGTGTACAGGTAATGGGGTAGTTCCCATTCTGCTTACAACGCGTACGCAGGCTAGTCTGGAAGGGATCGAAATTCAGCCACGTTTGGCTGATATGGCGCGTCGCAGCGTGCAATTAAATGAACTGGACGAGTCGATTATGATTCGTGAAGGTGATTTGCGAGAACTGGTGAAAGAAACGGGTCACGCTGTCTATGATGCAATAACGGTTAATCCCCCATACATGCCTCTGAATGGCAGTGATCTCAAGATGAATACACACCAGGCAATGGCACGTCATGAGATCGGATGTACGCTGGAAGAAGTAATCCAGGCTTGCAGTCGACTTGTACGTAATGGAGGCAAAGTATCGATGGTTCACCGTCCGCAGCGCCTTGCAGAGATTATCTCGCTCATGCGTGAGTATAAGCTGGAGCCAAAACGGATTCGGATGGTACATCCCCGTGCTCATCTGGAAGCCAACATGGTATTAATTGAAGGCATGAAAGATGGTAAACCCGAAGTAAGGATGCTTCCTCCACTCATTGTCTACAATGAAGAGGGGAAATACTGCGAAGAGATTATGGATATTTACTATGGTCAGCAACATGCTGAGCGCACAACGAAGGGAGGACTTTAGATGACTTTGCATATTCAGAAAAGCTATGCGGAGCAGCCTGAAGGCTCGGGCAAGCTATATCTGGTTGGAACACCTATTGGTAATCTGGAGGATATGACCTTCCGGGCGATCAAGACATTGCAGAGCTGTGACATCATTGCAGCAGAAGATACACGCCAGACTCGAAAGCTGCTTACCCATTTTGAAATTACACCGTCCATGTTGTTTAGTTATCACGAGCATAATAAGGGAGCAAGTGGCCCTGAACTGATACGCTATATAATAGAAGGAAAAAATCTGGCACTGGTCAGTGATGCCGGTCTGCCGGCTATTTCGGACCCTGGTTCCGACCTTGTACAGCTTGCGCTGGAAGCCGGAATAACGGTCATTCCCATCCCTGGACCCAATGCTGCGTTGTCTGCTCTGATCGTGTCCGGATTACCGACGGAGCGTTTTACATTCGGCGGTTTTTTGCCGCGGGAGAAAAAGGACATGCGAAAAGTGCTGGAGGCTTTTGACGAATCCAACGGGACTTTGTTATTTTATGAATCACCTCACCGTATTCGAAAAACATTAGTCCACCTCGAAGAAATTTTGGGTGACCGCTCGATTGTCCTGGCTCGTGAACTAACCAAGCGTCATGAGGAGTTCGCAAGGGGCAGTGTGAAGGAATGCATAGACTGGCTTGAAGAGCACCCACCTCTTGGCGAGTACTGTTTGCTGGTAGAAGGCATTAAGGAAGAGGAGCGCAAGGCTGAGCGCGAAGCATGGTGGCAGCTCATGTCGCTTGCGGATCATGTCAGCCATTATGAGGGTGAAGGACATAACCGCAAAGAGGCGATGAAAAAAACGGCAAACGATCGTGGTCTGACGAAGCGGGATGTCTATAATGCGTTAATCGAGTAGCTAATCTAACCAAATATCTTCTGTAATGGGGAACATAACCTGAAAAGAACCTTATACCCAACCTTAGTGGAATCTTAAAAAGCAGAGCGGTTCAAAAAAACTCCAAATAAAATTTACCGCTCTCTCCCAGTTGGCGTGTGACAGACCCATTTTGGTTAATGGAATCCATAACAGGACAAAAAAATACCTTCCACGGTGGGGTTCACACCGGGAAGGCCATTAAGGAATATTAAAAAGGTTAGAAATAACAATTTAGATAAGTCCAGTATACCTGGTTTTTCTTATTTTGTCACAGGTGCAGGGATTTCGGAAATACATTCGTTACAAACAATTTTACCTTTGAAGTAAGTAACGTTCTCTGCATTACCACAGAAGATACAAGCAGGCTCGTATTTTTTCAACATGATGCGCTCGCCGTCAACATAGATTTCCAGAGCATCTTTTTCACCAATACCGAGCGTACGGCGCAATTCAATTGGAATAACTACCCGTCCCAGTTCGTCCACTTTTCTTACAATACCTGTTGATTTCATCATTATAATCAGTGCTCCTCTCAGCTAACTATCATTGTCATTATTCGACATTATTTTATGTTTTATGATACTCATCATACCAACGATTCCCAAAACAGTCAACCTTAAAATTAGCTTAAAATTAAGGCTGTTTTTCACAAGGTTACTGGTGGTAAGGGATTGAAAGCCGTTTTTCGTATTTAAACATCAATGTCAGCTTTGTCGATTTGGAAAACGACAAAACTACGTTATTCGACAAAGTTCGTCATGTCGTGTCGAATCTTTGATGAATTGTAGAGATCAAAGCGTTAATATAAGAGAAATTAAAGGAGTGAGTCGATATGGAACAACGTTTAACGGAAGAGAAAGTGTTTAAAGATCCGGTACATAATTATATTCACGTGCAAGATCCAGTTATATGGGAGTTAATTAACACCCCCGAGTTTCAGCGTTTACGTCGGATTCGGCAGTTGGGAACTTCTTACCTTACCTTTCATGGGGCAGAGCATAGTCGTTTCTCACATTCATTAGGTGTTTATGAGATTACGCGCAAGATCATTTCTCAATTTGAAAGAAGTCATTATTCGGATTGGCCGAAGGAAGAAAAGATTGTAGCTCTGTGCGCGGCTTTACTTCATGATCTTGGGCATGGGCCATTCTCTCACTCCATCGAGGAAGCTTTTGACATGAATCACGAAGATTGGACTTGTCGCATCATTACAGGTGATACCGAAGTAGGGGCGATCTTAAGACGGTATGCTCCTGATTTTCCTGAGAAAGTGGCTTCTGTAATTCAAAAAACGTATGAGCAGCCGATTGTGGTCAATCTGGTGACCAGTCCTCTTGATGCGGACCGAATGGATTATTTGCTCAGGGATGCTTATTTTACAGGAGTAAATTACGGAACAATCGACCTTGATCGTATCCTTCGCATGCTGCGCCCTTATCATGGACGGATTGTAGTCAAAGATTCAGGCATGCATGCTGTAGAGGATTACTTAATGTCTCGGTATCAGATGTATTGGCAGATTTACTTTCATCCGGTAACCCGCAGTTCCGAAATCATATTGCGACAAATATTCAAGCGAGCGAAAACACTGATACAGGAAGGGTTTCAATTCCGCTTCATGATCGATCCACTACCTCAATTATTTGAAGGAGAACTTTCGGTAGAGGAATATTTACAGTTGGATGAAGCTTTGATTCAGACGGCATTTACGCAGTGGCGCAAGGAGGACGATGCTGTTCTGAGTGAGTTATGCGAACGTTTTATGGATCGCAAGTTATATAAGTATGTAGAGCTTGAACAGACCGACTTGACAATGATGGAAGAGATTCGGGAAGCTTTTGTTCAGGCAGGTCTCAATCCCGAATATGATCTTGAAATTGATTTTCCGTCGGATAATCCGTATGATGTGTTTCGTCCGGATGAATCCACGGATAAGCAGATTCTTCTGCTCGATCGACAGGACAAGTTACATGAGTTGTCAGAGGTATCCGACATTGTCCGTTCCATCAGTGGGCTGCATCGGGGAAAACATCATTTGTATTACCCGCAAAACAAGGTGGATGCGATTATTCACGAATTACCGTCTCATATACGCCCCTATTTCTTGTAATGATGAAGATAAAACTTGGTGAAGAATTTCGATATCAAAACACTTTCTAAAAGAGCTATTTTTCATGATACAGTAATCTGCTTTAATGGGGAGTATATGTAGATCGACATAATTTTGTAAAAGAAAGTAGGTTGAGTCATCATAAATAGCGATATATAGATCTAAATATCCATGTATCTTCTATATATTGTAGTTTGTGAAGAAATGAGTGTAATGATGGGCAATCCACGGATTTTTAAAATTTTCTTTACGAAGCAATAAAATATTGGATTTTCTAAATTAAATTTCCAAGAGAAGATAGTCGTTAGTTCGACATGAAGGGAGATACAAACATGATGCTGTTCGACACACATACACATCTGGATGCACCACAATTCGACGAGGACCGCGAGGACATGATCCAGCGTGCTGTAGACGCCGGGGTTGGTCGCATGATCAACATTGGCTTTAACCGGGAAACCATTCCAACGACAATGAAACTGGCTGAAACGTATGACTTTATATATGCAGCTGTAGGGTGGCATCCGGTAGATGCGATCACGATGCAGGAGGGCGATCTGGAGTGGATTGCATCTTTATGCAAGCATGAAAAAGTAGTTGCGATCGGTGAGATCGGATTGGATTATCACTGGGATACTTCACCGAAGGAAGTACAACATCGCGTATTACGACAACAGATTGCATTGGCTCGTGAAGTGAACATGCCAATTGTCATCCATAATCGGGATGCGCACGAGGATATTATAAGAATTTTGCGTGAAGAGAAGGCGGGCGAGGTTGGTGGTGTGATGCACTCGTTCTCCGGTAGCTGGGAAACCGCGAAAAGTTGTCTCGATATGGGCTTCCATCTGTCCTTCGGAGGTCCAATCACATTCAAAAATGCAAAGCAGCCAAAAGAGGTGCTAGCGAAGGTTCCTATGGACCGATTTTTCATTGAAACAGATGCTCCATATTTAACACCTCACCCTTATCGTGGAAAACGAAATGAGACAGCGCATGTACGTCTGGTTGCAGAGGCAGCTGCGGAAATTAAAGGCATTTCGGTAGAGGAAATTGCTGCAATAACAACCAAAAATGCCATGGAACGATTTGGTATTCGTTAAAAAAACGAGTAAATCAGGTGAAAAAGGCAGGTAAGCAGAGGTAATTTGCCCTTTGATCCAAATAAATCAAGAATATTACAATATTTTAACCAAATATTCAGAAAAACGTACTTGATCAACGCTTTACAACATGCATCAAAACAGGATATCATCTTTTCAGTGAATTGTTGTGCGGAAAATTGGACAGATGTTCGGGGGATGAACAAAGGGACACTTTCCGAGGAAGCAACATTACTTTCATGAATCAGTCTCGCTGAGTCTCCGTTAACGGAGAGCGGGGGAACCAATAGGGCTTAAACATCGGTGTATTTGGCCGATGCGCAACGTTCGCTGACCCAAAAGCAGCGAAGGGAACTGCGAAGCCGTATTTGATTTCTTCTTTGGGTCTCGGGGTGAATTCAAGGGCGTCCGCCATGAGCGGGTGACCCAAGATAGGGCGGCTCTCTTTCGCCCGAACCCGACAGCTAACCTCGCAAGCGGAAAAAGAGAGGCAACCTCGTGCATGAATTTCCGATATTCAGAATCATTCGGAAGCCACGAAAGAGTTCCTCTTACACTCTTTCTTTGGCTTTTTTGTTTTTGAATAAAAGAAATGTTGTCATCATACGGTAGGTATTCAGGAGGATGACATCATGTTGCGAAGATTGATTCATGGTGCAGAACCGGATTATGTAGGTCCGATCTGTGTTCTGTAGAAAATTTGGTATAGTCACGTCAAAGACATCATGCATTACTTTAGACGACGAGGCTATGAAGGAGGACGGAGAAGTGGGCACATTCCAACCAGAAGAGACCCATGAGTCACGATCATCCAGTAAGTCTTTCGCGTTGCGGTGGAAGCATGAGAACATGCGTCAAATGGCATTGATCGCGATTTTCTCAATTGCGCTTACAATCATGATCTTGTTAGTCGTTTACGGTCAGGCCGGGAAACAAATTTCACTGGTTATTGATGGCAAAGCTCAGGTGGTAGAGACTCGTACAGGAATGCTTCAGGAAATGCTGGAGGAGCAGTCAATCACAGTCAGCCCTCACGATAAGGTATCCATGTCCATGAACGGGGCGATTACAGATGGAGACCGAATTGTTATTGAGCGGGCCGTTCCAGTTAACATTACGGCAGACGGAGACACCAAGACTCTGTATACAACCGATTCATCGGTACAAGAGGCAATTCAAAAATCAGGTATTCAAGTTGCAAGTAATGACAAAGTGTATCCGGCGCTTGGAACTACAGTCAAAGCGGATATGAAAATCCGTGTAGTGCGGGTAACAAAGCGTACAGTGGATGTCGAACAACCGATCGCTTACAAAGTGATTAAAACGGCTGACCCTAGCTTGTACAAAGGGGATAACCGTGTTGTTGTAAACGGCAAAGAAGGCACACTTGTCCAGCATATCGAAAAGGTATTTCAGGATGGAGAATTAGTCTCCAAAAAAATGGTCGGCAAATCCGTCGCGAATAATCGTGTAGATAAAGTGATCGCTGTCGGCACCAAAGCAAAACCGGTCGTAAAAGAGCCTGTGATTCAGACCGTATCGGCTCAAACTTCAACAACCAAACAGGCAACAACAACGAACTCGAAGAAAACCTCTGCCTCGGGCAGCAAAGTGATTACCGTATCCGGAACTTCTTTTAAATACTCCAAAGTACTTAAAAATGTATCGATGACTGCCTACTCTTCCGAAGAGCCTGGCATTGGCACTAAAACAGCTTCCGGTACTCGTGTAACGGAAGGGCGCACCATTGCGGTTGATCCCAAAGTCATTCCAATTGGCTGGTGGGTATATATCGAAGGTCTGGGCTTCCGTCGTGCGGAAGATACAGGCGGTGCCATTAAAGGCAACAAAATTGATGTATATTATGACAGTGTGAAGCATGCCCTGAATTTTGGACGCAAGAAAGGCAAGACGGTCTACGTGATCGGTCCGGTGAAGCCGGAAGCGAACTAAAATCGTTTTACTTTGAAATGGGAATGCTATAAAATAGTTGCATGAATGATTCATGCGGAATATGCGGCGGAGGGGTCTGAAATTCAGTCTCCCCCGCCGTTTGGCAGAGAAGAGGATATTCCTCTTCTTTTTGCGTTAGAAAGGAAGAAATGGAACATGATAAAAGAAGTCATAGTGGTGGAAGGCCGTGACGATACGGTAGCCATTCGTCGGGCCGTGGAAGCCGATACAATTGAAACAGGTGGATCAGCCATCAACCAGCGCATTTTGAAGCGGATTGCGCTTGCTCAGGAGAGACGGGGAGTCATCGTACTGACAGATCCGGATCATGCCGGCGAACGCATTCGTAAAATTATTGCGAACAAGGTCCCTGGCTGCAAGCATGCCTTCATTCCAGAAGCGGATGCGACGCGCAAAGGGGACATTGGAGTGGAGAACGCCTCACCGGAGGCGATTCGGCACGCGCTGGAACGCGTACATACTTCATACGAAGGTGCTCCGAGCCTGATCGATTGGGAGGACCTGATCGCGGCAGGACTTATCGTGCATCCGCAGGCTGCCGCACGTCGTATGGAGATGGGCAATCTGCTGGGCATCGGATATTGTAACGGGAAGCAGTTCCACAAGCGTCTCAGTGTATTTCAGATTACACGGGAAGAGTTCTCTACAGCATTAGCGCAAATTGAACGTGAAGGATTGTGAGCATATGAAGGACATGGAAGAGACGATAGAAATTGCAACGCCCAAGCGAACCAAAGAGATTATTCAAAGACACGGATTCTCATTCAAGAAAAGTCTGGGTCAGAACTTTCTGATTGATCAAAATATACTGAACAAAATTGTTAATGCAGCCGATTTGGATGAGTCCAAGGGCGCGTTGGAGATTGGGCCGGGTATTGGAGCCCTTACGGAGCGTTTGGCTCGGGTAGCTGGTCCTGTCACAGCTGTAGAGATTGATCAGCGCTTGATCCCAATCCTGGGAGAAGTGATGCAGCCTTATTCGAATGTACGTGTTCATCATGGGGATGTGCTGAAGCTTGATCTGGCTGAGTTGTTTAATACGGATTTTGCATCCGTGGACAAAGTTAGTGTCGTGGCTAACCTGCCTTACTATGTAACGACCCCAATCATGATGAAACTGCTGGAAGAGAAGCTGCCAGTAGACAGCATCGTTGTCATGATTCAAAAAGAAGTGGCTGAACGCATGGCTGCTGCACCTGGATCGAAAGACTACGGCAGTCTGAGCATCGCGGTTCAGTACTACAGTATGCCGGAGCTTGTGTGTATTGTGCCTCCTACGGTCTTCATTCCGCAACCTAATGTGGAGTCGGCTGTTATTAAGCTGAAGGTGCGTGAGCAACCGCCCGTGGAGATCCCTGATGAAGCACACTACTTCGAAGTGGTACAGGCTTCTTTTGCCCAGCGGAGAAAAACAATCTCGAACAACCTGAAAGCACGTTTCTTCACGAAGGAGAACCGGGAACAGGCAGACATTCTGCTGGAGCAGGCAGGTATTCAACCGTCCCGACGCGGAGAGACGTTAAGTCTGCAGGAGTACGCTACACTCAGCACCGTGATGTGGGAAGCAGGGATACGCGCCGCGCTGTAAAATTCGAATGAACCAAACCGGGTCTCTGCCCATACGATGGGGTAGAGGTGATTACGTTGATGAATATCGGAGACTTGGTCGTTCGGAAGTCATACGGCGGCGATGTGACTTTTCGGGTGGAAGGCCTCCAGTTGGATGCTGCGGTCATTAAAGGGACTGAGTTCCGGCTGATTGCCGATTCCCCGGTGGACGATTTGATACAGGTTCCCTACGAACCACAAAGCGCCAAGACCAGACAGGCGCATATTAAGGCACATCAGACCCTGTCCCGCCTGCAGCAGAATCGTATGGAACAGGCTGAACGGAATCGTGAAGGTCTGGTTCAGGATTGGTCTGCGCAGCAGGAACCGGCTTATTTTGAAATGCCTGGTAAGGTGCTTCATCTGGACGGAGATCCGAATTATTTGAAAAAAAGTATGGATCTCTATGAGCAACTTCGTGTTCCCGCAGAGGGACAATATGTCCATGAATCGGCAATGGCAGATACCTTATACCGTTTATTACCCAAAGTACGTCCGGATATCGTGGTCATTACGGGTCATGATGGGGTACTTAAGACACGTCAGCCCTACGACTTATATAGTCTTGGTAGCTACAAGAACTCGCAAAATTTTGTGTCGGCCATTCAGGTGGCCAGACAATACGAACGCCATCTGGACGCACTCACCATTGTGGCAGGAGCCTGTCAGTCCCATTTTGAGGCACTGCTGCGTGCTGGAGCGAACTTTGCCAGTTCTCCGGGCAGAATTCTCATTCATGCACTTGATCCGGTCTATGTGGCAGCCAAGGCTTCCTTCACATCTGTTAGGGATACCGTCAACATGAACGATGTCCTGCACAATACCATCAGTGGTAGCCAGGGTGTGGGTGGTGTGGAGACACGCGGGAGTTACCGGGTAGGTCTGCCGGGATTGAATGATTTATCAACGCTAAAAGTTAACCCATCGGCAGTCTGATGTAGGCCATTTAAAGTCCCAATTTGGGGCTTTTTTTGTTTGCAAAAAAATTCATTGACAACAACTTTTTGATGCTGATATAATAATTAGTTTTGATTTGACAATGACTGTAAAATCCGGTATAATGGACAAGAAAAGAGGTGGTCGTCGACAATGGCTAAAAACACGCTGTTGGATATCAAACGCAATCTCGACGCACATATAGGTCAGAAAATTATGTTGCGGGCTAATGGTGGCCGCCGTAAGACCATTGAGCGTACGGGTGTATTGGAAGAAACGTACCCTTCTGTTTTTATCGTTAAGCTTGATGAGGAGCAAGAAACCTTCAAGCGAGTATCTTATAGTTATGCGGATATACTTACGGAATCGGTGGAAGTCATGGTCTTTGACCCGGGCAGCCAGACGCATAGCTCCTACATGGAGACGTAAGTATCGTTTTACAGGCGATTCGCCCCACAAGGCGGATCGCTTTTTTGTTTTTACTAAACCCCCAATTCGCCTCCAAAGGTAAACGATACATACGCAGGAATGAGCGAGGAACGGTCGCGGCATACTACTTGGACAGGTGAAGGAACAGTTTCCTAAAGCAAATGCAGGAGCTGAACCTGGCCTGATGCTAAAATGTCCAAAACGTGAACGAACTCATCACATCATGAAATTACTTTGGAGGAGGATGGTTCATGAGTCGGAGAAGAAGAAGTGTCATGTCAGAGGATCTGAAGAATGAGCTGGCAAAAGACCTGGGTTTCTATGATACGGTGCAACAGGAAGGCTGGGGCGGAATTAAAGCCAAGGATGCAGGAAACATGGTGAAAAGAGCCATTCAACTGGCTGAGCAGGCTGCGCGCAAATCTTAATCCGGTTCAAGCAGACTGAAAAGCGGGGAAATCCGTCAGGAATAACCCCGCTTTTTCCCCTTAGATGCGGAATAGAAATGACTTGACAGCCCCATTTTGATATAATATGTTAAGTTGTCTTAGGGAAAAGGTGAGGACGGGTGAACGCCTTGAAAATTTACGAAAAAGCGCCTGCTAAAATTAATTTGATGCTGGACGTTTTACATAAAAGAAGCGATGGATTCCATGAAGTTGAAATGATCATGACCATGGTCGATCTGGCTGATCGACTGGAAATGTCGGAGCTGCCGCGAGATACCATTTTCATCTCCAGTCAGGCTGGATATATTCCGCTGGACGAGAAGAATCTGGCCTTCCAGGCAGCCAGGCTCATTAAGGAGCGCTATAACGTGCGTACCGGCGTCCATATTCATCTGGATAAAAAGATTCCGGTTGCAGCGGGACTTGCTGGTGGCAGCAGTGATGCAGCAGCAGCGCTGCGTGGATTGAACCGTCTGTGGCGGCTGAATATACCGGATCACGAACTTCAGGAGCTTGGAGCTGAACTCGGTTCGGATGTTCCATTCTGTATCACAGGAGGGACTGCACTCGCTACAGGGCGTGGTGAGAAATTGACTCCCATACCTAATCCGCCGCAATGCTGGGTGATTCTGGCCAAGCCTCCGATCAATGTGTCTACAGCCGATGTCTACGGACGGTTCCGCAGTGACAAGATTGTTCGTCATCCGAGTGCGTCCAAAATGGAGCAGGCTATTCGTAATCAATCATTTACGGAAGTGTGCAACCAGATGGGCAATGTGCTTGAGGATGTAACGTTGAAGCTGTATCCGGAAGTTCAGCATCTGAAGGATGCCATGATTCGGCTGGGTGCAGATGGCGTGTTAATGTCCGGCAGTGGTCCAACGGTATTCGGTCTGGTCTCCAAAGAATCCAAGGTTGCCCGGATCTACAATGGTCTGCGCGGCTTCTGCAAAGAAGTATACGCTGTACGTATGTTGACGTAAAATTCGCTTTTATAATGTACAAACACGTATAAAGGTGGTATATTTTTAAATAATTATTCGGATTTGGATGTTTCCGTGATCGTGAGGATGGATCTCTGTGAAGAAGTTAAAACGAAGCGCAAGGCTGGTTGAAATGACGCAATACTTATTGTCCAGACCGCATACGGTTATTCCGTTGACCACATTTGCCGAACGCTATGGAGCCGCGAAGTCTTCGATTAGTGAAGATTTGGCGATTATCAAGGAAGTGTTCGAAGAAGGTGGGTCAGGAGAACTGCATACACTGGCTGGAGCAGCCGGCGGAGTAAGATGGATTCCGAAGGTGTCTCGAGAACTGGCACTGGCATTTGCGGAGCGACTGTCGACCCAGCTCGCGCAGCCTGATCGGATCTTGCCTGGAGAATACCTGTACATGTCCGATCTGCTTGGACAACCCGCATTGATGAATGAAGCCGGCAAGATCTTTGCAACGGCCTTTGGCAATATGAATATTGATGTGGTTATGACGGTAGAAACCAAGGGAATCCCACTGGCTTATGCGACCGGAGCCCAGCTCAACCTGCCTGTCGTGCTCGTACGCAGGGACCATCAGGCTACAGAAGGATCGGCCGTAAGTATCAATTATGTATCCGGGTCCCATAAAAGTCTGCATACCATGTCCTTGTCTCGCCGGGCGATGCGTGAGCATTCCAGAGTACTCATTGTGGATGACTTCATGAAGGCTGGGGGTACGGTGCAAGGAATGATCGATCTTTTGGCCGAGTTTAATGCTACGGTAGCCGGGGTAGGGGTACTGGTGGAATCTGGTTCTGTAGATTCAGAGGAACGCCTGCTAACGGATTACGTCTCTCTGGCGAAGCTGACAGCGGTTGATGCCAAGAGCAGACACATTTCCGTCAAGCCTGGCAACTATTTCGACCTGTAGAAAGATGACGAATTTTGTGTCGGTAAAGGTTCTTTTCCATCGACCTGGCACTAACGTTGTCGAATTGTGTATTAAATAAAAAAATTCCTGAAATTAGGAAATTTTTGTGGTTATAAAAAGAAGGAGTTCGTATAGGCTGTGTGGAATTATACACCAAGTTCTGATGGAAAAAGGTGGTGAACACACACATGCAAATTACGGATGTCAGACTCCGCCGTGTTAACTCGGAGGGGAGAATGAAGGCTATCGCATCCATTACCATCGATAACGAATTCGTCGTTCATGACATTCGTGTCATTGATGGTAACAACGGAATGTTTGTTGCTATGCCGAGCAAGCGTACTCCTGACGGAGAGTTCCGTGATATCGCCCACCCGATCTCTTCCGGTACTCGTGAGAAGATTCAGGCAGCAGTTTTGACTGAATACGATCGTGCAGCAACTGAGGAAGAAGTTATTGAAGAAGGTGCCTGAGAACATTATTGGGGTTCGAAGGAAAAGAGAGCCATGTCTTATGGCTCTCTTTTCTTTTTGACCGGAATAAGATATATTCAGTATTGAGTTTATTAGCAGAGAACAAAAAGCGCATCGTGCGCTTGGTGGCAGGGCGGCATCTTAGGAATCATTGGGATTCGGTTAAGCTCGCAGGTACACGGCGTATACATATAGGTCACGATTCGTTGGTGTCCGCGTTGTTACGTGTGATTACAGAGACAGCAGGCGATGAACAGGACCGGCTTGAAGCCGGCTGAACGATACTCATTGGATATAGATCAGCAATGCAATTCAATGGGATTTTCAGAACAGGAGGTCGTTAATTTTGAAACGAATGGCAATCGTTCTTGCCGCAGGGCAAGGGAAACGAATGAAATCAAAATTGTACAAAGTACTGCATCCCGTATGCGGTAAACCTATGGTTGGACATGTGCTGGATGCAGCACTCAGCGCAGGCGTTGAACGCAGTGTAGTGGTAGTCGGTCATGGTGCCGAAGCGGTGCAGTCATTTTTGGGTTCCAGAGCGGAGTATGCACTTCAGGCGGAACAACTGGGTACAGGTCATGCAGTGAAGCAGGTTAAGTCCTTGCTTGGCGGTGAAACTGGATCTACGATTGTGGTCTGCGGAGATACACCACTTGTGACCAGTGAGACGTTGGAAGGTCTGATGAAGCTGCATGAGAGCAGCGGAGCAGCAGCCACAGTTCTTACGGCTCAGTTGGACAATCCCAAAGGCTATGGCCGCGTCATTCGCGGAGAAGATGGGTCTGTACAACGGATTGTGGAACAAAAGGATTGCACAGAGCAGGAAGATGCTGTGAATGAGATTAACACGGGCACATACTGTTTTGATAATGCAAAATTGTTCGCAGCCCTGGAAAAAGTGACGAACCAGAACGCTCAGGGAGAGTATTATCTCACAGACGTGGTTGGCATTTTCCGCAATGATGGAGAAGTCGTTGAGGCTTATATGTCAGATGACATCGCAGAATCCATCGGGGTTAACGACCGACTCGCGCTTTCACAAGCCGAAGCCTTCATGCGTGAACGTCTCGCCGTACGCCATATGTTGAACGGTGTTACGATCATTGATCCGTCATCGACATATATCGGAGCGGATGTTACGATTGGATCAGATACAGTTTTGTATCCGGGGACGATCCTCAAAGGCACAACTTCCATTGGTGAAGCATGTCATATTGGTCCTCAGGCAGATGTGGAAGACAGTGTTATTCAGGACGGAGTTACGATTAAACATTCGGTGTTGTCCAATGCCGAAGTTGGTTCTGATGCAACAGTAGGTCCATATGCTAATTTGCGTCCTGGGACTAAACTGGGTCGCAACGTAAAAATTGGTGACTTTGTCGAAGTGAAAAATGCTACAATTGATGAAGGTTCCAAAGTATCTCATCTCAGCTATATTGGGGATGCCAAAGTAGGGAAAAACGTAAATGTTGGATGCGGGGCAATAACTGTCAATTATGATGGTTATAATAAAGCTGTGACAACGATTGAAGATGATGCTTTTGTAGGCAGCAACGTCAATCTGATTGCACCGATTACGGTAGGAAAAGGCGCTTATGTGGTTGCTGGCTCTACCGTTACCCATTCCGTTCCCGAGAATGATCTGGCCATTGCTCGTCCACGTCAGGAGAATAAACCTGGTTATGCGGAGAAGATTCGCGGACGTGCCAAAGCCAAGAAACAAAATGCCAAACCCCAATAAGGGGTTTTGATAACAAGATTGCCTCCCGAAGACCGGGAGGTGCCGACATGTCGCAGACGCTTATTGATTCCAATGAACCAGCACGGAGGGTTTTTATTTTATGACTTATTTTGATTCGAAATTAAAAATATTTACTTGCAATTCTAACCCCAAGCTCGCCCATCAAATTGCTGATTATATCGGGATTCCCATGGGTGAATCTCACACAACCAGCTTCAGTGATGGCGAGATTCAAGTGAAACTCTCCGAGAGTGTTCGGGGTTGTCACGTCTACATCGTGCAGTCCACTTGCTTGCCGGTTAATGACAACCTGATGGAAATGCTCGTTATGATTGATGCACTTAAACGGGCATCTGCCAAGACGATTAACGTCGTTATTCCTTACTATGGCTATGCAAGACAGGATCGCAAGGCACGTTCACGTGACCCAATTACGGCGAAACTGGTTGCCAACCTGATCGAAAAAGCGGGTGCAACCCGTGTTATCGCGATGGACTTGCATGCAATGCAGATTCAGGGATTCTTCGACATTCCGGTCGACCATTTGCTCGGCGTACCGATTCTGGCTCAATATTTCCGGTCGAAACAGATCGAAAATCCAGTTGTCGTGTCACCTGACCACGGTGGCGTAGTCCGCGCACGTAAACTGGCTGATTTCCTGAATGCACCTCTTGCGATTATCGACAAACGTCGTCCTGAGCCGAATGTGAGTGAAGTGATGAACATTATCGGTAACATCGAGGGTAAAACAGCCATTCTGATCGATGACATTATTGACACGGCGGGAACGATTGTACTGGGAGCGAATGCTCTGATGGAAGGCGGCGTGAAAGAAGTATACGCGTGCTGTACTCACCCGGTATTGTCCGGACCTGCGATGGAACGTTTGGAGAATGCACCATTGAAGGAAGTCATCGTAACGGATACCATTCCAATTACGCATGCTAATCCGACAAGCAAACTCAAAGTGTTGTCTGTAGCGCCTTTGCTCGGAGAAGCAATTATCCGGGTTCATGAGGAATTGTCAATCAGCAAGCTGTTTGAAATTGAATAAGGATGTCTGCATAAAGTAGTAGAGGGGTTACGTTTTCCGGTTCAATGGAAAATGTAACCCCTGTCGGCGTGCCGTTTTATTAAAGGTGAAACAGACGCTGGTCAGTCCATATAAGTTTGAACTACTCATTTACACAATAACGGAGAGGGCAGAAAAGATCTGAAGAAGCGAAGTTAAAAGCTTTCTGAAAGAAAGCTGCTTCGGAAGCATATGCCTTCGACTTAACAGCGATCGGAAGATGTTTCTGCACGCGCAGTGATCCAGTGTAAAATGGTTCGTTCATCTTATATGGTTAATACCCGGGGCGGGAGATAAATCGGAAACGACGCCGATGAAAGAGCGTGTCGGCAATCTCGACGAATTGATTATCGAAACGAGTGATGAGACCAATCTCAATATGGGTGTCGCGGTCGTATACCTGTACAGGTACGTGATATTCGAGATGATAGATAAAATCGCTATGTTGAGTCAGTTGTCCGTTGTCTTCGCGCAAAACCCGCTCACCTTCCTGGGTTGATAAAATATTAACTGTGAATACTACAGTAAATCGATCTTTACTTTCCTGATATTATATGAAATATAACATTCGAAGTCTATGCCTCACCTCAGGCTAATCCGAAGGAGGGAACAAGATGAAGTGGATTGTCGGACTTGGAAATCCAGGCTCGAACTATGCCAAAACCCGTCATAATATCGGTTTTATGGCACTGGATCGGTTGGCTGATCGTCATAGTATCTCCATTACACAGAGTAAATGTAAGGCGCTGATTGGAGAAGGCAACATTGGCGGTGTGAAAACAGTGCTGATCAAACCCATGACCTTTATGAACTTGTCTGGTGAATCGGTTCGAGCGTATATGGATTTTTATAAAGTTAGTCTTGAAGATCTGATTGTTGTGTACGACGACATGGATACAGAGATTGGCAAAGTCAGATTGCGTTACCAAGGCAGTGCAGGCGGACATAATGGCATCAAGTCCATTATTCAGCATACCGGTACACAGCAGTTTAACCGGGTACGCATGGGAATATCCCGGCCTGAACCAGGACATGCCATTGTCGATTATGTACTGTCGACATTTATGAAGAAAGAAAAAGAAGCCCTTGATCAGACCATTGAGCAAACGTGTGATGCCCTGGAGCATAGCTTGACTCATACGTTCGAACAAACAATGGCGAAGTTTAACGGTTAATTCTGTAAGACATACTGGTAAAATGATCAAAAAGACGGGTTCGATTCAGCCATACTGGACATACTGGACGTATAAACCATGTTCAGGAGGCATAAACATGTCAGTGAATTACGTATGTCGGCATTGCCGTACCTTTATTGGACGAATCGATTCTGCCCGGATAACGGAAGTAGAGCTTGGCTTTCATTTCTTGACCCCCGACGAGCGGAGGGATATAATAGCGTATAATTCAGGTGGTGACATTACCGTTCGGATTACATGTGATTACTGTAAGGAGGCCCTGGAGCACAATCCGGAGCTTAGTCTGCTCGCGAGTCCGCTTCAGTAGACATCGCCTGTAACAGGATCGAATGACAGTTGAGGGCGGTTGCGTAATAACGCTCCACCTTTTATAGCCTTGGCAGCCTGCTGAGGCTTCTTTTCAGTTGGAATGAAAGCCAGCGCTATCTCGAAATCAGGCTTAGCCACATCAACAGATGTGGCAATGTTGCGAGTAATCCTTTATGATGAAACAGGACAAAAAGGAATTTGTATCCATTTTAATAGTGATGTTACGCGTATGCGTGAGATAATCAAGTAAGTTATAAGAGAGGTGCCCCTTTTGTTACAAGCACTTATACAGGCTTTTTCCAAAGATCCGGACTTCGGGTCCATTACAGCCGGAATCAAGTCCGGCATGAAGGAACAATTGGTTTCAGGTCTATCCGGCTCGGCGCGTCAGATTATGCTGGCTGCTCTGCATCAGGAAATGAACCGACCATTGCTCGTAGTAACACACAATATGTTTTCAGCTCAAAAAATTGCAGAAGATTTACAGGAAGCGCTTTCACCTGATCAGGTGTTGATCTATCCTGCCAACGAACTTGTCGCTGCTGAAGCTGCTGTTTCCAGCCCGGAAACATTGGGTCAGCGTATTGATGTGTTGGTCCGCTGCGCCCAGGGATTCAGGGGCGTTGTTGTTATTCCCTTTTCTGGCGTAAGACGTTATGTCCCGCTTCCTGAAGTGATGGCCAATGCTCGAATTTTGATTAAACAGGGCAACACACTTCAACTGGACTCCTTCCTGCTG
The DNA here is from genome assembly GCF_037976905.1 of Paenibacillus sp. FSL K6-1318. Taxonomy (NCBI): domain Bacteria; kingdom Bacillati; phylum Bacillota; class Bacilli; order Caryophanales; family Paenibacillaceae; genus Paenibacillus; species Paenibacillus sp. FSL K6-1318. The sequence continues at coordinate 45,449 of NZ_CP150270.1, forward strand.
GAGATGGTTAAGCTCGGATATGAGCGTGTAGAGCGCGTAGAATCTCGTGGTGAGATGAGTGTACGCGGAGGTATCATCGATTTCTATCCGGTTACTTCATCGATCGCATATCGAGTGGAGTTATTTGATGATGAGATCGACTCCATTCGGACGTTCGACCCAGCGGATCAGCGTTCAATTGAACGGATTGAAGAAATTACGGTTTTGCCATGCAAGGAATTAATTGCAGATCGTGAGCGGATGGAAAAGGCTGCCGATGCAGCTGCCATTTTGCTCGAGCAACAGCTGGAGAAAATGACGGACCGGCAGGCGAAGCTGCGTCTTCGTGAAGAAATTCACCGGGAGATCGAGCTTTTGCGGGAACACGTGTATTTCTCCGAAATGTACAAATATATTTCTCCGCTCTATCCGGAGAACAAAACGATCTACGACTATATGCCAGAAGATACCCTGCTGGTTCTTGATGAGCCTGCCAGACTATCGGAGACATCGAAACAGCTGGACCGTGATGAATCAGAGTGGAATCTGCATTTGATGCAAAACGGAAAAACACTTCCGGATCTTCCATTATCCGCAGACGGTGATGAACTCTTGTATGAGCGTCCATTCCAGACGCTGTTTATGTCGATCTTTTTGCGTCAGGTTCCACACACCCAACCACAGAACATTCTGAACTTCATCAGTCGTGGTATGCAGGATTTCCATGGACAGATGAACGTACTGAAGGCAGAGATGGAGCGTTGGCAGAAGGCTGGAGTTCAAGTGCTGATGCTGGCGAACGGTGAGGAACGATTGGATCGGATGCGCCGGGTACTGATGGACTATGATATTCCAGAGCCAGAGATGATGATTGGTAACTTGCAAACCGGATTTGAAATGCCGTCGATTCATTTGGCTGTCGTGACTGAGGGCGAGATGTTCTCGCAAAAACAGCGTAAAGTACGCAAACCAATTCGGAATGTAGACAACGCGGAACGGATCAAATCCTATAGTGAGCTAAAAGTGGGCGATTATGTCGTTCACCAAAACCACGGGATTGGTAAGTACCTCGGGATTGGTACCCTTGAGGTTGGCGGTATTCATAAAGACTACATGCATATTCTCTATGCGGGTGGAGACAAACTGTCTGTACCTATTGAACAGATCGATCTGATTCAGAAGTATGTAGGTTCAGAAGAGAAAGAACCTAAAATATACAAGCTGGGCGGCAATGAGTGGACACGAGTTAAAAATAAAGTCCGCACATCCGTACAGGATATTGCTGATGATCTGATCAAGCTGTATGCAGAGCGTCAGACGTCCAAAGGATTTGGATTCGACAAGGATTCTGCAGAACAGCAGGAGTTTGAGGACATGTTCCCTTACGATGAGACACGTGATCAGGTGCGTGCGATCGAAGAAATCAAGAAGGACATGGAACAAAACCGTCCGATGGACCGTTTATTGTGTGGGGATGTTGGTTACGGCAAAACCGAGGTGGCTATTCGTGCTGCGTTCAAAGCAGCTATTGAAGGCAAACAGGTGGCTGTACTCGTGCCGACAACGATTTTGGCACAGCAGCATTTTGAGACGTTCCGTGAGCGGTTCTCCGGTTACCCGTTCAACATTCATGTGCTTAGCCGTTTCCGCTCGCGTAAAGAGCAGAATGAAACAGCCAAAGGCATCAAGGCAGGTACAGTGGATATTGTTATCGGGACGCATCGCCTGCTGTCGCAGGATCTGGTGTTCAAGGACCTGGGACTGCTCATTGTCGACGAAGAACAGCGTTTCGGAGTAACTCATAAGGAAAAACTGAAGAAGCTAAAAACCAATGTGGACGTGCTGACGCTGACGGCAACGCCGATTCCGCGTACGCTTCATATGTCCATGCTGGGTGTGCGTGATCTGTCCGTTATTGAGACTCCGCCAGAGAATCGTTTCCCGGTGCAGACTTATGTGGTTGAACACAGTCAGGCGCTTGTCCGCGAAGCGATTGAGCGTGAGCTTGCCCGTGGAGGTCAGGTGTATTACCTCTACAACCGTGTTCAAGGAATTCAGGAGATGGCAGCTGAAATTTCTGAACTTGTGCCTGAAGCCAAGGTTGGTGTGGGTCATGGTCAGATGTCGGAGACAGAGCTGGAGAAGACGATTCTGGACTTCCTGGATGGTGAATATGACGTGCTTGTGAGCACAAGTATCATCGAGACCGGGGTAGATATTCCGAACGTAAATACGCTGATTGTACATGATGCGGATAAAATGGGGCTTTCCCAGCTGTATCAGCTGCGCGGACGGGTGGGTCGTTCCAACCGTATTGCGTATGCGTACTTTACGTACCAACGGGATAAAGTGCTTACTGAAGTTGCCGAAAAACGTCTGCAATCGATCAAAGAATTCACTGAACTGGGTTCGGGATTCAAAATCGCCATGCGTGACTTGTCGATCCGTGGTGCGGGAAATCTGCTAGGAGCAGAGCAGCATGGCTTCATTGCTTCCGTCGGGTTCGATCTGTATTCCCAGATGCTCGCAGAGGAGATCAACAAACGCAAAGTTACGATGCTTGGCGAGGAGCCGGTACCTTCCGACCAGTGGAACACAACCTTGGATCTCAGTATCGATGCTTACTTGCCGTCCGATTATATTTATGACAGTATTCAGAAGATTGAGATCTATAAAAAAGTGGCGGTCATTGCTTCCTTCGACGATGCGATGGAGCTGGAAGACGAATTGGTTGACCGATTCGGTGATCTTCCGGAGGCCGTCATTAACTTGCTGGCTGTTGCGCGGATGAAAGTATACGGCAAAATCTACGGTATTGAGTCCATTTCCCAACGTGGTGAGGACATTACCGTGAAGTTCTATGAAGGCCGTGAACATGCCTTTGAACTATCGAAAATCGCGCACATTGGAAATCAGTTCGAAAGACGTGTACAATTTGAACAAGGACCCCATATGCTGATTCACGCTAAAGGCAAGGGGCTTGGGGATAAGCAACTGATGGAGCTGGTAGAGAAAATTCTGGAGTCCATGAAGACTGCTTTTAAATCAAAGGGGGAACTAAAAGATGTTACCAAAGTATAAAAAAGTAGGAAAAGTACTGTCTGTGAGCATGGTCGCAGTACTATCCTTATCATTGCTTGCTGCATGCGGCAAGAAGGAAGAAGCGAAAGCACCGGAATCGACAGATACGAGTGCTGTAGTCGCTACGTATGATGGTGGTACCATTACAGCCAATGAATTCGATATGGAACAACGCGTTATGAAATTCCTGTATCCGGAATATGCACAAATGATGGATATGGACGATTTCAAGGAGTACCTGGTGAAACAGGAAGTTGCTTATGAATACCTGAGTGGCAAAGCAAGTGAAGAAGCCAAAACAGCGGGTGCCAAAACAGCAACTGAGCAATTCGATAAAATGAAAGCTTCTGTTCAGGCAGATCAATGGACTGAGATGCTGAAAGCTCAGAACCTGACTGACCAGAACATCAAGGATTATATGACACGCATCATGACGGTAATCAAAGACAAGGAAACTGGCGTTACGGAAGATGCGATTAAGGCTGAGTTTGAGAAAAACAAAGATCAGTTCACAACGGCTTCCGTTCGTCACGTGCTGATTAACTTCACAGATCCAAAAACGCAAAAAGAGCGTAAAAAAGAAGATGCACTGAAAATTGCAAAAGAAGTAAAAACCAAGTTGGATGGCGGAGCTGATTTTGCTGAAATTGCAAAAGAATATTCCGAAGATCCAGGTTCTGCTGAAAAAGGTGGACTGTATGAAGAAACACCTGTGGGCAGCTGGGTAGAAGCATTTAAGGAAGCTGCAAAAACGTTGCCACTGAACAAAATCAGTGATCCGGTTGAAACGGAGTACGGTTACCACATCATGAAAGTGGAAGCTCGTACAGAAGCAGACTTCACTAAATTGACGGCTGAGCAAAAAGAAAGTCTGAAGAGCCAATTGGCAGCTGCTGAGATCGATACGTTCATGCAAAATGAATTGGACAAAATCGTAAAAGAAGTTAATCTGCCAAAAACAGAAAAAGCTGAAGAAGGTACGACTGAAGGCACAACAGGTACAGGAACTGAAGGAGAGCAAACAACCGAACCAAAAACGGATGACTCCACAGGTACAGATACCAAGACTGACCAAGGTACGACTGGAACAGATAAAGATGCAACGACAGACGAAGGTACAAGCAGTAAGTAGTATGGCTGTGTTAGCATACGTTCAGGGGTAAATCTGCCCGAATGAATGCCTTGTTCAACAGTAAATATGGACAACCATACAGAGAAGCAAGGGGAGGACTTAGGACCTCCTTCTTGCTTCTTCTTGTATATATTCAAGCCGTATGGGTATATGGTCGCCTTCTTCGAAAGTTACACAACTATATTCTCCGATGTATGTATAAGGAAATGGGAACAGATGAATACTATGGTCAAGATATCACACTAAACGTTCTGGGACTTTCCTCTACCCATTAAGGAACAGTAGTTGAAAAATCTTCTCGAGAAAGTGGGGCAACATGTGAAATGAAAGCTACTGGTATTGTCCGCCGTATAGATGACCTTGGTCGTGTGGTCATTCCAAAAGAAATCCGCCGTACGTTACGTATTCGTGAAGGGGATCCACTGGAAATTTTCGTGGACCGTGATGGAGAAGTTATTCTTAAAAAATATTCGCCGATTGGCGAGCTTGGTGATTTTGCCAAAGAATATGCAGAATCCCTGTATGAGAGTACAGGACATGTAACGATGATCTCTGACCGGGATACCATTATCACGGTGGCAGGGGGCTCCAAGAAAGAGTATTTGGACAAGCAGGTAGGTCAACTGTTGGAGGGCTGTATGGAAAACAGAAAGACCATTTTGGAAACAAACAACGGTTCTTATGAGCTTAGCAAAGATCATGACGAGACGTTATCCTCTTTTGTTATTGCGCCGATTATCTCGGGTGGTGACCCCATCGGAACGGTTATCCTTTTCAATAAGGATGAATCGGTGAAGATGTCTCAGATGGAAGTGAAGATGTCTGAGACGGCTGCTGGTTTCCTTGGCAAGCAAATGGAACAATAGACAGCAGATCAACTCCTGGTGCCCTGATTTGGGCATACGGGAGTTTTTTGCTTTTTAAGGGGCAAGGAGAGTTGATTCGGGATGATTGTCATGGGGGAGGGTTAGTCTGTGCGCCTTCAGGCAGGTATAATAACAAGGTATGCTTAATTGAACGCAGGGACATACGCAGGAGGGAATTATGAAACAGCCGTCTACAGGCTCAAGGCTGCTACAGGGTGCATTTGTACTTGGGCTTGCCGCCATTATCTCTAAAATCATTGGTGCTTTTCAGAAGATTCCGCTGCAGAATCTGGGGGGAGACGGTGTATTTGGCATTTACAATACGGTGTATCCGTTATATATGCTCATTATCACGCTTGCTGCTGCAGGACTGCCGCTGGCCGTATCCAAATTCGTAGCAGAGCAGAATGCACTGGGAAGACCAGACGAGAGCAGAAGAATTATTCGACTATCTTCCCTATTGCTCGGGGGAATTGGAATTATAATGGCACTCTTGATGTATGCAGGTGCGCCGCTGATCGCCGAGCTGATCGGCAATCGACATGTGGTTCCATCGATTCGCGCAGCTTCATGGGCGTTATTGTTCGTCCCGGTGATGACAGGGCTGCGTGGATATTTTCAGGGGTTACAGCAGATGGTCCCAACAGCGGTATCACAAGTGGTGGAGCAGACGATACGTGTCACCGTCATGATTGTTTTGCTTCTCTGGCTGATGAGGCGGGATGCTTCGCTTGAAAGTATCGCTGCTGGTGCCATGATGGGCTCCGTTGCCGGCGGAATGGTTGGGCTGCTAGTCATGTTAGGGTACATGGTCCGACATCGGCGAGAAGACAGGGAAGTGGTCACCGGACAATTGAATTCGGAATGGAGCAGAAGAGGTGAGGAGGTTGGAGCAGACAGGCATGAGCGTCAGGAGCATAGGCCGGTTACGCTGCAAAAGAAAACGGCGAGTGCTATACATCCCGCTCTGGGAGAACGGTCACGATCCAACGGGGAATGGATCAGGACGCTGCTCATGTATGCCATCCCTGTCTGTCTTGGGTCGCTGGCCGTACCGCTGATGAATCTGGTGGATACCTTCACTGTGCCCCGGCTGCTGCGGGGAGAAGGACTGGATGAGCTCCAGTCGATGGTTTCCTTCGGCATCTACAACCGTGGATTGCCGCTGGTTCAACTGGTGACGATGCTGGCTACGTCACTGTCTGTGTTATTTATTCCGGCGATGGCGGAAGCCCGGTTAAAGGGCGGGCCAGAAGCCGTCCGGCAGCAAGCAGGTCTCGCGCTGCGCTGGTTCTGGTTGATCGGCCTGGCGGCATCCGCGGGTCTTGCGGTGCTGGCGGAGCCGATTAACCGCATGCTGTACGGAGATGCCGCAGGCACGGAAGCACTGCGGTATATGGCGCTGACGGCTGCGGGCAGCACCGTCAGCATTATTGCGGCGGCGCTGCTGCAAGGCCTCGGCGCCGTGCGCGCACCTGCGTTCAGCATGTTGGCCGCCGCAGGCGTCAAGGCGCTGCTGAACGTCATGCTTGTGCCGGCGCTGGGCATCAGCGGCGCGGCCCTGGCAGGCGCAGTCGCCTACATGCTGGCGGCTGGCCTGAATGTGGCGCTGTTGGCGCGACTTGTCGCCCTGCGCCCTGCCCCTGGCGCCGTCCTGGCGAAGCCGGCGCTGGTGATCGCCGCCATGAGTCTGGCGGCGGTAGGCACGGCCTGGGCCGCCGAAGCCGTGCTCGGCGGCATGGGTATCGCGGCCGACCGCCGGCTGGCCGCGATGGGCGTGAGCCTGCTGGGCATTGCCGCAGGCTCTGCCGTGTTCTTGCTGGCGGCGGCCCGGACAGGGCTACTGACCGCCGCGGAGCTGGCGGTCGTGCCCAAGTTGGGGCCTCGCCTTGCCAAGCTGCTGCGCAGACTGCGTGTGCTGCGCTAGCTTCATGCTCAAGGTGCTTCTGCCTCCAGCACCCCGAATATGCAATTATAGGATATCGAATGATTCTGGTATAATACGTGTAATTAGTCCTGTTCAGGCACGATGATCATCATTGAGCCTGGACAGGACAGTCCGGATGGAGGTTTACGCAATGAGTGCAGCTTTGACCGTAGTGGGTCTTGGATCTGGAGATGCAGACCAACTGACCGTAGGTATTATCAAAAAAATGAAACATGCAGCTACGCTGTATGTACGCACCCTGGATCATCCCGTATTGAATGATCTGAAGCAAGAGGGGCTGGAGATGACATCATTTGATGCCATCTATGAGTCGAAGTCCTCCTTCCCCGAAGTATATGATGAGATCGCGAACCAACTGATAGAGGCCGCTCGCAAGGGCGAGGCCGGAACAGAGATTGTGTATGCCGTTCCGGGTCATCCCATGGTGGCAGAAGCAAGTGTACGTTTGCTCAAAGAACGTTGCCCACAGATGGGCATTTCACTGCGTGTTATGGGAGGAGAGAGCTTCCTGGACGAAGCCTTTATACGGCTTGGTTTCGACCCGATCGAAGGATTTCAACTCCTGGATGCCAGCAGCCTGAACACGGAACTGGTACAACCACAGCTACATACGTTGATCGGACAAGTCTACGATGTGTTCACTGCCTCGGATGTGAAGCTATGCCTGATGGAGGTTTACCCGGATGATTATCCGGTATTTGTGGGTCATGCGCTGGGTGTACAGGGTCAGGAGGTTATTCACAAGATTCCGCTACACGAACTGGACCGGATCGAAGGATACGGGAATCTGTCACTGATTTATGTACCGAAGAACACCGATGATGCCTTGCGTCGGCGATCCTTTGCGCGTTTGCATGAGATTGTGAACATTCTTCGCAGTCCAGGTGGCTGTCCATGGGATCAGGAGCAGACGCATCAGTCGATTCGCAAAAACCTGATTGAAGAGACCTATGAAGTCATTGAGACGATCGATGAGGATGACCCCGACCATATGAAAGAAGAGCTGGGTGATCTGTTGCTGCAGATTTTATTGCATTCCCAGATGGAAGAAGAAGTGGGCACATTTAATGTGTATGATGTCATCGAAGGTTTGAATGATAAGCTGATTTTCCGTCATCCGCATGTGTTTGGCGATAATCAGGCAGAAGATGCGAATGAAGCTCTTCAGAACTGGGAACAGATGAAGGCAGAGGAGAAGAAACGCAAGGGTCTGGATCAGCAGAAGGTTTCCGTGCTGGACGGCATACCGCGTGACTTGCCTGCATTGATGAAGGGATACAAGCTACAGAAGAAAGCAGCCAAAGTGGGCTTTGACTGGGATGATGTTGAAGGTGTATTTGCCAAGATCGAGGAAGAGCTGGCGGAATTGAAAGAAGCAGTGCAACAAGGTCAGTCTGCAGAAGAGCGGAAGCTTGAACTGGGAGATTTATTATTCGCAGCCGCGAACGTTGCAAGATTCATCGATACAGACCCGGAAGAGGCACTCGCTGCCACCAACCGCAAGTTCGTTGGGCGGTTCCAATACATTGAAGAGCGTTTGCGCGAACAGGGAAGAACACCAGCAGATAGCAATGTAGAAGAGATGGAGCAATTCTGGCAGGATGCGAAGAAGGCAGGATTATAAGGGGTTCAATTTTCTGGAAAATACCGATAAACCTTATTCCATCATGCTATGCAGTGTGTTATGATATACGAACATGTGTTCATCTGTGTAAACTGGAGTTGGTGTTTAGCGACGGATGGTTTCGGGTACTGGTCTTAGACTGTCCCCTGCGGATCATCGACAAAAAGCTAAAAAAAGTCGCGGACCAAGGCAGGATTTCAGATGCCAAGCCAGAATACATGTGTAGTAACCTTACGCGAAACCAGTGGCAATCGAAGGATTGTCAGGGATCGCAGATACTTTTTTTTCAATTTGGGAGGCTTTTAAAAATGAACAAAACAGATCTGATTAACAACATTTCAACCAAAAGTGGTTTGACTAAAAAAGACGTTGAGTCCGTATTGAATGGCTTTTTGGGAGAAATTACAGATGCACTTGCCAGCGGAGACAAAGTACAATTGATCGGCTTTGGCACTTTTGAGACCCGCAAACGTTCCGGTCGTACCGGACGTAACCCACAAACAGGGAATGAAATCGTGATTCCTGAGTCCACTGTTCCTGCATTCAAAGCAGGCAACAAACTTAAAGAAGCCGTAAAATAATGCGTCTTGATAAATTCCTGAAGGTCTCCCGGTTAATCAAACGCCGTACTGTGGCCAAGGACGTCTCTGAACAGGGGCGTGTTCTGGTGAACGGACGTGAAGCAAAGCCCAGCGCCGCTGTTAAGGTAGGCGATGAGCTGACGGTTCAGTTCGGTCAGAAACTGGTCACTGTGAAGGTGGAACGAATTGCTGAGAGCACCAAGAAGGATGAGGCGAGCAGCCTCTACACCTTGGTTAAGGAAGAGCCGATCGCCAAGGATAACGGGATGAACTGGTAACAGTACACCTGGTATGATTGAACATTCATTCAATGCAAGTTGAATCGAAACGTCCTCCTGTAACCGGGAAGGGCGTTTTTGTTTTATTAGATGCCGTGTTATTTGTTCAACAACGCTGGTTCTATTCCAACCTCCTCATCCATAAGCTAGGTGTAAGAAGGAGGGGTACATGCCATGGTTGAGCACGGTAAGGCCAAACAGCATCATCTGAGCATGCAGAATCGGAAACTGCTGGATCTGACAGGTGTCTCCAATGTGGAGAGCTTCGACAGTGAGGAATTTTTGCTGCAGACTGAACTTGGGCATCTGACCATCCGAGGGCACAATTTACATATCAAAAACCTGAGCCTGGAGGAAGGTCTGTTATCCATTGAAGGCACAGTCAGTTCACTCCAATATCTGGACCCCGGTTCCCAGTCCAAAAACAGTAAAGGCCTGTTTGGCAAGATGTTCCGATGAGTCCGGATACTCAATGGATCACATTGATGTGGATGCTTACTTCGGGGGTCGTGATGGGAATGGCCTACGACAGTTACCGGGTACTGTCCGGACAGCTGCGGTTTCCGAGATGGAGCATCCACACACTCGATCTGTTGTACTGGGTTGCTTCCGCGCTGTTCGTTTTTCGGATGCTCTACGCCGGAAACCACGGACAGCTGCGGTTTTATGTCTTTTTGGGGCTGATTATAGGGGTTTGCTTCTATTTTTGGCTTTTAAGTGTTACAACCCAGCGTTTTGTGGTAATGTTAATTAAACTCGCAAGAACGCTGATTCATTGGTGTGGACGTATCCTTAACATCCTGATCGTTATGCCGGCTAAGGGGATTTATAAGTTAATTCGCGTATTATTCGGTTTTGTAATTGCGATACTATTATTCCTGGGCAGGCTGGTGCTGCAATGTTTGGTACCTTTCGGCAAGTTGTTCCGCTGGATGTTTAGGCCGCTCCTGAAATATTGGGTAACGCCGCATTGGATGATCCGTGTGGGTACAAGAATTGCAGCGATGTGGAAACGCTGGTTTTAAGGAGGTCCGTAATGGGTAAAACACCTGTGGGCAGATCAAAGGCTCCAACTAACCAAGGAAAATCTGCCGGTGCACGAAGGCGCCTCATGCTTTGGATGACGTTTATGATTGTATTTGTAATATGGGCAGGATATACATTCCTTGTGCAGAATGCACAAATTTCGGACAAGAGTTCTCATCTGGCTACTCAGCAAGCTTCAAAGGAAGATACGTTGAAGAAGCTGGAACAGTTGAAGTACGAAGTCAGCCGGTTGAATGACCCCGAATACATAGGACAGCTGGCACGGAAAAAAGGATATTATCTTCCTGAGGAAACGCCGATCCAGGTTGAAGAGTCAGGGAACTGATGGAATTCGGTCCATTACCGAGCTAGGTTTGTTATCCGTGTGTCTGAAGCCGTTAAACCGGAAAAAATAGGCTCTCTGATGGGGTAGTGTTCAGTTGACCTTGGTTTACGGCATAAGGTATAATTACATTAGCGTAGCATTGATTTTGGCATTCAAAAAATCGGGTTGTATATTTTTAAGGGAGGATCATTTTATTCTATGGCAATTGAAGTGGGCACCAAGTTAGAGGGCAAGGTGACAGGAATCACGCATTTTGGAGCATTTGTGGATCTGTCAGGAGGTGTCACGGGTCTCGTTCACATCTCGGAAATCGCCGACAATTACGTCAAAGATGTCAACGACCACCTGAAGCTGAATGACCTCGTTACAGTAAAGGTTATCAACGTTGACAAGGATGGCAAGATCGGACTTTCCATTAAGCAAGCTGTTGACAAACCGGTTGAGCAACAAACACAATCCAGACCCCCGAGAGCTCCTAGACCGGAACGCAGTGGAGGAGATCGCGAACGATTCAGCGGCGGAGGCCCAAGTGGTGGCCAAGGTCGTGGTGGCGGCGGCGGTGGATTTAACCGTGGTGACCGCGGAGGCCGTTCTTTCAAGCCCGCAGCAGGCAAACCTTCATTTGAGGATAAAATGTCACGCTTCCTGAAAGATAGTGAAGAGCGGATCTCTTCGCTTAAGAAGAACACAGAAGGCAAACGCGGTGGCCGTGGAGCCAAGCGTGTGTAATCTGTCTCAACCTGATCTAAACATATAAGAAAAACCGTTAGCCTGTGGGCTAACGGTTTTTTTGCGTTTACGTTCAACTTTCACAGATAAGTAGTCGAATAGCTTTTTTTGTAAGGTGAAGCTCCATATCCCCAGTTTTTCTGCACGGCAAAATGGAACCATAAGAACATTTGTCGTCTACCATTTTTTACCGACAGGTTTCCGTGGCATTCCACAGCTATCCTGCTCAAATGATGGCGAGGCCAAACCAACTCCGGTTCAAAATCAGACATTCCGCTTGTCGGAAACAGGTAGGAGAATGAATGAAATCACAATAAGGCCGGGGGTTTCGTACCACCGCGCCAGCCTCGTTTCTTTTGTCGTAAACTTTTTGGACCCTGCCCACCTATTCTGACAAACTACGTCTTCTAATCTATCTATAATCAGAACCATCGAGAACGAAACACGAAAATTCAAATTAATCGAATGGGGTGCCTTGAGGATGATGGAAAAGTGGAATGTCATTCAATTTCCGGGAATGAAAGCAGGTAAAGGAGGTACGGAAGCTCGGGAGGAGCTGTCGGTACGTCTGAAACAATGGCTTGGCTCCCGCAAGGCTGTCCAGATGGTTGCTTCCCGCAAATGGGTACTGCTGCTTACGTTTATGGGGTTCCTGCTCGGAAAGGCAATGATCCTGAATGAGTTATCTCCCTTTGCCATTGCTTACTTCGCCGTAATTGCTTTCATGCGCAGGGATTACATCATTCCGGTAGGCGCCGCTCTACTCGCAGGTAGTCTCTTCGCACCGTTTCCAGTACCGCTCATTGTTGCATCGGAGATCGCCATCTTTTATCTGCTCTTCCGCGGTCTTGAGTCATATGATCGTGCTGAATTATCTTATGCACCAACGATGGTGTTTACCACTACATTTATGGTCAAGTTATTCGCCGTCGTGATTGGACCATCCTTCAGCTGGTACGCCATGCTGATGCTCACGATGGATTCGGTACTAAGCTTCGTGCTCACCCTTGTTTTTATACAAGCCATACCGATCTTCACCTACCGCAAAAAAAAGTTCAACCTAAAGAACGAGGAGATCCTCTGCCTGATCATATTGCTCGCTTCCGTTATGACGGGAGCCGTAGGTTGGACAATTCAGTCCTTGTCCGTCGAGCATATGCTCTCCCGTTATCTCATTCTAATCTTTGCGCTGGTGGGCGGAGCCCCCCTCGGAGCCTCGGTTGGGGTCATTACCGGCTTGATTCTGAGTCTGGCTGACATGTCAGCGGTGTATCAGATGAGCCTGCTTGCTTTTGCCGGGATGCTCGCAGGTATGCTTCGAGAGGGTAAACGTGCGGCGGTTGCATTGGGCATGCTGCTGGGTTCGTCCATTCTATCCATATATCTGGGGGGACCGGGCGATGTGATGAACTCATTATGGGAGACGTGTGCAGCTATCGTACTATTCATGTTAACACCTAAAAGCCTGATGACGGCGATATCCAAATATGTACCGGGTACGCAGGATCATACCAAATCGCAGCATGAGTATGCCAAACGGATACGGGATATTACGGCAGAACGGGTAACCCGGTTCTCACAGGTATTCCGTCAATTGTCACGTAGCTTTGATCAGATGTCCGGTGCAGGGGAGCAGGTACAGAAAGAAGGTGGAATGGACCATTTCATGAATGCGGTTGCCGAGGGCACATGTGCAAGCTGCTTCAAGCGTACACAATGCTGGGATGCGAAGTTTATTCAAACCTACAAATATATGACGGACGTGATGAGTACTATTGAAGGAAACCCGGAGATCTCAGGCAAGCAAATTCCAGTCGACTGGAACAGGGTGTGTGCGAAACCGGAAGAGGTCCTTGAAGTCATGCGTGCCCAGTATGGACTGCATCAACATAACATGCAATGGAAGCGTCAAATTATCGATAGCCGGCAGCTGGTTGCAGAGCAATTGTCCGGTGTATCTCAGGTCATGGAGGACCTGGCCAAAGAAATTCAGCGGGAAAGTGATGAGATGGTACAGCAGGAGGAGCAGATTCGGGACGCACTGGAGTCATTGGGCTTGTCCATTCACTCCATTGAGATCATTAATCTGGAAGCGGGCAATGTAGAGATTGAGATTGTACATGCATATACACGTGGATTCGATGAGTGCCGGAAAATGATTGCTCCGCTGATCTCGGATGTACTGGACGAGCATATTGCCGTCTTGCATGAGACCATGACCGATCCTCGTCAGGGACTGGCAACCGTCACGTTTGGTTCAGCCAAAACGTTCGAGGTAACCACCGGTGTTGCTGCTGCTGCCAAAGGGGGAGATGTGATGTCAGGCGACAGCTTTAGTACGGTTGAATTAGGCAATGGTACATTCGCGGTGGCGCTCAGTGATGGAATGGGCAATGGGGAACGGGCGCGCATGGAGAGCAGCGCAGCTCTCAATATTCTGGAACAGTTGCTACAGTCCGGCATGGACGAGAAACTGGCGATCAAATCGGTGAACTCCGTTCTGATGTTGCGCTCCCCTGAAGAGATGTATGCCACAGTGGATATGGCGCTGATTGATGAGTATACGGCGGAGACCACGTTTATGAAAATCGGATCAACACCAAGTTTTATCAAACGTGGACAGGAGGTTATTCAAGTTTCAGCCAGTAATTTGCCAATCGGTATTATTAAGGATATCGAAGTGGACCTGGTGACGGTACAGCTGCAACCGGGGGATATCCTCATTATGATGACGGATGGCATCTATGATGCACCGGGGTATGCGGTGAACAAAGAGCTATGGATGAAGCGGCTCATTCAAGAGATTGATACAGATGATCCGCAAGATTTGGCCGATTGCCTGCTTGAGAGTGTTATCAGATATCAGCAGCATGAAATTTTGGATGATATGACCGTCGTTGTTGGAAAAGTAGAGCATTTCCGCCCTGAATGGGCCACACTGCGTGTGCCTGGCATCAACCGGATGGAGCGTCCACGGACCGTCAGTTAATTGCATATTCTTCTGTTTGAAGTCTCTTCATTCTGGCAATGCTAGTCATAGAGTTGGAGAGTAACGAATAACGGAGGGATATCGGATGAAGCAAATCTTATTGATCACCGACGGTTGTTCCAATGTAGGACCAAGTCCGGTGCTGGCAGCGGCCGAAGCGCAGGAAGAGGGGATTACGGTTAATGTAGTAGGTGTGATTGATTATGGAACCATTGGTGAGCTGGGTAGCCGGGAGATTGAGGATATTGCCAGAGCCGGAGGTGGAATCAGCCAAATTGTAGGTACACGTCAGCTTGCCCATACGATGCAGATGATGACAAGGAAAACGGTGGTTCAGACCATTCAGCAGGCGGTTAATAGAGAGTTAACACAAATTTTGGGAGAGAAGGAGCCCAAAACGGTAACGGATCTGGAGCCTGCTCAACGCGCCCGGGTCGTGGAAGTGATGGATGATATGGCTGAAACTACAGCCTTACAGGTGATATTGTTAATAGACGTCAGTGCCAGCATGAAGCCCAAACTGGCTGCGGTAGAAGAAGGCATTCGTGATTTAATGTTGAGTTTGCAGGCGCGTATAGGTCAAAGCAAGCTTTCCGTATTTCATTTTCCCGGACGACACAGTGGAGAAGATGCGGTAATGGATATTGACTGGACAACGGATCCAGGCCGTGTTCGGTCCTTGTTTGGAAGGTTGCAGATGAAGGGTGCAACGCCGACAGGTCCTGCAATTCAGAAGGTGATTGATTTTTACCGTTATGGTACACTGGAGGAACAGCAGGAAATAGAAGGGAACTATCGCATTGAAAGAGAAGGGATGCTCGGTGACAACGTTGTCTGACGCCTCTTTCCCGCCAGGAACCGTGGTTACAGGGAAATGGAATCGCAGTCGTTACACGATTCGGAAGCTACTGGGCAAAGGAGCCAATGGCATCGTTTTTCTGGTCCAACGGGGCGAAAATGGCAAACACTACGCGCTTAAAATGGGATTTGACCCGGTAGATCTGCAATCGGAAGTCAATGTGCTCAAATCTTTTCAACTACAGCGTAATCATGAGGCCCTTCGGCAGAGCGGCATTCCTTCCTATCTTAAAGATGTGGATGATTATGCCGTTCGTGGCCGGGATATTCCTTTTTATGTGATGCGTTACGTTCGAGGTGAGGCTCTCCATCACTTCATTCGGCGTCAGGGGACAGACTGGACACTTCTGGTTGGACTTAGACTCTTGCAGAAGCTGGCGCAATTGCATCAGGCTGGATGGGTGTTTGGCGATCTCAAACCTCAGAATGTGCTGGTATCCGATTATGGGCAGGTGGAATTGATCGACTACGGCGGAGTTACGTCTATTGGTCGAAGCGTCAAACAGTTCACTGAATGGTATGATCGAGGTTTCTGGAATGCAGGTAGTCGAACAGCAGATGGTACCTATGATGTATTTGCTTTTGCATTATTGTTGATCCATGTACTTGAAGCAGACGCGCTCAAGGCACTGGCAGCCGAAGGGTTGCCGCAACTGCGAAGTGTGAATCAGCTTGTAGCGCTGGTGGAGCGCAGTGAACGACTGGGTCCTTTTCGCAACTGGACGATTCAGGCCTTGCGAGGTCAGTTTCGTGATGCAGGCCATGCGGCACAAGGATGGAAGGAAATGATGGCACGCCCCACGCCTCTTCGCCGTCGTTCCAACAGTACAACACCGCGCTGGCTTAAGAACGCATTTGCTGTATCTGTGATATTACTTATTGGGGTGCTCATCTATGCACTACGTTTCTGATCTGTGAGGGTGCATATACATAACGCAAGGAATGAGGAACAGGTATGGAGGCTTTACGCTGGAACATGCTGGTGAATAACGTGCTGGATGCAGCGGAAGAGCATCAGTTATGGGTTCCCGGGGATCGGATTGTCGTCGCAGTATCGGGCGGGCCGGACTCGGTGGCTTTTTTGCATATCATGCACGAGATCAGCAAGCGGCATGTGCCACTTGAATTGATCTGTGCCCACGTGCATCATGGCTTCCGGAGTGAATCTGATGATGAAGCGGAGAAAATGATGGAACTGGCACAGCAGCTTGGTATTGCTTTTGAATGGATCAAGGCCGATGTTCCTTCATATATGGAGCTGACGGGTCAAGGGCCACAGGAAGCGGCACGCAACAAGCGATATGCCTTTCTACATGAAGTGGCTGCCAAATATAATGCGGCAAGCATCGCTTTGGCACATCATGCCGATGATCAGGCAGAGACGGTCATGCTTCATTTGCTTCGTGGAACCGGCTTGTCGGGACTCGCGGGAATGAAGTTTAAAAGACGAGAAAAAAATGTGGAACTTATTCGTCCATGCCTTCGTATAAACAAGACAGACCTTGTAGAAGCTTGTAATACCCAGGGTTTTATGTATTTCAATGATGAGAGCAACGCCTTGCGTAAATATCGGCGTAATGCCATTCGCTTGGATGTGCTTCCTTTTTTGGGGCAGTATAATGGACAACTCACGCCGTCATTGAATCGGCTTGCCGAAATTGTGGGTGATGAAGACGATTTCATGGAGCAGAGTGCATATGACACATACAGGTGTCTAGTGCAGGTGAACGGCGGAAGGCAAACCTTTGAGGTGCCTTCCTTCTTGAAGTTACATGTCGCTTTACAACGAAGGTTGATTAAACTAATATTGAATTATCTGCCTTTGGACAGTGATTTTGTCGACTTTACCCGTATAGAAACCATTCGACGCAAGGTCATGGAGACCCATGTGACGACCTGGAGCCTGGATATAGGACAGACACTCGCCTGCACTCGGGAGTATAATCTGATTTCTTTTGGCATACGGACAGACGTACAGGATCAATCTTACGAGTATCGTCTTGCGCAATGGAGTGGAACTTATGAGCTTTCACTCACCCAAATTAACCGGTATATTCGGTTGATGCCGGTGAGTCCCGAGGACTATCATGTACCAGAATCGGCGGATCAAGCCGCGTTTGATGCGGATCAACTGCTTATGCCGCTGGTTGTGCGTTCACGGTTACCTGGAGATACCATGAAAGTGATGGGATTAAACGGAAGCAAAAAGGTGAAAAATATTTTCATCGATGAGAAAATCCCCCCATCTGTCCGTCCACGTATTCCTGTGGTATGTGATGGAGCAGGTCATATCATCTGGTTACCGGGTGTTCGACGGTCCAATGTGGCTCCTGTCAGGGATGGCACTTCCGCAATCCTGTACATGACTGTAGGCGATTCAGCGATTCAGGGGTAGTGGTTATGGTTCAGGTAAGGCTTTCATAGTATAACTTAGGGGGTTCGCACAGTTGCAGAACGACATTCAGGAAGTATTGATCAGTGAAGAAGAAATTCAGAGTAAAGTCAAGGAATTAGGCGCAACACTAAGTGCCGAATATGCAAATCGCAATCCTTTGGTCATTTGTGTGCTCAAGGGTGCGTTTATATTTATGGCTGATTTGGTTAAAAACATAACGGTACCTGTTGAAATGGATTTTATGGCGGTATCCAGTTATGGCGCTTCCACCAAGTCATCAGGTGTTGTCAAAATCATTAAGGATCTGGATGTATCCGTTGAAGGACGGGAAGTCCTGATTGTCGAAGATATTATCGACAGCGGACTTACACTCAGCTACCTGATTGAACTGCTAGAGAACCGCGGCGCTGAATCGGTGCGTGTGGTTACGCTGTTCGACAAGCCTTCAGGCCGTAAAGTGGAGCTGGAAGCTCATTACACAGGCTTTGACATTCCTGACGCGTTCATCGTTGGTTACGGTTTGGATTTTGCCGAGAAGTACCGGAACCTGCCCTATATCGGGATTTTGAAGCCGGAAGTCTACAGTAGCTAATATCCTGCCCGACCCAAGCCTTGAGCTGTTCTTGGCTTCTGTTGAGAAGCCATGTCGGGCTATGTTAAAATAATTAAAGTGTCTCGAGAGGAGGTAGGGGATGAATCGGTTCATCCGGAATTCTGGTTTTTATTTGATTCTTTTTTTAGTTGTGGTGGGGATAGTCCAGTTCGTCAGCAATGGCGGCGAAGCCACCGATAATCCTAGATATGATCAGTTGCGCACAGCGATCAAAGCCAACAATGTCTCTGAATTGACGGTTCAATTTAACGGTCAAACGTACCTCGTGACCGGTCAATACAAGAAGGCACCTGATGGCGCCAAATCAGAAAATTTCTCAACGTATATTCCTCCTACGGATGAGGCAATTAGTGAACTTGTAGCTGCAAGTGAAACTAACAATTTCCAATATCATCAGGAGCCAATGAAAGGTGACAGCATCTGGTTGACGTTGCTGACTTCCTTTATTCCTTTGATCATTATGTTCCTGCTGTTCTTCTTCCTGTTTAATCAGGCTCAAGGCGGCGGCGGTAAAGTAATGAACTTTGGTAAAAGCCGTGCTCGTCTCTATAACGAAGAGAAGAAGCGGGTTACATTTGAAGATGTTGCGGGTGCTGACGAAGAGAAACAGGAACTTGTTGAGGTTGTAGACTTCCTTAAGGATCCTCGTAAATTTGCGGCAGTAGGTGCACGGATTCCTAAGGGCGTATTGCTCGTAGGTCCTCCAGGTACTGGTAAAACGTTGCTCGCTCGTGCCGTTGCCGGTGAAGCGGGTGTACCATTCTTCAGTATTTCAGGTTCCGACTTCGTTGAAATGTTTGTTGGTGTCGGTGCATCACGTGTACGTGATTTGTTCGAAAATGCGAAGAAAAATGCGCCATGTATCATCTTTATCGATGAGATTGATGCTGTAGGACGTCAGCGTGGTGCTGGTCTTGGTGGTGGTCACGATGAACGTGAGCAAACACTCAACCAGTTGCTCGTTGAAATGGACGGTTTCGGAGCTAACGAAGGTATTATCATCGTAGCTGCAACGAACCGTGCAGATATTTTGGACCCTGCCTTGCTGCGTCCAGGACGTTTTGACCGTCAAATTACGGTTGACCGCCCTGATGTAAGAGGTCGTGAAGCTGTCCTGAAAGTACATTCCCGTAATAAACCACTGACCAAAGATGTGAAGATGGATATTATCGCAAAGCGTACAACAGGCTTCTCTGGTGCAGATTTGGAAAACCTCTTGAACGAAGCGGCATTGCTTGCAGCGCGTCGTAACCGTAAAGATATTTCCATGAAAGAAGTTGACGAAGCGATTGACCGTGTCATCGTCGGTACGGAGAAGAAAAGCCGTGTCATCAGTGATCGCGAGAAACGAATCGTTGCTTATCACGAAGCAGGTCATACCATTGTAGGATACTTCCTCGAACATGCTGATATGGTACATAAAGTGACCATTATTCCGCGCGGACGTGCGGGTGGATATGTAATCATGTTGCCAAAAGAAGACCGTATGCTGGTTACCAAGCAAGAATTGTTGGATAAAGTAACCGGACTCCTCGGAGGTCGTGTAGCTGAAGAATTGTTCATCGGAGAAATTGGCACTGGTGCATACAGTGACTTCCAGCAAGCGACAGGGATTGTTCGCAGCATGGTTATGGAATACGGTATGAGTGAGAAATTGGGACCTATGCAATTCGGAAGTTCACAAGGACAGGTATTCCTTGGTCGGGATATCGGTCATGAACAGAATTACTCAGATTCCATTGCTTACGAGATTGATCAGGAAATGCAACGCTTTATCAATGAATGTTATGAGAAATGTAAGGACTTGCTTGTTAAACATTCAAAAGAGATGCATCTGATCGCTCAAACTTTGCTTGAGGTAGAGACTTTGGAAATGGATCAGATCAAGCAATTGATCGAAACAGGTTCTTTGACGCCAAAAGCAGAGAATGACAATGATGGTGAAGGTACGCCAACTGAAGGCGGAGAGCCAATCATCGACAACATCGGTGATGTGCGTGTTCGCATTCAAGGTAAAGATGAAACGCCTGAGCCACCAGCTGGAGATATTCCGAACGAAGCACCGAATCTGGAAAAGGGTAATAACAATAACCCGGATGATGGCGGAACGAAGCCAACGTCTTAATGTATATTACATCTGGCTAGAATAGCAGGTGAAATCAAGAGAGCCCTCGGGCTCTCTTTTTTTTGTCCATTATTTTAAAAACGGATAGATAAAGATAAACGGGAGTTAGATGGCGAACCAGTTAGCAAACGGGTGGTTACGGCGCGGTTCTGGGCCTTTTTCATTTATTGACAGAGTCGTGAACGTTGTGTAAATTAGTTGTTAAACCGCTTGTGATTCGTTTCTCAAGCGAACATAACGACTTAGGTTAGCCCTACGAAACAGCGCATGACGCTGTCCCGATAAAGGAGAGGATCACAGGTGGAAGCTCTGGCTTTAGAGCGCAAGGCTGAGATGAACCGCGAGCTGCGTGAGCGGCTTATGGAGTTGAAGAAGGAACGTAATGCCATTATTCTTGCCCATTATTACCAACGTGACGAGGTACAGGAGGTTGCTGACTTCCGTGGAGATTCGTTTCTATTAGCCCAGAAGGCAGCACAAACAGATGCAGATGTGATCGTATTCTGTGGTGTTCACTTTATGGGTGAAAGCGCTAAAATTCTGGCACCCAACAAAACAGTTATTATCCCGGATGAGCGTGCAGGTTGCCCAATGGCAGATATGGTGAATGTGGATGGACTACGCAAATTGAAAGCACAACACCCTAATGCCAAGGTGGTTACGTATATCAACTCCTCGGCTGAAATCAAAGCAGAGACCGACATCTGTTGTACATCGGCGAATGCGGTCCGGGTTATTCAATCGGTGGATTCCGACGAAATTATCTGGGTACCGGATAAAAATCTGGGACACTATGTGCAGCAGCATACAGACAAGAAAATGATTATCTGGGAAGGCTACTGCAACACGCATGATATGCTCACAGTCAAAGATGTGGTGGAGATGAGAGCCAAGCATCCGAATGCAGAGTTTGTTGTCCATCCAGAGTGCCGCCCTGAAGTTGTAGAGATGGGTGATTTTGTAGGCAGTACAACAGCCATTCTGGAGTATTGCAAAAATTCATCAGCGAAGGAATTTATCGTTGGTACCGAAGATGGTACCGGATATCAGCTTCGTCTGGATAGTCCGGATAAACAGTTTCATTTTGCGACCAAGTTCCTCGTATGTCCCAACATGAAGGTGAACAACTTGAAGAAACTGGTGAAATGCCTGGAAACGATGAAGCCGCAAATCTATGTGCCACCGGCCGTTGCCGACAAAGCCAGAGAATCACTAGAGCGCATGTTGTTGGTGAAGTAGGATGCGCTACTCTTGCTCCAAGACAGGTGAATAACATGATACCGCAATATTTAGTTGATTTTGATCTGTCTGCGCTACCCATGGTAGAGACGGATGTACTGGTTATAGGCTCAGGAATTGCTGGTTTGTTCACCGCCATTAAGGCAAGTGAGCAACAACGCGTATTAATGATCACGAAGAAGTCATTACTTGAAAGTAACACCAGGTATGCGCAGGGAGGCATCGCTGCGGTTATTGCTGAAGATGATTCGCCTGCTTACCACTCGCAGGACACACTTGTAGCAGGAGCGGGCTTGTGCCGCTCCGAGGCGGTAGAAGTATTGGTGAATGAGGGTCCGGACGGAGTGAAGGAACTGATTCGTTTGGGTACGTTGTTTGACCTGGAGAACGGCGAGTTGGCGTTGACGCAGGAAGGTGCGCATAGCCACCGCCGTATTTTGCATGCCAACGGGGATGCAACGGGATATGAGATTGTACGTGCGCTTGCAGTCGAAGTGAATGAACACCCCGGAATTGAAGTATGGGATGAGCATTTTGTTATTGATCTGATTACGGATCGAGATCGAGGGGAATGCATCGGCGCTCTGATACAGAAGGATGATGGATCGAAGGTGTTTGTGAAGGCACAGGCAACCGTTCTCTGCTCTGGTGGGGCAGGGCAACTGTACCGATACACGACGAATCCGGATGTAGCTACTGCCGATGGTGTAGCCATGGCATACCGGGCTGGGGCTATCGTTCGTGACATGGAATTTATCCAGTTCCACCCCACATCTCTTTGTTATCCGGGGGCACCACGGTTTCTTGTGTCAGAAGCCGTACGCGGCGAAGGGGCATATTTACGCAATGTGAAGGGCGAACGCTTCATGGATCGATACCATGCCCAGCTTGAACTGGCACCACGTGATATCGTGGCACGAGCGATTGTTAGCGAGATGGAGTCTACCAACAGTACTTTTGTGTATCTTGACATTACACACGAACAGCCAGAAATGATCAAGCATCGATTCCCTACCATATATGAGACTTGTATGCGTTATGGATTGGATATGACAACGGACTGGATTCCCGTTGCACCTGCTGCCCATTACATGATGGGCGGAGTGAAAACGGATCTTAGCGGAGAGAGCAGCATCTCCCGGTTATTCGCTTGTGGTGAGGTATCTTCTACAGGAGTGCATGGAGCTAACCGTCTGGCAAGCAATTCCTTGTCAGAAGCGATTGTATTTGGCCGGAGAATTGTTGATCGCATTCATTCTCTTCCTCCGCTTGGTTCATTACAAGTAAGAGGAACTGCGACTGCATCTGTGGATATGACTAGCAAGATCATGAAAGAGCAAAAGCCAATATCGGAAAGACGCTTACGACTACAGAAAATGATGGTTCGTCAGGTAGGCTTGCGTCGGAATGGTGAGAACCTGCAGAAGGCTATGGACAAGCTGCAACAGGAATTGCAATTTTTTGACCAGACACTTGCCCATAAGGAAGAGCTGGAGTATGCCAACCTTCTGACCTGTGCCTGGTTAGTCACTAGCGGAGCATTACACCGCGAGGAGAGTCGGGGAGCTCACTATCGAGAGGACTTCCCGGCACGTGACGATATCGTGTGGCAGAAGCATAGTCTGCAGCAGCGAGAACAAGCGATTGTGGAGGAATTAATGTCATGATACTGAACGGATACAATGATGGGCTTATCGAATCAATCAAAAACTGGCTTCGGGAAGATGTTGGTGCAGGTGACGTTACAACGAGTGTAACGATCCCAGCAGGAAACCAATCCAAAGCCATTATACATGCCAAAGACAATGGTATTATTGCAGGCATGACCGTAGCCGAACTCGTATTTCAGGTAGTCGATCCTGGTCTTGTATTTACACCGAAGGTAACTGACGGAGACAAGGTTACGCATGGCACGATTCTGGCTGAGGTAGAGGGAAGTACACACTCACTGCTTACGGGGGAACGACTGGCACTTAACTTGCTGCAGCGTATGTCGGGAATTGCTACGCGTACGCGTACCTATGTGGATGTTCTGGATGGTCTTGAGACCAGGCTGGTGGATACACGTAAGACAACGCCCGGTCACAGGTTACTTGAGAAATACGCGGTACGCGTGGGTGGCGGAGCGAATCATCGATTTGGACTCTACGACGCCGTTATGATCAAGGATAACCACATCAAGGGCGCAGGCGGAATTACCGAAGCGGTACAGCGTGCACGAACAAGTATTCCACATACGATGACGATTGAAGTGGAGACGGAGAATCTGGAGCAGGTGAGAGAAGCCTTGCAAGCCGGGGCAGATATCATTATGCTGGATAACATGCATCCAGATCGGATGCGTGAAGCGGTTGATCTCATTCGTGAGCAGGCCCCGCATGTGAAGGTTGAAGCATCAGGTAACGTCTCTCTCCAGACCATTCGTGGAATTGCAGAGAGCGGTGTGGATGTAATTTCGGTTGGCAGGTTAACCTATTCTTTAGAGAGCCTGGATATCAGCCTGGATTTAAATGAAAAGAAAGAGGGGTGAACCTCTTTGATTCTAGTTGTAGACGTGGGGAACAGCAATATGGTGCTCGGCGTATATCAAGGCCGGGAGTTGCTGCACCACTTTCGTCTGAGTACATCACGTCAGTCAACAGTGGATGAATACGGCGTATTGATTTATAATTTATTTCATATGTCCGGCATCAGGGCAAGCGACATCGAAGGTGTAATCATCTCATCTGTGGTTCCGCCACTGGTGAATGTGATCGAAGCGATGTGTGAGAAATATGTGGGCAAAAAACCGTTACTCGTTGGGCCTGGTATCAAAACCGGCCTGAACCTGCGATACGAGAATCCACGTGAAGTGGGTGCAGATCGCATTGTTAATGCAGTGGCAGCCGTTGAGAAGTATGGCGGCCCTCTCGTCGTGGTCGATTTCGGTACTGCAACGACCTTTGACTGTATTGACGACAAAGGTCATTACCTGGGGGGAGCCATTGTACCTGGAATTCACATTGCCACCGAAGCGCTCTACGAGCGGGCATCCAAGCTGCCTCGTATTGAGCTGGAGAAACCCAAGAAGGTCATTGGGCGTAATACTATTCATGCGATGCAAGCGGGCATTATCTATGGCTATGCAGGACAGGTAGATGGTATTGTAGAGCGCATTCGCGAAGAAATGGGAGCTAAGCCCAGAGTCATTGCAACGGGTGGTCTCGCTACACTAATCGCGGAAGAAACCCGTAGTATAGAGGAAGTTGATCCGCTGCTTACGCTTGAAGGGCTGCGTATTATATATGAGCGGAACCGGGAAAGGTGAGCATAGAGACGGCATACAGCGGGCTGAGATTACAGCTTAAGTGTTGTGCCGTTTTTTCTGTGTTACTACTATTATGGCGATACGCCAAAGGAGGCTGAATGACTTGGAAAACAACAACAAGCATGACCGGTTAATTCGTGGTACAGCAATGAATGGAAAGGTAAGAGCCTTTGCTGTCCAGACGACACAACTGGTTGAGGAACTACGCAGAAGACATGATACGTTTCCCACGGCTACAGCTGCCATGGGGCGTACGGTTACAACAGCAGCTATTATGGGTGCGATGCTCAAAGGTGATGAGAAGCTAACGATACAAGTCAACGGTGATGGCCCCATTGGACAGATTGTAGCTGATGCCAATGCGAAAGGTGAGGTGCGGGGTTATGTTTCTAATCCGCATGTACATCTGCCAAGCAATAGTGTGGGAAAACTGGACGTTGCAGGCGCAGTTGGAACCGAAGGCTTCATCAACATAACGAAGGATTTGGGATTGAAAGAGCCATACCGTGGCAGTGTGCCTATTATTTCAGGAGAACTGGGCGAAGACTTTACGTACTATTTTGCCCAATCGGAGCAGACTCCTTCTGCTGTAGGCGTTGGTGTGCTCGTCGATACGGATAATTCCGTTATTGTCGCAGGCGGATTCATTATGCAGCTGTTACCGGGATTGACAGATCAAGAGATCACAGCGATCGAAAATGCCATTGGTACGTTGCCACCAGTGACAACGTTGCTGGATCAGGGACTTGAACTGGAAGAGTTGCTTCGCCGGTTACTGCCGGATGTACAGGTGATGGAAGGATTGGATATTCAATTCAGCTGTGAGTGTTCACGTGAGCGGGTAGAGAAGACGCTAATCAGCCTGGGCCAAACGGAGATGGAGCAATTAATTGAAGAAGAGGGCCGTGCTGAAGTAGTTTGCCAATTCTGTAATGAAGCTTATGACTTTAACAAAGAACAACTTGAGACCATCCTAGAGCAAGCCAAGAACTGATCTATGCGGGGACGGGAAGCGGAATGACAAGACAGGAAAAAGGGTTGTGGACAGCTGTAATTGTCTTGACGCTGGGCATGCTGGTTATGGGAACGGTGATGGCTATGCATGGTCTCAGACAGGGCAAAGACGAGGCAGATGCATCCCATGATGCCAATACGGAAGAAGGAAGCACCGTAGCGACGATCAACGGAGAAGTCATCACGGACAAAGAGTGGACCGATGCGCTGAAACGACGTTACGGCAGTGAGTTATTACTCCAGATGCTAAACCGTAAAGCAGTATATGCCGAAGCAATTGAACGCAAGCTGATCGTCACTCCCCAAGAGATTGCAAGAGAACTTGCGGCCGCGATGGATGGGTACGATTCAGAGAAATCGTATTTTGAAGAAATGAAGTCCCAGTTAGGTTTGTCGAAACAGGAGCTTGAGTTGGAAGCTGGCTATAGGCTGCTGCTTGAGAAAATCGCAACGATCGGCATACAGATCAAGGATGCGGAGATTGAGCATTACTGGACTGAACACCGTGAGGATTACGTTTCCCCCGAGAAATATGACTTGTCCATCCTCGTAGTGAAGGAAGAAGAAGAGGCGGATTCCTTACTGGATGCGTTGGAGAAGGGGGAAGACTTTGAAGAAGCTGCTCGCAGTCAATCGACGGACAGCTTCTCTCGTGATGCTGGTGGCAGGCTGGGATGGATTGAGCGGAATGATCCATTCCAGTCAGAAGAAATCCTTCAACTCGCTGCCGGGCTGGATGTAGGCGATATCGCTGGTCCACTTCAAGTGGAAGAAGGCTATGCTATTATCAGACTTAATGATAAAGAAGAACGCCAGGTGCAGTCCGCCGAAGAGGTCCGTGAGGAGATTCGAATGCAACTGGCTTTGAGTCAGGCTGATCCGTTGCCGCAGGTAGAGCAAATGCTGCGTAACAAGTATGAAGCCGTGATCCTGTCCGAGATTCCTGCCTCCTGAATGGATGGAAAAGATTGTCTCGTACTGCTGCATCTTGATAAAAATACTCTGTCTGCGGTCTTAGGGCCGAAGGCAGAGTATTTTTTTTGAGTACTCATATTGACAATAAGGGTTAACGTTGATAAGATGAAAATAATAAATACCTACTCGTTTACTCGGATATAAAGATTTATTTGTGAACAAAGAAACTTTCGGAAACCTCCGCCCTGTCTAGAAATCTTAACAGTAAGGGATAGGATCAACAGGATTTCCGCAGTTCTTCTATAACATCCAGAGGCTATCGGCCGCACAGTATAGGTTAACAGGACTCAAGTTTTATTCATCCACTAAGGAGGGCATTCATATGGCTAAAGTAGTTAATAACGTAACAGAACTCATCGGAGGTACTCCGCTTGTTCGTCTGAACCGTATCGTACCTGAAGGCAGTGCTGAAGTATTCGTGAAGCTGGAGTACCAGAATCCAGGTTCAAGCGTGAAAGACCGTATCGCAATTAGCATTGTTGAAGAAGCGGAAAAAGAAGGCAAGCTGAAACCAGGTGATACCATTATCGAAGCAACAAGTGGTAACACAGGAATCGGGCTCGCGATGGTGGCTGCAGCCAAAGGCTACAAGTCCGTTATTGTAATGCCTGAGACGATGAGCTTGGAGCGTCGTAACTTGCTTCGTGCGTATGGTGCTGAGCTTGTGCTCACACCGGGAGCTGAAGGTATGAATGGTGCTGTTAAAAAAGCCGAAGAACTGCTGAAGGAAAACCCATCCTATTTCATGGCTGAGCAATTTAAAAATAAAGCTAACGTGAAGATCCACCGTGAAACGACTGGCCCTGAGATTGTTGACGCAATCCAATCTGTGGGCGGTACGTTGGATGCTTTCATTGCGGGAATTGGTACAGGTGGAACAATTACAGGAACAGGTGAAGTGCTGAAAGAAGCTTTCCCTGGTGTTAAAATTGTTGCAGTTGAGCCAGCAGCTTCGCCAATTCTGGCAGGCGGCAAACCAGGACCTCATAAGATTCAAGGGATTGGTGCCAACTTTATTCCTGAGATTCTGGATCAGGAAATCTATGATGAAATCATTCACATTGAGAATGATGATGCATTCGAGACAGCTCGTCAGGTAGCGAAGGAAGAGGGCATTCTGTCCGGTATTTCTTCCGGTGCGGCTATCCGTGCAGGTCTTCAGGTTGCGAAACAGTTGGGTGAAGGCAAACGCGTTGTCGTGATCGTGCCAAGTAACGGCGAACGTTACCTCAGCACACCGCTCTACAACTTCGAAGCCTAAGCCTACAAATGACAAAACCAATCCTCCTTGCCCGTATGACGGGTATGGAGGATTTTTGGCGTAATGCTTTTAAAAGGGGCGGCGCTTTAGTATACTATCAGACAATAGAACTAGCGACAGATGGAGGGCGGCAAACCGCAATGACACACCTGATGACAACATACGCCGACTGGACGGAGTGGGCTGGACAAGGCTGGACCATGATGCCCTATATCACGAAGTCGGATGAGGGACCGTATCATGGCGGTTTACCGTTATCGTGGGAGGCAGCCTGGCAGCAGGCGTCACCATACGCAATTGTGCTGGAGAATGGCAAAGGCGGAAGATATACATTTCTGGGGCTAGACCCCGTATCTGTTATTTCCGGCAAGGGTCAAGAAGCGGTTATTCATGATGTGACGCAAGGAACCACCTCGACAGACAGCGGTAAGCCGCTTGATGTATTGAAGAGATGGACAGCACCTTATAGCGCACCTAAAGTTACTGGGTCCCCAGACTTTGGGGGAGGCTACGCAGGTTATCTCAGCTATGATGTAGCAAGATCGTTGGAGAAGCTTCCAGCTTTGGCTGAAGATAACCCGGCTCTGCCGGATTATTGGTGGATGCGTTTTGAAGAAATATGGGCGTACGACCATCAGCAACAGGCGCTTTTCTGCATGGTTCATCTGGCTATAGAGCCTAATCAGAACGAAACCGATATCCGTGGTCTATATGCAGTGGCCGAAGCACGAGCGACAGCGATGCAGCAACGATGGCTTCATATTATGGGGTTTGCACAGGCCGAAGAACAACAGCAGGCACTTGAACGCCGCAATAGGCAGGTCAATCGTACCCCGCAGCCTGAAGATGCGGAAAAGGAATCCGAAGGGTGGGAAACCTCCTTTCCACAGGAAGACTTTGAACAGGCTGTACGCACGGTGCAGGAATATATCAGGCAGGGTGATGTGTTCCAGGTGAATCTGTCCTTGAGACAGGAAAAGCGGCTTCATTCAAGCGCTGAGCATATTTATGAATGGCTGCGTCTTGTGAATCCATCACCGTATATGGGTATGCTGCGTAGTCCAGACTTCCAACTGGTAAGCGGATCTCCCGAACTTCTGGTCAAAGTGGAGAATGGCAAAGTCAGTGCACGTCCTATCGCAGGGACCCGAAGAAGGGGTCGTAATGAAGCAGAGGATAAAGCTATGGCAGATGAACTGCTCAGCAGTGAGAAGGAACGGGCGGAGCATATTATGCTCGTTGATCTGGAACGTAATGATATTGGACGGATTGCGGCCTATGGTTCGGTTCATGTGCCTGAATTGATGACCATCGAGAAGTATTCCCATGTCATGCATCTCGTTTCCCAAGTGGAAGGCAGGCTGGCAGAAGGGTTATCCGTATTTGATGTGATTGCTGCGACATTCCCGGGTGGGACGATTACAGGAGCGCCCAAAGTGCGCACCATGGAGATTATTGAGGAGCTTGAGCCTGTGCGACGGGGGCCTTATACGGGTTCCATTGGGTGGATGGATTACAGTGGAAATATGGAGTTGAACATCGTCATTCGTACGCTTGCCATTAAGGATGGTATTGGTTATGTACAAGCCGGTGCAGGTATTGTCATTGATTCCGATCCATATCGGGAATACAAGGAATGCCGCAACAAGGCAAGAGCGATGATGAGAGCTGTGAACTACAGCGAAGAGGCGGAAGCGGACAGAGCCGTCGAACAAAAACAAGCGAAACGAACGGAAGCTGTTAAACTAAACTAAAATAAAACGAAGCAACCGTCACTTGCGTTGACGGAAGATGAGGAGGAGCAGGCATATGATACTGGTTATCGATAATTACGATTCCTTCACGTACAACCTGGTTCAATATCTGGGTGAACTGGGTGAGACGGTGGAAGTTCGCCGCAACGATGAGATTGATTTGGCAGGCATAGAGGCATTGGCGCCTGATCATATTCTGATTTCTCCGGGTCCTTGCACTCCGAATGAAGCGGGCATTAGCCTGGCGGTCATCGATCACTTCAAGGGAAGCATTCCGATCTTTGGTGTGTGTCTGGGACATCAGTCCATTGGACAAGCGTTTGGCGGTAATGTCATTCGTGCGGAGCGCATGATGCACGGCAAAACATCCGAGATGCACCATAATGGAACATCTGTATTTGCCGGATTACCTTCCCCATTCACAGCTACCCGTTATCACTCCCTGATTGTGGAACGCAGCAGCTTGCCTGATTGCCTGGAGATTACAGCGGAGACAGCTGAAGGTGAGATTATGGGTCTGCGCCACAAAGAATATGCGATTGAAGGGGTTCAATTCCACCCGGAATCCATTATTACAGACCACGGTCACCAGATGCTTCGCAACTTCCTGTCCCAACAGGTGAAGGTATAACATGCAATATGCCGCGATAAACGGAGAGTTGGTTCATATGGCGGCAGCCGTGGTTCCTGTAACGGATCACGGCTTTTTGTACGGACTGGGATTGTTTGAGACATTTCGGACGTATCAGGGGGGCCCTTATCTGCTGGAACGGCATCTGGAGCGGATGGCTTCAGGGTGTGAAGAACTGGGCATTCCTTTTACAACGACTGCGGCAGAGGTGACAGATTGGATTCAACGCTTGATGGATGCGAACGGACTTCAGGATGCGTATGTGCGTTATACGGTATCAGCGGGTGAAGCGCCGCTAGGCTTACCTTCTGGTGATTATTTGAAGCCGAATCATATTGTACTGGCAAAAGCATTACCTGAATCCTCTCCCTCTTTATATGAGAGCGGTAAAATGCTTCAACGGTTGTCTACACCTCGCAACACGCCTGAAGGAGAAGTGCGGTTCAAGTCGCTGCATTACATGAACAGCATTCTGGCGAAACGGGAGCTGAACCGCTACGGGCAGTATGTGCAGGGGGCAGAAGGGCTACAATTAACCCGAGATGGTCATGTCGCTGAGGGTATTGTCAGCAATGTATTCTGGGTACGGGAAAATGTACTCTACACGCCAGCGCTCTCAACCGGCATTCTGCCGGGCATCACGAGAGCTGTGGTACTTGAGATCGCCATGCAGCAAGGAATCCCCTGCATAGAAACGCTAGCGGCTTGGGAGGATCTTTTGCAAGCCGATGAAATATTTTTAACCGGCTCGGTGGCAGAGCTGGTTCCGGTTACAACTCTGCGGGATCAGGACGGAGCCGAAACGATAATCAGCAAAGGACATATAGGCCCGGTTACAGCAGTCCTTCTGGGTATGTACCGGCAGAAAGCGGGGTATACTTCATGACACTTACACCTGTCATCTATGAACGGAACTATGCATGGGGGCCAGCTGAGTTGAAGCTGGGGTCAAGAACACAGATCATGGGCATTCTTAACGTTACGCCTGACTCGTTCTCGGATGGTGGACGTTATACCAACGTGGAGCGGGCGGTGGCCCATGCCAAACAGATGATGGAGGACGGGGCGGACCTGATTGATATTGGTGGGGAGTCCACCAGACCTGGTTCAGCAGTCGTTAATGCCGATGAAGAGCTCAGCCGGATCATTCCGGTTATCGAAGCATTACATCAGCAAGCCCCGCACATTCCAATAT
Source organism: Paenibacillus sp. FSL K6-1318 (assembly GCF_037976905.1). Taxonomy (NCBI): domain Bacteria; kingdom Bacillati; phylum Bacillota; class Bacilli; order Caryophanales; family Paenibacillaceae; genus Paenibacillus; species Paenibacillus sp. FSL K6-1318. The sequence goes on from NZ_CP150270.1 coordinate 77,395, forward strand.
CGGTGGACACATATAAGGCTGATGTTGCACGTCAGGCTATTCTAGCGGGTGCCCATATCATTAATGATGTGTGGGGTGCCAAGGCAGACCCGGATATGGCCCGCACGGCAGCAGAGCTGGGATGTCCCATCATTCTGATGCATAATCGGCAGGAGAGAGATTATACCGATTATCTGAGTGATGTCGTGAGCGATTTGCAGGAGAGCATACAGATTGCGTTAACAGCCGGAGTGAAAGCAGATCAGATTATCCTGGACCCCGGCATTGGTTTTGTGAAGGATCTGAAGGAAAATCTGGCGCTCATGTCATCGCTCGGTTTGCTCAATGAAATGGGGTATCCCGTTCTGCTAGCCACCTCACGCAAAAGATTCATCCAGAACACCCTGGATGTCACTGCGGATGACGCGCTGGAAGGAACGGCTGCGACCGTTGCATTCGGCATTGCCCAAGGCTGCCAGATGGTTCGGGTTCATGATGTGAAGCCGATTCGGCGGACGGCAGACATGTGTGATGCCATGTTATATGCTTCTCCGGGTATACGGAGGAAATAATACTGGCGGGTCCAAGTGACCCGTCCAGTGGAAGAACAGCGTTTTTCAAAGGCAAAGCGAAGGGATAACTTCAAATAGATTAGGATTTCAATATATATAGAGGGCAGGCGGATCGTATGGATAGAATGGTCATGCATCGAATGGAGTATTACGGATATCACGGTGTATTTGCCGAGGAGCGGAAGCTAGGGGCACGTTATTATATTGATCTGGAGATTGATATGGACCTGAGTGAGGCTGGACGTAACGATGATCTGACCAAAACGATCAACTACGCGGAGATCCATGAGCTGGTAAAACAGATTGTTGAGAATAAATCATTCCAGTTAATTGAAGCTTTGGGCGAACATATTGCATCTTCTTTACTAGACACTTATACTATTATCAATGCATTGACAGTCAAGGTGACGAAGCCACATCCGCCATTTGATATTCATTTTGAGGGCGTAACGGTAGAGCTTCGCCGCACAAGAAAGTGAGAACCGATCATGATTGCACATTCGACCTCTGAATCTTCAGAGGCTTATATTGCTTTAGGGGCCAATTTGGGTGACCGCGAACAGACGCTGCTTGAAGCATTGTCCTTGCTGGATGAACACCCTCATATATCCGTTCTGCGCTGTTCTGCGCTATATGAGACGGAACCTGTAGGATATGTAGATCAGCCTGCTTTTCTGAATATGGCAGTCGCCGTACAGGCGATGCTGACACCTGAGCAGTTGCTCACGGAATTATTGGATATCGAGAACCGACTCGGTCGTGTTCGTGATATTCGCTGGGGACCGCGCACTGTTGATCTGGATCTGCTCTGGATGCACGGTGAGACGCGAGATACCGAATTGCTACAATTGCCTCATCCCCGTATGGGCGAACGGGCTTTTGTGCTGGTACCGCTGTCGGATATCGTACCGGAGGGCGAGGAATCAGGTCTATATACCTTTGTACACTCATCGTTGTCTGTACTGGATGGAAAGGATGGAATACAGCTTTGGAAAACATGCAATTGGCCAATCGAATCCGGGCATTCCGGAAGCTGAAAGGTTTAACACAACATGAACTTGCTGCCGAGACCGGCATCTCGCTGGCCATTCTGGGAACTATTGAGCGGGGAAACCGTAAGGTAACACAGCAAGAGTTGGATCGAATTGCCGGAGTGCTGGCGATCAGTATCGAGGAGCTGCAGGGCAAGTAAGACCGTTTTGATTCGTCAAGCTACAACAACAGAGACATCGATCGATCTTTATATCGTGATATATACAGAATTAAAAAAGGAGTGGAACGACTACCGTGCTTAACATTGGTGGCATTGAAATGAAAAACCAGGTCGTACTTGCGCCGATGGCTGGCGTATGTAATCCGGCTTTTCGTTTGATCGCAAAAGAATTCGGAACAGGCCTCGTATGCGCGGAGATGGTGAGTGGCAAAGCCATCGTCCATGGTAATCAGCGTACACGCGAGATGTTGTTTGTAGATGAGCGTGAGAAACCGCTGAGCCTTCAGATTTTTGGGGGAGATCGTGATTCCCTTGTAGAAGCAGCCAAAATCGTGGACAAAGAAACGAATGCAGACATCATCGACATTAACATGGGATGCCCCGTGCCAAAAGTGACGAAATGTGATGCAGGTGCACGTTGGTTGCTTGATCCGAACAAAATCTATGAGATGGTATCCGCTGTCGTGGACGCGGTCGAGAAGCCGGTGACGGTCAAGATGCGTATCGGCTGGGATAACGAGCATATCTTCGCGGTTGAGAATGCGCTCGCGGTTGAACGTGCGGGTGGACAGGCGGTAAGTGTGCACGGCCGTACGCGTGAGCAACTCTATACAGGCACAGCTGACTGGTCACACATCAAAGATGTAAAAGAGGCTGTCTCTATTCCCGTGATCGGCAATGGTGATGTCCATACTCCAGAGGATGCACGCCGTATGCTCGATGAAACGGGCTGTGACGGAGTTATGATTGGTCGTGCCGCCCTGGGTAACCCATGGATGCTGTATCGCACCATTCAATATTTAAGCACGGGTACATTGCTTCCTGACCCGAATGGTGAAGAGAAGATCCGTGTTGCCATCCTGCATATGGATCGCCTGATCGCACTGAAGAACGAGACGGTTGCCGTACGCGAGATGCGTAAACATCTGGCTTGGTATTTGAAAGGCTTGAAAGGATCTGCCCGCATCAAGGATGTTATTATGGAAGGAACCAAGCGGGATGAGATGGTACAGATTCTGGAGAACTTTGTGGGTCAGTTGAAAAGCGAAGGTAATTTGGAGTCAGAACCGGTAATTGCCGGAAATGCATCTTAATTAAGACTGTAAAACGTTTACAGCTATAGAGGACGTAACATTGACTTTTCGAGATCGTTCCCCTATACTTTCACAGTATAAATTCGCCATGTGCGTTAATTAAAGGCTAGTCATCAGGAGGAATATTCTATTTCTCTGGAGAACTTCATATAGTTTTGAAGATGTATGCGGGCGGAGCTATGTAATTAGAACTGATTCCGTTGCCGTACAATCCAAATTATTCCCATGACAGGAGAATCGGTTGAGATGAGCGACAAGGAAGTTATCCTTACACCAGAGGGACTTAAGAAGCTGGAAGAAGAACTGGAAACATTGAAATCAGTGAAGCGCCGCGAAGTGGCTGAACGGATTAAGGTAGCCATCGGGTATGGAGATATCAGTGAGAACTCTGAATACGAGGATGCCAAGAACGAACAGGCTTTCATTGAAGGTCGTATTATTACTTTGGAGAAAATGCTTCGGAACGCACGCATTATTAACAGTGATGAGATTGACACCGATGTCGTGAGTGTAGGTGCAACAGTTACTGTGGAAGATTTGGAATTCGGTGATATCACAGAATATACAATTGTAGGTTCTGCTGAATCTAACCCGCTTCAGAACAAGATCTCAAACGAAAGCCCTGTTGGTAAAGCGATCCTGGGCAAGAAAAACGGTACAGTTGTTGATGTAAGTGTGCCTGCTGGCGTAATTCAATATAAAATTATAGACATTAAAAAGCTATAGCAACGAAGCAGTTGGGCACGGTAAACAAAAGCTTCCTTAGGGAAGCTTTTTCAACATTTGAGGAATAGCGTCCTCTCGCGATGCCTGCAATGTAAATAAGGAGATGAATACAGATCATGACGGATGAAGTCTTGAATCAGGAAACCGAACTTAGCGAGCTTTTACAAATTCGCCGTGACAAATTGGACGAGCTCCGCAAATTGGGAATCGACCCTTTTGGCCAAAAATACGTACGTACCGAAGAAGCCGGCTCCATTCTGAAGAAGTATGAAGAACTGACCAAGGAAGAGCTGGAAGAGAAGCACATCGAAGTCAGTATTGCCGGACGGATTATGGCGAAGCGGGGAATGGGTAAGGCAAGCTTCGCACATATTCAGGACCTGAGCGGCAGAATCCAGATCTATGTTCGTCAGGATACCGTGCCTGAAGACAAGTATGCGGCATTCAGCCTGCTGGACCTTGGCGATATCGTTGGGGTAACAGGCGTGATCTTTAAGACCAAAACAGGTGAAACTTCTGTCAAAGTTAAAGATCTTGAAGTGCTGTCCAAATCGCTCTATCCGCTTCCGGATAAATTCCATGGTCTCACGGACGTTGAGTTGCGTTACCGCCAGCGTTACGTTGACCTGATTATGAGCCCGGACGTACAACAGACTTTCATCACACGTTCCAAAATCATTCAATCGATGCGTCGTTACCTGGATTCCCTTGGATATCTAGAAGTGGAAACACCTACGTTGCATACCATTGCCGGGGGAGCCGCAGCACGTCCGTTCATCACGCATCACAACGCGCTGGATATGGAACTGTACATGCGGATCGCGATTGAGCTTCACCTGAAACGTCTGATTGTTGGCGGACTGGAGAAGGTGTATGAGATCGGCCGTGTATATCGTAACGAAGGTATGTCCACACGTCACAATCCGGAGTTCACGATGATTGAATTGTATGAGGCATATGCTGACTACAAAGATATCATGCATTTGACGGAAAATCTGGTTGCTCATATCGCGCAAGAAGTACTGGGCACGCAAGTGATTCAGTATGGAGATTATGAAGTGGATCTTAAACCGCAGTGGCGCCGTGTTACGATGGTGGATGCAGTTAAGGAAGTTGTGGGCGTAGACTTCTCTGTACACATGACGGATGAGGAAGCACACAGCTTGGCGAAGGAGCATAAGGTTCCGGTTGAGAAGCATATGACATTCGGTCATATTCTGAACGCATTCTTCGAAGAGTTTGTAGAAGAGACGTTGATTCAACCGACATTCATTATGGGACATCCTCTTGAAATTTCACCGCTGGCGAAGAAAAACGATGTGGACCCACGCTTCACGGATCGCTTCGAGTTGTTCATCGTTGGACGCGAGCATGCCAATGCCTTCACAGAGCTGAATGATCCAATCGATCAGCGTCAGCGTTTTGAAGCTCAGATGCTGGAGAAAGAACATGGGAACGACGAGGCTCATGAGATGGATGACGACTTCATCCGTGCGCTCGAATATGGTATGCCGCCAACAGGCGGACTGGGAATCGGGATCGATCGTCTGATCATGCTGCTTACCAACTCACCGTCGATTCGTGACGTACTGCTCTTCCCGCACATGCGTCCTCGTACACAAGATTAAATAAGGAACGTAGTATACGTTCATAATAGAAGAGGAACCTGCCGTTCAGCATCATGCTGGGGCAAGTTCCTCTTTAGGTTTACATAGGCGCTAAAACGGAAGCTTGTCAGTAGGTCTTCCTGTTCATATTGCGCGACTAAGGGAGCACAGCTTCTTGCATTTGTTTAGATTAACCTGTTCGTATTTTGTTAAAAGAGGTGCCCTTCATGAAGTTCAGGCTTCACTTTGCCCAATTCTTATCACCCCCGTTAATCCTGGTCGGCGGATTTCTGCTTATTATTGCGATTGGAACGGTGCTTCTCATGTTGCCCATCTCCAACCAAAGCGGTGAGCATCTGGCGTTTATTGATGCTCTCTTTACATCAACTTCTGCCGCATGTGTGACTGGACTAGTCGTTGTGGATGTTGGGACGACGTTTAACTTGTTTGGTCAGATCGTCATTATGGTGTTGATGCAGCTCGGTGGACTCGGCTTCATGACCATGGCTACCCTCTTTGCGCTAGTATTGGGCAAGCGAATCTCGCTCAAAGACAGGCTGTTGCTCAAAGAAGCCATTAATGCAGACAGTATGGAAGGGATTGTACGCATTATCCGCAAGGTGTTAATTTTCTCCTTTACCATTGAAGGGGTGGCTGCTGTCATACTGGCGCTACGCTGGGCAACGGAGATGCCCTTTGGCCAGGCCGTATACTATGGAATATTCCACTCCGTTTCATTGTTTAATAATGGCGGCTTTGATTTGTTCGGCAACAGCTTTCAATACTACACTGGAGATTGGATATTCAATCTGACCGCTTCTGTGCTCGTTGTCTCTGGTGGACTCGGTTTTGTTGTATTGAATGATCTGTTTGAGTATCGCAAACGCCATCGTCTATCCCTGCAGTCCAAACTGGTGCTGTCTGTATCGGGGGCTTTGATTGGTATAGGAGCGATTGTGCTGTTTGTTTTCGAATTCACCAATGGACACACACTGGCTTCACTCACCTGGAGCGAGAAGATCTATGCGTCCTTCTTCCAGTCTGTCTCTACACGTTCGTCCGGAACAAGTACCATCGATATCACGGAGATGAGGCAAGCTACCCAATTCTTCTTCATCCTGCTGATGTTTATCGGGGCTTCCCCAGGTTCAACCGGGGGCGGAATCAAGACGACTACATTCCTGATCATGATCGGTGCAGTGTATGCCATGATTCGGGGGAATAAGGATATCGTATTTTTCCGCCAACGTGTCCCGAAGGAGTTGCTTATGCGGGCGTTGACCATTATTATGGTTTCGCTGATCATATTCATGATCGTGGTGATGCTTCTGCTTACGACAGAGGATGCACCATTCCTTTCACTGATGTTTGAAGCTGCATCGGCAATTGGTACTGTGGGGCTTTCGGTGGGAGTAACTGATGAGTTGACCAATTGGGGAAAAATTATTATTACCTTTACCATGTTTGTAGGTCGGATTGGGCCATTAACCATCGCGTATGCCCTTCGTCCGCGCAAAGAGAAAAAACTGTATCGTCATCCGGAGGGCCGGATCATTATCGGATAAAAAGAAAAACCGTCAGACATTCAGAACTAACTCCTGTGATCGTAACAGGCTTTAGTCACAACGAATGTACTGCGGTTTTTTTGTTTAACGACACAAGGAAGCAAGATGCAAGGTGAGAACATCGTCCATGAGCTTGGCATTCATCTGATCGGGTCTAAGCACAGCATGTATACCCAAGCCATCCACCAGTGCATACAATCTCTCGATCTCCAGTTCTTTGTCCAGATCAGGTCTGGAGAGATCGAGCTTCATCAGGTAAGTGATAACAGAGCCTACAGCTTGTCTGAGTTCATCATACACTGTATCGGCAAGTTCCTTGAGCGTAGAATCCGTTTTGGATCTGGCTGTAAAAGCGTACCACACCTCCATTTCGGCCAGTTTTTCTTCCGTGTTTGGTAAGAATTCGAGCAATAGGGATTTCATATTGTCCATCGGAGAGCCAGTGAAGGACATTTGTTGGACTCGATGGGATACCCGTTCGGATACCAGATTCATAGCATATAGTAAGAGTTCCGACTGTGTAGAAAAGTAGTGACGCATCGAACCGACCGAAATTCCTGCTTCTTCAGCGATATTCCGAACAGAGGCCTGTTCCATACCATCTCTTCGTATAATACGCCAAGCTGCTTCGGCCACGAGCACGCGTTGTTTAACATGATCAACAATTTTAGGCATAGAAAGATTATATCACTGTTGATTATTATAATACAAATGTGCTAAATTGTATTTGATACAAACGTATTATAAAAGGAGGGGAAGATAAGTGATTGGTTATTTCATTATAGGGTGTGAGATTGCCTTCTGGGTGTTTGTGTTTGCGGGTTTGAGTGTCAGGTATCTTCTTGGTATGAAAAGATTAGGCATCGGTTTGTTGATGGCAACACCTATTGTCGATCTGCTATTGTTGGTAGCTACAGTGATGGATCTTCAGCGCGGGGCTACAGCGGGCGTGATTCATGGTATTGCCGCAGTGTATATAGGGGTAAGTATTGCTTATGGTCATCAGATGATCGCTTGGGCAGATCGATACTTCCTATATTGGTTCAAAGGCGGAGAGAATCCTCGTAGTAGCAAGTTATATGGCAAAGAACATGCAAGTCGCGAGCGTAGTGGATGGTTTAGACATCTTTTGGCTTGGGCTATAGGCAGCGCATTTCTATTCGCCATGATATGGTGGATTGGTGATGCTGAACGGACAGCCGTCTTCTATAATTTGATTAAGGTGTGGGGAACCATACTCTGTATCGATTTTCTGATAAGCTTTAGCTATAGTTTATGGCCCCGAAAGGTTCCAGTCCGAAATGTTAAACAATAAAAGAACAAATGGACGTGCATACAAATAGGCTAAATTGGGAGAATACCACATGTACGTCCAAATGAGATCATCTAGATCAGTAGTTTAAATTGAAAAAAAGACTTGCAATCGAAATCTGTACATGGTATATTCTAATTCCGGCCAAGAAAACACGGTTTACACGGTGCGGCAAGCGAAACAAATAAGCTTCGAAAGAAACTTAAAAAAAAGAGCTTGCAAAGTTGGTTCGGATGTGATAAGATATAAAAGTTGCTGAAGAGAACGACATTCTGTAACGAAACAAGTTTGATCTTTGAAAACTGAACAACGAGTGAGTAACGATCTTGCTTGCAAGATCGACGCTAAGAAATTGGTACAAGTCTTCGGACTGTATGATTTCAAAGCAAAAAAAGAGATTTTTAATCTCGTCAGATTCAAAATGAGCTTATCGCTCTTTTCAATACTTTATTGGAGAGTTTGATCCTGGCTCAGGACGAACGCTGGCGGCATGCCTAATACATGCAAGTCGAGCGGAGTTGATAGGAAGCTTGCTTCCTTGATACTTAGCGGCGGACGGGTGAGTAACACGTAGGCAACCTGCCCTCAAGTTTGGGACAACTACCGGAAACGGTAGCTAATACCGAATAGTTGTTTTCTTCGCCTGAAGAGAACTGGAAAGACGGAGCAATCTGTCACTTGGGGATGGGCCTGCGGCGCATTAGCTAGTTGGTGAGGTAACGGCTCACCAAGGCGACGATGCGTAGCCGACCTGAGAGGGTGATCGGCCACACTGGGACTGAGACACGGCCCAGACTCCTACGGGAGGCAGCAGTAGGGAATCTTCCGCAATGGGCGAAAGCCTGACGGAGCAATGCCGCGTGAGTGATGAAGGTTTTCGGATCGTAAAGCTCTGTTGCCAGGGAAGAACGCTTGGGAGAGTAACTGCTCTCAAGGTGACGGTACCTGAGAAGAAAGCCCCGGCTAACTACGTGCCAGCAGCCGCGGTAATACGTAGGGGGCAAGCGTTGTCCGGAATTATTGGGCGTAAAGCGCGCGCAGGCGGTCATTTAAGTCTGGTGTTTAATCCCGGGGCTCAACCCCGGATCGCACTGGAAACTGGGTGACTTGAGTGCAGAAGAGGAGAGTGGAATTCCACGTGTAGCGGTGAAATGCGTAGATATGTGGAGGAACACCAGTGGCGAAGGCGACTCTCTGGGCTGTAACTGACGCTGAGGCGCGAAAGCGTGGGGAGCAAACAGGATTAGATACCCTGGTAGTCCACGCCGTAAACGATGAGTGCTAGGTGTTAGGGGTTTCGATACCCTTGGTGCCGAAGTTAACACATTAAGCACTCCGCCTGGGGAGTACGGTCGCAAGACTGAAACTCAAAGGAATTGACGGGGACCCGCACAAGCAGTGGAGTATGTGGTTTAATTCGAAGCAACGCGAAGAACCTTACCAGGTCTTGACATCCCTCTGATCGGTACAGAGATGTATCTTTCCTTCGGGACAGAGGAGACAGGTGGTGCATGGTTGTCGTCAGCTCGTGTCGTGAGATGTTGGGTTAAGTCCCGCAACGAGCGCAACCCTTATATTTAGTTGCCAGCATTTCGGATGGGCACTCTAGATAGACTGCCGGTGACAAACCGGAGGAAGGTGGGGATGACGTCAAATCATCATGCCCCTTATGACCTGGGCTACACACGTACTACAATGGCCGGTACAACGGGCTGCGAAATCGCGAGATGGAGCCAATCCCAACAAAGCCGGTCTCAGTTCGGATTGCAGGCTGCAACTCGCCTGCATGAAGTCGGAATTGCTAGTAATCGCGGATCAGCATGCCGCGGTGAATACGTTCCCGGGTCTTGTACACACCGCCCGTCACACCACGAGAGTTTATAACACCCGAAGTCGGTGGGGTAACCGCAAGGAGCCAGCCGCCGAAGGTGGGATAGATGATTGGGGTGAAGTCGTAACAAGGTAGCCGTATCGGAAGGTGCGGCTGGATCACCTCCTTTCTATGGAGAATCGTTTCCTGCAACGGAAACATTCAAATAAGCAGGTTCTGAGAACCTGCAACAGCGACTCATTTTGGTCCATCACTTCGGTGTGGATGAAATGAAGAGCACAACACTCACTCGTTGCTCAGTTTTGAGAGCTCAAACTCTCAAACAGCTTGCTTTTGCATGGAGCTTGTTCTTTGAAAACTAGATATCGAAACGAAACAAACGCGAATTAGAACATTCCTTTTAGCTAAACTTGTGTTAATCAAGTTTAAATAAAACGGTAGATTGCTATTGCTCAATATGAGCAATTGGTTAAGCTACTAAGAGCACACGGAGGATGCCTAGGCGCTAGGAGCCGATGAAGGACGTGGCGAACAACGAAACTGCCTCGGGGAGCTGTAAGCAAGCTTTGATCCGGGGGTGTCCGAATGGGGAAACCCAGCTGGGGTAATTTCCAGTTACTCATAACTGAATACATAGGTTATGTAGAGGCATACCAGGGGAACTGAAACATCTAAGTACCCTGAGGAAGAGAAAACAATAGTGATTCCGTCAGTAGCGGCGAGCGAACGCGGAGAAGCCCAAACCAGAGAGCTTGCTCTTTGGGGTTGTGGGACGTCTCACATGGAGTTACAAAGGAACCGGTTAAGCGAAGAGGTCTGGAAAGGCCCGCCAAAGAAGGTAAAAGCCCTGTAGTTGAAAGTCTGTTCCCTCCGAGACGGATCCCGAGTAGTGCGGGGCACGTGAAACCCCGTATGAATCCGGCAGGACCATCTGCCAAGGCTAAATACTTCCTAGCGACCGATAGTGAAGCAGTACCGTGAGGGAAAGGTGAAAAGCACCCCGGAAGGGGAGTGAAATAGAACCTGAAACCGTGTGCTTACAAAAAGTCAGAGCCCGTTTTAGGGGTGATGGCGTGCCTTTTGTAGAATGAACCGGCGAGTTACGTTCCCGTGCAAGGTTAAGGTGAAGAGCCGGAGCCGCAGCGAAAGCGAGTCTGAATAGGGCGACTTAGTACGTGGACGTAGACCCGAAACCGGGTGATCTACCCCTGTCCAGGGTGAAGGTGCGGTAACACGCACTGGAGGCCCGAACCCACGCATGTTGAAAAATGCGGGGATGAGGTGGGGGTAGCGGAGAAATTCCAATCGAACTCGGAGATAGCTGGTTCTCCCCGAAATAGCTTTAGGGCTAGCCTCGGAAAACAGAGTCGTGGAGGTAGAGCACTGATTGGGTGCGGGGCCCGCAAGGGTTACCAAGCTCAGTCAAACTCCGAATGCCATAGACTTACTTCCGGGAGTCAGACAGTGAGTGCTAAGATCCATTGTCAAAAGGGAAACAGCCCAGACCATCAGCTAAGGTCCCCAAGTGTGTGTTAAGTGGGAAAGGATGTGGAGTTGCACAGACAACCAGGATGTTGGCTTAGAAGCAGCCACCATTGAAAGAGTGCGTAATAGCTCACTGGTCGAGTGACTCTGCGCCGAAAATGTAACGGGGCTAAACACACCACCGAAGCTATGGCTTGATGCTTTGCATCAGGGGTAGGGGAGCGTTGTATAAGGGTTGAAGGTGTACCGTAAGGAGCGCTGGACATTATACAAGTGAGAATGCCGGTATGAGTAACGAAAAGATCAGTGAGAATCTGATCCGCCGAAAGCCTAAGGGTTCCTGAGGAAGGCTCGTCCGCTCAGGGTAAGTCGGGACCTAAGGCGAGGCCGAAAGGCGTAGTCGAAGGACAACAGGTCGAAATTCCTGTACCACCGTAAGCCGTTATGAGCAATGGGGGGACGCAGTAGGGTAGTGACGCAGACTGATGGATGTCTGTCCAAGCAGTAAGGCTGATGTGTAGGCAAATCCGCACATCATTAAGGCTGAGCTGTGATGGGGAGTGAAAATTACAGTAGCGAAGGTCATGATCTCACACTGCCAAGAAAAGCCTCTAGCCAGGTGATGGTGCCCGTACCGCAAACCGACACAGGTAGGCGAGAAGAGTATTCTAAGGCGCGCGGAAGAACTCTCGTTAAGGAACTCGGCAAAATGACCCCGTAACTTCGGGAGAAGGGGTGCCCCGGTAGTGTGAATAGCACGAGGGGGCCGCAGTGAAAAGGCCCAAGCGACTGTTTAGCAAAAACACAGGTCTGTGCGAAGCCGTAAGGCGAAGTATACGGGCTGACGCCTGCCCGGTGCTGGAAGGTTAAGGGGAGTGGTTAGGGAGCAATCCCGAAGCTGTGAACCGAAGCCCCAGTAAACGGCGGCCGTAACTATAACGGTCCTAAGGTAGCGAAATTCCTTGTCAGGTAAATTCTGACCCGCACGAATGGCGTAACGACTTGGGCGCTGTCTCAACGAGAGATCCGGTGAAATTTTAATACCTGTGAAGATGCAGGTTACCCGCGACAAGACGGAAAGACCCCATGGAGCTTTACTGCAGCTTGATATTGAATTTGGGTACGATCTGTACAGGATAGGTGGGAGCCTTTGAAGTGGGAGCGCAAGCTTCCATGGAGGCAACGTTGGGATACCACCCTGATCGTATCTAGGTTCTAACCTGGTACCGTAATCCGGTGCGGGGACAGTGTCAGGTGGGCAGTTTGACTGGGGCGGTCGCCTCCTAAAGAGTAACGGAGGCGCCCAAAGGTTCCCTCAGAATGGTTGGAAATCATTCGAAGAGTGCAAAGGCATAAGGGAGCTTGACTGCGAGACCTACAAGTCGAGCAGGGACGAAAGTCGGGCTTAGTGATCCGGTGGTACCGCATGGAAGGGCCATCGCTCAACGGATAAAAGCTACCCTGGGGATAACAGGCTTATCTCCCCCAAGAGTCCACATCGACGGGGAGGTTTGGCACCTCGATGTCGGCTCATCGCATCCTGGGGCTGAAGTAGGTCCCAAGGGTTGGGCTGTTCGCCCATTAAAGCGGTACGCGAGCTGGGTTCAGAACGTCGTGAGACAGTTCGGTCCCTATCTGTCGTGGGCGTAGGAAATTTGAGAGGAGCTGTCCTTAGTACGAGAGGACCGGGATGGACGTACCGCTGGTGTACCAGTTGTTCCGCCAGGAGCACCGCTGGGTAGCTATGTACGGACGGGATAAACGCTGAAAGCATCTAAGCGTGAAGCCCCCCTCAAGATGAGATTTCCCAGTATGTAAGACCCCTTGAAGACGACGAGGTAGATAGGCTGGGGGTGGAAGTGCAGCAATGCATGGAGCTGACCAGTACTAATCGGTCGAGGGCTTATCCAATTAGCAAGTGATAACTCGCGTGTTTCGTTTCGAATCTAGTTTTCAGAGAACAATACTCTGAAATGTAAGCTACGCGTTTGGTGGCGATGGCGGAGGGGTTCCACACGTACCCATCCCGAACACGACCGTTAAGCCCTCTAGCGCCGATGGTACTTGGACCGCAGGGTCCTGGGAGAGTAGGACGCCGCCAAGCAATTAACCACTGCCGATGTTATTCGGTGGTGGTTTTTATTTTGTTTATAAATGGATAGTTGAAGTTCAATAAATAGCCTAGAATCATCATCAGTTTTATAGCCTATTTGCATCAAACGCCCACGTGAATAGCCTGGTTTCTATGTATATAAAAGGTAAACGTCGCTCAATATGAGTAGGCGTTTTTTTGTTATAATGATTAGACTTGTCCGCATGAGAAAAACAGTTGTATTCATCAGACAACACACCTGATATAACCAAGTACTTTTCCTTGACAGTCTAAATATCGCTTTGCTAAGATGGCAATAATAAATTTTTCAGAAAACGTATTTTCGGCGTAAAATACAGCCTGGAATCTTCGGGTTTTGGACCGTAAAGCTGAGCAAACATAAGGAGGAACACCTGCGTGTGGGAAGATAAATTTGGTAAAGAAGGCTTCACCTTTGATGATGTATTGCTAGTGCCACGGAAATCCGAGACACTGCCTAAAGAAGTAGACGTTTCCGTTCGACTGAGCGATAGCGTAAAATTGAATATTCCTTTGATTAGTGCAGGTATGGATACTGTTACTGAAGCAACACTTGCCATTGCCATTGCCCGTGAAGGCGGCATTGGAATTATCCATAAAAATATGTCTGTTGAGCAGCAAGCGGAAGAAGTGGACCGTGTTAAGCGTTCAGAGAGCGGCGTTATCACTAATCCATTTTCACTGACAGCAGATCATTTGGTATCTGATGCAGAAGAGGTTATGGCGAAATACCGGATCTCTGGTGTGCCAATTATTGAAGGAGATCAGAAGCTGGTCGGTATTTTGACGAACCGTGATTTGCGTTTCATCCATGATTACGGCATTAAAATTAGCGAAGTTATGACTCGTGAGAACCTGGTTACAGCTCCCGTAGGCACTACACTGCAAGAAGCTGAGGGCATCCTTCAAAAACACAAGATTGAAAAACTTCCATTGGTTGATGAGACGAACACCCTTAAAGGTCTCATTACCATTAAAGATATTGAAAAAGCGATTCAATTTCCGAAAGCAGCCAAAGATGCACAAGGTCGTCTGTTGGTTGGCGCGGCAATTGGTATCTCCAAAGATACGTTCGAACGTGCAGATGCTTTGGTTCAAGCCGGTGTAGACCTTATTACTGTAGACTCGGCTCATGGACACCACATCAACATTATTGAAGCGGTTCGTCAGCTTCGTGAACGTTTCCCTAGCTTGACCATCGTTGCAGGTAACGTGGCTACAGGTGAAGCAACTCGTGACCTGATCGAAGCAGGAGCTTCTGTAGTCAAAGTGGGTATTGGTCCAGGTTCAATCTGTACGACTCGTGTCATTGCAGGTATTGGTGTTCCTCAAGTTACAGCTGTATACGATTGTGCTACTGTAGCTCGTGAGTATGGTGTACCAATCATTGCTGACGGCGGTATTAAATACTCTGGTGAGATCACGAAGGCTATTGCAGCAGGCGCTCATGCGGTTATGTTGGGAAGTTTGTTTGCAGGTACGGAAGAGAGCCCGGGTGAATCCGAGATTTATCAAGGTCGTCGTTTCAAAGTATACCGTGGTATGGGTTCCCTTAGTGCGATGAAACAAGGTAGTAAAGACCGCTATTTCCAGGATGATGACAAGAAACTGGTTCCGGAAGGAATCGAGGGTCGTGTCGCTTATAAAGGTCCATTGTCTGATACGATCCACCAACTGATTGGTGGTCTGCGTTCAGGTATGGGATACTGTGGTACGAGCAACCTGGAGCAGCTTCGGAACGACACTGGCTTTATTCGCATTACAGGTGCGGGTCTGCGTGAAAGTCATCCGCATGATGTACAGATTACAAAAGAAGCACCTAACTACTCGTTGTAATCTGAAGAGAGTTAATCATTTCCAGGACAGGCTCGGTGATTTTCACCGGGTCTGTCTTTTTTTGCAGATACCCCTGTGATAGAATAGAACAAGCGGTGACGATCCAAGGTTGGATTAAGGCGTTGCGGCGGTTATTTGACGTGAATCTATGAATATGGTTTTGAAAAAGCAAATGGAGTGCCAGTAAAGGCTGGCAGCTAAACAGAAGCGCGGACGTCCTTTTACATAAGCATTCGCAAAATGCGGACTAAGTGACAATCGATAACGAACTTTAGGAGCAATGATATTGCTCGTTCGATATAGCGCATATGCCACACATCTCATACATCATTGCACAGGTTGGGGAACAAGAAAATTGCAGCTTAAGCTGCACTGAAGCATTTAACCATGCTTTGGATCGAAGGGAGTATTCATCATTGAAAGCCAAACACATGAATAAAAAGAAACGCCAAATGCTCAAAAAGAGCGTAGCCTCGGTAATGCTAATTAACATGCTTTGCTTGTCTGCAGTAATGCCAGTCATGGCTGCTGCGGACACCTCCGGTCAGGTTCTGACTGCTGCGGCAACAACAACGAAGACGGAGAAAGCTGTACAGGTGCCTGGGGTAGACTCGCTTGGGCTTGAGGTTAGATCAGCCGTCCTTATGGAAGCCTCAACTGGACAGATTCTGCTCAATGTCGATGCGGATAAAGCGATGCCGCCTGCAAGTATGACCAAGATGATGACAGAGTACATTGTCGCTGAACAAGTCAAACAAGGTAAATTCGGCTGGGATGATATCGTAACTGTTAAAAAGAATGCTGCACAAAGTGTCGGATCACGTATCTTCTTGGCGGAAGGGGATCAGCACACAGTCAAGGATCTTTATATTGCTATGGCTGTTGGCTCTGCCAATGATGCTACGGTAGCTTTGGCTGAGTATGTTGCAGGTTCGGAAGAAGCTTTCGTGAAAATGATGAATGATGAAGCGAAGCGTATGGGTATGAAAGATACGTTCTTCATTAACTCTTCAGGTCTGGATCGAGCAGATATGCCTGCTGACTTCCGTCCAGCTGAAGAAAAGGAAACAGTGATGTCCGCACTGGATGCTGCAATTCTGTGCCGTTACATCATTATGGATCACCCGGACTACACAGAATTTACAACCATTCAATCCTACAAATTCCGTCCTAATGATAAAGCGCCGATTATCAACTACAACTGGATGCTGGAAGCGAATAAAAATATAACCAACTTCAAAAGCTATGCCTATGAAGGTCTGGACGGAATGAAAACAGGCCATACCACGAACGCAGGTAATAACTTTACAGGTACAGCGGAACGTAACGGTATGCGTCTCATCAGTGTTGTTATGGGCACAGATTCGGAATCTGCACGTTTCAGAGAAACCAAAAAGGTACTGGACTTTGGATTTAACAACTTTGAAGTAAAACAGGCTGTCGCAGGCAAGACCAAAGTGACGGGCTGGGAAGCTGTACCTTTGAAAAAAGGTAAAGAAACGACCGTTCCTGTCGTAACAGATAATGCGGTAAGTTTCGTTGTTCCCAAAGGTACTCAAAACCTGGATGTGACGTTCAAAGCCAATGTAACTGAGGCTGACCAGCTGGTAGCACCAATTAAGGCAGGTACAAAGGTTGGTACGGTAACGTACACGTATAAAGCAGAGGGAATTGAGCCTCAGGAAAAAACAGTGAACTTGATTACTGCGGAAGAGGCCGATAAAGGTGGATGGTTCCGTCTGTTCTTCCGTGCTGTAAAGGATTTCTTCGTCGATCTCTTTGACGGAATCAAAAACCTGTTCTAACCCTTAGCAAACTTCATGAAAAGAGTATGATCATGATTTTGATGTTTGTGTGATCAAATCATTGACAAAATACAAGTTATTCCGACCGGATGGATTGTATATTTACAATTTTTCCGGTAAAATATCAAGTTAGAATTCACGTATGATGAAGCGAAAAAGTCCAATGTTCGTTTAACCATATGCAAGATCGTGGCTGGTCAGGAGAAGGAGAATGATCATATGAAGATCGGTGTTTTAGCACTTCAAGGAGCTGTCACAGAGCATATTCGGAGCATTGAACGTGCTGGAGCAGAAGGTGTGGCTATCAAACAGGTTCAGCAATTGGAGGACTTGGATGGTCTTATCCTTCCTGGCGGCGAAAGCACGACAATCGGTAAACTGATGCGCAAGTATGGGTTTATGGATGCCATTCGAGCGTTTGCAGCTGAGGGCAAACCGGTATTTGGTACCTGTGCAGGTTTGATCGTTATGGCTAAACATATTGCAGGGCAAGAAGAAGCTCATTTGGAGTTAATGGATATGACTGTATCCCGAAATGCATTTGGACGGCAGAGAGAAAGCTTTGAAACAGACTTGCCAGTCAAAGGCATTGAGGAAACGGTAAGGGCTGTATTTATCCGAGCGCCCTTGATCGAAAGTGTCGGAGACCAGGTGGAGGTTCTCTCCACATACAAGGATGAGATTGTTACTGCTCGTCAGGGGCATTTGTTGGCTTGCTCCTACCATCCGGAGTTGACGGATGACTATCGTCTGCATACTTATTTTGTAGACATGGCCAGATCCTATAAACACACGGTAGACTCTAAATAATGCATGATGTACAACCTATGATCTCCCGGTCATCGGATCACTCCCCCAGAAGCCTTGTAAGGCCGCAGGTTGGCAGTTGCATCTGAACGGATGCCTGATGTTGCCTGTATCTGCTTCATAGCGGGAATCGCAGCGGAGGATGACACCGGGGCATAGGTTGTTTTTTAGGTTACAGGATCCGATAAGTATTATAGTAAGGTATATACATTAGAGTTTTGAGAATGGATTTAACATAAACATAAGGCTTCACGTTGTGAGGTTATTTAGGAGGGTTATATCGTGCTTGATGTGAAAATATTGCGGAATGAGTATGCACGTGTAGAAGAAGCATTGACTAAACGGGGCAAATCGCTGGATCTTGTCGCTGGATTTACCGAGATGGATACCAAGCGTCGGGAATTGCTTCAAGAGAGTGAAACACTGAAGAGCCGTCGAAATACGGTCTCCGCAGAAGTTGCCAGACTGAAGAAGAATCGTGAGAATGCTGATGATCTGATTGTGGAGATGCGTGAAGTCTCTGATCGAATCAAAGCTATGGACGAAGAAGTTCGTGAATTGGAAGTGAAGATCAATGATCTCACAATGGCGATCCCGAACATTCCTAACGAGAGCGTACCCGTTGGAGCTTCTGAAGAGGACAATGTTGAGATTCGTCGTTGGGAAGAGCCTAAGTCATTTGCTTTTGCGCCAAAAGCACACTGGGAAATTGCACAGGATCTCGATATCCTTGATTTTGAAGCGGCTGCCAAAGTAACAGGTTCCCGTTTTACCTTTTATAAAGGTCTGGGTGCACGTCTGGAACGTGCATTGATTAACTTCATGATGGATCTGCACAGCGATCAACATGGATATGAAGAGATTCTGCCTCCATACATCGTTAATCGGGATAGCTTGTTTGGAACCGGTCAACTGCCTAAGTTCGAAGAAGATCTGTTCAAGTTGAAAGATACTGAATATTATCTGATTCCTACTGCTGAAGTTCCGGTAACGAACTACCATCGCGAAGAGATTCTGAATGTAGATCAATTGCCTAAGCATTTTGTGGCATACAGCTCTTGTTTCCGCTCTGAAGCCGGTTCGGCTGGACGGGATACACGTGGATTGATTCGTCAGCACCAGTTTAATAAGGTAGAGCTTCTCAAGCTCTCTACTCCGGAAACTTCATATGAAGAGCTGGAGCAAATGACTCAAAATGCGGAGCGTGTGCTTCAATTGTTGGGCTTGCCGTATCGCGTCCTGACATTGTGCACTGCAGATATGGGCTTCACTTCAGCTAAAACGTATGATATTGAAGTATGGTTGCCTGAGAGCAATACCTATCGTGAGATTTCTTCCTGCTCCAACTGTGAGGACTTCCAGGCACGTCGTGCCAATATTCGTTTCCGTAGAGATGCAAAAGCCAAACCGGAATTTGTTCATACATTGAACGGGTCAGGATTGGCCGTTGGACGGACGGTAGCCGCTATTCTGGAGAACTATCAACAGGAAGATGGTACGGTTGTCATTCCTGAAGCATTGCGTCCTTATATGGGCGGTACAAGTGTGATTGCACGTCGCTCTTAAGTAACAGTAAGCTAACCATTCTCATCAAGGGAATACAAATTCAATCCGTCATTTTGGAATGACGGATTGGAGTGTTTTGTATAACGGAGGTGGTTGTCTGATAAGGATCTTCGATTTTGATATAAAAAAGCTTGCATTATATTATCGGAATGTGGTATGATAATTTTCGTGGCAAGTTTATAAAAGTTAATTTCCCTGGAGAGGTACCGAAGCGGTCATAACGGGGCGGTCTTGAAAACCGTTAGGGGGCAACTCCACGTGGGTTCGAATCCCACCCTCTCCGCCATATTACACTTATAACAAGGATTTGAGCGATTTCGCTCAGGTCCTTTTTTGCGTTTTATGCATGCGACAAGCCTTAACTTACAGGTTAGTGGCCGATGTATACGTTGCCCAGTACAATGCTATATTTCAATAAGATTGTTATGTATAAAAACATCTTTATCGCCGCACTTTATAGGAGTGGAGGTGGTAAGATGAACCGCGAGTTAAACATCGATCAGACAGAGCTTGTAGGGGCCTGGCAAGAACGTTTGCCCGAAGTCCTGAATGTTGGCGATCAGGCTCAAGTGATGGCTGATGAAGCCGATCAACAGGCTATTCGGATACACATTGCGACAGCAGGTCACGAGATGTACTCTTTTGATTTCAAATGTGCATATGTCGATTCACGTGAAGTCAGCGTACAGCTGATTGATGTGGAACGGGATGGAAGAACGACGGATGAGCGTACAGAACCGATTCAGGATCTGGCTCACGATTATACACGGCACATTCACGAATGCGCTCAGTCGTTACAGTCCAAGACGAGACAATAGCCTGATTTCTGAAGGAGTGAACTTCAATTGACGAAAGCCAAAGCGGGAGTGGACAAAAACCTGCAAAATGTAGTCGATGATCTGGAGCAGCCAGCTGTAAACAGTCATCATGCCCAGCAAATTCAGCAAGATATTAATGATCGCCGTCATCAGGATGCACTGAATCATGATAAAACGGAAGATAGGGACCCATCCCATTCCTAACAATGATGAGGGGGCAACATTATGAGCAAACCAAAAACAATTCCTGTACCGGAAGCGCAAGCATCCGAACAGCATCGTCATTCATCCAAACGCTCTTCCATGCAGGAACCACTATCCGGTTCCAAAAAAGTGAAAAATCAAAATCATGTGGATCATCTGAATCCCCAAGGTTAATAGAAGAAACAGATTCACGCAAAAGCCCCTTGTTACCTAACAGGGGGTTTTTGCGTATTCATACATATATAAAGACAGGCACATGCATAATCCCAAACCTTACATAGGTCTTTGTAGCCATTTTAAAGAGGAAAGATCACATTTTTCCCAAATTAGGTTTCAGTATCTGGTGATATGGTATATCATTGATATTGAATTACTTTTTTTGGGGTTATCACGAGAGGAGAGAAACAAATGACTAAACGTATGGGGGCGCTTCTTCTTACGTTGCTGTTGACCGTATCTATGGCCTTGACAGCATGTAGCAGCAAGCAGGAACCAAAAGAGGCATTGAAGACGGCTGCGGCCAATGCTTCCAAACTGACTTCGTATGAAATGAGTTCTAACTTCACTATTAATGAATTGAGCTATAAACCTGGAGATGCTTCACAAACTGATCCGACCATGGCTCAATTTATGAGCATGCTGAAGGACGCTCAGTTGAATGTAACAGGTGTATACCAAAGTGAGCCAATGCAGACAGAGATGACTCTTGGCATTGAACTTAAAGGCGACATGGGTATGACCTTTAACATTCCAATGGTGATGACGGCTGAGAAACTCTATGTGAAAGTGCCGAATATTCCGTTCTTCCCGATTCCGGAAAACATTGTTGGCAAATTCTTGGAACTTGACCTGAAAGAACTGGCTGAGCAAGAGGGGACTGAATGGAACCCTGATGCTATGGACGCAGCCAAAACGCAAAAGCTGAGCAACGAAGTAATGGACGCAGTGCTGAGCGAATACGATCAAGCTAAATTCTTCAAAAACCTAGACACCAAAGATGCACAACTTCCTGAAGGTGTAGATGCTAAGCAGGTTGTACAATTCTCGGTGAATAATGACAATGTTAAAGAAGCGGTTACTGTACTGGTAACGAAAGCTATGCCTAAAGTATTGGATATTCTGTCCAAAGAGGAATATCGTGAAATGCTGCAAATGGATCAGGCTGATATCGACAAAGCTAAAGAAGATTTGAAAATCACTGAGGCAGATCAGGCTGAAATGGCTAAAGACTTGGATAAATTGAAAGATGTTCTGACAATTAACCAATTCAACATCGATTTCGCATTGGATAAAAACGACTTCCCGGTATATCAAAAGATGGTCGCTGATGTGCTGATCAAGCCGGAAGATACGAAAGACGAAGTGAAACTGGCATTTACCGGTTCCAATACGTACACTAAGATTAACGAAAAAGCAGCATTCAAAATCAACATCCCTACTGGCGATGACGTAATTACCATGCAAGAGTTCGAAGAACTGATGAACGCTTCGTACGGATACTAATCTCGTCGAGTCAGTCCAAAGATAAACCGTTTGTTATTCAAGTGAAGGATGATCTCCTTCCGCTTGGGTACAGGCGGTTTTTTTTATATAAAATTAGAGTCTATACAATGAATGGGACGGAAGATAAACTATTTATAAATGACAGGAGATCAGGGGGGAGTACTCGATGATAACACCGGATGAAGAACAGCTTGCTTATGAATTCATTGAGCATCCTGTTCATGTATGTGGGATTTATCGTACTGTATTGCGTGCAGACATGATTTACGATGGGCACCGGGAGAAACGAACAGAAAAAAGTGCTTTGCTGCTGGTGTTACACGGACAAGCAGCGTTTCATTTTACGAATACGGATGGTACGAAATATCTTTATCATATGCAACCAGGCAAGGCGTTTATCGGGGGTAAGAATATGCATCTGGAGATCCATGTCGGAGACAGGAACTTTGAGTATGTATTAGTTCATTATTTACCGGCAATGCAAAAGGAAGAGGGACTTCATTCGTTTCATACCGATCAGGTCTATGAGCTGCAGATGAGCTTGAATGATTCAGAGTCCCGAGTTCAAGGGGAATTGATGCTTGCTCTTCTTAACGTTGCCTCGAATCCGGGGTACATAAACCAATTGGAGAAACAGACCCTATTTTATCAACTGCTCATCTCGGTATTACGTGGAGCGAGAAGTTCGAGGAATACATCAAGTGGTGCATGGATAGATTCAGCTCAGGAATTCATTCAGCATCAGTATGCTGAACCACTGACGCTTGAAGGTGTTGCTGCTCAATTCGATATGAAACCGAAATACTTTTCACATATGTTTCAAAAATATACGGGGATGGGTCCAATGCGTTATCTGATGCAGTATCGTCTGAATCGTGCACAGGAGCTGCTGGAGATCGGAAGTTACACCGTGAAAGAGGTATCTGCAAAGGTAGGTTATGCGGACCCCTACTACTTCAGTCGGGTGTATAAATTGCATAAGGGCTGCGCTCCATCCGAAGTGAGAAAGATTATGGGACATGGAAAGAATCCATCCTGAATCGGACAGTGTCCATTGTACAGGCGGATATCACTGATATAATTGATAATGATAATTGTTATCACAAATTCGCTGAAGTAATTGGAGGAGCACTAGAGATGCATAGAACAAGATATAAGGGTTGGGTCATGCTTGTTGCAGTATTGAGTTTAGTTTTACTATTGGCTGCCTGCTCGTCGGGTGAAAAAAAATCGGAGCAAACGACAAGTCAGACGGAGCAAAGTGCTACCCGTACAGGTGAGAATTCCGGCTCATCATCTGAATCCGCAGATGAATTGTCTGATAACTATCCACGTACGGTACAGACTGCTCGGGGAGACATGGAAATCAAACAACAACCCAAAAAGATAGCTTTGGCTCATTGGGGATTGAGTGATGATCTGCTCGTATTTGATCTGGATTCCGTGGCTATCACGCTTCCTTTTACAGAAGATCAATCGTTATTGAAAAGTGACTTGTACAAACCTTATGTTGAAAACAAAAACACGATTGATATCGTGGGTGAGAATACACAAGTGAATCTGGAGGCATTACTTGCTTATGAACCGGATTTGATTATTGCTGGCAATGAGACGAACAAGGACATTCTGGAGCAACTCGATCAGATCGCACCCACTGTTGTACTGGATGAGACCAAGCAGGATGTATTTAAGGAATGGCGTAAAGTCATTACAGATCTGGGGCAGATTTTGGGACAGGAAGAAACGGCTGTACAGTATATTAATGATTTTGATCAAAAACTTGCAGATGGCAAAAGCGAGCTTCAATCTATCGAAGGAACAGTTGCATTCATGCAGGTTCGTGAAAAACAGGCTTATCTTCAAGGTGCCGACTATATCACGGAATATTATGATGGTCTGGGACTAACGCCTCCGTCCACAGAGGCTGGAGAGCTTACATTGGAAGGGATTGCGAAGCTCGACCCGGATTATCTATTTTTGGGGTATTTCAATATGGAAGATCCATCTCTGTCTGCTGTAACGGATGAATGGGAGAAAAGCGCTGTCTGGAAAGGACTCAAGGCAGTGAAGAATGGGCATGTTTATAAGATAAATGGACAGGTCGCCTTTGGTTTTGGACCGGTAAGTAAGTCTTACGGCGTAGAGCAAATAACGAATAGTTTGAAAGCCCAATAAAAAAAGTGTCATACTAATAAAACCGCACTCTTCCCTAACTAGTAGGGTAGTGCGGTTTCGTATTTTGAATTTGTATATTGTTGAATTGGAAATGTAGACGGTTGTGAGGATAAGCTTTTCTTATTAGTTTGCAAGTTCGTCCAAGTCTTCAGCAAGTACAGCATAGATCTGATGATCCTGATATTTGCCGTTGATCTTGAGATATTTGCGAGCAGTACCTTCAACCTGAAATCCGTTCTTCTCAAGTACTCGCTGTGAACCTTTGTTGGTGGGTAATACTGCAGCCTGAATCCGATTTAACTTCAGCGCACGGAAGCCATAAGCTACGGCCAGTTTAACTGCTGCTGTCATTCGTCCGCCGCCCTGATAATCCGGATGGATAAAGTAACCTATATCAGCATAATTGGCAACGCCCAATACAACATTGTTGATACTTACTTGTCCAATCAGCAGGCTATCTTTAATGGTATAGATTCCAAATTGATATCCTGTACCTTCTTCTGCTGCTTTGACCCGATCCTCAATCCGCCGAGTCTGAGCATCCAGTGTATAAAAATCATTCTCTCGCACGGGTTCCACAGCTTGATAGGGGACACGTGTGACCTGAATCAGGTCCAGATAGGATTGAGTATCCTGGGATGTGAGCAACCGAAGGCTTATGCCATTGGCTGTATCATAGAGTGTTAGTGCCATTGCAGCACACTTCCTTTCCAATTGAAATGTTCGTAGTGCTATATGAATTGAACTAAAGAATATTACACTTGCCACTCCGATGACAGAACAACCTTCCGATCGCTGTTATCCCCCGATTTTTCGATTCTATATTATAGAGGTGGAAATCTGGGGATAAAGGCGAACGCGTTGCTTCTTCAGGTCATTTCTGTCCTCTACGTTCTCGTGTAAATGTTTAGTTTCAATTTATATAGTTTATTTTTATTTTTTACGCAAACGTCTGAAAAATTGAGTCAGCATCGTGGAGCATTCAGGTTGAAGAATATCCGCAATAACTTCGGTACGATGGTTAAAACGAGGCTCTTGCAGCAGGTTCATCAGTGTACCTGCACAGCCGGCCTTGGGATCAGCTGTACCATAGATAACGCGTGGAACTCTGGATTGTACAATGGCACCTGCGCACATCGGACAAGGTTCCAGTGTGACGTACAGAGAACAGTCCAACAAACGCCAAGCTCCAATGGTCTCGCTGGCCTGACGGATAGCCACCATCTCTGCATGGGCGGTGGAATCCAGCGTAGTTTCACGCAGGTTGTATCCTCGACCAATGATTTGGTTGTTTTGTACGATTACAGCTCCGATCGGAACTTCCCCAAGAGCCTCCGCTTTGTAGGCCTCGGCAATAGCCTCCCGCATCCAGTGCTCATGCTGAGCTTCCTCAGATAATTGCGCAAGATCAGTCTGGAGAGAATGGTCAGTCATTACAATATAACTCCTTCCAAAATCGTTTATTCAGCGAACAAGCATTCGGGTTGTTAACATGTTGTGTATAGAATTGTGGATAAGCATGTAGTTGCTCACATAGTTATAAACAAACTATCCACAAGCCTGTGGATTTGTGGATAAATATAGTGATTAATTTCATTGTAGAGTTCAAAAAGGCAAGAAACAACGAATTTCGAGCTTTTCAGCCAAGCGGTAACTTTTGGACAAGGGTCAATTATCCTTTTCAAAAAGACATACAAGCGTTATGATGGATATAGGTTTTGCCATATATCGCCAGAGGGTACAAGCCGAGAGGTGAACAAAAAAACTTGTCTATTAAAACGAAATTATCCATGATTATGTCGTGCTCAGTGCTCGTTATTTTAGTGTTGAATATCGCACTGAGTTATTATACTACAGAAGAGAATCTGAGGCAGGACAGTGAAACCAAGATGGTGCTCACTGCGAAGCAGATTGCAATTGCTGTCGAACAGAATCAATACAGTTCGGATTATGTAAAAAGACAGATTGGAAACAATCTGTGGCTTGCTGCTGTCATGGCGGCGGAAGAATTGGACCCGGATATTAATAATATCACAAATGAAGAACTTGTACGCTTGAGCCAAAAGGTCGGCGTTTCGCATATTTCGTTAATGGAGCAGACGGATGATGATATTGTGGTTAGCCGCTCCTCCGATCCGAGAGAGCTCGGGCTGTCCACCAAATCCATGACCTATTGGTATCAGGCATTTAAGCAGTTGTTTGAAAAACAACAGGTGACGATTCCCCAAGGGCAGAAGTTGGAACATTTCTGGTCAGATGGATTCGAGTATTCGACGTCCAGTCCTTCGGATATCGATATCTGGGGTTACTACCATGATGGAAAGAGAAACTACATAATCAATCCCTTCTATAATAATACGGAAGTTGATGACTATGTGAAAATCTCTAGTCCGGATGAGATTTTGAATAAAATTCGTGAGGTCAATCCCTCCATTCTGGAGATTACAGGCATCAATCCATTAACTTTCGGCAGCCCCAACATGGGTGATGACGGAAGAGATTCGAACTTTAGCAAGTTGAATAACAGACCGATTCGTTTCGGCACATACCAATATGGTTCTACGGAAGAGGACCACCGTGCTGTAGTGCGCGCCATTCGAACAGGGCAGAATGTATCTTTTGTCAGTGAAACGCACGAACAGAAGGTATTGAAGAGTTTTATTCCCATTTTCACACCCAATCAGTCTTCCTATGTCATCAGTATTGTCATGGACTATAAGCAAATATCCTCCATGGTATCTGAGCAGCTGGTGAGCCATGCCTCAATATCTTTGGTTTTGCTGGAGATTGTGATCTTTGGCAGCTATTTGCTCGCAGGTTATATTACGCGCCCGATCCAATCCATACTGGGCAAAGTGAATGATGTAGCCGATGGACACTTTGACTTCCGTCTGAAAGTCCGGAGGAAGGATGAACTTGGCCAACTGGCCAATCGGATTAATGCCATGATTCGCAATCTGGGCCATTATACGAGCCGTCTGAAACAGATGTATGAAGAGAATCGCGCGGTGAAAGAGCATCTGGAGTCCATTATCAATCAGACAGCGGATGCCATTCACATTACGGATCTTGAAGGGAAAGTGCTGCGGGTTAACCGGGCATTTGAACAATTATATGGCTTTCGAAGTCGTGAGGTGGAAGGTCGTAACTTGAAGATCATCCCGCCAGAGGCAGAAGAAGAAATGAAACGTCAGCATGCCCAACTCGTTGAGGGGATGTCCATTACGTCCAACGAAACCACCTGGATGAAGAAAGACGGGACCCGAGTAGAGGTCAGTGTCAGTACGGCCCCGGTACGAGACGAGGCTGGCGAGATTACCGCGCTCATTAGTGTCTCCAGAGATATTACAAGTCGTAATCGTATGGAAGAGCTGCTCAGACGCTCTGAAAAGCTTACAACCGTGGGTCAGCTTGCAGCAGGTGTGGCGCATGAGATTCGTAATCCGTTAACCACGCTGCGCGGGTTCTTGCAGTTACAGCAAGAGAGCAATAAGCTGAATCATCGTCATCTGGATCTGATGTTATCGGAGCTGGATCGCATCAACCTTATTGTTGGTGAATTTCTGATTCTCGCCAAACCGCAGGCGGTTCATTTTCAGAATCGGGATATTCGTTTTATTCTCGGCGATGTCATCTCGTTACTGGATAGTCAGGCGCATCTGCATGGTGTAGAATTTGTACTGCGTGCCTCATCCGATTCGGCTATGGTACACTGTGAAGAGAACCAATTGAAGCAGGTATTCATCAATTTGCTGAAAAATGGTATGGAGGCCATGCCAAATGGAGGTAGCATCCATATCAAGCTCAAGCATGATGAACAGCTCAACCGCGTCAGAATTGAGATCAGGGATGAAGGGATCGGTATCCCGGAAGAGATGATGCCCAAGCTCGGGGAGCCTTTCTTTACGAATAAAGAGTCTGGAACAGGACTTGGCCTGATGGTCAGTCAGCGCATTATTCAATCACATAAGGGCATGATGGATATTAAAAGCGTCTTGAACAAGGGAACAACGGTTATTATTGAACTGCCTGCATCCGAGCAACAACCGGAAGTGATTGAGGCAGATCAGGTAACGGATGACACACTTACAGATGAAGAGAAATAGATGAGGTGAGATTACCTTTTGCGTATTAATAAATTTATTAGTGAAACAGGTTATTGCTCCCGGCGTGAAGCCGACAAGTTGGTGGATAGCGGGAAGGTCACGATTAATGGAGTTAAGGCTGAACTGGGCAGTCAGGCAGAAGAAGGCGACGATGTACGAATCAATGGCAAGCCGATCAAGGAAAAGAGAAAACACGTATATATCGCGCTGAATAAACCGATTGGGATCACAAGCACAACCGAGCAGCATATTCAGGGCAATATCGTTGATTTTGTCGGGCACGATGAACGTATTTTTCCAATTGGTCGCCTGGATAAGGACTCGGAAGGTTTGATCCTGATGACCAATGATGGGGATATCGTTAACCGGATTCTTAGAGCAGAAGGACGCCATGAGAAAGAGTATATCGTCACTGTTGATCGAGCTGTAACGCCGAGTTTCCTTAGAGGCATGAGCACTGGGGTGAAGATCCTGGGCGAAATGACACTGCCATGTACAGTGACCCGGATGACGGATCGTGTATTCCGTATTATCCTGACCGAAGGAAAGAACCGCCAGATTCGGCGTATGTGTAGTGCCTTTGGATATGAGGTTCGTAAGCTGAAGCGGGTTCGGATCATGAACATCCATCTTGGAGAAATGGCAACAGGTGCATGGAGAGAGCTTACTGCCGCCGAAAAAGCGGAGCTGGGCGGACTGTTGGATTATTCACTGGAATAGTCGATTCGACTCTAAACAATTAATTTAACTAATTGAAGCTCTGCTTTCCATAATGGAGAGCAGGGCTTTTTGACGCAGGGTCACAGAAGACAGGTGACTCATCCGAAATAATGTGAACATATGTAGAGATAAACCAAGTATCAGCCATATATAAACCAAAAAGACCGTTCTCCTTGTACCTGGAGAACGGTCTTTGGTTAATGAATCGCTGCAGGCTTCTAGTTTCCTTCGCCCACGGCTTTTACATTTGTATTGTTACTTTGATACTTCCGAATGATCGAAACCTCTACGCGGCGATTCTGTGCCCGTCCGGTATTGGTGTCATTGCTGGCAATTGGGTGATACTCTCCATAACCACTTGGTGTGAATTTGGAAGGGTCCAATTGCGAGTTTAGCAACAGGATTTTCAGGAAGTTGAGCGCACGATCTGCGCTTAGATCCCAGTTATCCTTATATTGGTTGTTCGAAATGGGAATATTATCGGTATGACCGGATACAACCACTTCATATTCAGGGAACTCCTGTAGCATGCTTGAAATTGCTTTGGCCAGGGATCGTGATTCAGGCTTCACATCTGCTCGGCCTGAGGAGAACAGGGCGTTATCACTGATGGTGATCTTCAATTCAGACTGATTCAGCTTGGTGTTCAGCTGGTCTGAAAGTCCGTTCTTCGAGATATACTGGTCAAGCCGTTTCTTGAGCTTCTCCAGATCTTCTTGTTCTTTTTGAGCCATCTGTGCATCCGTAATCTGAGCTGGTGTTTTCTTGGTGATTTCTGTAGGTTCCTGTTTGTTCTTACCCAGATCGGCACCAGGCGTATCCGGATTCATGGACGAATGGTCCAGAATTCCGGAACCTCCATTTAATGCACTGTTTAGTGCGGAAGCCATCTGCTCGAACTTGGCTGCATCGATTGAACTCATACCGAACAATACAATAAACAGAGCGAGCAACAAGGTCATCAAGTCGGAATAGGGAAGCAACCAGCTCTCGTCTATATGCTCTTCATGTGGTTCGTGCTTCTTAGCCTTTTTCACCTGATGAGCCCTCCTTCTCTTCCAGTTGTTTACGTTCGGAAGGTGTCAGGAATACAGATAATTTCTGATTGATGGCAATGGTGGAAACACCGGATTGAATCGAGAGCAGACCCTCAACCATCATGAGCTTAATTTCCATCTCTTGCTTGGACATCCGCTTCAACTTGTTGGACATTGGATGCCACAGTACATAACCTGTGAAGATACCCAAGAGGGTAGCGATGAATGCTGCAGCAATCGCTTGAGAGAGCTTATCCATATCGCTAAGGTCTGCAAGGGCTGCGATCAAACCAACTACGGCTCCGAGAACGCCAAGTGTTGGAGCATACATACCTGCTTGGGAGAAGATTAGTGCACCACTGCGGTGACGTTCCTCTGTAGTGTGAATATTTTCCATTAAAACATCGCTAACAAAGTCTTGATCGTTCCCGTCGATAATCATTCGCATGCCGCTGCGAAGGAAATGATCGTCAATATCTTCTACTTTTGATTCCAGTGCAAGCAAACCTTCACGACGGGTAGTGGAAGCCCAGTCCATAAACGTGCCGATTAGGGATACGCGATCGATCAATTTTTGCTGTTTGAACAAAACTCCGAAGAGCTTCGGAATTCTCTTGACTTCTGACATAGGGAATGCCATAAAAATACTTGCTGCGGTACCAACAAATATAATCATGTAGGCTGCTGGGTTGTTGACCAGATTAATTACGGGAGCATGCTTTAACATCATACCGATTACAAGTGAAGCGAGTCCCAAAACAAGTCCAATAATTGTTGAAATGTTCATCATACACCTCATCCATGAGATAAAATTGAATCCATTCAAGCGGCTATATTCGGGCTTCCGGACGAACGTTGGCCGCAATTCGTTTAATGCTTGGCACTCTTTTTGATTGCCAAAACAGTTAAAACGGTCATGTATAGTATTTATCGACCAATAGGCCTTTTTTTTTAAGGGTTATTTTCAGGTATAATAAGATCAAATCCGCTCCTTAGGGGCCGAATAGGAGTGAAAAGCCAATGGGCGTAAAGCATGGACGGGATTATGAAGGAATTTTGACAGATTTGACAACGGCAATCGGACGCATACCGGATCGGTATGTTTTCTTTGAAATGGACGCGGAAGAGTGGGAGAGACTCGGGGCACCTGAGCAACTTGAAGTGGACGAGGCGTTGGCGGAGGATCTGTTCTATGCGCTGGGTGAGGAGTCTGTCATTCCGGTTGGAAGTGGAGTGGTCATCCATGATAAGGAACAACACCGCATTCATATTTTGATTGGGGAAGAAGAGTTAACGTTTGTGCCACTAATTTAGTATGTGTACATGCCATTTTCGGAGGGGATGAATGGAGAGGAGATTCTCTTCAAAGCCTTACGGTTATTGGTTCTATGGCATGTAGTTGATTGGATTTTGCAGCTTGTCCATGGTAAGATGTTAGTCGTGAAATGGGCCAACCGCATGGCGGTGAGTCTGGCCTTTGAGGTTGCTGTGAATCGCACCGAAGGTCTCGATGGTTATACGGACGCACGTCGTCTGTAAGGTACCATCCTATGGGGAGGAAGATAACGCATGGTTTTTTCGCAAGAGGAAGTCGAAGCTCATCTGGGGAGGCTGGAAGGCTGGGAACTGGAAGAGGGACGGTGGATTGTACGTAAATTCGTGTTTTCCAACTACATGAAAGGGATTGCATTTGTGGATGAGGTCGCTGCGATCTCGGAAGCATTCAATCATCATCCTTTTATTACGATTGATTATACAACGGTTACGCTGCGTCTCACGTCATGGGATGCGGGTGGTATTACATCTGTAGATATCAAGGAAGCAGGACAATATAACGAAGCTTATGACAAAATGAGGTCCGAATAACGAGATTGGTTATTATGGCGCGGCCGGAAGTGAGTGAACCATACATGTCAGACTATAATCAGAAACAACCTCTTATTGCTGTCGTAGGCAGTCTCAATATGGATCTCGTGGTGAAGACAGATACGATTCCGGAAGAGGGAGAGACGGTGAGCGGTGAGGAGCTGCATTATCTCGCTGGTGGCAAAGGCGCAAACCAAGCTGTTGCCGCTGCGCGTCTGGGTGGACAGACCGCGATGATTGGTGCGGTGGGGTCGGACGGTTTTGGCGAACGTCTGCTGCACAGTCTGACGGAAAGTGGTGCAGATGCCTCGCAGGTTCGCATATTGGAAGACACGGTTACAGGGACGGCATCCATTTGGCTCTCTCGGGGAGATAACCGGATTATTGTTATTCCTGGCGCGAATGGACAAGTGGTACCTGAGATGCTGGAAGAGGCGGATACGGTAAAAAGCCTGACTGCAGCCGCAGCGGTGCTGCTGCAGCTGGAGATCCCGCTGCCAGCGGTCACCCGCGCCGCCCAACTGGCGGCTGAAGGCAGCGCACTGGTGGTGCTCAACCCGGCTCCAGCGGTGCCGGGTCTGCCCCAGGAGCTCCTGCGGTGCGTCGACGTAGTCACGCCGAACCGCAGTGAGCTTGCCGTGCTTACCGGCCGGGATCATCTCCGGCCGGAAGACCTGGATGCGGCGGTCGCAGAGCTCGCCGCATCCCTCGGGGCCGCTGTCGTCACGACGCTCGGCCCCGAGGGGGCTGTATACGCGGCGGCGCCTGGCGGCCGCGTACAAGCAGGGCGTGCCGGCACGTGCCGTGCGCCTGGCTACGCCGTAAGCGCCGTCGATACGACCGGCGCTGGCGATTGCTTCAACGGCGCGCTGGCAGTAGCCCTCGCGCGCGGTGAGACGTTGGACGCGGCCGTAGGCTTCGCCATGGGTGCGGCCGCATTATCCGTGACCAAGCTCGGCGCCCAGTCCGGGATGCCGTCCGCACGTGAAGTCGAGGCCTTTCTGGCTGAGCATGCGGCAGAGGCCTAATTAATGGCATAACAAAGAGGCTCTTATTCTCCCAACAGGGGATTAAGGGCCTCTTTGTTATGCGTGTGCAAAGATTATTTCTTCTCTGACAGCCACATGGCGATATTGGCAATCTCTTCATCCTGCAGTCTGCCCTTGAAGGCAGGCATGCCACCTTTACCTTTGACAATCGTGGAATAGATCTTCTCCAGATCGTCCTGGCTGCCGATGTTCGCCAGAGCAGGTCCTACGCCACCTTGCAACTGATCCCCGTGACAGGAAATACAATTGGCTTTGACCAGTGCCTCAGCCTGTCCTGCATCCATCGTCACTTCCGGCATGGTTGGTTTGGCTTCTTCAGCCACTTCCTCTTTCCCTGGAAGCGTAAACATTAAAACAATAGCTAAAGCGCATGCTGCAAAAAATACCCCGCTCATGATCCATTTGTGCATCCCTTATGTCCCCTCCAGAATGAAAGATCATCTAACCTGAAACTATCCATATCATTATAACGGAACCTGTAGTGACATCATAGCATTTTGTGGTAATTTTTTGAACTAATCACATAACAAGGGGCAGATTTGGTTGTTTTGCAATGGATTCTAGTCACGAGGCCCTTCATAAACCATGCAGTGAAAGGGCATTAAACCGCTTGGGGTCTGTCGTTCGTATGTATCCTGGGTGACAAATCCACTCTTCAAATAGACTTGAATGGCACGGGCATTCCAGGTGAGCACTTCCAGGTCGATCTCATTCGTCCGATTCCGGCGAATGGCTTCCTGCACAATGGCGGTGACAAAAGCTTTCCCTTGACCCTGACCACACAGCTCTGGATGCATGCCGAGGCCAATCCGGGTTACCCCTTGCAGTGGGAAGTATTGAGCGAATCCGCAGATGCGATCATGCTGATCTAGAACAATCGCATATTGTTCCTGCCGCAGCTGTGCATCTCCAAACTCCACTTCCAGTGCTTTCATCTGCTCCCAGGGTAGCCAGCTATAGATATTGTAAGGCGGATTATACTGCCAACTGCAGATAAGCTCCGCATGTTCTTCTTGCATGGGTACAACATGAAACGTTACAGGGGCTTCATTCATACATCTGCACGCTCCTCTCATTCATTACCAAACTCTCTGTCCACTCTACAAAAGAGCCGTTCATTTAGCAAGTCTCCCTTTCCGGGAAAAAAATGAAACAAAAGTTCCGGTAATTCCGTTTATATTATAACGGGATGGGTAAAAACATCATAAGGGCACGGACGAGCGAACGCAAAATGAACCTGTTGATTTCGCAGGATATACCTCGTGTGTAACTTGTAACGTAAACAGGGAATGAAGCACAAAAAAACCGCCGGATACATTCCTGCGGAGAATGTACCGGGCGGTTCTGTTATGCTTCTTGCTTCGTTCCAGTATGGTTAATGGTTACAGCATCATGTTGCTCAGCTTGTCCCTAGTCAAGGGCCAGTGATTCATATGCGTCCGTGCTCATAATCCGTTTAGCGCCAACATAACGATTGGCCCAATAGTTTTCACTCAATGCACTGATCGTAACACCTTTGGAAGAAGAGGAGTGTGCGAACTTTCCATCCCCTACAAAGATTCCTACATGAGATACGCCTTTACCTGTTGTATTGAAGAAAACCAGATCGCCAGCTCTCATCTCCATGCGGGATACGGAATCACCCATGTCGAATTGGGAACTCGATTGGCGTGCCAAATCAATACCCAATTTGTCGAATACATACCGTGTAAATCCGGAGCAGTCAAAGCCGTTAAGCGTTGTTCCCCCACTTTTGTATGTAGTTCCCATTGCTGAATCAATTACTTTGTCCATCTTTGAATCTGCGAATGCGCTGCCTGCACCAAGCGATAATGCGAATGTGAGGCTAAGTACAGCTGCGGTTAATTTCTTCTTTAACAAGAGATATACCCCTTCCAACGCCTGCGAGGTTAGCTTAAGGATTCGGTTGAAGGTCCCCTATGATCCCTCTGTAGCAAGATCAATTCACCCATAACTGGTTCCCCCGCTTCCCAGGTGCCAGGAATTTGGCTATGCTAGTTATGCACCTGCGAAATCAAGAAATGACGATTTAATTTTAAGTAGTTACAAATATGAATGTAAAGATTACAAAGTTGTTACTAAAAACTCACTGCGATTATTGTAACAGAGGAGTACCGCTTTGGCAACGTTTAGCAATAAAATTAGCAAAAAAAACCTCGACCTTTGACGGGGAAAGGTTGAGGTTTGCCTATTTATAAGTACATATCAGGCCATAAGTTTAACATGTGATGGTAACAATTTTTAAACTATCTGCTCTAACCTTTGGATGTTTTGGACTGCCATAACCGGAAATGGGCGCATATTTTCCACAGGCTCAATAGACATCTGGCCAGTGGATACGTCTGTTGTAGTATAAGTCCGGTGAGTCCTGTTAGTAACCATGAGGCTGAAGTGAATGCCCCGAAGACGAGCAGGTGAACTCCGCCCAGCAGCAGTGCAATGCCGATTACAGCGATGAGATGACGCAGTGCAATCCAGAGCGCCTTGAGTGTGCCGTGAGCGCCACCTTCCCCTTCTGGTGCCGAAACACCGAACTGCATGTAGAGCAGGGTGTGGTGAATAATCCAACCATATACGATCCAAGCAGCAACATAAGGTATGCCAGGCAAGAGTAATTGAAGGGAATGAAATCCATCCATTAGAATCGAGTACAGCTTTGGCACGAGCCAGTAGCCAGGCAGAAGCACCAATAATGTACGAATGGTGTGGAGCAGCAGCATCGGTTTCCACAGATTTTTAATCCCGCGGACGAATGGAATGCGCTCTTCTGTACTATTATAGTGCTGAAGCGAGTAGAGCAGTCCTGCCTGAATGAGGGGGCTGATTAACATCCGAAGCAGTAGCATGGCCCCCAGAATCCACAGATAACGATGAACCTCCGGATGGGTAGACAGGTTCAGTTGGCTTTCCATTTTGAACAAAAGCGTACTCAGCTCCCCGGCATCAGTATCCGGATAACGCAGGAGTAGTGGGACGACAGCCGATTGTATCATTCGATAGAGGAAATATCCCCATATAAGTTGATAAAGAAATAAAAGTGCTGCAATGAACATATGCTGACGGACGAGAAACCAGCCCTCACGTATTTTCGCTTTCACCGTTTCCACCTCACCATGACAGACTTCCGAATATGGCTTCTATTAGTTTGGTTACACTCATGCTCCAGCGGGACTTCGTCGGCTCATCCAGTCCGGCTTTCAGGAAATTGTTCATATGGCGGTTCTCCAGCACGATCGTGTAGAGGGGATCGGTCATGGCCCAGGACACGGGAGATGTGTGAGTTAATTTATAGGTGATGCGATCTTCTTTGCCATCCCATTGCTTGGTGAGGATATGTCCGTCTTCAAAAGCAATTCGAACAGGAACGGCGTTGTAATCACTACCTTTTTTCGCAATTGTTACGGATGACTCGTACAATGTTTGGCCGTCTTTCTGTACGGGTGTAACATGAATCTTCTCTACAGCAAAGTCAGCCATTCCGTTACCATAGACATATTGGTCAAAATAATCAGACCAGGAAGTACGGGTTTCTTGTTCCACAACTTTTTGAAAGTCAGTCGAAGTGGGATGTTTGAAACGGTACTTCTTCACATAGGTAGAGAGAATGCGTTCCATCTTTTTCGCACCGACTTGATGTTCAATACCGAGCAATACAAGCTTGCCACGTGTGTAGACATTGGCTGCATACTCGTTCTGGGAATCGAACTTCCAGGATTCTTGTGTTAAAGA
This sequence comes from Paenibacillus sp. FSL K6-1318, assembly GCF_037976905.1. Classification (NCBI taxonomy): domain Bacteria; kingdom Bacillati; phylum Bacillota; class Bacilli; order Caryophanales; family Paenibacillaceae; genus Paenibacillus; species Paenibacillus sp. FSL K6-1318. The sequence continues at coordinate 114,152 of NZ_CP150270.1, forward strand.
TGAAGGAGACGTAATCAGTCCCGATTGCACCGGCAGGTTCGGGATCAGTCCGTATTCCTGCTCCATCAGTTTGTCTTCTGCATAAGAGGTGAACCCCTCATCCAGCCAAGCTTCCTCGAATTCGTTGCTGGCAACCATGCCATAGAAGTATTGATGTCCAATCTCGTGGACTACGGTTCGTTCCAGGTCATAACCTGGCGTGGTGTCATCCGCTCCAAAGGCTGTGATTAGCGTGGGATATTCCATGCCGCCGGCACCATTCCCCGTTTTGGGTGGAACAACGATAGATAAGGTAGCGTAAGGATATGGACCAAACCATTTGCTATAATTGGATAGAGCGGCCTTCGCAGCGTAGAAATAACGTTCTTTCAGATCCTGATGAGCAGGGTCCAGATATAACTTGATTCGTACACCAGGAACGTTGGGTGCAGAGAAGGGCTCTTCGGCGTACACAAAATCGGGTGAGGCTGCCCAGGCGAAGTCATGCACATCATCAGCATAGAATTGATAGACTTTTTCTCCATTCTTCACTACAGCTTGCTGCGTTGGAAATCCGGTAGCAGCCACCTTGTATGTTTCAGGCACCCGAATACGCACACTATATATACCGAAGTCGGCGTAAAACTCCGAATTGCCGTGGTATTGGTGCAGATTCCAGCCTTCCGTTGTTCGTCCACGCCTGCCCACAGGTTCATAGGCACTTAGTTTGGGAAACCATTGACCTGCCATGACAAAATCATCAGCGGTTCCCATCCGGGCAAAAATCTTGGGCAGATTCACTTCGAATCGGGTGTGGAGCGTGATGCTTTCCCCGCCTTTGACGGGTTTGGGCAAGCGTACTTTAATGAGGGTGGTGTCCTTGATATTTCCGTCATCTGGCTGCACATACTGCATCCGGTGCAGCAGAGAGAGCCCGTCCTCCGTTTTCATTTCGGTAATATGCATGGAGCCATAGCCATTGGTAGGCATGACATCACCCCGAAGCTTTCCGCCGGATTCCTTCATAAAGGTGGTGTCAGCAGAAGAGAAGGCATTGGGGTACATATGAAAATAAAGCTCATTGACGGTTTTTTTGCCTGGATGTGTCCATGTAATCGTCTGAGTTCCTTCCAGTACGTTCCCTTCTGCCAGTTTTACATCCATGTGATATTCCACAATACGGTTGCTGTACACTTCGGCGGTAGGGGTCTGTACACTTTCTGGAGGTGCTGGCGTTGGAGCTATTGCCTTGGGCTTGCCCGATTCCGGGGCGAGTACTGGCAATTCGGAATGAGTTGAGCGATTGTAACCCAGAGTGATCCATATCCCTCCGGCCAGCACACATAAGGCCAGGGATGCGGTGAGCCAGCTCTTGGCGCGTCGTGGAATCATCGTTAAATACCTCCCGTTGACAAGCATCTACAGCATGTATATGTTTGCAATGGGCCAATTATTAGTTAAAATATTTGTATCAACCCTTGGAGGCTATAAACATGGACCAAAACGAGCAAAACGGCAAAAAACAGATTGCCTTGAATATCGTTAGTGCAAAAAGCAAGCATAAAGGTTTCGGTGCAGGCTCCATTGATCTGAACAACCTTTCTCCGGTCATTATTGATAATGGCGAAGCCAAAATTGATATCGGTGCGATGCATGCGAAGAGCAAAGTGGAGCGCAATATCAAGTTCTCGACGAATCGTGAGGATGTACCCAATGGACGCCAAGTATGGCTGGTGTGGGTAGCTGTGGATCGCACGGAGGAAGGCCAACTGTATGGTGGAGCAACGGCCTGTGAGATGTGGATTGACACAGAAGCAAGACGTGGATGGAAACTGCTGGCGGAACATGTGAATCGCATGGATTATGCCATGAAGCGCCGTTTCATGCTGGATGAGCTCGGACCGGAAGCACGGGCCGCACTCAAGACGCTGTTGATCTCACACAACGAAGATTGGTGGAATGCTTCTCCGGATGTATTGAAGGAAGCACTTGCCTAAGTTAGATCAGTCAACACAGTATAAAAGAAAAAAGAAAAAGGCCCTTTAACCGGAAAATTCGGTTGGGGCCTTTTTGCTCGTTCATTAACAGTATTCATCGATCTGAATAATTATGAGTTTTCATCTGAAGTGAATTTCCAAATGATCAATATAATCAGGGGTCAAAGGTGACGCAACTAAGTCATCGCGCATTTGCGTTATTCTACCCACCAACGTTTGAAATCTCCCCACCAGGAATGCTTCTCTTCCTGTATGCCTTGTTGATTCTGCACCTGACGGGTCTTCTCATCTTCTCCTGCATCCGAATCATCCGTCGTACCATGACATACCTCTTTCGGCTCAGTTCCATCAATAAAGACTTCCAGTCGCTTCTCTTCACAGCCATTGCCTGCCAGCTTGCCGGATTCCGGGTCGATATAGACACTTACAACATGATCAGGTACGGTGAAAATTTTAGGTGGTACGCTCGCAAGGGCCTGCTCTGTGAACTGGGCAAAGATCGGCGCCGCCCGTCGGCCATCCGAAGTGGAGATGGCTTTGCCTTGGTCGTAACCAACCCATACCGCGGTGGAGAGCTCAGGTGTGAATCCAACCAACCAGGCATCGGTATTGGTTGTGCCCGTCTTTCCGGCTACCGGACGTTTGATCGCGGCAGACACCCGGTTACCCGTTCCCCCATTTTCGAAGACACTTTCCATTAAACGAGTCAGTACATAAGCTGCCGCAGGTTCCACAACAGTCTCAGCCTTCGTCTGCGGCGATTCGTAGAGCACACGTCCTGCAGCATCCGTCACTTGCAGAATGGCGACAGGTGGTGTTCGTTGTCCACCAGCAGCGATGACAGAAAAGGCCGACGCCATCTCCAGCGGACTGACAGGTGAGGTTCCTAGTGCAAGAGAGGGCACGGCGCTCAGGTTACTTGTAATACCAAGGCTTTTCGCCATACTCACAACCTGCTCAGGACCGATCTGCATAATGGTGTTCACCGCATAGATATTGTCTGAAGCGGCGATTGCCTGCCTAAGATCAATCTCACCTAGATACTTGTCCCCGAAATTGCCAGGTTTATAGGTTTTGCGGTCGTTGTCATAATGAAACAGGGTAGGTTCACTGTTAAACATGGATGCACTGGTAAGCTGCTTGGACTCCAGGGCTGCCAGATACATAATCGGTTTAAAAGCCGAACCCGGTTGACGTGTAGTCGCCAATACATGGTTAATCTGATTGGTGCGATAATTTTTGCCGCCCACCATGGCTTTGATGTAGCCCGTACGAGGATCGATGGACACGAGGGCCGTCTCCAGCTCGCTTTTGGCATCCATACCCTTCGCTATGGCGTCTTCAGCTGCTTTTTGTACACGTAGATCCAGTGTGGTGTAGATGTTCAATCCCCCGTGGTCCAGCATCGCTTCGCTGATTCCTAGCTCTTTGATGGCCAGACTCCGAATATAGTCACGGAAATACGGAGCGCTTTCCACCGTTTTACGCTCACTTTCCGGTTTGAACGAAAGCATTTTCTCATAGGCCTTATCCGCTTCGGCCTGGGTAATCTCGCCGATATCAGCCATGGCATTCAGCACAATTTTCTGCCGGTCTTTGGCATTCTTCATATGGTTATAGGGTGAATAATATGTGGGTCCTTTCGGGATTCCTGCCAGCATGGCGCTCTCTGCGAGATCCAGCTGTTTGGCTGATTTGCCAAAATACATCCGCGAAGCTGCTTCGATTCCGTACGCTCCATGCCCGTAATAGATTTCATTCAGATACATCTGCAAAATTTCATCCTTGCTGTACTTCATCTCCAATTGCGCCGTGTACATGGCTTCCTTGGCTTTGCGAGTCCATGTTTTCTCATGAGACAGATACAGGTTACGCGCCAGCTGTTGGGTCAATGTACTCGCGCCTTGTGACATCTGCATATGTTCAAGGTTAACGAGTACCGCCCGTCCCATTCCTTGAACGTCGAACCCGTAGTGGTTGTAGAATTTGCGGTCCTCTACAGCCAGAGTGGCATGGACCAGATCTGGAGCGATGTCCTCCAGTTGAACAGGTACAGAATCTTTGCCACCTGCCGAGAAGGTAGCGATCACTTCACCTTGACTATCCAGCAATCGGGAATTTCGATCAGAGTCTGCGAGGGGGAGGCTGGTTGCGTATAGGTACACCAATCCCGCCGCGGTAGCAAGCATGGCGAGCACGCCCAGCAGAGACAGGTTTTTAATGAATTTTCGTACACGGAACCCGCGTTTGCGGGTCTTTTGATTTGGCTTGGTCATGGAACGGGCTCCTCTCTTTTCTTCCAGTATGGGACTTGATTGGCAGGGATATTCAATCGGGTGCATAAGCAAACAAAATGTAGCATTTTCGCCGGAAAAACCGTTTTGCAGTATAAACGTCAATCGCGTATAATGCAAAAGGGTAATGAAAAGGTAAGATTCGGCACAAGATACTAAAGCGCGTAAGGACGAACAGACGAATGGTCATTGATTCATTGATTAGTCAGACGCTCTGCACGCTCTGGTCAAATTTAATCTATATAATGAAGTGAACCGCGGATCTTTCCCGCAGGCCAGCAAATCATAACGCGATATGGCGCCGAACGCTGGACGTGCTTGGGCGAACCGATTATAGTGCACAGCGCTTGGTCGGGTATGGCTGATCATTAACTTTACGGAAAGAAGGTAGAGATTATGGAATTGTGGTTTACGGAGAAACAGACCCCGGTATTCGGGATCACCGCGAAGATTAAGCAGACCTATGTTACAGAGAAAACCGATTTTCAAGATTTGGCCATGGTAGAAACCGAGGAATTCGGTAACATGTTGCTCCTTGATGGCATGGTGATGACTACCGTAAAAGACGAATTCGTATATCACGAAATGGCAGCACACCCTGCGCTGAACACACACCCGAATCCAAAAAAAGTTCTGGTTGTCGGTGGCGGCGATGGCGGTGTCATACGTGAAGTCATTAAGCATGCTGCTGTAGAAAAAGCAGTTCTCGTCGAAATCGACGGTAAAGTCATTGAATACTCTAAAAAATATTTGCCTGAAATCGCCGGCAAGTTGGACGAGCCTAATGTTGAAGTACTCGTAAACGACGGCTACATGCATATTATTGAACATAAAAATGAATACGATGTGATTATCGTAGACTCCACGGAGCCTGTAGGCCCGGCTGCGCCATTGTTTGAGCGTGGTTTCTACCAAGGTATCTACGAAGCACTCAAAGAAGACGGAATCTTCGTTGCCCAAACGGACAACCCTTGGTTCAAGGCGGATCTGATCCAGAAGGTGAACAAAGACGTCAAAGAAATCTTCCCGATCGTACATGTGTACGGCTGTAATATTCCAACATATCCAAGTGGTTTGTGGACATTCACTATGGGAAGCAAGAAACATGACCCGCTTGAAGTGGATGAGACTCAAATCCCGGAGATGGATACGAAGTATTACTCTCCGCGTCTGCACAAAGCAGCATTTGTACTTCCTAAATTCGTGGAAGATTTAACGAAATAAAGGGGAAATCATTAATGAAACTGGATCAAGCTTATTCAGGAAACGTATTTATTTGCAGCTCTGAGGATTATGAGAACTCGAAAGCAGTTATCTATGGTATGCCGATGGATTATACCGTCAGCTTCCGTCCGGGTTCCCGTTTCGGCCCATCTCATATCCGTCAAGCATCGGTTGGACTTGAAGAGTACAGCCCGTACCTCGACAAAAGCATTGTAGACATGACGTACTTTGACGCTGGAGACTTGCTCTTGCCTTTCGGTAATGCTGGACGCAGCCTTGAAGTAATTCATGAATACATCGGTAGTTTATTGGCTGACGACAAATTCCCAGTTGGTCTCGGTGGCGAGCATTTGGTTACTTGGCCAGTCATCCAACAAATGTACAAGAAATACCCGGATCTTATTCTGATTCATATTGATGCACACGCAGACCTTCGTGAAAACTATGAAGGCGAGCCCTTGTCCCACTCCACACCAGTACGTAAAGCAGCTGAGTTAATGGGTGGCAAAAATATCTATCAGTTCGGTATCCGTTCCGGTTCCCGTGAGGAGTTCCAGTATGGTCGCGAGAACATCAACTTCTATCCATTTGAAGTGGCAGCTCCGATGAAGGAAGCTCTTCCGAAGATGGGCAACCGTCCGGTGTATGTGACCATCGACATCGATGTGCTTGATCCGTCAGCAGCACCAGGAACAGGTACAGCAGAAGCGGGCGGCATTACGTCCAAGGAACTGCTGGAAGCCATTCATATGATCGCGGGATCTGATGTAAATGTCGTTGGTTGTGACTTGGTTGAAGTTGCACCAATTTATGATCCAACACAACAGACACAGATTGTAGCTGCGAAGCTGATCCGTGAAATGCTGCTTGGATTCGTGAAGTAATTACAGAATAATCGATAAACATCATGCTCTCTGTCTGCGCGGCTTCAAACCTGTGCAGGGGAGGGCATTTTTTTATTGATAACGTTCATCTGCCTGTCCTCAACTATTCCAGCATAAGGAACCCGATGCATGATAGATCCGAAACTATTCTGCCAAGCGAAATAACGAGGTTGAATTCAAATTAAGTTAATTTAACTTCTGTCTGGAGCTATGTTATACTGACTACATCAGTATTCGGTAGTATATGAGTTGATATATTACACTCGTGAAGTATATGGTGATCGGGTTCGACCATATACTAAAAAAAGAGCCTATACCGCGCCAACGGTAAAGACTCTTAGGACCCGAAAGGCTGTGGACTGCCACGGCGCGCATGAATTAAATACCGCTATTCAAGCGAAACCCACCGTCAGGCGTCCAACCTATGAGGTGGGTTTTCGCTTGCTACGAAACTTTTTGCGCAACCAACGGTAAAGCTTTCGCCCACTCAGTACAATACTGAGGATCGCAGCAATCCATCGGATTACATCAAGCAACGCCACAAGTTTGACCATCGACGTCACCCCCTTTCGGGAAGCTGCGCCGTGGTCTGGAAAACATCCACCAATATTCAAAAGTCCATAACATGAATTATAGCACGTATGTTCCCTTGTCTCTACCATTTATTTCATGTGTTAGTATGGACTCTCCACTTACGCAGATATCGTGCCTTGGTATGACTCTATCTTAATATATGTGTATAATATGGAAATATAGGAAGGTGAATGTGAATGCGTGTGATTCGGACTCAATTGAGTATGTATCCCAGGTGGCTAACTGCAGTTTTTATAGTGTTTGTCATCAATTTTGTATTAGCAGTGACGATCTTTCTCAACTTCACGTTGATGGTGGCTGATCTGGCCATGCTTTTTGCTGCATATAGTATTCGGGAATATAAATATAACAAAATATATTTTAGTTTATGCCTTTTCTTAAGTATCAGTTTTGTTATCCTTGCTGTGGTGACGTATCCCATTTAACTTAGAGTACACAATGTTTAGTAATCAACCACCCTTGCCTACATGATACCAATCATGGGTAAAGGTGGTTTTTTTCTTGCGAAATTGTCATCGGGGTTCATCGGATTGTTACGTTAGAACCATCCCATTTGGGTAAAACCATAGAAGGAGGTGTTACGATGACAACTAAGAGAACGATGACACGCAAACGGATTGGTGCGCTGGCATTATCGTTAACGCTGGCTTGGGGGATGGGGCCGGTACATACGCTATCAGGCGCTAATGCTGCATCCTCGCAGGTATGTGGAAAGGGAGACCATGGACTATCTGCTACATTGAAAAAGGGTAGTGGTGTGGAAGAACAACACCTGCAATTTACTGATATTGATTTTCTTAATGATACGACTGGACGAGCCGGGGGCGAGGGGTTTCTAATCGGTACCTCGAATGCAGGCTGTACATGGCAATCCATATACACCGGGCAGTGGCAATTCACACAGCTTGATTTTCCGAATAATGTGAACGGATATGCGCTGGCGCGGGTGAAGGATTCACCTGCAACCTATCTGATCCGTACCAATGATGGAGGATCTCACTGGAAGCGGCTCGATACGCCGGGTATTCAATTCAAACGCATCGATTTCCGCAATAAAGATGTAGGGTATGGTTACACCTATAATGGTGCATATCAGACGAAGGATGGCGGGGTAACGTGGAACAAAATGAATACACCTGCCAACACGCGTGCAGCTGCTTTTGCGACAGAGAAGCAAGGGTATGCCGTCGTGGTTGTACCTGGATCGGGATATCATCTGAAGCAAACGAGTGATGGCGGAAAAAACTGGACAACCTCTCTTCGAGTTGTCTCAGACACCTGGAGTGGAGCGGATCTGTATGCACATGGCCAGCAAGTATGGGCCCTTCTGTATGGTGATGCAGGCATGTCCCAACAATCCTACTCGCTCTATGCGAGCGGTAATCAAGGCAAGAACTGGACTCAAGTATTTGCGCAATCCACAGCAGGGGGAGGTCCTGCACCAGGTGCAAACAGTGCGGGTAAAGGAACCGGACCTGCCAATCCCGGCGGTCATCCAGGCAACATGGCGCTGATTGGTAACCAGACGGCTTATCTGTCCGCAGGGTCACCTGCAGCTGGTAAAGTGGGGATTGGTCGCTCATATGATACAGGTTCCACGTGGAAAAACGTTGATCTAAAAGATCCGGGATATAGTTCTCGTATCTCGTTCCCATCCGCCAAAACAGGCTGGTTCGTAGTGACAAGTGATAACTCACCTGCAATTTATCAGACTACAGATGGTGGAACGACGTGGACACAAAAAATGTTGTTGCCTTCAGAGCAGGATTAAGTACCTGTTATCTGAAATAACAACCAGGCAAATCCAAATTAGAAATGAATGATAATCAATTTGGTATGTCTCTGCATGGATATCTATAACAAACAAGCCTCTTCCTATTCAATTACACAGGAAGAGGCTTGTTTGTGCAGAAATAAAAACGGTTGAAACCTACTCCAAAACGAGTTATTGTAAGCGATAACAATACAATTTATGGAGGTTGAAATCATGGTTAATGTTATTTTAAAGGCAGATTCAGATCAAGGATTAATAAATCGCAATATATATGGTCAATTTTCCGAACACTTGGGTCGTTGTATTTATGAGGGACTGTGGGTAGGAGAGGATTCACCTATTCCGAATACGGATGGGATTCGAAATGATGTGTTAACGGCCTTGCAGAAGCTTAATATTCCAGTGCTTCGCTGGCCAGGAGGTTGTTTTGCCGATGAATATCACTGGAAAGATGGTGTAGGTCCGAAGAGTGACCGTGCTCGTATGATCAATACGCACTGGGGTGGTGTGGAAGAGAACAATCACTTTGGTACGCATGAATTCATGAGATTATGTGAGTTGCTCGGCACGGAGCCATATATTAGTGGCAATCTGGGTAGCGGTACAGTGCAGGAGATGCAGGAATGGGTGGAGTACATCACGTTTGACGGCGAATCCCCGATGGCGAACTGGCGGAAAACTAACGGCCGGGAAGAACCGTGGAAACTGAAATATTTTGGCGTGGGAAATGAGAACTGGGGATGCGGCGGAAATATGCGTCCTGAATATTATGCGGATGAATATCGCCGGTATGCTACATATGTACGTAACTACTCCGGGAACGAAATTTATAAAATCGCTTGTGGTCCCAACGAAGGCAACTATGAATGGATGGAAGTGTTGATGCGTGAGGCTGCTCGCTTTATGGACGGAATCAGTCTTCACTATTACACCATCCCTACAGGAGAGTGGAATGATAAAGGCGCAGCTACAGGATTTGGAGAGGCTGAATGGTTCACGACTTTGAAAAAGACGCTCCATATGGATGAATTACTGGTGAAGCACTCCGAGATTATGGATAAATATGATCCAGAAGGCAGAGTCGGCATTATTGTGGACGAATGGGGTACGTGGTATAACGTTGAGCCGGGAACCAATCCAGGTTTCTTATATCAACAGAATACGATGCGGGACGCTGTGCTTGCAGGCGTTAACCTGAATATTTTCAACCAACATAATAAACGGGTACAGATGGCAAATCTTGCTCAGATCGTCAATGTGCTTCAATCGCTTGTGCTCACGGAAGGTGACAAAATGCTCCTGACCCCTACGTATCATGTATTTGATATGTATCAGGTTCATATGGATGCGCAGCGACTGGACTTGAATTATGAAAGCCCAGGATACACATTCGGAGAAGAGACCATTCCGCAGCTCAGCTTATCAGCTTCCCGCAACAAGGATGGGGTCATTCATGTGACGGCTTGTAATCTGAGTCACACGGATGAGTTGGAAGTCGTGTGTCAGCTGGAAGCAGCTCAAGCGGCTAAAGTATCCGGGCAGATTTTGCATCATGCTGATTTTGGTGCATTCAATACGTTTGAACAACCGAGTCAAGTTCAGCCTATGGCGTGGGATGGAATCACACTGGAGAATAACACATTGCGTTTTGTCCTTCCACCAGCATCGGTTGGGGTGCTCGCTGTAGAGGGTTAATGAATGAAAAGGCAGGAACCTTGCAAGGGCTGCAATGATCAGTATGATGTGAAGATTAGCGATGCCAAAATGGCCAGACTTGTGGAGATGGCCTCGCGCTCGCGTTCGACCGTACAGGATGAGGAATATGAGCGGCGATTATCCATCTGCTCTGCCTGTCCGGGATTGCAATATGGCACAACCTGTCGGCATTGTGGCTGTCTCGTACAGGTGCGAGCAAAGCTGAGCGAGTCGATATGTCCTTTTCCTTATGAATCCCAATGGGCCTGATCGGATGAACGAATCTTATTATAATGAAGCAAAAGGGAGTTGCACTTTACAGGTGTGGCTCTTCTTTTTTGGCTTGATGAGGAAAAAACTCTGAATTTGGATTTGAATTGAGCGAGGGAACTGGATATAGTTATACAGTAGAGTGTAGGATAGCGAGCTATCCGGGAATATGAGCGCGTATAGCGACACAACAATACGGGAAGGGCTGTTCTCACCGGCCGTGCCTGATTTTGCGTCGCCTCGAATATAATGGAGGTTAACATTCATGTCGAACATGCGACCGGTACACATCCGGCTGCACAGCCGTTATGAAGGTGAAGATGTGCTGCAGGAAATGCAGGGTGAAGCCGTGTTGAAAGGGTCCGTTCTTTATGTTCGTTATGAAGAACCGCAGGTTGGACCCGAGGGAGGCACAACCCGCACCACATTGAAGCTGGGCGGACAATCCATCAAGATTATACGTCATGGTGAGGTTGAATCGGAGCAGACTTTTGAATTGAATCGGAAGCTTCCTGGTTTCTACCGATCGCCATACATGTCGTTTGCCCTGTCCACGCATACACAGCAGCTGGAACTTTCCATTCAGGGATTGAGCGCACGCGCAGCGTGGAGCTACGACTTTTACCGCTTTGATGAAGAATCCGGACATTTCGCGATTAGTTTGCATATACAGGAGGAACCAATTTCATGACACGTAATCCACTAGATACGATTAACGAACGGGTAAGCACGGCCATCGGTAACGCCATTGTGGCTGCCGGAATTGTCACGCAGGACGAATTGCCAGCCATCACATTGGAAGTGCCGCGTGAGAAGACACACGGAGACTTGGCAACCAATGCTGCCATGCAGCTGACCAAGATTGCCAAGCGCAATCCGCGTCAGATTGCTGAAGAGATCATTGCCAATCTGAATCTGGCTGAAGCAGGAATTGAGAAGGCAGAGATTGCTGGTCCAGGATTCATTAACTTCAAATTGGACAAGAGTTACCTTTACCCAGTACTTGCGCTTGTGCAAGACCAGGGTAAAGATTACGGAAGAATTAGCATCGGAGAAGGACGCAAAGTCGAGATGGAGTTCGTCAGTGCCAACCCGACAGGCAGTTTGCATCTGGGTCATGCCCGTGGAGCAGCTGTAGGGGATGCACTATGTAACATCCTTGACTACGCAGGATATGATGTAACCCGTGAATACTACATTAATGATGCAGGTAATCAGGTGTTTAATCTGGCTCGTTCTATTGAAGCTCGTTATCTGCAAGAGCTGGGTCAGGATGCTGAGATGCCTGAAGACGGTTATCACGGCGAAGATATTAAAGGATTCGCCAAGCAGCTTGTTGCTGAAAAGGGTGAAGAATTGCTGTCCATGCACCCCGGTGACCGCGCGGCTTATTTCCGTGACTTTGGTCTGGAGAAGGAACTGGACAAGATCAAACGTGACTTGAATCGTTTCCGTGTTAACTTTGACATCTGGTTCAGCGAGACTTCCCTGTATGACAACGGAGAAGTGCTGCGAGTATTGGATGAATTGCGTGACCGCAATGAGATCTATGAGCAAGACGGGGCAACTTGGCTGAAAACGATGCAGTATGGTGACGACAAAGAACGTGTATTGATCAAGAACGATGGCACGTATACTTACCTGACGCCGGATATTGCTTATCACCGTGACAAGTATGCGCGTGGATACGACACGATGATTAACATCTGGGGTGCGGATCACCATGGATATATTCCACGGATGAAAGCCGCGATGCAAGCACTGGGCAATGACCCTGAGAAACTGGTGGTCTTGATTGCACAGATGGTGAGCTTGTTCCAGAACGGTGAAAAAGTGAAGATGTCCAAACGTACAGGTAAGGCTGTAACGATGGAAGATCTGATGGATGAAGTCGGCATTGATGCCATCCGTTACTTCTTCACAATGCGTAGCATGGACTCCCATTTGGACTTTGACATGGACCTTGCGATTTCGACATCCAATGAAAATCCGGTATTCTACGTACAATATGCGCATGCACGTGTATGCAGCGTATATCGTCAGGCTGAAGAACAGGGTATTGAGCTGTTGCCACTGGCACAGATTGACCTGTCCAAGCTGACAACAGAGCATGAGTATGACCTTCTCCGCAAAATGGGAGAGCTGCCTGAGGAGATCTCGGCAGCGGCAACAGGATATGCACCTCATCGTATCATCCGTTATGTATACGAGCTGGCATCCCTGTTCCACAGCTACTACCGTGCAGAACGCGTCATTACGGAAGACGCGCAACAAACTCAGGCGCGTCTGGCGCTGATCGGTGCTGTGCGCACCGTTATCGCAACAGCGCTTCGTCTGGTAGGCGTAACCGCACCAGACAAAATGTAAATCCAGGCCCGCGGCACATCGCCGCTCTGCCTATAGCAAAAAGTCTCCATGCCCACGTTGTGTCATCAACGTGGTATATGGAGACTTTTTTTGTGGTGTACCCGGGGCTGTAGAAACTGGCCTATCCCCTGATACACCACAAGGTCTGCTCAGCCCTGCACTGTCATTGCAGCGGGCGCCAGCTAGAGGCTATGCAGCAATAGCAATGCCTCTTCGCGCGTACTGTGCCGGGAGAGCTACTGCGTTTCGCCACCAAGCTTCAATCGAGTCCTGCTGATGGGAGGCAGAGTCGGATCACTCTCCGCCCTCCTGCATTAGCCGCAGGGCGTCAATCTCGCCACCGCGTACCTTGCTTTTCGCGGTGGTGGTCTTACGAGCGCGCAGCGGGATCGTAGCACGCTTGACGAGCGTTTTGATTTCACTAGGGGATAGACCAGGATGTTTTGCGAGCAGCAAGGCGATAGCGCCACTCACATGGGATGTCGCCATCGATGTACCACTCATCTCGTGATGCTTCCCTTGTACCCAGGAGGAGACGATCTTATCACCGGGTGCATAGACATCGACGTATGCGCCGCGATTGCTGAAGGACGCAATACGTCTGTTTTTGTCGGTTGCCCCAACGGATATGGTCTGCGGATACCGTGCTGGATAATCAATACTGCGGCGTTTGCCGTCATTTCCTGACGAGGCAACAATGACGATTCCAGCATGGTATGCACGATTGACCACGTCAAGAAGCGCCTTGCTACGTGTTTTCATGCCAAAACTCATATTGATGATATCGACCTTGTTGCGTACACACCAATCGATGCCAAGTACAATGTCGGATACATAAGCCGATCCGTTGTGGTCAAATGCTTTCACCGGATAGATCAGGGAGCGTGGAGCTACACCAATCATGCCTGCGGTGCTGTTGGCTGCAGCGATGGTCCCTGCAATGTGGGTTCCGTGTCCATTATCATCATGGGGAAGCAGGCTGCGGTTTAACAGATTGATTCCGCGTGCCAGAGAATAACGAAGATCGGGGTGGTGGTAATCAGCACCCGTATCAATTACGCCGATTTTAATTCGGTGTCCCGTAGACACAGACCATACTTTGGGTGCCCGAATTTGTTTCACTCCCCACGGTATGCCTTGGGCATTGCTTGGTTTGCTGTGGAGCGCGGTGGCGTGAAGGGAGATGGGCACGTCTGCTTCAATCGTAATTTCATCCCCATAGCGGTACAGATCCTCCGGGCGTTGCACTGGAGCGATAATGGAACGAGCGAGTCGGGAGGAGCGAACAGCCCCAAGGTCCGTGAATTCGTTCCGCATTCGGGACAATTCCAGGAGACAGGCTTCATACTGCTGTGGTTTGGCAAATCGGATCAAATATCGCCCTCCCTGTTCTGGTTCAGGGCGTCGCATTCCGTCAATCAATTGATGCAATAAACCAGTATAGTCCATAATGGGCAGCCCCCTTCGGGATGAACATGCTGAGGTATTCTATGAATGCGCTCATCCCGCCGCATGGGGAACTTGCCCTTTTTTTACAAAAACACATTCTCTTCGTGTCAAAACGGGCGCAGGGACATATGATGGATGGAGAGCTAGAGGGCTCTTGCGGGGAACCTGGTGAGGAGCAATCCTTCAAGGGTATACAGTCAGAAGGCGGAGGGGACTCCGTCTTTTTTATTTTGGCGTTGTCTTTTTTGTGAATGAGGATGTTTGTAGGAGTTTGATGTCAACTTACGATCAATATATGGACAGATTGGACCTGCTCTCTGCATTTGCGTCACATCCATACATAAAAACTTGCTTTTTACCGCTAAATAGGTTTTACTTAGGTTTGTTAATGGATATGTTATACGTAACAGTCCAGTTCGTAGGGGTTAAAAAGTGAATTTTGTGTGAGAGGAAGTGTCTGCAGTGAGTACCTCGCTCAATTTGAAAATTGATAAAGAAAAGGTAAAAGAGATCCCTTTGGTGGACCTTGCCTTTATGGTGCTGAAAGCGGCTAATACGCCGTATTACTATCGTGACTTGATGAATGAGGTAGCGAAGCAGCGCGGAATGACTGATGAAGAAATCAACGAGTTTATCGCCCAGCTATATACCGAGATTAATATCGATGGTCGTTTTGCTTGCGTCGGTACGAGTCTGTGGGGCTTGAAGCGCTGGTATCCGGTAGCTGGAACAGAAGATTCCATGACGGGTGCGAAGCGTCCGCGTATCATCAACGATGAAGATGATGATCTGGAAGATGAAGACTTCGGTGAAGAAGAAGACAGCTATAACAGCGACGAAGACTTCGACAGCACGGATAAAGACGAAGATGAAGACGAAGAAGATGAAGACGAAGACGACATCTTTGATGAAGAAGACAGCGAAGAAGAAGTGCTGGTCGAAGATGACGATCTGGAAGATGAAGACCTCGAAGAAGACGAAGAAGAGTCCGAAAACGAGGATGAATTTGACGACGATTCTGATAATCGGTAGTCATTTTTGACGTCTATAATTTACCCGTTTCCCCGGAATAGTCAGCCTTGACAGCGGACGGGGTAACGGGTAAACTATTGCATGGGCTTATGAATGAGCGATAATATATTTATGTTTTTTATAGAAGGTGCCCCGTCCTGCGGGAGTACTTTTTTTTGTATTTTTAGAGGCATAATTTTGCAAAATGTTTTCATTTCCGCATGCTCCCGGCCAACATTTCGTGGCCCGTTTTTGTATATCAAAAACACCAAATGGAATGAAGGCTACCGGAATGTTTGCACCATTTTTTGCTGTAGAACAACGTTTATTTAAACCGTCTTCGCAGAAAGAGCAGTTCGCAGATGCAGGGAATTTCTGCCATTGCTCTTTTTAACGATGATTACCTGGGAAACAGGTTACGATAACACCATATATCGCCTGAATTTCTGTACTTATATTAGGAGGGTAATAACAGTGACAAAGTATATTTTCGTGACGGGCGGAGTTGTGTCCTCCCTGGGCAAAGGGATTACGGCTGCTTCGCTGGGCAGATTGCTGAAAAACAGAGGGCTTAAGGTAACGATTCAAAAATTTGATCCATACATCAACATCGACCCAGGGACAATGAGTCCTTATCAGCACGGCGAGGTTTTTGTTACGGATGATGGCGCGGAAACGGATCTAGACCTTGGCCACTATGAACGTTTTATTGATATCAATCTCTCCAAAAACAGCAACGTCACGACTGGTAAAGTATACTCTTCCGTCATCAGCAAAGAGCGACGCGGGGAATATCTGGGCGGAACGGTACAAGTTATTCCACACATTACGAACGAAATCAAAGAGCGTGTATTCCGCGCTGGACGTGAAGCGGGTTCGGATGTTGTTATTACGGAAATTGGCGGAACAGTGGGCGACATCGAGAGCTTGCCTTTCCTGGAAGCTATTCGTCAAATCAAGAGTGATGTAGGTCGCGACAATGTAATGTACATCCACGTAACCCTTATTCCTTATATCAAAGCAGCTGGTGAAGTGAAAACAAAACCAACGCAGCATAGTGTTAAGGAATTGCGCAGCATCGGTATTCAACCGAATGTGATTGTATGCCGTACGGAGTATGAATTGTCTGACGACATGAAAGCCAAAATCGCTCTCTTCTGCGATATTGATGAGAATGCCGTGGTTGAATGTCGTGATGCAGACACGTTGTATCAAGTACCTCTGAACCTGCGTGAAGAAGGCTTGGATGAGATCGTGGTAAACCACCTGAAGCTGACTACTCCTGCACCGGATATGAGCGAGTGGGAAGGTTTGGTTGACCGGATCAACAAGTTGGAGCATACGGTTGAGATCGCTATTGTTGGTAAATATGTAGCGCTGCACGATGCATATCTGAGTGTTGTTGAGTCCTTGTCTCATGCAGGATTTGCATCCAATGCCGATGTGAAAATTCGCTGGGTTCCTTCTGAGGATATTACAGATGAGAATGTAGGCGACCTGTTACATGGTATTGGCGGTATCCTTGTTCCTGGTGGATTCGGAGATCGTGGTATTGAAGGTAAAGTATCGGCAATTCGTTATGCTCGTGAGAAACAAATTCCGTTCTTCGGTATTTGCCTGGGTATGCAGGTTTCCGTTATTGAGTATGCACGTTCCATCGTTGGTTTGAATGGTGCGAACAGCTCCGAGATTAATCCTGCAACGGAATTCCCTGTGATCGATCTGTTACCTGAGCAAAAAGATATCGAGAATCTGGGTGGCACGATGCGTCTGGGTCTGTATCCTTGTAAGCTTCAGGAAGGTTCTTTGGCGATGGCATGTTATGATGACGAGCTGGTGTATGAGAGACACCGTCACCGGTATGAGTTCAACAATGAATACCGTGAAACGATCGAAAAAGCAGGACTGGTTATCTCGGGTACATCCCCGGATGGACGTCTGGTTGAGATCGTGGAACTTCCAGGACACCCTTGGTTCCTGGCGGTACAATTCCATCCGGAATTCACTTCACGTCCGAACCGTCCGCAACCATTGTTCCGTGAATTTGTAAAAGCTTCTCTGGAGAATGCGCAGAAGTAATACATGGTTTTAGTGTTAATGTAATAGATATCGGGGATGTTCCTGGCAACCATTTAGCGGAGCCGGAACATCCTTTTTTTTACGTAAAAAGCAGGTCGAAATGCTTTTTGTCATTTTGTGAAGGTAGCAGGATTTTAATGGAAGAGGTAGAATACTTATCATGACGACTATGGGATAGTTATCCAGATTCGAAGATGTACATGCTTTCCTAATTCTAGGAGGTTACAGAGTGGAAGATAAAAAAGTTTTGATTGTTGATGACCAGAATGGTATTCGAATCCTGTTAATGGAAGTGTTCAGCAGTGAAGGATATAACACGTTTCAAGCACCCAACGGCAAGGTTGCCCTGGAGATTGTGAATAATGACAAGCCTGACCTGGTATTGCTCGATATGAAGATTCCTGGGATGGACGGTCTGGAAATCCTGAAGCATATCAAAGAAATTGATCCGGATATCAAGGTCATCATGATGACCGCTTATGGTGAATTGGACATGATTAAGGAAGCCACGGATCTTGGAGCACTCATGCATTTTACAAAACCGTTTGATATCGATGAGATGCGAGTGGCTGTAAATATGCAACTTCGTAATGGGGCCGCCAATAAATGCAGTTGAATCCTGTAGATACAGGATTTTTTTGCGTGTGAAGAACATAGATGGTACTTGGTGGAACAATGGGGTATTTCACTCCTTCATCCGGGGAATATTGGAAATGGGGAAGTCATAAAGCGGTGTCTATGAAAACTGTGCTGCAAAGCACAGCATTTTTGCAAATGCTTGTTTAGTATTTGACATGGGATGTGGTATAATAAGCCCGTATGTGATTTCGGCTAAAAACCATAGACACAACCCAAACCCCTAGGAGGATTGAAACCATGCCATTAGTATCTATGACAGACATGTTGAACAAAGCACTCGAAGGAAAATATGCAGTTGGTCAATACAACATCAATAACCTTGAGTGGACTCAAGCGATTCTTGGTGCTGCTGAAGAAGAGAAATCCCCAGTAATCCTGGGTGTATCCGAAGGCGCAGCACGTCACATTGGTGGCTTCTACACTGTAGTTAAAATGGTAGAAGGACTTATCCACGACATGAAAATCACTGTTCCAGTTGCAATTCACCTGGACCATGGTTCAAGCTTCGACAAGTGTAAAGAAGCGATCGATGCTGGATTCACATCCGTAATGATCGACGGTTCCCACCACTCCATCGATGAGAACATCGAAATGACTAAAAAAGTTGTTGAATATGCACACGCTAAAGGCGTTTCTGTAGAAGCTGAAGTAGGTACTGTAGGCGGACAAGAAGACGACGTTATCGGCGGCATCATGTACGCTGACCTGAACGAGTGTATCCGTATCGTTAAAGAAACAGGTATCGACACATTGGCACCAGCTCTTGGTTCCGTACACGGTCCTTACCATGGCGAGCCTAACCTGGGCTTCAAAGAAATGGAAGAAGTTCGTGACGCGGTACAAGTTCCACTCGTATTGCACGGTGGTACAGGTATTCCTAAACACGACATCGACAAAGCCATTTCCCTGGGTACATCCAAAATCAACGTAAACACAGAGAACCAAATCGCTTTCTCAAAAGTGGTTCGTGAAGTGCTTGCAGCTAAACCAGATGCTTACGATCCACGTACATTCATCGTACCAGGCCGTGATGCAATCAAAGAAACAGTTAAAGGTAAAATCCGCGAGTTTGGTTCCAACAACAAAGCGTAATTTATCTTTACCAGTTCCATACTGTGAAATGGAAGAACACCGCCTAGCCGGTGTCTTTCCATTTTCACACCTTATTTCTACATCGGAAGCCAACAGCACGTATTGCCGTTCATCGGCTGCAAAACACGTAGGGGGACATTAAGCTTTATGGAAAAATTGATGATTAGTGGCGGACGTCCGTTACAGGGAACTGTAACTATAAGCGGCGCCAAGAACAGCGCCATTGCGCTTATTCCTGCAGCATTGCTTGCCGAGTCAGAAGTCGTGTTGGACAACCTGCCGCTTTTGAGTGACGTGGCGGTTTATGCAGAAATTTTGGAGGAACTCGGAGCACGTGTTACTTGGGAAGGCAGTCAGATGAAGATTGATCCTTCTGACATTAAATCCATCCCTATGCCGAATGGTCCCGTGAAGAAGCTTCGCGCTTCGTATTATATGATGGGTGCATTGCTAGGGCGTTTTAAAGAAGCGACCATAGGTTTACCAGGAGGCTGTAATTTTGAGCCTCGTCCAATTGATCAACATATCAAAGGGTTTGAAGCGCTTGGCGCAACTGTAACAAACGAACACGGCTCCATTCATCTGCATGCCAAAGAGCTGCGCGGAGCAAAGATTTATCTTGATGTAAGCAGTGTCGGTGCAACCATTAACATTATGCTGGCGGCTACTCGTGCCAAAGGCTCTACAATTATCGAAAACGCGGCTAAAGAGCCTGAGATTATAGATGTAGCAACACTTCTGAATTCCATGGGTGCCAGCATCAAGGGTGCAGGTACCGAAACGATCCGTATTGAAGGAGTATCGGAGCTTAAAGGCTGCCGTCATTCTATCATTCCGGACCGTATCCAAGCAGGTACGTATATGATTGCTGCAGCGGCAACGCGCGGAGATGTTCTGATTGACAATGTGATCCCCAAACATCTGGAGGCTTTAACGGCAAAGCTGCTGGAGATGGGTGTTGGCATTGAGGAATTGGATGAAAGTATACGTGTCATTGGTAAACCAAATTATAACCATGTTGACGTGAAGGCACTTGTATATCCTGGTTTCCCAACAGATCTACAGTCACCGATGACCAGTGTTTTGACACAGGCAACTGGCGTGAGTGTCCTGAGCGACTTTGTATATAGTAATCGATTCAAGCATGTGCCTGAGCTGGTGCGGATGGGCGCAAAGATTCGGGTAGAAGGACGGTCAGCGATTATTGAAGGCAGTGCATTGAATGCGGCCAAAGTAAAAGCGTCCGATCTTCGCGCTGGAGCAGCGCTGGTAATTGCAGGTCTCACCGTCAGTGAAGGTGTGACTGAAGTAACGGGGGTCGAATATATCGACCGTGGTTACGATCACCTGGTGACCAATCTGCGCCTGCTTGGTGCAGATGTATGGCGGGAAACCGATTAATATGGCAGTATCATGCATGATTCAGTCATACACATGTTTATTTTAACTGAACTGCATATCCTTTCAGTAATTGGGTAAACCTGTTTTAATAGAGTTCTCAGTCTCTCCGGCATAAGACGAAATGTTTCTGTTTCCTTTACCGGAGGGTCTTTTTTTGAGTCAAACTTCATATGGCTGTAAGAACATCATTTCTCTTCCCCAACCCCCGGTTTTGTTTGAACCTGCGCTCCATAGCCGGTCTATCCGGATTGATCGCCTCAATGCATCGTGTTCACTCATTAGCGGATCTTGCCGAATATTGGCCATCCCACCCGGAAACTTACACTCAAAGACAAGTATTTGCATTATAACGGTTACATTCCGTACAATGGACAGAAGAGATTGTGGCAGATGCTGCGCTCTATAGCCGGAACATCTAGCGAAACTATCCATTTCACACGGACTTATTAATTGAATAGGTGGTTATTATATGGATCTACAAATTTCCGATTTGGAAGAAATGAAACTAACGGACCTCTACAAGCTGGCCAAAAAATATCAGATACCTTACTATGGTACGTTAAAAAAGAAAGAATTAATCTTTGCTATATTACGCGCACAAGCTGAACAGAGCGGTCTGATGTTCATGCAAGGCGTACTCGAGATTTTACCTGAAGGTTACGGATTCTTAAGACCCATTAACTACTTGCCAAGTACGGAAGACATCTACATCTCAGCTTCTCAGATTCGCAAGTTTGACCTAAGAACAGGTGACCTTGTATCAGGTAAGTGTAGAACGCCTAAGGAAAACGAGAGATACTTCGGATTGTTGCAAGTCAACGCTGTAAATGGTGAGAATCCATCGGCGGCTGCAGAGCGACTTCACTTCCCGGCACTAACCCCACTGTATCCGCAGAAAAAACTGGTTCTCGAAACATCCCCCAACCATTTGTCCACACGCATTATGGATGTGCTCGCCCCGGTAGGATTGGGACAGCGCGGATTGATCGTAGCACCTCCCAAAGCGGGTAAAACGCTTCTCCTCAAAGAAATTGCCAACAGCATCTCAACTAACAATCCTGAAATTGAACTGTTTGTCCTGTTGATTGATGAACGTCCAGAGGAAGTAACGGATATGTCGCGTTCGGTAAAAGGGGAAGTTGTGGCTTCTACATTTGATGAATTGCCTGAGAATCATATCAAGGTGGCAGAGTTGGTGCTTGAGCGTGCGCTTCGTCTGGTTGAGGCGAAAAAGGATGTCGTTATCCTGCTGGATAGCATTACGCGTCTTGCGCGTGCATATAACCTGGTTATTCCACCATCTGGTCGTACACTTAGTGGTGGTATTGACCCAGCTGCGTTCCATCGCCCGAAACGTTTCTTCGGCTCTGCCCGGAATGTGGAAGAAGGCGGAAGCCTGACCATCCTGGCAACGGCATTAATTGATACCGGTTCGCGTATGGATGACGTCATTTATGAAGAGTTTAAGGGTACGGGTAATATGGAGCTTCATCTGGACCGTCGTCTGGCTGAGCGTCGTATATTCCCGGCGATCGACATTCGTCGTTCTGGTACGCGTCGTGAAGAAGTATTGCTCAGCAAGGAAGAGCTGGATACGATCTGGACGATCCGTAAGAACATGAATGATTCCCATGACTTTGTCGAAGGTTTCCTCAAGAAACTTCGTAACAGCAAAACGAATGCTGAGTTTTTGGCGGCATTTGATTCAGCTGGTAATGGTCCAACAAGTAATTCGGGGACAACAACAACCCGTCGCTCACCAAGACAGACAGCTACGTCAGGTACATCGACATAAGTGTCGTTCGACCAATAACATGCTTTTACAGCGTTGCTGTGAATTTTACAATACACTCGTCGTTAGGTTTAACCCATTAGATGTGAGGAGAACATCATGTATTTAGTATACGCAGATGAAAAAGGTAATGTATTTGATCACCCTTCCCTGTACGGGCTTGCCCGCAGTGGAGATATGATCGTTGAGATTATGGAGGATGAGTTGATTCCTCTGCCAGAAGGTGCAACGTTGGTTGGACTCCCAAGTACCCGGCCCATTGGTATGGACCCGGACACAGGTGAGATGCTGCCGATGCCAACAGACACACAGGCTGTAGGTGCGTTGCTTCCACAGGGCTTCACTCGTTTGTGTCTCCCTGGTTATGTGAAGACGGATAAGGAATATAAGTTACCGTTGTTCGGTTATTCAGCAGTAGTTTGGAAAGACGGCGGTTTCTATGTCACGGCTTCGAAGTCGGATAGTCCCGACAAATGGAATCCGCTGAACTGTGATCGAGATGATGTGCGTTCCGGAGTTAAACGGTTGACGGAGCAATATCCCGAGAACCGCCTTTATACCCACCTGTCCAATTGTGCATTGGGATATGAATGTCTAACTTCGTCGAACACGTTCCTGAATCGTTGGGAAGGCGGAGTACCGGTATCCTATTCCTGTAATGCGGGCTGTTTCGGATGTATCTCCGAGCAGCCGGATGACAGTGGCTTTGTTTCACCACAGACGCGTATGAACTTCCGTCCGCGTGTGGATGAGATTGTCCAGGTCATGATGGAACACCTGAAAACACCGGAATCCATCATTAGCTTTGGACAAGGTTGTGAAGGGGAGCCCTCCACGCAGGCCAAGCTGATTATTGAAGCGATTCGTGAAGTGCGTTCTGTAACGGATATGGGGTATATCAACATTAATACCAATGCCGGTCTGAATGATCACATTAGAGGCATTGTAGACGCTGGATTGGATCTAATGCGCGTAAGTACAATTAGTGCACTGGATGATCACTATAACGCCTACTATAAGCCACGTGGTTATACCTTGGCTAATGTCGAGAAGTCGATGAAATACGCGGCACAGCAAGGTGTATACACATCCATTAACTATTTGATTTTCCCGGGCGTAACAGATCGTGAAGAAGAGATTGAGGCGATGATTGAGTTTGCACGAAGAACGGATCTGCGTCTGATTCAGATGCGTAATCTCAATATTGATCCGGAGAGCTACTTGGGATTAATTCCTCCAGCTCAAGGTGATATCCTGGGCATGAAGCAGATGATTGAGATCTTTGAAGACGAGCTGCCTGATGTGGTGATTGGTTCGTATACCCACGTTCCACCAGCTGGAATGGCACGCCCTAAACGGTTGATTACCTCTTAACAATAATGGATTGCAACAGGCAATAGGCCGTGTTATAATCTCAGAGTTGTGCCATTTACTCTGGGTCCGCTTGAGGCTCAGGGCGGAAAGAGGTGAAAGGTAATGAAAGAAGCAATTCATCCTAATTACACGATTGGTCAAGTATCTTGCGCTTGCGGGAATACTTTTGAGACAGGTTCGGTTAAAGACGGACTTCGTGTAGAGATTTGCTCCGCGTGCCACCCGTTCTTCACAGGTAAACAGAAGTTTATCGATGCTGGCGGCCGTGTTGATCGTTTCAAGAAGAAATACGGAATCTAATAGGACAATTCTCGGAGTTGTCTGCTAATTGCATCCAACCCACCCCTGCTGAACTGGCAGGGGTTTTTATATGTTTTATGTGTGCCTAGTTGTCTCCGCGTTCCTTCTGGTTGCAATTTGGATAACCTTACGTTATACTATTTCTTACCGTGCTAGATGGGGAGGTAGCGGTGCCCTGTAACTCGCAATCCGCTATAGCGAGGTTGAATTCCTGCTAGAGGTTTTGTCGATGTGAGGTTTGGTCCCTAAACGTGGTGTTGACGGTTGGGTCCTCCGCAATGAGTACTCATGAACCTGGTCAGGTCCGGAAGGAAGCAGCCATAAGTGAGATCACTCTTGTGCCGGAGGGTTGCCTAGCCCGAGCTATTGTTCAGGGGTGCCACTTGGATCGCAAATATCGATAGCAGGTGCACGGCTTACCATTTAAATGTAGAGACCTTTGCAGTTGTATGTATGCAGGGGTCTTTTTGATATGTCTTAAAAAACCACGCATGAATGAGTCAGATAAAGTTTGGATTCACCCCGGATTATAGTATAATAGGGGAACGACAAAGGACTCGAATGCGAAGTGGAAGGAAGGTAACGCATCATGGAGCATATCGCGTTATACCGGGCTTGGCGTCCCCAGTCGTTTCAAGATATGGTGGGACAACAGCATATTATTCAGACCTTGCAGAACGCGATTCGTGAACAGCGGACTTCCCATGCCTACTTATTTAGCGGGCCCAGAGGAACGGGGAAGACAAGTGCCGCCAAGATTTTGGCCAAAGCTGTGAACTGCGAACGCGGGCCTGCGCCTGAACCTTGTAACGAGTGTGAAGCTTGCCGCAGGATTACGACTGGCGCTGTGATGGATGTGCAGGAGATTGATGCTGCATCCAATCGAGGCGTTGAGGAAATCCGTGATCTTCGGGAAAAGGTTAAATATGCGCCAACCGAAGTCCGGCAGAAAGTCTATATTATTGATGAAGTGCACATGCTGACGACGGAGGCATTCAATGCTTTGCTCAAAACATTGGAGGAGCCACCACCACATGTGATGTTTATTTTGGCAACAACGGAACCACATCGCCTTCCGGCTACCATTATATCGCGTTGTCAGCGATTTGATTTTCGCCGGGTTTCTCTGGAAGAGCAGACAGCAAGGCTTACACTGATCTGTGAACAGGAAGGCATGGAAGCTGACCAGGATGCACTCCAATACATTGCCCGTTTATCGGACGGTGGAATGAGGGATGCACTTAGTGTGCTGGATCAGATTTCTTCATTTACGGATGGACGAGTAACGTACCAGCAGGTTATGGATATGACTGGTGGAATTGCTTCAGAGCAATTTGCCAAACTGGCTGCTTCGCTGCTCAAGGGTGATGTTGGTCACATTTTGCAGATGATTGAAGGCTTCATGCATGAAGGAAAGAGTGCAGACAAGTGCATGGAGAATTTACTGTATTATTTCCGTGATTTGCTTATGATTAAGATGGTGCCTGATGCAGATAAACTGACGGATCGGGTACTCAATCCGGAATCTTTCCGTGATATGGCGGAGTCCTTCACCAAGGAACAGCTGTTCCATATGATCGACACCCTTAATCGGTATCAGAGTGAGATGAAGTACGCGGTACAGCCACAGACATTATTTGAAGTCGCATTGCTTAAACTGTGTAGTATTCCAGCACAAGGAGAGGCGTCTGTTCAAGTTGGAGTTTCGTCTCATGCGGCACCTGCTGATGGGGGAGAGATCAACCGCTTGAAGCAGCAGCTTGCTGAACTGGAGAAGAAATTGGATCGCGCACTTAAGAGTGGGTTGTCTGGTGGAGAGGCTGCATCGAGTGCTCCATCGCGTCCGGCAACAAGAGCCCCTGTATCGAGAGGGAACTCGCCCGCGAAGCTTCCTGCACAGTTGGATCAATATGTTGCGCGCAAGGGAGCCCCTGAGTTCGCAGAGATCAGCAAAAAATGGAGTCAGATCCTTCAGCGAGTGAAGGAAGAGCGGGTTACCGTTCATGCCTGGTTTGTGGATGGTGAGCCGGTATCATTGCTTGAAGACAACGTTCTGGTTGCTTTTAAAAACAATATCCACCGTGAAACGACGGAGAAGCAGGCTAACCGCGAAGTTATTGAGCGTGTGTTGTCCGAACAACTTGGGCGTCCGGCACGTTTGGTGACGATGATGCTCAAAGATTGGACCGGGGTAATGGAAGGAGCTTCTGAAGCGCCAAAGGAGGACTTTAAGCTTGAACCTGAGCATGAAGACGGCGGTTCAGGCAACAAACAGCCTTGGATTGATGAAGCCATCCAGCTCTTTGGTGAGGACCTTGTAGTGATTAAAGAATAATGCGCATAGCGCGATAACCATAACAAAGGAGATGAACAATTATGAATAACATGAACCAAATGATGAAACAAGTGAAGAAAATGCAGGAGCAAATGCTGAAAGCACAAGAGGAACTGGCGGACAAAACAGTCCAAGGTACTTCGGGTGGCGGTGTTGTGACGGCTGAAGTTAACGGACACAAGAAATTGCTTGCTATCACGATCAAACCTGAAGCGGTAGATCCGGAAGATGTTGAAATGTTGCAGGATCTCGTTATGACAGCTGTTAATGATGCAATGGCCAAGGCTGATGAGATTGCCAACAAGGATATGGGCAAGTTCACAGGCGGCATGAATATTCCGGGATTATTTTAATTAAAAATTGATCCTGTCAAAGGAGACACAATCGATTGTATTATCCCGAACCAATAGCAAAGCTGATTGATGCCTTCACCCGGTTGCCGGGTGTGGGTCCCAAAACAGCAGCGCGTTTAGCTTTTCATGTGCTTAACATGAAGGAAGATGACGTTATCGATTTTGCCAAAGCACTCGTGAGTGTGAAGCGTAACCTTCATTACTGCTCTGTGTGTTGTAATATCACCGACACGGATCCGTGTCGCATCTGTCAGGATAAGTCCAGGGATGTCTCTGTAATCTGTGTAGTCCAGGATTCGAAGGATCTGGTGGCGATGGAGCGCACCAAGGAATTCGATGGGTACTATCATGTGTTACAGGGTGCGATTTCACCTATGGAGGGAATTGGCCCAGACGATATCCGTTTGAAGGAACTTCTGATTCGATTAAGTGATGAACGGATAAAAGAAATCATTCTGGCGACGAACCCCAATATTGAGGGTGAGGCTACAGCGATGTACATCTCCCGCCTGGTGCGTCCGTTTGAGATCAGTGTGACCCGGATTGCCCATGGATTGCCTGTAGGTGGCGATCTGGAGTATGCAGATGAAGTGACCCTTTCCAAAGCGCTGGAAGGGCGTAGGGAGATGCGTTAGTGTGTTAGAATTGGTTTCGCACAGTATACTTCCTTAGAAACTTCGGATGCTAAATATGTTTTGATGCGCAAAGAGAGCCCTGGGGCTCTCTTTTTTTATGATTAAAATGAAACGTCCAAGTTCTAAGTTTGTCCTTTCCCTGATAAGTATGAGAATATGCTGTGCTGATCAGGAGGGGGAGAGTTTATGTTCATGTGGCGAAATACACGGAACTCGGTAGAGAAACACAAAAGAATATTGAAGGAACTTGAAGCGGATCAGATCTATGCAGATATTCAGACGGCAAAGCAGGAGTGGGAACGGGCTATGAGGCAGTTCGAAGATGCGCAGGGGCAGGATGAGATTGATTATGCCATCTATGTACTGGAGGCGGCCGAGCGAAAGTATCAGATCCATTTGAAGAGAGCCAAGCGGGCTAGAGCTAATGATGAGGTTGAAACACAGCGAGGAGTTAGTATGTAGATTCAGATTTAAACTATACATGGAGGTGTTGAAAATGAAGAGTATCATACTGGGAAGTGTATTGGTTATATCATTACTGGGGCTTATCGTTATTTTATTCAGAAAGCGGATAGGTTTATCGTTTTTCACATCGTTTGGAATTCATCTGGTGTTGGCGGCGGTAGGTATATACATCGTCAATTATTCCGGCTGGTTAACTGGAACCTATATCCCTCTGAACCCTGCAACCATAGGAACTGTAACTGTTTTGGGATTGCCGGGTGTGGGGCTATTATTGGGATTGAAAATTTCTTTGTTTGGATAGTTGACTCCTGGGATATTTATATGGTACATTATATCTCGTTGCTTTGCTTGCTTGGTTACATGCTTTTGATGAAATGAAGAAGTTCATTACGAGCTTCGAAAAAGAATTTCAAAAAAACACTTGACCAAAACATACGAAGTATGATATATTATAAAAGTCGCCGCTGAGAGAAAATGGTGACGAAGAAACAAGTTTGATCTTTGAAAACTGAACAACGAGTGAGTAACGATCTTGCTTGCAAGATCGACGCTGAGAAATTGGTACAAGTCTTCGGACTGTATGATTTCGAAGCAAAAAAGAGATTTTTAATCTCGTCAGATTCAAAATGAGCTTATCGCTCTTTTCAATACTTTATTGGAGAGTTTGATCCTGGCTCAGGACGAACGCTGGCGGCATGCCTAATACATGCAAGTCGAGCGGACTTAAAGAGAAGCTTGCTTCTCTGATGGTTAGCGGCGGACGGGTGAGTAACACGTAGGCAACCTGCCCTCAAGTTTGGGACAACTACCGGAAACGGTAGCTAATACCGAATAGTTGTTTTCTTCGCCTGAAGAGAACTGGAAAGACGGAGCAATCTGTCACTTGGGGATGGGCCTGCGGCGCATTAGCTAGTTGGTGAGGTAACGGCTCACCAAGGCGACGATGCGTAGCCGACCTGAGAGGGTGATCGGCCACACTGGGACTGAGACACGGCCCAGACTCCTACGGGAGGCAGCAGTAGGGAATCTTCCGCAATGGGCGAAAGCCTGACGGAGCAATGCCGCGTGAGTGATGAAGGTTTTCGGATCGTAAAGCTCTGTTGCCAGGGAAGAACGCTTGGGAGAGTAACTGCTCTCAAGGTGACGGTACCTGAGAAGAAAGCCCCGGCTAACTACGTGCCAGCAGCCGCGGTAATACGTAGGGGGCAAGCGTTGTCCGGAATTATTGGGCGTAAAGCGCGCGCAGGCGGTCATTTAAGTCTGGTGTTTAATCCCGGGGCTCAACCCCGGATCGCACTGGAAACTGGGTGACTTGAGTGCAGAAGAGGAGAGTGGAATTCCACGTGTAGCGGTGAAATGCGTAGATATGTGGAGGAACACCAGTGGCGAAGGCGACTCTCTGGGCTGTAACTGACGCTGAGGCGCGAAAGCGTGGGGAGCAAACAGGATTAGATACCCTGGTAGTCCACGCCGTAAACGATGAGTGCTAGGTGTTAGGGGTTTCGATACCCTTGGTGCCGAAGTTAACACATTAAGCACTCCGCCTGGGGAGTACGGTCGCAAGACTGAAACTCAAAGGAATTGACGGGGACCCGCACAAGCAGTGGAGTATGTGGTTTAATTCGAAGCAACGCGAAGAACCTTACCAGGTCTTGACATCTGAATGACCGGTGCAGAGATGTACCTTTTCTTCGGAACATTCAAGACAGGTGGTGCATGGTTGTCGTCAGCTCGTGTCGTGAGATGTTGGGTTAAGTCCCGCAACGAGCGCAACCCTTATATTTAGTTGCCAGCATTTCGGATGGGCACTCTAGATAGACTGCCGGTGACAAACCGGAGGAAGGTGGGGATGACGTCAAATCATCATGCCCCTTATGACCTGGGCTACACACGTACTACAATGGCCGGTACAACGGGCTGCGAAATCGCGAGATGGAGCCAATCCCAACAAAGCCGGTCTCAGTTCGGATTGCAGGCTGCAACTCGCCTGCATGAAGTCGGAATTGCTAGTAATCGCGGATCAGCATGCCGCGGTGAATACGTTCCCGGGTCTTGTACACACCGCCCGTCACACCACGAGAGTTTATAACACCCGAAGTCGGTGGGGTAACCGCAAGGAGCCAGCCGCCGAAGGTGGGATAGATGATTGGGGTGAAGTCGTAACAAGGTAGCCGTATCGGAAGGTGCGGCTGGATCACCTCCTTTCTATGGAGAATCGTTTCCTGTAACGGAAACATTCAAATAAGTAGGTTCTGAGAACCTGCAACAGCGATTCATTTTGGTCCATCACTTCGGTGTGGATGAAATGAAGAGCACAACACTCACTCGTTGCTCAGTTTTGAGAGCTCAAACTCTCAAACGTTTGGTGGCGATAGCGAAGGGGTTCCACACGTTCCCATCCCGAACACGACCGTTAAGCCCTTCAGCGTCAATGGTACTTGGACCGCAGGGTCCTGGGAGAGTAGAACGCCGCCAAGCGTAACCCATTTTGGGTTCAAATAGTATATAAAATGTGGGCCCTTAGCTCAGTTGGTTAGAGCGCACCTCTGATAAGGGTGAGGCCGGTGGTTCGAGTCCACCAGGGCCCACCATCTATACCTTTAAACTTTATATGGGGCCATAGCTCAGCTGGGAGAGCGCCTGCCTTGCAAGCAGGAGGTCAGCGGTTCGATCCCGCTTGGCTCCACCAAAAATGATTTACAAGTTTGTTCTTTGAAAACTAGATATCGAAACGAAACAAACGCGAATTAGAACATTCCTTTAAGCTAATCTTGTGTAAACAAGTGAAGTGTTTAAAGGTAGTTAAATTGCTTTTGTGATGGTATCGGGTGAGAGTGACTTTTGGATTTGGACGTAGTCCAAACCAAGGGAAGCGAGCGACCGAAACCGGAACAAAATGGTTAAGCTACTAAGAGCACACGGAGGATGCCTAGGCGCTAGGAGCCGATGAAGGACGTGGCGAACAACGAAACTGCCTCGGGGAGCTGTAAGCAAGCTTTGATCCGGGGGTGTCCGAATGGGGAAACCCAGCTGGGGTAATTTCCAGTTACACCTAACTGAATACATAGGTTAGTGTGAGGCATACCAGGGGAACTGAAACATCTAAGTACCCTGAGGAAGAGAAAACAATAGTGATTCCGTCAGTAGCGGCGAGCGAACGCGGAGAAGCCCAAACCAGAGAGCTTGCTCTTTGGGGTTGTGGGACGTCTCACATGGAGTTACAAAGGAACCGGTTAAGCGAAGAGGTCTGGAAAGGCCCGCCAAAGAAGGTAAAAGCCCTGTAGTTGAAAGTCTGTTCCCTCCGAGACGGATCCCGAGTAGTGCGGGGCACGTGAAACCCCGTATGAATCCGGCAGGACCA
Organism: Paenibacillus sp. FSL K6-1318; assembly: GCF_037976905.1. NCBI lineage: Bacteria > Bacillati > Bacillota > Bacilli > Caryophanales > Paenibacillaceae > Paenibacillus > Paenibacillus sp. FSL K6-1318. The sequence continues at coordinate 145,516 of NZ_CP150270.1, forward strand.
TCTGCCAAGGCTAAATACTTCCTAGCGACCGATAGTGAAGCAGTACCGTGAGGGAAAGGTGAAAAGCACCCCGGAAGGGGAGTGAAATAGAACCTGAAACCGTGTGCTTACAAAAAGTCAGAGCCCGTTTTAGGGGTGATGGCGTGCCTTTTGTAGAATGAACCGGCGAGTTACGTTCCCGTGCAAGGTTAAGGTGAAGAGCCGGAGCCGCAGCGAAAGCGAGTCTGAATAGGGCGACATAGTACGTGGACGTAGACCCGAAACCGGGTGATCTACCCCTGTCCAGGGTGAAGGTGCGGTAACACGCACTGGAGGCCCGAACCCACGCATGTTGAAAAATGCGGGGATGAGGTGGGGGTAGCGGAGAAATTCCAATCGAACTCGGAGATAGCTGGTTCTCCCCGAAATAGCTTTAGGGCTAGCCTCGGAAAACAGAGTCGTGGAGGTAGAGCACTGATTGGGTGCGGGGCCCGCAAGGGTTACCAAGCTCAGTCAAACTCCGAATGCCATAGACTTACTTCCGGGAGTCAGACAGTGAGTGCTAAGATCCATTGTCAAAAGGGAAACAGCCCAGACCATCAGCTAAGGTCCCCAAGTGTGTGTTAAGTGGGAAAGGATGTGGAGTTGCACAGACAACCAGGATGTTGGCTTAGAAGCAGCCACCATTGAAAGAGTGCGTAATAGCTCACTGGTCGAGTGACTCTGCGCCGAAAATGTAACGGGGCTAAACACACCACCGAAGCTATGGCTTGATGCTTTGCATCAGGGGTAGGGGAGCGTTGTATAAGGGTTGAAGGTGTACCGTAAGGAGCGCTGGACATTATACAAGTGAGAATGCCGGTATGAGTAACGAAAAGATCAGTGAGAATCTGATCCGCCGAAAGCCTAAGGGTTCCTGAGGAAGGCTCGTCCGCTCAGGGTAAGTCGGGACCTAAGGCGAGGCCGAAAGGCGTAGTCGAAGGACAACAGGTCGAAATTCCTGTACCACCGTAAGCCGTTATGAGCAATGGGGGGACGCAGTAGGGTAGTGACGCAGACTGATGGATGTCTGTCCAAGCAGTAAGGCTGATGTGTAGGCAAATCCGCACATCATTAAGGCTGAGCTGTGATGGGGAGTGAAAATTACAGTAGCGAAGGTCATGATCTCACACTGCCAAGAAAAGCCTCTAGCCAGGTGATGGTGCCCGTACCGCAAACCGACACAGGTAGGCGAGAAGAGTATTCTAAGGCGCGCGGAAGAACTCTCGTTAAGGAACTCGGCAAAATGACCCCGTAACTTCGGGAGAAGGGGTGCCCCGGTAGTGTGAATAGCACGAGGGGGCCGCAGTGAAAAGGCCCAAGCGACTGTTTAGCAAAAACACAGGTCTGTGCGAAGCCGTAAGGCGAAGTATACGGGCTGACGCCTGCCCGGTGCTGGAAGGTTAAGGGGAGTGGTTAGGAGCAATCCGAAGCTGTGAACCGAAGCCCCAGTAAACGGCGGCCGTAACTATAACGGTCCTAAGGTAGCGAAATTCCTTGTCAGGTAAATTCTGACCCGCACGAATGGCGTAACGACTTGGGCGCTGTCTCAACGAGAGATCCGGTGAAATTTTAATACCTGTGAAGATGCAGGTTACCCGCGACAAGACGGAAAGACCCCATGGAGCTTTACTGCAGCTTGATATTGAATTTGGGTACGATCTGTACAGGATAGGTGGGAGCCTTTGAAGTGGGAGCGCAAGCTTCCATGGAGGCAACGTTGGGATACCACCCTGATCGTATCTAGGTTCTAACCTGGTACCGTAATCCGGTGCGGGGACAGTGTCAGGTGGGCAGTTTGACTGGGGCGGTCGCCTCCTAAAGAGTAACGGAGGCGCCCAAAGGTTCCCTCAGAATGGTTGGAAATCATTCGAAGAGTGCAAAGGCATAAGGGAGCTTGACTGCGAGACCTACAAGTCGAGCAGGGACGAAAGTCGGGCTTAGTGATCCGGTGGTACCGCATGGAAGGGCCATCGCTCAACGGATAAAAGCTACCCTGGGGATAACAGGCTTATCTCCCCCAAGAGTCCACATCGACGGGGAGGTTTGGCACCTCGATGTCGGCTCATCGCATCCTGGGGCTGAAGTAGGTCCCAAGGGTTGGGCTGTTCGCCCATTAAAGCGGTACGCGAGCTGGGTTCAGAACGTCGTGAGACAGTTCGGTCCCTATCTGTCGTGGGCGTAGGAAATTTGAGAGGAGCTGTCCTTAGTACGAGAGGACCGGGATGGACGTACCGCTGGTGTACCAGTTGTTCCGCCAGGAGCACCGCTGGGTAGCTATGTACGGACGGGATAAACGCTGAAAGCATCTAAGCGTGAAGCCCCCCTCAAGATGAGATTTCCCAGTATGTAAGACCCCTTGAAGACGACGAGGTAGATAGGCTGGGGGTGGAAGTGCAGCAATGCATGGAGCTGACCAGTACTAATCGGTCGAGGGCTTATCCAATTAGCAAGTGATAATTCGCGTGTTTCGTTTCGAATCTAGTTTTCAGGGAGCAATCCTTGAATGATGTTGAAGATTGTTATTTGGAGAGATACCCAAGTGGCTATAAGGGGACCCTCTGCTAAGGGGTTAGACTGCGTAAGCGGTGCGAGGGTTCGAATCCCTCTCTCTCCGCCATCTTTACCTAAAGATGGACAAGCAATCAAGACACAATTAATATGGCGGTGTAGCTCAGCTGGCTAGAGCGTACGGTTCATACCCGTAAGGTCGGGGGTTCGATCCCCTCCGCCGCTACCATATTACCCAGGAGGCTTAGCTCAGCTGGGAGAGCATCTGCCTTACAAGCAGAGGGTCGGGGGTTCGATCCCCTCAGCCTCCACCATATACGCCGGTGTAGCTCAACTGGTAGAGCAACTGACTTGTAATCAGTAGGTTGGGGGTTCAAGTCCTCTCGCCGGCACCATTAATGCCTGGAACCGTGGTGTAGTTGGCCTAACATGCCTGCCTGTCACGCAGGAGATCGCGGGTTCGAATCCCGTCGGTTCCGCCATTAATCCTAAAAATTAAATATGGCTCGGTAGCTCAGTCGGTAGAGCAGAGGACTGAAAATCCTCGTGTCGGCGGTTCGATTCCGTCCCGAGCCACCTTTAATCCTTGGAGGATTAGCGAAGTGGCCAAACGCATCAGACTGTAAATCTGCTCCCGTACGGGTTCGGTGGTTCGAATCCATCATCCTCCACCAGTTTTATGAGTCATTAGCTCAGTTGGTAGAGCACCTGACTTTTAATCAGGGTGTCGAAGGTTCGAGCCCTTCATGACTCATCTTTAAGAAAAGAGTGATTAATCATTAATTTGATTAGTCGCTCTTTTTTGTTATGTAATTTTAAAGGAATATGGATATTTATTAATGCAGTGCAAGATATGATAAACTAATAGAAAACATGCAGAGTGGTGACGTTCATTATATGAAGCTCATACCTGATCTAAAACAGCAAATTGAAGTCATTATAGGCACAACTTTGGACGAATATGAAATCACAATACAAGAATGGACGCAATCCGTAGTAAATCTGGTTGGTCTTCATGGGAATTCAGATACCTTTGGTGATGAAGGTGAGATTCAGGGGTTACCTGATCACTCTATATCCCAAAGTACATTATCCGATGTGATCAGTTTGAATACAGGAGAGCGTATCTTTTTTAAGGTTCGGATGAATGAGAAAGAAGAGACTGTCGTGTGTTGGGGATGCGTAGCCAGATCTATTACTGTGGAAACACGGCGGTTTATTGAGCTTTTGATCCGTACTAATACGGGACTAGCTGATGAGACACAGCCTGTAGTATATGAAAATGATAGAGAGCAGTATCTGACTGAACTGGGTCTCTGGCTTAAAGAGCAGATCAAACAACCAACCAAGCAGGAATCTGAAAGTGTTCCTGATCGCTTTGTGGTGGCTGCTGGATTGAATGCTGAGAAGATTCTGTTTTTGCTACAAGGGGATACACCTGATGCACATCGTTTACGATCCAAGGAACTGAACAAGTTGCTTGAGAGTTACTTTGGCGAGGAGATTGTATTGATTCCTTTAGGGGAGCAAGAGTGGATTTTTATGGGTGATAAAGAGATTGTTACAGAAGAAGCCGAGGAAGATACAACGGAAGCCAAAAAAGATTCACTAAACGCTTTCTGTCTGGGATTACATGAATTGGTCGCGAGTGAGTGGGCAGGTGTATTCCATCTCTCTGCATCCCTGCCATGCATTCCTGCACAACAACTGGTATCGGTCACTGCTCTTCTTCAAGAAAGTGTTCAATTGGGCAGAGCATTCCATGTTACGCAGCACATTCATCTCCCATGGGATCTGCATCTGGAACGTTTGGTAGCGAGCATTCCAGATGAACAACGTATACGCTTTATACAGGAAACAGGCAAGGACACGTTAATCTTCAATGATAGTGAGACGCTTGCCACGCTGGAGACCTTTTTTAGTCTGGACTGTAATGTTAGTGAGACAGCCAAACGACTTTTCATTCATCGAAATACGTTGGTGTACCGTCTGGACAAGATTAAACAGGAGATTGGTTACGATGTAAGGCACTTCGAAAGTGCTGTTCTAGTGCAGTTTTTACTGCTTATGTACAAAGTGACGAAAAAGCATTGATATTTTTGTGCAGTTTGCGAATAGTCAAACCTCATACAGATAGGGTAATATAAAAATACAAATTGTATTCGATTACAAAATGATCTCTGAGGAGGCAACAATCATGGCTGGAGTACGTTTAGAGCATATTTTCAAAAAATACCCGGGTTCTGATAAAGCAACTGTAGTTGACATTAACCTGGACATTAAAGATAAAGAATTTCTGGTATTGGTAGGCCCGTCCGGTTGTGGTAAATCAACAACACTGCGTATGATCGCAGGCCTTGAGGAAATTTCTGAAGGTAAACTCTATATCGGTGACCGTGTCGTTAATGATGTTGCACCTAAAGACCGCGATATCGCAATGGTATTCCAATCCTATGCCTTGTATCCGCATATGAGCGTATATCAAAACATGGCGTTTGGTTTGAAATTGCGTAAGGTTAAAAAAGATGAGATCGACAAACGTGTACGTGAAGCAGCGAAAATCCTGGATATCGAGCATTTGCTTGAGCGTAAACCTAAAGCATTGTCCGGTGGTCAACGTCAGCGTGTCGCTTTGGGACGTGCGATTGTCCGTGATCCACAAGTGTTCTTGATGGATGAGCCTCTCTCCAACTTGGATGCCAAACTGCGTGGTCAAATGCGTGCAGAGATCACTAAACTTGCGAAACGTTTGGAAACAACTGTTATCTACGTAACGCATGACCAGATCGAAGCGATGACGATGGGTGATCGGATCGTTGTTATGAAGGATGGTATCATCCAACAAGCAGCTTCTCCGGAAGAGTTGTATAACTTGCCGGCTAACCTGTTCGTAGCTGGTTTCATCGGTTCCCCGACAATGAACTTTATCTCGGGTAAACTGGCTGAGCAAGGTGCTAACCTGCACTTCGTAGCTCCAGGCGTGGACGTTGAAATCCCGCAAGGTAAAGCACAAGTGTTGAAATCTAGAGGATACATTGGCAAAGAAGTGATTCTGGGTGTTCGTCCAGAAGACATTCACGAAGAGCCAGTATTCCTGGAAGCATCCCCGAACTCTGTATTCTCTACACACGTAGATGTTACAGAGAACCTGGGTCACGAAATGCTCCTCTACTTGAGCGGTGTTGGTAACGATACAACGATCGCACGTGTAGACGGACGTTCTAACACTCGTGATGGTTCCACAGTTAAAATGGCCATCGACATGAACAAGGTTCATATCTTTGACAAAGAGACTGAAGTGAACGTACTTCTTCAAGACTAATATTACTGAGATTCCTCGGTGACGATGGAACCTGACAGTTAACGCAATTATACATTGTAATGAGAGCCCCTTCCGTTATTGCTGGAAGGGGCTTTTTTTAAGATTATAATTTATAAGCTTTCAGCGGGGCTGAAGAATTCGATAATCGCAAGAAAAGCAACTGCGACCCCCTAATGTAGCATACTTGATACTGCTTCGATTAGAAGACTTTTCTTACTAATAGTTGTGGGAGGCCGCGATTGCATTCAGCCCGGAATTCATTTAAGATTATTTGAAGGTCTGTCTTCTTATGATTAAGAGAATGGACTGTTGGAAGGGTATGCATCTGTACCTAATGTTGTGAATGCGCTAATAATGGAAAGAACTGATACACGATCTGATGTACATAGAGGCACAGCGAATGCTGAAAGGAAGAGACAAATGGCGAAAAAAGTGAAAGTATCCGAATTGGTGCAGCAGTTTCAGTTAGAGGTTGTTTCTGGATCTCACGGACTGAAAAGAGTCATTACGGTAGATGATCTGAACCGTCCTGGTCTGGAAATGGCCGGTTATTTTGAATACCATCCACAAGAGCGGGTACAGTTGCTTGGAAGAACGGAGTTAGCCTTTTTTGCAATGTTACCTGAGCAAGAGCGGCGCGATCGCATGCAACGTCTATGCACGGAAGAGACACCTTGTATCGTTGTAACGCGTGGACTGGAAGTTCCGCAAGAGCTGATTGATATCAGTGAAGAACAGAATCTGGCTGTACTTCGCAGCAACATGGCGACAACGATTCTATCCAGCCGAATTACCGGTTTTCTGGAGAAGAAACTGGCACCGACAGCAACCATCCATGGTGTACTTTGTGACGTCTATGGCGTAGGCATGCTGATCACGGGTAGTAGCGGTATTGGTAAGAGTGAAACAGCACTGGAACTGGTGAAACGTGGACACCGACTGATTGCCGATGATGCAGTAGAGATCCGCCAAACGTCAGACTTTCAGCTGCACGGTACAGCACCTGAATTGATTCGCCATTTACTCGAAATTCGAGGCGTCGGCATTATCAATGTCATGACATTATTCGGAGCCGGTGCGGTTCGGAATAACAAACGGATTACCTTGGTTGTACGTCTGGAAGCTTGGCAGCAGGACAAACAATATGATCGTCTAGGTCTGGATGAAGAGACTACACGTATCATTGATACCGATGTGCCTCTGGTTACGATCCCTGTTCGTCCGGGACGGAACTTGGCCGTTATTATTGAAGTGGCTGGCATGAACTATCGCCTGAAACAGATGGGTCTGAATGCTGCACTGCAATTCACGAACAAGCTGACAGCAACCATCTCGGAAGATATGGAAGACATGGATTAAGAAATATTTTATACAAGGAAATGAAGACCAATGGTTGACATGAACTGCTTCTCTTAAGGCGCAGGGCATGCCAACCATTCGTCATGCATGCGATTGATTGAATTTATAGGAGTGTGAATGAATGGATACATTATTACTGTTGAACCCAATTGCGTTCTCTATTGGAGCGTTAAAGGTTCACTGGTACGGGCTTATTCTTGGTGCTGCGGCACTGATAGGATTACTGCTCGTGATCCGGGAGGGCAAACGCTACAATATTCCACAGGAAGTGTTCATGGACATGGTTCTGCTGGGCGTGCCTTCTGCCATCATTGGTGCCCGTATCTACTACGTAGCATTTAAGTGGGAAGATTATAAGGATAATTTCTGGGATGTCTTTAAAATATGGAATGGCGGTATCGCCATCTACGGTGCACTTATTGGTGCTATCATCTGTGCAGTTATTTTCTTCCGTCGTAAAGGATATAACTTCTGGCGTATGGCTGACATCTGTGCCCCTGGACTGCTCGTTGGACAGTTAATCGGTCGCTGGGGGAACTTTGTGAATCAGGAAGCCTACGGCGGTCCTGTGGAAGAATCATTTTTGAGAGACAAGCTTCATCTACCGGACTTTATTGTGAATCAAATGAACGTAGAGGGTGTATTCCACCATCCTGCATTTTTGTATGAATCGATGTGGAGTCTCGTTGGTCTGGTCTTGCTGTTGGTTTTGCGTCGTCAGAAGTTTCTGCGTTCAGGTGAACTGTTCATGTTTTATTTCATCTGGTACTCTATCGGTCGCTTCTTCATTGAAGCTTTACGGACAGACAGTCTGGGCTTCCAGGCTCCGCAGTGGGTTGCTTCATTAGTGAACGGGCTGTGGTCTCCAATGACTGCAATGGGCTTTGAACAAGGATATCTGGATCCTGCTTACGGTAACGTACGAATCTCGCAACTGCTCGCTATTGGCATCATTATTGTAGCTGTTGTATTCATTGTGGTGAGAAGAGTGACAGGCAAAGCGGATGTTCGTTACAGTGATCCGATTGTATCGTCCAAGGTTCCTGCAGATGATATGGAGCATACGGGAACGGTTGCTGGCAAAGAGAATAAGGTAACACCTCCAGCCAAAGATGAATCCAAGCAAGTTGATGATAAAAAGGAGTAATGCAACATGATTGACACGGTATTGTTTGATCTGGACGGAACGATTATTGATACCAATGAGTTGATTATCAGCTCATTCCAGCACGTCATGGGGGGATGGGAACATTCAGCTCCGTGGACACGGGAACAGATTATTCCGCATATGGGTGGCACACTAGAGCAGCAAATGCGGACTTTCTCTGGCCAGGAGGAAGTCTCCGAGTACGTGAAGGGTTACCGTGCCTATAATGATATCCATCATGAAGCGATGGTTAGACCTTTTCCACATGTTATTGAGGTAGTCGAGGCGCTGCATCAGGCCGGCATTGTGATGGGTGTAGTCACGACCAAAATTCGTCCATCTACATTAAAGGTGTTGGAGCGTTTTGACCTATTGAAGTATATGAAGACGATTGTAACAGTGACCGACGTAACGAATCCGAAGCCGCACGCTGAACCTGTTCTGAAAGCCATGACGGAACTGGGGGCAGATCCTGCCAAAACCTTAATGGTGGGTGACAGTCCGGTGGATATCCAATCGGCACAAAATGCGGGTGCTCTCTCGGCGGGGGTTGCATGGTCTCTTAAAGGAGAAACGATCCTGAACGGATATGGCCCGGATCACATGTTGCACGACATGAGAGACTTGTTGAAACTCATCCGCATTGAAACGGGACGTTCATGAGAAAAGTAACCCGCTATCCGGTAGAGGACCAGAATGCACTTTGGCATATCTACAAGACAGTGAGTCCGTGGAAGGGCGTTCGTAATTTTATCTGGATCCAATTGTCACGCTACTGTCCGATTCTATCGGTGAAGAACTGGATTTACCGCCGGATGCTCGGTATGAAGGTGGGAAAACATACGGCCTTTGGCCTGATGGTGATGGTGGATGTGTTTTTTCCGGAGAAAATAACGGTCGGCGAAAACTCGGTCATTGGGTACAACACAACGATTCTCGCTCATGAGTATCTGATTAAGGAGTACAGGCTCGGTGAGGTGATTATCGGGGAAAATGTACTGATTGGTGCCAACACAACGATTCTGCCCGGGGTAACGATAGGAGATGGAGCCGTTGTGGCTGCCGGAGCTGTCGTACATAAGGATGTTGCACCAGGAGCTTTTGTTGGAGGCAATCCACTACGTGATTTATCCGGTTCGGCAGCTTCTACGGAGGAGACGGTCTTTAACACGGATAATTCTTCTCAGGGTAGTGTGCATTAAATCAATAAAGTGATCAATGAAGATGGATCGATGATGATGATTCGAAGTAAAAAGCTGCTGATGGCAGCTTTTTTCGTATATAAATACCGACTGGTGAGGGTAATGAGTGTGTGTATAAAACAATATGTTCATCCAAGGGTGATCAAGCTTCGGTATTGTTGACGGTAGTGCGGATTTCATGTTATTATATCCCATATCCTTTAGTTTGTTAGCACTTTACCATGTGAAAGTATTTTGAGAGAATATAACGTGATAAAGGTTGAACTAAACCAATAGTTGAAGGCTTTTGAAGCATTACGGTGATTCAGGGTTACAAGATAGAATGGGGATTTACACTACATAAATCCTGTTGAAATAGAACGAGCACCACTCTTAAATTACTGACTCGGGGTGAATAATACCAATGTCCAAACCAAAAGGCTTTGAAAAACCGACCGGATTTCGCGACTACACACCACATGTAGTATCCAAGCTACGGACGATTGAGCGGAATGTACTGGAATGTATGGAACGCTGGGGTTACCGTCAGATCATCACACCAACGATTGAATACTACGACACAGTAGGTGTAGCGAGCTCCACATCAGATCGCAAATTGTTTAAATTATTGAACAGCCGTGGAACCACGCTGGTGCTGAGATCGGATCTAACAGCTCCAATTGCACGCGTCGTTTCGTCCATGCTCAAAGATGAGCAGTTACCACTGCGTCTGTCCTACCATGCGAACGTATTTCGTTCCATTGAAGAGGAAGCTGGACGTGAGGCTGAATTCTTCCAGACGGGGGTGGAGCTGGTTGGAGACGATTCACCTGAAGCGGATGCAGAAGTTGTTGCGCTTGCGATTGCCTCTTTGCAGGCAGCGGGCGTGTCTTCTTTTAAAATAGCCATGGGCCACATGGGATTCCTGAACGGATTACTGGAGGAAGTGATTCCAGGCCAGACCGCTGAGCAGGAGCAACTGAAGGAAGGGTTACTTGGACGTGATTATGTCGGATATCGCCAGTCGATTGAAGCATTGAATCTGGAGCCGAAGTTGAAAGAACAGCTTGAAGCGATCTTGCGTCTGCGCGGGGGTAAGGAAGTATGCACACATGCGGCAGAGCTAAGTTCAAGTGTTGAAGCAGCCCAGTCGATTGCACATCTGTGTGCAGTATTCGAAGTGCTGGAAGCATACGGTGTATCCGAGCATGTGCTGATTGATCTAACGATGATCGGTGATTTCTCCTATTATACGGGTATGACTTTTGAAGGGTATGCGGCAGAACTGGGCTCCCCGGTATGTAGCGGCGGACGGTATGATAATCTCTTACAACAGTTTGGGCGCTCGTTGCCAGCTACAGGATTTGCACTGAAAACCAACCGAATTATTGATGGCGTTCATGGCATTATCATTGAAGAGAAAAAACCAATACTTATCCAATATAGCCCGAAACGTCGGGCCGAGGCACTAACAGAAGCGGCAAGATTACGCAGTATGGGGCAAAATGTAGTGACACTCCTCCTTCCTGAAGACGGGACTGAGGCAAGTGCTGTATCAAAGGGAGCAACAACCGTTCAAGCGGAGCAGGTTATTACTTACGGATCTGAAGAAGGAGGACGCTGAGATGTCGGATATTCTGAAGGTGGCCATGCCGAAGGGCCGAATCTATAAAAAAGCCTCCAAATTGTTCCGTGAAGCGGGGCTGGATATTCCAGAAGACGTGGACGATACACGCAGACTGGTCATCGAAGTACCGGAAGCCGGAATGGAGTTCATTATGGCGAAGCCCGTGGATGTTCCAACGTATGTGGAGTACGGTGTTGCCGATATCGGAATTGTCGGTAAAGACGTGCTGCTGGAGGAAAATCGGGACGTGTACGAACTATTGAATCTGGGAATCGCCCAGTGCCGTATGTCTGTCATTGGACTTCCGGACTGGAAGCCAGGCATCCAGCAACGTGTCGCAACGAAGTATCCGAGGATTGCTTCGCAATATTTCCGGGAGCAGGGACAGCAGGTCGAGGTTATTAAGTTGAATGGTTCCATTGAGCTCGCACCCCTGATTGGTCTGGCAGATCGAATCGTCGATCTGGTGGAGACAGGTCAGACGCTGCGCGAGAACGGACTCGTGGAGATGACAGGCATTCTGGATATCACGAGCCGTCTTATCGCCAATCGGGTAAGTTATCGGATGAAAAATGCCCGAATCCAGGCATTGTGTGATGCGCTTCAGCAGGTCATTCCGGCATCGAATGAGATTTCGGCGGGAAGCCTTCGGGGATAAATTAATAGTTCGGAAACATAGATGAGAAACATATAAAGCAAAAGTAAAAGCAAGAGTAAGAGACACAACAAAGAAAAGAATCGGCCATGAATAGGCAGGCATTACAGGCGATAAGGAGGTTTTACGCATGAAAATTGTACCTGCACGGGAGTTTGATCTGAAGCGGGAAGTAGAGTATGGTACGCCGGAGCAAAATGAAACGGTACGGCGTATTGTCAGCGACATTCGCCGTGAGGGTGATGCGGCCCTGCTGCGTTACACAGAGCAGCTGGACCGTACGAAGCTGACGGCAGCGGAATTGCGCGTGCCGCAGGAAGAGCTGCAGGCGGCTTATGCAGCCGTGGAGCCATCCTTTGTGACGGCGATTCGGCAAGCCGCCGCCAACATTCGTGCGTTTCATGAGAAGCAGAAACGCAACTCGTGGATGGATTGGCAGCCGGACGGCAGCCTGCTGGGCCAGGTCATCCGACCGCTGAAGCGGGTCGGGGTCTATGTACCTGGCGGCAAAGCAGCGTATCCATCGTCTGTGCTGATGAATGTGATTCCGGCACAGGTGGCAGGCGTGCCGGAGATTGTTCTGGTGACGCCGCCGTCTACGAATGGCGGCGAAGGTATTAACCCGTACATTCTCGTGGCTGCTGCGGAAGCAGGCGTGAGCGAGATGTACCGTGTTGGCGGCGCTCAGGCTATCGCCGCCCTTGCTTACGGCACGGAGAGTATTGCACCGGTCGACAAGATCTGTGGACCGGGCAATATTTACGTGGCGCTCGCGAAGCGCGAGGTGTACGGTGCGGTCGATATCGACAGTATCGCCGGGCCGAGTGAGATTGTGGTACTCGCCGATGATACGGCGAATCCGGTGTATGTCGCCGCCGACCTGTTGTCGCAGGCGGAACATGACGAGATGGCATCGGCCATTCTCGTCACGAATTCGGCCACGCTGGCGGAAGCCGTGCAGGGCGAAGTGCAGCGGCAGCTTGAAGTGCTGCCGCGGCGCGATATCGCTGCTGCTTCGGTAGAGCAGTATGGTGCGATTATTGTGGTCGATTCCATCGATGAAGGAATCGATGTAGTGAACCGGCTTGCACCGGAGCATCTGGAGATCATGGTGCAGGAGCCTATGGCTTACGCTGGCCGGATCGAGAATGCCGGTGCGATCTTCCTCGGCCCGTACAGCTCGGAGCCGGTAGGAGACTATTTTGCCGGACCGAATCATATTATTCCGACCAATGGCACCGCACGTTTCAGTTCACCGGTGGATGTGGATGATTTTATCAAGAAATCGAGTTTGATCTATTATAGTAAAGAAGCGCTGCTGAAGAACGGAGCGGCTATTATAGAGTTGGCCCGCCATGAGGGTCTTGAAGGGCATGCCCGTGCAATCGCTGTACGGTTAGAACAGGAAGGAAAGGCGGAATCGGACAATGGATAAGCAAAATAATGGTGTGGAACTTGAAAACAAAGGCGCAGTGCGCCAAGCAGAGGTTGATCGCAAAACAAACGAGACCAATATCCAATTGGCTTTTACCGTAGATGGAACAGGACAATCCACGATTGAAACGGATGTACCCTTCCTGAACCATATGCTGGATCTGTTCACGAAGCACGGACAATTCGACCTGAACGTGCAGGCCCGTGGAGATATTGATATCGACGATCATCACACGGTTGAAGACATCGGAATCTGTCTGGGACAGACGTTGCGAGAAGCGTTGGGTGACAAACGCGGTATTAAGCGTTACGCCAGTGTTTTTGTACCGATGGACGAGGCACTCGCTCAGGTCATTATTGACGTGAGTAACCGACCTCACTTTGAATACCGTGCTGAATACCCTTCCCAACAGGTAGGCAGTTTCTCCACGGAGCTGGTACATGAATTCCTGTGGAAATTGGCGTTGGAAGCTCGGATTACGTTGCATGTCATTGTGCACTATGGACAGAACACACACCACATGATCGAAGCGATCTTTAAGGCATTGGGACGTGCGCTGGATGAAGCAACGATGATTGATCCACGTGTAACAGGTGTGCCTTCCACGAAGGGAGTGTTGTAGACGATGGCGATTGCAATTGTCGATTACGGTATGGGGAACCTGCACAGCGTCGGCAAAGCGGTCGAACGTCTTGGCTACGAAGCGCTGGTCACGGGTGACCGGGAAGAGATTCTTGGCGCAGATGGTGTCATTCTGCCAGGCGTAGGTGCTTTTGGTGATGCGATGGTTCATCTGCGGGAGAGTGGACTGGATACGGTGGTGAAGGAAGCCGCTGCCGGGTCCAAGCCACTTCTGGGTATCTGTCTGGGCATGCAATTGTTGTTCAGCTCAAGTGAAGAGCATGGCGAGCATGAGGGATTGGATATTTTGCCAGGTAAAGTGGTGCGATTCGCACCAGGAGAACTGAAGGTTCCACATATGGGCTGGAACCGTTTGGAATTTGTACACGCCGAAAACCCGCTATTTACTGGGCTTGAGGCAGGTCACGTCTACTTTGTCCATTCCTATCATGCGCTTACTGAAAACAGGGACGATCTGCTGGCGGTAACGGATTACGGACATCCGGTTACAGCCATTGTAGGCAGAGGATCGAACTTCGGTATGCAATTCCACCCGGAGAAAAGTGGCGAACTTGGCATGAAGCTGCTCGGCAACTTCTTGGCTCTGACAGGAGCGCCTGTCCAAAGGTAAATATCTCTGGTATACGTTCTGTGGATGACAGGACTGGCGCAAGAGAACTAATGTGTAGTCTTCACAGTCCACAGAAAAAAGGTATCAGTTGAATTTCAATTTATATGATTAGAGACGGATGACTCACTGCTACGGTGTGTTAACATTGCATGCCTGGTATGGAGCATTGCGCGTCTCTTCTAACCTATAGAAATATCTGAAGTTAAACACGCAGGTACGGAATCTAACGTATCGATAGAATTCATATCGTCAGTATGTAATTAAGCGTACAAATTTAATCAATATTCAGGAGGCCTTCTATGTCATCTTTTATCCTATATCCGGCGATTGATATCCGGGACGGCAAATGTGTAAGACTGGTGCAGGGAGATTATAATCAGGAGACCGTTTATAACGATGACCCGGTTCAAGTGGCTTTATCCTGGGAGAAGCAAGGCGGTACATACGTCCATCTGGTGGATCTGGATGGTGCCAAAGCAGGACATCCCGTTAACGATGAGCTGATCGGACGGATTGCCTCGGCGGTGAACGTACCCGTTCAGGTTGGTGGCGGACTTCGTACGGTAGCGGATGTAGAGCGTTTGCTGGGTCTGGGTGTTAGCCGACTGATTATTGGAACAGCAGCAATTGAGGATCGTGCTTTTACAGAGGAAGTACTGGGACGTTACGGCGACAAAGTGGCAATTGGTATCGATGCACGTAACGGTTACGTGGCAACTCGCGGTTGGCTTGAAACATCGGAAGTACAGGCAGAGGTGCTTGCTAAGGAACTGGCGGCATATGGAGCAGAAACGTTTATCTTTACGGATATATCCCGTGATGGCATGATGCAAGGTCCTAATGTGGAAGCGATTGTGTCTCTTGCCAAGGCGAGCGGACGGACGGTTATTGCTTCCGGTGGTGTGAGTGTGATGGATGATCTGCTTCGTCTGAGTCGTCATGCGGATGATGGTGTTGGTGGAGCGATCGTGGGTAAAGCACTGTATACTGGTAGTATCGATCTGTCTGAAGCAGTACGTGCGGTAAACAAGTAAAGGATATCCGGTTAGAGAGGAAGAGGTAGCATGCTGGCAAAAAGAATCATTCCCTGTCTGGACGTGAAGGACGGCCGGGTCGTCAAAGGCGTCAACTTCGTTAATCTCCGCGATGCGGGTGATCCGGTAGAGCTGGCGGCGCTATATGACCGCGAGGGCGCGGACGAATTGGTATTTCTCGATATCTCTGCTTCGGTAGAAGGCCGCGAAACGATGGAAGAAGTGGTACGGCAGACAGCCGGCGAGATCGCTATTCCATTTACGGTAGGCGGTGGCATCTCCAAGGTGGAGGACATGAAGCGGATTCTCCGTGCAGGAGCGGATAAAATTGCAGTGAATACAGCTGCGGTACTTAATCCACAGTTGATTGCAGATGGTGCACGTCGCTTCGGCTCCCAATGTATCGTCGTAGCGATCGACGCCAAGTATAATGAAGCTTGGGGCGAGTGGGAGGTCTACACGCATGGTGGACGGAAACCATCCGGGATCAAGGCACTGGAATGGGTTAAACAGGCTGAGAGCTTGGGCGCGGGAGAAATTCTGCTGACAAGTATGGACGCCGACGGAACGAAAGACGGCTTCGATCTGAAGCTGACGGCAGCGGTATCCGAATCTGTGCGTATTCCGGTCATCGCATCGGGCGGTGCGGGCAAGGAATCTCATTTCTATGATGTATTCACCACAGGCAAAGCGGACGCAGGGCTGGCCGCAACGATTTTCCATTACAAAGAAATCGCCGTACCGGCGTTAAAACAACATTTGAGAGAACAAGGGGTGGAGATCCGTGACTAAAGTGAGTGATGAAATCAAGGAACAGCTGTCCTTGGAACAGGTTGTGGAACACATTCGTTGGAGTGATGATTTGGTTCCTGCCATTGTGCAGGATGTGGATACTCGTGAAGTTTTAATGATGGCTTATATGAATCGTGAATCCCTGAAGTTGTCGCTGGAATCCGGTGAGACCTGGTTCTGGTCGCGCTCTCGTCAGGAGTTGTGGCATAAAGGTGCAACCTCCGGCAACGTGCAGACGATTACTTCCCTGAAATATGATTGTGACGGCGATACCTTGTTGGTTGAGGTCAAACCCAATGGTCCTGCCTGCCATACAGGTGCGGTGACTTGTTTCCATAATGAAATCATTGGTTTGCCAGAGAAATCGGCAGACAAGGCTTCGGATGAAGCGGGTGCGGCATCTGCTTCTGCAAGTTCCAGTTCCGAAAGTCGCTTTGAGGTATTGGCTGAACTGGAATCCGTTATTGCAGAGCGTGAACGCGAGCGCCCTGAGGGTGCATATACAACGTATTTGTTCGATAAAGGTGTAGACAAAATACTGAAAAAAATCGGTGAAGAAGCGTCTGAGACGATTATCGCCGCCAAAAATAAAGATAATGACGAGCTTCGTCTGGAAGTCAGTGACCTGATGTATCACCTGCTCGTCCTGTTACAAGAGCGCAAGCTGCCGCTGGACGACATTATGTCAGAGCTGAGCCGCCGTCATGAACGGCCTCGCCGCGATTAGGAGGCGAGTTACGTGCGTATAGACTATCACACACACCATGAGCGGTGTGGACATGCAGTCGGTAAACTGGAGGAATACGTGCAACGTGGTGTGGAGATCGGACTATCCCAGATTGGATTGTCCGATCACATGCCATTGTTGCATGTCGATCAGGCTCAATATTATCCGGAAATGGCGATGCCTATGGATGAACTGCCGCGTTATGTAGAGGAGTGTTTCTCCCTGAAAGAACGTTACCGTGGACAGATTGAGGTACGTGTTGGTCTGGAAGGTGACTATATTGAAGGCTGGGAAACAGAGATCCGTGCAATCATCGAGCGTTATCCATGGGACTATGTGATTGGCTCCGTTCATTTCCTTGGGGAATGGGACATTACGGACTTCCGCCAGACCCATCACTGGGAGGGCAAAGACGTCCTTGAAGTATATCGTCATTATTATGATGCTGTAAGCAAGGCTGCTGCGACGGGCATGTACGATATTATGGGCCATACGGATGTCATTAAACGGTTTGGCTTTGTTCCTTCAGCGGAGCAGACAGAAGAACGTATCTCACTGGAGAACGCCGCGCTGCAGGCTATTGCCAAAAGTGGCTGTGCCATGGAGCTGAATGCTTCTGGATTATCCAAGCCTTGTGCCGAGATGTTCCCTAGTCGCAGAATGCTGACAGAAGCTATTCGCTTGGGTATTCCACTAACCATGGGCTCTGATGCACATGACCCAATGAAGCTGGGCGATTATTTGCCCGAAGCTGAAGCTCTTTTACATGAGTTGGGCTGTACGGAGGTCGCTGTTTTTGAAGGCCGTCATCGTTCTTTCATTCCTTTAAATGTATAAGCCAGTGGAGTATAATGAGGGTAGGAAATAACCTTTTAGATAAGGGATTATATAGGGATTTCAACCCTCGGGAGGGCATTATGCAGCATTCGTTACGTATTTTTTCCGGTTCATCGAACCCTAAGCTGGCAGAACAGGTATGTGACAAGCTGGGAGTACAACTGGGCAAGATCAAGCTGTCCCGGTTCAAGAGCGGAGAAATTTACGTTCATTATGAAGAAACGATCCGTAATTGTGATGTGTTTCTGGTACAGTCGTTGTCTCATCCGATCAATGAGCTGTTTGTCGAGCTGCTTGTGATGATTGATGCTGCTAAAAGGGCTTCAGCGCGCACTGTGAACATCATTGTTCCGTATTACGGTTATGCTCGTCAAGAGCGCAAATCTGCTCCTCGGGAGCCGATCTCGGCCAAGATGGTAGCAGATGTATTAACGACAGCTGGAGCCAATCGGGTAGTAACGATCGATCTGCATGCAGCGGCCATACAGGGATTCTTCAACATTCCGGTTGACCATATGACATCGCTGGATCTGATTAGTGACTATCTGTTAAGCAAAGGCATCGAGAATCCTGTCGTGGTCTCCCCGGATGCGGGACGAGCATCGATGGCAGAGAAGCTGGCGAATCGTCTGGATTCCCCATTTGCCATTATGATCAAGAAACGTCCAAGCCATAATGAATCGGTGATTACCCATGTCATTGGTGATGTTGAAGGCCGGACACCCATTATTATTGAGGATCTGATCGACACCGGAACAACGATTCTGAATGTCGTGGAAGGGTTGAAGGAACGTGGGTCCAAAAATGTGTATGTATGTGCAACACACGGGTTGTTCTCGGATGGGGCAGTCAGTAAATTGAATCACCCGTCTATTGAAGAGGTGGTGGTTACGGACTCAATTGCACTGCCAGATGATCACCCTGAATGCTTCAAAGTGTTACCTGTTGCACCCATGCTGGCCCGCGCCGTACGCATTATTGTGGATGGTGGCTCCATGGCCACATTGTTTAAGGATTCCGGTATTTAGAGCATCGAGGATTTATCGGTGTGATGCCCCAGATTAACTGATCCGTGTCTGAGTTGTTGTCTGCTCAGCACGGTTTTTTGCTTTTGACTCTGCGAATTCAATTCTTGCTTTGCTGCTTGGAGGCTTGTGCTATAATAACATAAAATCAGTTATGATAGCGTTATCATATAGTATTCAGCCCTGAGGTGAGATGGATGCTGAACAGTAGAACCACGGCTGAGAACATTGGCATCGTGGAGTGAGGAGTGGGGTCTATTGTCTCGTAATTGGTACTACCGGTTACTGTTCTCGTATTTCCCGATTTTTTTTCTTACGGTGACCATACTCATTATCATCGCGTTTGTCTTCATTAATGACATCTCCAAGGAGGAAACGAAAAAAGCAGACCGGATCTCCTCCAGTTATATGTTAGACACGGTGGATCGTACAATCAGAGATATTGAACTATCTATCCTTGAAACGGCACAGAGCCAGCAGGCCTACAAACTCTATTTTAATAACACAAACCAGACCAGCTCAGACACGGTATATGCGGTTGCGCAGAGTTTACGTGAGCTAACCAATTCGTCCTCATGGATTCAATCCATCTATCTGTATGACAAGCGAAATAAACATGTACTGACCGTAAGTGGTTCCAGAGAAGTGGAAAGTTTCTCGGATAAGGCATGGATTGATCAGATGGCAGCTGGTTCTATCGGTTCAGGCTGGCAGCCGGTCCGTGAATTCGATGCGGACTCTGTTCAGCGTACCCCGATTCGTGTATTAACGGTGAACAAGGATATGCCTTTGCCTTTTGGCTCTCAGGGTACACTGGTCATTAATATCAAGATGAGCAGCATTGAACAGAGCGTAGACAGTATGGTTAATGGTCAGCTCTCGTTCCTGACAATTACGGATCGGGACGGTAAGGTTGTCTACAATGCACACTCGGACCAAGAAGGCTCGATAGACGGTCAGGAACTGAATACGCTACCGCTAGAAAGACTAGGCTGGACAATATCCAGTGGAATTAAAGCCGGCAACTTATTTGGCTGGGTATCTGTCGTGTCTTATGTATGGGTAATCATTGCGATTGTGACTGTCCTCTGTGCGATTGTGTATATCGTGTACATTACTCGCCGTAACTATAAACCCATTCAGATCATCATGAACCGGATTGAGTCTCATCAGATTCGGGCGTTTGAACACTCGGGGGCTCGCACGGATGAGATGAAGATGATTGACGGTGTGCTTGAAAATCTGATTAATCATATGATGGATTATGACAAGAAAAGCAGGGAAAATGTACTCATGCAGCGCAGCAAGTTGTTCAATGCCCTGTTGCATGGGGAACACATGGAAAACGCAGCAGAGCAATTAAAAGAGCTTTCTCCACTGAATGATGTGTATGACTCGTCGCGCTTTGTCGTTGTTGTTGGAGAGATTAACCGTTATGAGAAGGGTTTTCAGGAGAGGTACACGAGAGGTGAACAAAATACGCTGAAGTTTGCCTTGATGAACGTTTTGCAAGAGCTGTCACGTAATACGGGAGTACAATGCTGGACGGAATGGATTAGTGTAGATCGAATTGCGATCCTTTTTATGTTCAAAGAACAGAGTGATAACAACCTGGACATGTCTGGGCAGATTCGTGTTGTAGCTGAGGAATGCAAATCCTGGGTAGAACAAAATCTACGTATTTCCTTAAGCTTCGGTATTGGACCTATTGCTCAGGGAGTTGGTGCAATACGAGATTCCTATGCGGCCGCAGAAGCGGTAATGCAACGCAAACTGTTGATGAATGGAGATGTCGGCCAAGCCGATTGCGGCGAACCACAGCATCCTTTACTGGATACCTATACTTATTTGCAGATGATTGCGGACTTTGTTAAGCGGTTCCGGATGTCGAGTGGACAGTGGCGGGAACAGTTGGAGGAGATCTTTACAGCATTTGAAAAAAACAAACTGCCGGATGACGAGATTCGTTCTCTGATTCAAGCCATGTTACAGATGCTCAGCCGAGAGGTGGCCATGATGTCGGAAGGGCTCCAGGAAGAGCTGTCCGAAGAAAACATCAACAGATGGTTAAGTACTGTGGAAGAGGCAGAGACGCTTACGGATGTGAAAAATCTTTTGTTCGAAGGTCTGACAGACTTGTTTAGAACATATGTGGCGGTAACGGAAACCAAGAGTTACAAAGCCATGGTCAACGAAATGAAAAATTATATCGAAGAACAGTTTGCGAATCCGGATCTTTCATTGAAACATCTGAGCGACCGATTCCAGATTACGGGCAAACATGCGAGTTATTTGTTCAAGACAGAATTCAACATGAAGTTTGTTGATTTTGTTACAGAGCTGCGCATGAAGGAGACGGAGCAGCTTCTGCTCAATACGGATTACTCTTTGCAGGATATTGCCCTGAAGGTTGGGTATGCAAATGGAATTACGTTGGGACGTGTATTTAAGCGGGTAACGGGCATTACACCAGGAGATTATCGTCGTTTGAAACGTGAACATCGAGAACCCGAAGAGTAACGCAAAAGTGATCATATTCTGAGATCTGTACATCAGGATAGACAGGGTGAATTTCATGCAGTCACTTTCCACCAGGAGAGCAGGCTTGCAGAGGTTCGCCCTGTTTTCGTTGAACAGTTCTCTGGTATCCGAGATCGATGCAACTGTTTTCGCAGGATAGCAAGCTAATATTCCTGTTTTTTCTCGTTTACGAATATAGGCAGTGTGTGAAAATGGTTTATCCGAATGGGGACAGGCAGTTCCGAGTCGTGAGGTGTTGTGAGCCATCACAGCCTAGAGCAGCGCAGCTTTGGGAAAATAATCAGTCTGCGAAAATGTGCTTAACATATAAACCATAATCCGTTTGTAAGCGCTTCCGAAATTGGTTTATTGCTAGAGGTCGGAAAGATGTGGAATACTCGGAGCAAGCCTTAAACATTCACGCAAAGTAAAAGGGGATGACAAAATGATTGGAAAAGCAACCAAAGGGAGTAAGAAGAAATGGATGGGTCTGGCACTTACGGTAGTAATGGGAGTGTCCTTACTTGCGGGGTGCTCGTCTGCATCAGAAAAAGAATCAGCAGAAGGCGGGGCAACAACTAATGGTGAGCGTGTTACTTTGAAAGTGGAGGTTTTCGATCGTGGTAACAGTCCTTCTCCACATACGATTACGAACAACTACTTAACTAAATTTGTTCAAGAGAAATTCGGCGATCCGAATAACATTGATGTGCAATTCGTACCTGTTCAACGGTCAGAAGAAACAACCAAGCTCAACGTGTTAATGGCCAGCCCCAGTGACGTTCCAGATATTGTGTTTGTATACGACTCCAGTGTGTTCTACCGTTATGCTCAGCAAGGTGGTCTAACTGACGTAGGTGAACTTCTTAATGAACATGCACCTAACTTAAAAGAATATCTCGGCGATGACCTGTTGAAATTCGGTCAGCTTGAAGGTCAGCAATTCGCTATTCCGGGTAAACGTGCCATTACGGCTCGTTACAACTCATATATCCGCCAGGATTGGCTCGATAAAGTCGGCATGGAAGCTCCAACGACAACGGATGAGCTGTACGAAACGTTGAAAGCATTCAAAGAGAAAGATCCGGGCAATCTGGGCAGCAAAAACATCCCAATGGGTATGGCACTTGCCCCAGCGCAGTACGAAACACTGATTTACTCCTTCATTAAACCCGTACAAGATGGGCTTACGTACAGTCAGCGTTACGAGCTACCATTGCATGATGGCTTCAAAGATGCGATGCAGTTCCTTAACAAGCTTTACAATGAAGGTCTGATCAGCAAAGACTTCAGTCTTGATGAAGAAAAAACGCAATTGGTCAAAGACTTCCAGAACGGTAATATTGGCTACATGTCTGAGGACGTAGGTCAGATTCTGTATGCAGATGGTATGCTTGATAATTTGTATAAAAATGTACCGGATAGCAAAGTTGTAGCAGTTGACGCTTACACCAACTCGAATGTAGACAATAAACACATCAAATCACGTTATGGTAGCAACGGTATGTACATCATGATTCCAAAAAGCAGCAAACGTTCCGTTGAAGCAGTGAAATATCTAGACTGGATGGCTTCTGGAACGAACTTGCTGGAGATGAACACGGGTGTCGAAGGTGAAAATTACGATATGGTTGATGGTGTTCCAGTTGTTAAAGATGATGCACCACAGGATGTCAAAGATCGTCTCTACAACGGTGGAGACATGGCCATTATTGCCAACGGTAAAGTAGTTGGAGATCAGGCAGCCAATGAAGCCGCATGGATTGCAGGCTTCCCAGAACGTAACCATGAACTGATGAGACAGTCTATTGATATCGCTAATACGGATACGGTCGGCCCGGTTATCTTCAGCAAACCAATTGAAGCAGAATCTAAATATGGTACAGCGCTAAATGATAAGTTGAAAGTGCTTATTGTGAAAACTGCGATGGCTAAACCGGCAGAGTTCGAAGCGGTATATGAAAAAGAAATAAATGATTTCATGTCACTGGGTGGCACTGAGCTGAAGAAAGAGCTTGAAGCAGCACTTCAGTAAGCGTTATCAAGTAAACAGATTTATCTTATGATTATTAAATCAATATGTAATTTACCGCATAACTTTAGAAGGAACGCGTGCCGCCAGTATGGGCGGCACAGCCGTTTCTCTGTTGATAGGAGGAAACCGACTTGACCATCACATACTTGAAAAGGTATTGGCAATTATATGCGCTCATCTCACTGCCTCTGATCTACTTCTTGATCTTTCGTTACGGCCCAATGTACGGGGTTCAGATCGCTTTTAAGGATTTCAACTTGTTTCAGGGCATCAACGGGAGTGAGTGGATCGGTTTCGATGCTTTCCGTGAAGTATTTGGAATGCGGGACTTCTACACCACATTACGAAATACCTTCATGCTAAATTTCCTCGACCTGCTTGTTTCGTTCCCTGCTCCAATTATATTGGCCATCATGCTCTATGAAGTTCGATTCAAATGGTTTAAAAAAATATCGCAAACGATTCTGTACATTCCTCACTTTATCTCCTGGGTTATCATCGGGGGAATTGTATACCAATTGTTCGGTAATCAATCCGGTATGGTTAACGGTGTGTTGGAGAGTATGGGCTTAAATTCAATACCATTTTTGACAGAGAAAAACCCATGGCTTGTGACGTACCTGTTCACAGGTGTCTGGCAAAGTGCAGGATGGGGAACCATTCTATATCTGGCCGCATTAACCGGCGTCAATAAGGAATTGTTTGAGGCTGCCGAGATTGACGGAGCTTCAAGACTGAAGAGAATCTGGCATATTACGTTGCCAAGTATTAAGCCAACCATTGTGACCTTGCTCATTCTTAATCTCGGACATATGGTCAGCATCGGTTTTGATCGGCCTTATATTATCGGTAACACAGCCGTACGTGAATATTCAGATGTACTTAGTACGTTTGTATACAGGGTCGGCCTTGAATCAGGACAATACACGCTGGCAACTGTCGTAGGACTATTCCAGGCTGTTGTAGGGCTAATCTTTGTACTTGGCTCTAACTATATTTCGAAAAAGGCAACCGGCGAAGGCATTTTATAAGTTATCAAAGCATGAAAGATACGCCAATCGGCTTGTATGTATAGACCATCAGCAAAGGAGCTGTGCGCATATGAGTGAACGCACCTCAAATCGGATTTTTGATATCGTTAATATCTCCTTTATCAGTTTGTTTGTTATATTCTGTCTGGCTCCATTTTTGCACACCATTGCGATATCGTTAAGTTCTAACCGGGCTATTACTTCGGGAGAAGTAACCATTTTTCCTAAAGAATTCAACTGGGATGCGTATATTCAAGTATTCTCTGATCAATCCATGCTCTACTCACTGGGCTTTACGACTGTTCTGACAGTGGCAACCACAGTGTTGTGCATGTTATTCACACTTGCTGCTGCATACCCGCTAACCAAGAAAAAATTGAAAGGGCGCAAGCTCTTCATGTATGTCATCATCATTACGATGTTCTTCAGTGGCGGGATGATTCCCGAGTATTTGCTCATTCGTGATCTCAATATGCTTAACTCAGTCTGGGCACTGATCCTACCGGGACTGGTGAGTCCATTTAACCTGATCATCCTGATCTCATTCTTCAGAGGCATTCCTGAAAGTCTGGAAGAATCAGCAGAAATTGACGGCAGCTCACATGTACACACGCTATTCAAAATCATACTGCCATTATCCATGCCTGTACTTGCCACATTAGCGCTATTCTACGCAGTTGGCCGCTGGAATGGATTCCAGGATTCACTGTTGTATATTAATGATCCCAAGTTGTATCCACTACAGCTGAAGCTCTTCCAAATGGTTCAAAACAACATGGTAAGCGAACTTACATTGATGGAAGGTGCTAACCGCACACCACTGACTCCGGAAAGTCTCAAAGCAGCTACAGTTGTATTCGCAACGGTACCCATTCTGCTTGTCTATCCGTGGCTGCAAAAGTATTTTGTCAGCGGTGCCATGCTTGGCGCGGTAAAAGGTTGATATAAAACTACTGGGTAAGCTCCAGCCGATGGGAAGGAGAAGGAATCAGATGCAGCAAAAAGATAAAGGTATATATTCATTTTCGACGTGCTGGAATATCCGAAAACATGATATTGGGGAAGACATGATACGGGAGATTGCGGATCTCGGCTTTCGCCGAGTGGAGCTCAATTATAATGTGACGAAGGAAATGCTCAAGACGATTGAGCCCATGATTGAACGCGGAGACATCGGCGTCTCCAGTGTTCATAACACGTTTCCACATGACCCTGATCCCGATTATGGTACGGATTCTATCTTGCTTGGCTTCGAAGATGAAGTGAAACGTAAGCGGGCAATCGAGTTGCTGGTCGAGTCGGCTGAATATGCCCAGCGTTATGGTGGAGAAGCTGTTGTTGTACATCCCGGAGAAGTACCTTTTCCTCAGGATATCAGCAAAGATCTTGGAAAGCTCTACAACGAGGAAGGTCCGGATTCACCGAAGTATCGCAGCAAATGGGCGGAACTGATGGAGCGGCGAGAGGCACTCAGTTCTGGCTATGTGGAGAAAATTATCGCCAGTCTGGATGAGGTGTGTAATCGAGCGGCAGCTAAAGGTCTGGATGTTCGTTTTGGAATCGAGACGAGATCCAGACCGCAACAGATTCCTACCCTTGCCGAGGCCAAGACCATCATCACAGCTCTTAAAGGAGCTCCAGTTGGTATCTGGTACGATACGGGTCATGCCATCATGATGGACCGACTGGGTCTCTATGATAGTGTGGGAGAAATGCAGGGGCTGATGGATGATATCGTAGGTGTTCATATCCATGAGACACTCGGTCTCTCTGATCACTGGTGCCCTTATGTACACAGTAAGGACATGAACTTCTATGATGCCTATCTGCCGATGATTCGCCGGGCACAGGTGAAAGTATACGAGTTGAAGTCTGCCTGTAAGGCAGAAGAGATCCATGAGAGTCATGACTTGCTAATGAAGAAGTTTGAAGTGGCAGAGTAGGAACGGTGATATGGGGAACCGTGTGCTTGTTAACAACGTGTGTTAACTACTGTTTCCTCGGTGATGAAGACCCATAAATATGTAGTGAATTAAGAACGGATTTTCTAGCGACTTTTGTCGGTAGATGGTATATACTGACGAGAAAAATGAACTCACCTACGGGCGGTATGAGTAAGCTTCCGGTCTGAATTGAAGGGGCTGAAGCAACATACTCCGCACATCGGGAGAATGCATTGGTATGGAGGGGACTGCATATGTACAAACAACTGGTGGACAGTAATGACAGAGCGGTAGAAAGAGGCATATCGCGGCAGATGCTTGACCCGGAAAGCCGTTACTATGGAGGGACAATTGATCCCTTCACAGGTGTTGCCTGGGTTAACCACACGACTGGAACGCCTACGGATATGTGTTACTGGGGAGCTGCGATCTCCAATCCGGATTCCATCTATTACCGGGATGAGGCGTTGTTAAATCGACTGCTGTTAGCTACGGAATACGTACTTCGCTTCCAGCATGAAGATGGTTCAATATCGCCTGGCTGGACTAATTACCATTCCCCTCCCGATACCGCATTTGTCGTTGTAGGGTATTCGCAGTTATATCAGCTTCTTCAACAGCAGGATTGGGAGCCACTGCAACCTGTATTGAACAATATGAGGCTGTTTCTGGAACGTACAATCCCAACCATGCTTACGGGAGGCTGTCATACGCCTAATCATCGCTGGGTGCTATGCGCGGCGCTCGGTTTCTTGCATGAGCTATTTGATCTGGAGGAAGCTGTGCAGCGCGCAGAGCAGTGGATGGATGAAGGGATGGATATTACTCCCAATGGGGAGTGGACAGAACGAAGCAATGGGATATACAGCGCAGTTAGCGATATCATGTTAATTCATGCTGCACGCCTGCTCAATCGTCCTGAACTGCTGGAACCGGTGAGGCTCAATCTCCGCATGATGGTGTACCTTGTGCATCCAACGGGTGAGATTGTTACGGATTATTCAGGTCGACAGGATCTGGGCAGTGTTCATGATCTGTCGCCTTATTATCTACCTTATGCCATTTTGGCCCGGCTGGATAGTGATCCACTCTTTGCCGGCATGGCAGCCTGGGCAGGAGATACATTAACAGATCCGGGAGTATGCTCAGTGAATACGCTCATTCGGTTGATGCTTGAGCCAGAGCTTCAGCAGGCGATTGAGGCACGTGATGCATTACCGGAACAGTATGAGGTTATGCTGAATGAGCATTTTGTACGCGACGAATATCTGGAGCAGATGGACGCAGTAGGGCATCATGGACGTATCTCGCATAGTCGTATGCATACGGACTTTGGTGCTCCCGTAGCCCGAATTCGGGATGGGGCTACTAGCGTGACGGTGATGACAGAAGTTCCTTCTTTCTTCGCTCTTCGTCATGGAAAAGTGCGTCTGTTGGCTGTGCAACTGGCTTCATACTTTAATCCAGGATATGTACCTATGCAGCAAATGACGAGGTTGTCCGAGGGATATCAACTGACTGGCGAGCAGAAAAAAGGCTATTACGGTCCAGTCCCTGCGAACCTGTTGCCAGAATCGGCTGCATCAGCCATCAGTCCATGGTACTTGCTACCTCATCAGAGCCGTCAGCTCACTCATGAGCAGACATTCCGTGTAGGGGCAGAAGTGCAACCAACGGAAAACGGATGGACCATGCATCTCTCGGGGCAGGAGCCGGAAGACATTATGATGCAGCTATCCTTTGTATTCGGAAGCGAAGGTGAGCTGACCTGCGAGGATGCCATTGAAACGAGTGAGGGTCACTATCTGTGGAAAGGCGGTACGTTACGCTATACCTGCGGAGAAGACTGGCTGGAGATCACCGGGGGTGAGCTGGGGCATTTGGCCGCTTCGGTGCGGGAGGCGAAACTGCCAGACAAGTGCAAGGTTGTGCTGGTCAATTTCATGACGCCGTTTGATAAGACCATTCATATTTCACTTTCGCCTTCGATGGCGTTGAAGCTTTAAGTCATAACTGTAGAAGACCGAGCCTTTGGGCTCGGTCTTCTTTTTTTTATGGCTGATTACGGCGAAGTTCACTATATTCCCACTGATGCACCCAATCAATAGGAAGTGATTCGGATATTAAAGGATACGTCTCATAATTGTGACCTATTATTTCAGTTGCTCTAACGCAGTTTCAATTGGTTTAGTTATTAGAGGATTCTCTTTGGTATTACTCCAGTAAACGATGAGAACATTTTCTTTCTCATATAGAAAAGGCAATGTTGTAAAATGGGCACCTTCCATATTCTTATTGAATTCTGTAGTCCCTTTCATGCGATCCTTTTCAGAGTTGAAAATATAAAAATGTATAAATTCAGGGTTATCCGGTTCTTCTGCAGCTTGCACCTCAATGGAGTACACCTCAGGTATAACATCATTTAATTTCATTGGATACCCGGTTATGCCAAAGGATACTAAATTCAGTTTTTGAGATTCAAGCGCTGTTACTACATCATCTAGTGTGAGAATATTTTCTTCATTTTTTATATCTTCTGAACATCCGACCAAGGCAAACAAGCATATTAAAATGAATACAAGTGGTTTTATTTTCGAGATAACCAATATACCATCTCCTTAAAAATAAGAATGATGTTGCCTTGTAATATGAAGTGACACCGGAGCTAAAGAATAAAAAAAGTCTCACGTATTTGATTCGTATACAAAGCATTTATGAAAACCATTCACAGCAGATTCAGATCATGAGCTACATTTATCTTACCATAACCGAAAGAAGCCAGTTGAACGCCCTTACCCGACAAGGATGGAAGGTCATCGTTATTTGCATTTTTTTCATAAACGACATGAAACTACATATTGAGAAGTGGGCCTTAAGATGTGGTATACTGAAGAGTATGAATGAAATGCAAAGAGGAGGTGCCTTGGAAGATGAAGGGCAAGCTAGTGCGGGCTGAGGGACACCTTGCCAATATTATACCGATTCACTTGGATGCTTCTTTCTTTTTTGAAAGAGCTGTCCGCTCGCTGGACCGTAATCATGTCGACAAGGCATTAAAATATTTTCGCAAAGCTGTTGAATACGAACCGGAAAATCCGGTGAATCATTGTAATATGGCGGGTATTTTATCGGAGAAGGGCGATTATGAAGCGTCCAATGCCATTCTGGCTAACGTGCTGGAAGTGGTAGATCCGTCGATGACGGAATGTTATTTTTACATGGCGAACAATTATGCAAATATGGATCGGTTTGAGGAAGCCGAGAAAGCACTTGTTACCTACTTGGAGGAGGACACCCAGGGTCAGTTCATGACGGAAGCTGAAGAGATGATGGAGCTTCTGTACTATGAGCTGGATCGTCCGGCCAAACTGAATCGAATTAAATCACGCAAAGGTGTAGTGGAGCACGATCAGGCACGGGAACTGTTGGAAGAGGGGAAATTCGCACAGGCTGCTGAGCTGCTCGAAGGCATGTCATCGGATTATCCTGACTACTTGGCTGCCCGTAACAATCTGGCACTTGCCTACTATTATATGGGGCTGTTTCCCAAAGCCAAAGAGACCATTGCCGAAGTGCTTGAACAGGAGCCCGGTAATCTGCATGCACTCTGTAATCTGGCCATTTTCCATCAAAATGAGAATCGGGCTGATCAAGTGCTGCTTCTGATCAAAAAATTGCGTGTCATCGTGCCGTTCCAGCACGAACAAGTCTACAAACTGGCTACCACGATGGGAATTCTGGGCCAACACGATACGGCTTATGTTCACTTCCGTCGTTTGCTCAAGGACGAAGAGACAGCTGCTGATCCGGCACTTGCTCACTATGCAGCAGTGGCGGCTTATAATACAGAGCGTTATGACGCTGCTGAGCGTCTATGGCATTATGTGTCCAAGCTTGATCCGGGTTCCGAAGTATCTCGGTACTATCTGTCCGGTCTTGAGGCCGTACGGCAAGGCGAGCAAGAGCCGGAGAAGCTGAGTTATCACTATCATCTGCCGTTTGACGAGCAGTTCAGACAGTGGGAGAACTATGGTAACGGCATACCTGAAGAAATGAAGAATGATCCACTGATTCGTTCATCGTTCTTCTGGGCTTTGCGACATGGTGATCGGGCAACCAAGCTGCAGGTTATTCATGCACTCGGGATGATCGGGGATTATGAGGTGCAGCAGGCGCTGCAATCCTTTATTGAAGAACCGGGAGAAGAACAGGATCTGCTTGAGGCAGCACAAGCTGTGCTGGATGGATTGAAATCGGCTGAACACGAGGAGCAGAATACTCAGGTGGTTCGACCGTTTTCTCCTGTAGCCTTGAAGACTATTGGGAAGGCTCAACCCACATCGGAGCAATCGGAGACTCACTCAACTTCCCATTGGCAGGCTGTTGTTGATCGTGCGCTTCAGATGTCTGAGGCGAAGGCTGAGTTGCAGCAAGAGATGGAACGGCTCTGGACGGACTATGTAGCCCGGGTACATCCCGAGGTTCCGGGTACGAAGCAGATTGAGGGCTGGGCTGCGGGACTTGAATATTTGGCTGCCAAGAATCACAGTCGACCTGTTACCTATCAAAGCATCGCTGAGCGGTATGGGATATCGGCATCAACGGTTAGCAAGTATGCTAAACAGATCCATCGGGTTTGTAACAGCAAACCACCACTTGTATAGAAAGAAAATTCGCTTTAACTCGTTTTCAGAAAGACATCATCAGGTGAAGGATACAACAACCGGGAAAACGGGTAAACTTAACGAATGGGCCTCGTAAACGCCTGTAGGATATCATCTTGGCAAGTTCATCGCTAGTACAACACACTCTCACCTTATTAAGGAGGCTGTATCTATATGTCTAAATACAGAACGATTGTGATCGGAACGGGACCTGCGGGTCTGACAGCAGCGATATATCTAGCTCGTGCTAATCTGAACCCACTGGTTATCGAAGGTCTTCAGCCGGGTGGTCAATTGACGACGACAACGGAAGTTGAGAATTTCCCTGGTTTCCCGCAAGGTATCATGGGTCCGGAACTGATGGACAACATGCGTAAGCAAGCAGAACGTTTTGGAGCGGAATTCAAAAATGGTTGGGTTGAAGAGGTTGATTTCAGCAAACCTCCCTTCAAGGTCAAAGTTGGAGGAATGGGTGAACTGGAAGCTGAATCGATCATTATCTCCACAGGTGCTTCCGCTCGTTATCTCGGTATTCCGGGCGAGCAGGAAAATGTGGGACGTGGTGTAAGTACATGTGCGACATGTGACGGCTTCTTCTTCCGCGGCAAAAAAATCGTGGTCGTTGGCGGTGGTGACTCCGCGATGGAGGAAGCGAGTTTCTTGACTCGTTTTGCAACGGACGTCACATTGGTTCACCGCCGCGATGAGTTACGTGCATCGAAAATTATGCAAGATCGGGCTCGCAGCAATGAGAAGGTGAAGTGGGCACTGAACCGTACTCCTCTTGAGGTCGTGCCTGAAGCGCTGGGAGTCAAAGGGCTGAAGGTGCGCAACAACGAGACGGGGCAGGAAGAGTTGCTTGAGGCGGATGGCGTATTCGTTGCCATTGGTCACACGCCGAATACCGGGTTCCTGGGTAATGCGATCGCACTGGACGAACATGGTTATGTTGTGGTTAAACCGGGAACGACGGAGACCAATATTCCGGGTGTATTTGCCTGTGGTGATGTTCAGGATACGAAGTATCGTCAAGCCATTACGGCAGCCGGATCAGGTTGTATGGCCGCGATGGATTGCGAGAAGTTCCTTGAAGGAAGCATTGTGCATGACTGGAGCGAAACGCTGGATAAGTAAGCA
The DNA here is from genome assembly GCF_037976905.1 of Paenibacillus sp. FSL K6-1318. Classification (NCBI taxonomy): domain Bacteria; kingdom Bacillati; phylum Bacillota; class Bacilli; order Caryophanales; family Paenibacillaceae; genus Paenibacillus; species Paenibacillus sp. FSL K6-1318. The sequence goes on from NZ_CP150270.1 coordinate 177,768, forward strand.
TGACATGCGTGAGGTTAGGCATATGTTAGGAATAAGAGACAACGGGAAGTCTCATGAAATGAGAGAAGCCGGAAGGCTTCTCTTTTTTTGAAACTACAGTGGGCATGAGTTCGTATACATATGGGGCATATTAGCTGTGAGGTGAAGATTTTGGGGGAAATGATAAAAGATTGGTTACAGAATGCAACAGTGAGGCGGTTTTTGATTCTGCTCTTGTTCTGTTTAATTTTGTTCAGTATGGGGAGTATGCTTCACATGATTCTGCTGTTGTTCCTGGTGACATATGTCATGAACAGGCTGCAGCACTTCATTACAGGTGGTTTGAATCGGTTATTTAAGATCAATTATAAAGTCGTGGTCATCCTGCTCTATATGATCGTTATCGCAGTGATTGTGCTGGGTATCTCCAGATATTCACCACGGATTGTTGATCAGGTCGTTCAGTTGACGAACGAGATTATGAAGTTTCTGGATAGTGCGGACGGTGATAATTTTGCTTCCAAGATTGCGGGTTACCTTCAATCCTTCGATATCAAAAACTACACCAATGATGCATTGAAATATATTTTCGCTTTGAGCAAATGGTTGGAGTTTATTCTGCTCGTTATCATTCTGAGTCTGTTCTTCTTGTTGCAGAAGCAGGAGATATCCAAATTCACATCCAAGTTCAAAACAAGCAAAATCGGGTGGTTCTATACTGAAGTAGCTTACCTTGGCGACAAGTTCGTTTCTTCTTTCGGTAAAGTTATTGAGGCTCAATTGCTGATTGCCGTATTCAATACGGTGCTGACAATGCTGGGGCTCTGGATTCTGGGTTATCCGTACTTGTTCGCGCTGACCATTCTCGTATTTATGTTAAGTTTGGTGCCAGTGGCAGGGGTGATCATCTCTCTGGTGCCGCTCTGTCTGATTGGATATCAGATGGGTGGACTGAAACTGAGTATTATCGTGATCATCATGATTATTATCATTCATGCGTTGGAGACGTATTTCCTGAATCCAAAGCTGATGGCACACAAGACCAAATTACCGATGTTCTACACCTTTATTGTGCTGATTCTGTCGCAACACTTCCTGGGGATCTGGGGACTGATCATTGGTATTCCAATCTTCGTCTTCCTGCTCGATATTCTGGATGTAAACAAGATGGAGAAGACAGAAGAGCCGGTACGTGTGGAAACGAAGTTATAATGCATAGCTGAAGAACGGCTGAATGCTGTGTAATAACGATGTGTATAAAAAGATTAAAACGCCTCCAGTTCGCTGGAAGGCGTTTTTTCTATGCCATACACCAGAAGGTGTAATGGATCGTGAATGAAGTTCTATCTGGACCATATGTCGTGCTTCGTGAACAAAGTCCTATGACAGCCAGCCTTTCTCCTCGGCAATGGAGACGGCCTCCATCCGGTTCTTGGCAGCCAGCTTGGCGAAGGCCTCCGATAAATAGTTACGTACGGTCCCGTAGGAGAGATGCAGGGAGGCGGCAATGTGATTGGCATTCATCCCGGTGGCAGCCAGCTTGAGCACTTCCTTCTCCCGTTCCGTTAGTGGGTTGACGGCTTTGGCTGCGCCAAAAACGAGCTCAGGTGAGACTTCCCGCCCACCGTTCATTACACGTCGAATGGCCTCGGCCAAACGGTCACTGGGCTCATCCTTGAGCAGATAGCCCTGAACTCCGGCTTGTATAGCCCGTTCCAGGAATCCAGGTCGAGCAAACGTTGTGAGGATGATGATCCGACAACTCAGACCAAGCTGCTGAATGCGTTCAGCCACATCAAGTCCACTCATCACAGGCATTTCAATGTCCATCAGGCAAAGATCTGGCTGAAGAGTAGCGATCTGCTTCAGAGCTTCCTCTCCATTACCCGCTTCTCCAATGACTTCAAAATCATCTTCAAGATCAAGCAGGGAGGCTAGAGCACCACGCAACATACGCTGATCTTCGGCAATTAATATACGAATCATAATGATATTCCTCCTTGTGGCTCGCTGGCGATTAAGGGAAAGAAAAAGACGACCCGGGTTCCTTTAGAACCGGAGGAAATCTGAAATGACCCATCGATCAAATCCAGACGCTCGGACATTCCCTTCAGTCCATTTCCGTGATGTAAATCTGAATTTAGGCCAATACCATTATCTTGGACCATAATCCTGATTCCATCGGGTATTCGTTCCAGTTGAATGATACCTAAAGTGGCTTTGCTGTGCTTTACGATATTTGTCACGGACTCAAGAATGCAGAGACTTGCCATGTTCTGAGTCAAATCAGGCACATCAGCATAAGATCCTTGTTCTCCGATCAGTCGCAGTTCAATGTTGGCACTTTTCAAGGTTTCTTTGGCATCAGCCAATGCCTCCACAATGCTGATTGCCCGCATATCGGAGACGAGTTGACGTACTTCTCGTAAGGCAGCACGGGAGGTGCGCTCGATTTCGCGTGCTTCTTGAATGGCACGTTCGGGGTTTTTGGTGATAAGTTTGTTAACAAGCTCACTCTTCAATGTAATCAAAGAGAGCGTGTGCCCCATCGTATCGTGCAGATCCCGGGCAATGCGCATGCGTTCTTCTCGTTTGATCAGCTCTTTAATATGCTGTTGCGCTTCATCAAGCTTGGCTTCCAACTGCTGCCGATCTAGCATGGTTTTGATGCCATAGGGAGATATCAGCATGATCAGATAAAACGGAATAAAGAACAGCAGCTGCTCGGTACGAAGTTGATCGAGGGCTATGGTAATGACCATCGGAATGGTCTGTATGACAGCGAAGATAAGCAAAAACAAGCGAAAGGCACGCTTTTCCGAATACCATCCAATGAAATTCGCTGTGAAAAATCCAAGAAAAAACATGTTAGGATTAATGATCAGGCTAAGAATGAGAACACAACCCATTTGCATACAGAGCCAATAGGAAAAAAGATATGTGCCTGCGTTCATGTAGAGTTGTCGATAGGTAAGGACGAAAACGATAAAAGCTGTGATTCCGATGTATTGCTCAAGCCCCTGGGCATTCCACAGATAGTATAAGGGCATGGCTAAATAGATCATCCAGATATATGGATAGACACCGTATCGTTTAGGGAAAAGTTCAAAACCTTGAAGCATGCGTCGAAATTACGCCTCCTTCTGTTTGCTGCGGATATATGTGGATAGTAACATAAATCCCACCAGATATGCTGCCAAAAGAAGGATATCTCGCATATGAGGCATATCTCCAGCTATGAGGACCCATGCTCCGTTGCCGAAGCTGTGTGAAGGCAACCAGCTGCCGATCTGCCTCAGCCAGTCTGGCATGACATCAAGGGGCATCCACATACCTCCAAGCAAGGCGAGGGAGAGATACAGGGCGTTGCTCAATCCGCTGGCAGTGTCTACCCTGCGGAACGTGCCAATGCATGTACCGAGCGCAAGAAAAGGCAAAGAGCCAGCCAGAATCCAGAGCGCAGAACCAATCCACTGTGATGCCATGAGGGAAACACCGTTAATCAGATAACCGGATATAAAAATAATGATAATCGAGCACAGGTGGATGAAGGTCTGACCAATCATTTTACCACCAAAATAAATGGAGTTTGGTAGCGGTGTAACTCGAAGATAGGTAACCCAGCCGTGCACCCTCTCCTGAACAAGACGAATACCAAGAGTCATGATGGATGAGCCCATCACGCTGAAGCAGGTCATGGACATCAGATAGTGTGCATTCCATTGCTGAGCATCCACAGCATCTGTGGTAAATATGCGGGTATACAGGATATAGAATAGTACAGGCATCAGTAAAGACCAGAATACAAAATAGACATTACGTGACATGCGAAGCATCTCTACTCGGGATTGGGCCAGCAGCATGGACATCTTAATGATCCTCCTTTATGGTTTCGAGCAATGTTGCGTAAGCATCGTCGAGCTGTCCGGCTTCAATGCGGATCTCCTGAACGGGAAGCTGAATGGTAATGATGTGGCGAATGAGTGCATCTGTATCTTGGGTATGAAGAATGCATCGATTTTTACGATATTCGATCTTGTCTACCCCGGACAACCCTTCAACTTGAGTGCGAATGTCTAAATCTGAGGAGAATGAAAAGGATAGTGTTCGCTTCGTGATTTCGCCTTTGATGCTGTCGGGTGTTCCGTCTGCAACGATGGAGCCTTCATTGAACAGGATAATTCGATCGGCAGCTTCATCTGCTTCGTGCAGGTAGTGGGTGGTAAAGACCACAGTTTTGCCTTGCTGCGCAAGCGCACGGATCTGTATCCAGAAATGCCTGCGGGTCTCGGAATCCATTCCGACAGTAGGTTCATCGAAGAAGAGAACGTCAGGGTCACCGGTCATGGCCAGTGCAAAATTCAGGCTGCGCTTCTGTCCGCCGGATAGCTTTTCTGCTCTTCGATTCAAGTCAGCTGGCGCAAGACCGGTTAAGCCTTCAATCACGTCTGTATCCAGCGGGGTAGGGTAGTAGCTGTGAACCATGCGAATAATCTCTCGGACGGTAAGTCCGTCCATGACACTGACATCCTGTAACATGACACCCATGCGTTGACGAACCTGTTTATGATCCGGTGCCATTCCCAGGACAGTCACTTCACCAGAGGAAGGGCTGGACAGGCCGAACATCATTTTCATGGTGGTTGTTTTGCCAGCACCGTTGGGTCCGAGTATGGCCACAATCGAGCCGCTAGTGATATTTAGTGAGATATGCCGAACGGCATGCTTGTTTCCAAACTGCTTGCTTACGTTGTTCAGCTGGATAACCGTTGAATCCATATTCATCGTATTCACGCCCCTCGTCTGTTCAATAAGATAATTTCATCTTACGGAAAAAGTCGTGGGTGATTTAGTAAGCATTGTCATGACTTTCAGGTGACAGTTGTCATCTTTTATGAATGGAACGAGTGAACATGAAATATCATGAGTTGAGGCTTCCCTTTCTATGAGGGAAGAATAAAGCTTGCTTTTTAATAGGAGAAAGGGAGGATGTATACGTATTCAAAAATGGTGTGTGATGTGGTTCACAACCCCGGCGGAGCAGGAAGGACTTGAGGTCTTATCGTCTTGACCCAGGCGTATCCTTCAATTATAGTTGGTACGTAGGACTTAAACTATTTTAGATAGATAAAGGTGGCTTGCAGCATGTCTGAGAAAATCTACGTTGGGGTCGATCTCGGCGGAACAGCAATCAAGGTCGGTATATGCGATGAACAAGGTCAGCTAATGCATACGTATGAAGGACCGACTGAAGTGGATAAGGGCGTAGACACGGTCATCGCCAACATCGAGAAGTATGTCCGACATATCGTAGCCGAATCACCTTACAGTTGGGAACAGCTTGAGGGTGTAGGTGCTGGAGTGGCCGGTTTCACGAATGTACGTGAGGGAATTATCGTTCATGCCCCTAACATCGGATTTCGGAATGTAGCCATTCGTTCGATTCTGGAGGAACGTCTGGGCAAGCCAATCAAAATAGATAACGATGCGAATGTAGCTGCACTGGGTGAAGTGTGGGCAGGTGCGGGCAAAGGCGTAGACAATTGCGTATGTTATACACTCGGTACGGGCGTTGGCGGAGGCTTGATCCTGAATGGTAACATCTATCAAGGCTTCTCTGGTATGGCTGGTGAGCTGGGTCATATCAGTGTTGTACCTGATCTGGAGGCCATCAAGTGCGGCTGTGGTAAAATGGGATGTGTAGAAACAGTATCGTCTGCAACGGGTATTATCCGTATGGCAAAGGATGCTGTAGAACGCGGTGATCATACGTCACTGGCACTCGTTGACAAGATTGCAGCCAAAGAAGTATTTGATGCTGCCAAAGCAGGCGATGAAGTGGCGCAGCGTATTGTAAACCGTGCGGCCTTTTACTTGGGCAAGTCCATGGCTACTGTAGCAGCTGTCATTAACCCGGAGATGTTCATCATTGGTGGTGGCGTATCCAAAGCGGGTAACTTCCTGTTTGATGAAATACGTACCGTATTTGCTAAGTTAACACCGGAACCGCTGCAAGAAGGGGTTCAGATTCTGGAAGCTACACTTGGTAATAATGCAGGTATTGTAGGTGCAGCAGGTCTTCTCTTGCGTTCCTAGTAACCTCGTAACAATATATGAAGACAGCAATATGATAAGGAGGGGACATTTATGCTTGAAGGTGAAGGCTCACCAGGCACAGGCGCCACGCTCATTATCATTACGGGCATGTCCGGAGCAGGTAAAACCATTGCAGTACAGAGCCTGGAGGATCTGGGTTTTTTCTGTGTGGATAATCTGCCACCGGTATTGATTCCAAAATTTGCGGAACTGATTGAACAGTCAAACGGTAAGATCGGTAAGGTTGCATTGGTTATCGATCTTCGCGGGCGTGAATTCTTTACGGCTCTGTCCGAGTCTTTGAACTATATTAAAGATCATTTTACCATTCATTGCGAAATTTTATTCCTGGATGCTACAGATTCTGTACTTGTTCAGCGTTACAAAGAAAGCAGGCGCAGACATCCGCTGGCTCCTGAAGGTATGCCGTTGGACGGCATCCGGTTGGAGCGCAAGATGCTGGAGGAACTCAAAAACTCCGCTACACAGGTACTGAATACAAGTACAATGAAGCCTGCTCAACTGAAAGAACGCATCATATCCCGCTTTTCTCATCTGGAAAGCCAAATGCTGTCGGTGAATATTACTTCGTTTGGATTCAAGTATGGCATTCCGATCGATGCCGATCTGGTATTTGATGTACGTTTTTTACCGAATCCGCATTATATTGATCATTTGCGTCCGAATACGGGACAGAATAGTGATGTGTATGAATATGTTATGAAATGGCCAGAGACACAGGCGTTTCTGACAAAGCTGCTGGATATGCTGCATTTCCTGATTCCGCAATACCGGAAGGAAGGCAAAAGTCAGGTTATTATTGGAATCGGCTGTACCGGAGGCAAGCATCGTTCGGTAGCAATATCGGAATATTTGGGCAAGATGTTGGGAAGCAGCGAGACTGAAGCTGTCACCGTGAGCCATCGCGACGCTGACCGGGACCGTCATTAAAGAGGGTGAAGGGATGAAAGAGGCCGGACCACGAAGAGAACGTCCGAGAATAGTTGTAATGGGCGGCGGAACCGGATTATCCGTGATGTTGCGTGGTTTAAAAGAAAAACCGCTGGATATCACGGCCATCGTCACAGTTGCAGATGACGGTGGAAGTTCAGGCATCCTGCGCAATGAGCTACAAATGCCGCCTCCGGGCGACATTCGCAACGTGCTTACGGCACTGGCTGATGTAGAACCATTGCTTTCAGATATGTTGAAGTACCGTTTCAATACAGGCGCGGGGCTTGCAGGCCACAGCTTGGGGAATTTGATTTTGGCTGCAATGACGGATATTTCGGGCGACTTCGTGACCGCGGTGCGGGAACTTAGCCGCGTGTTTGCCGTTCGAGGTGAGGTATTGCCAGCCGCAGGCCAGGCCGTGGTGTTGCATGCCGAGATGGAAGATGGGACAATTATTACAGGTGAGTCCAAGATTCCGGAGGCAGGTGGACGCATCAAACGCGTTTTCCTTGAACCGGATCACGTGGAGCCGTTGCCAGAAGCGGTAGAGGCTATTCGTCAAGCTGACGCCATTCTGATCGGACCAGGCAGCCTCTATACAAGCATCCTTCCGAATCTGCTCGTACCGAAGCTGGCTGAGGCTGTGGTAGAGGCTGATGCGGTGAAGATGTTTATCTGTAATGTGATGACACAGCCGGGAGAAACAGATAACTATACGGTAAGTGACCACCTTAAGGCGGTACACGAGCATATAGGTCATCAGCTCTTCGACTATGTTATCGTAAATAATGGTGATATTCCGCTGCAAGTGCAGAATAAGTATGCGGAAAAAGGAGCAAAACCGGTTGTATTGGATATGAATGTACTCGAAAGTGCCGGCTATCAGGTGGTTGCAGATACCCTTGTTCTGTTCAAAACCTATCTGCGTCATGATGCCGACAAGTTAAGTCATCACATCTACCAACTGGTACAAAATTGGATGTTACGGAAGAGGTGAAGTCCCATGTCGTTTGCAGCACAGACCAAAAAAGAATTAACCATGATCGAGAGCGAACCGTGCTGCGAAAAGGCGGAACTTTCAGCCCTCATCCGTATGCTTGGTGCGGTGCAGTTATCGAATAAAAAAGTGATCTTGGATATTTCGACGGAGAATGCCGCCATTGCAAGACGGACATACTCTCTGCTTAAAAAGCATTTTCAAGTGCATACGGAATTACTGGTACGCAAAAAAATGCGGCTGAAAAAGAACAATGTATACATTGTTCGTATTCCAACCATGGTACAGGAGATTCTCAATAGTCTTCATATTGTATCGGAAGGTTTTCTGTTCACACCAGGGATTCATGCGGAGCTGTTTCAGCAGAACTGTTGTAAACGGGCCTATCTTCGCGGTGCATTTCTGGCAGGTGGATCGGTTAATAATCCGGAAGGTTCCTCCTACCATTTGGAGATTGCGTCCATGTATGAGGAGCACTGTCAGGCACTGGTCGATCTGGCGAATGAATTTCATCTGAATGCCCGGTGTATAGAACGGAAAAAAGGATTCATCCTATATATCAAGGAAGGCGAGAAAATCATTGAGCTGCTTAGCATCATTGGTGCTCATCAGGCCTTGTTCAAGTTTGAAGACGTACGGATTATGCGCGACATGCGTAACTCCGTTAACCGTATTGTCAATTGTGAGACGGCCAACCTGAATAAAACCATCGGAGCGGCGGTAAGGCAAATCGATAATATTCGGTTGTTGCAAAAGGAAGTCGGTCTGGAATCGCTACCTGAGAAGCTTCGCGAAGTGGCGGAGGTTCGGCTCGCTCATCCGGATATCAACTTGAAGGAAGTGGGCGAACTCCTTAAAGGTACAGTCAGCAAGTCGGGAGTGAACCATCGGCTTCGCAAGATTGATGAGCTGGCTGAGAAAGTGCGCACAGAACGTTATGGTTAAGACGGAGTAGGGTAAAGTAACAAGGTCGGCTGATTCTGTTGAACAAAAACGGAGCAGGCAAGCCTGATGTAAAGGAGCCAGAAGAGTCACTCGGGCAGCTTGGTGCCATGTGCAATGGTGATGAAATGGGGCATGATAATGCCCTCCAAAGCACCCTGAGTTTTTTCTTCTAGTGTCCGGCACAGGTTAATGTTATAATGTTGTATAAATATAATTGTGTATTTAATGTCCAGATTTCATAATAGGGGGTAAGTTTCCATGACAAAGCACCCGGTAGTTGTCCGTTTGAAAACGGGTCTCCATGCCAGACCTGCGGCACTGTTCGTTCAAGAAGCGAATAAGTACTCATCTGAAGTGTTCGTCGAGAAGGACGACAAAAAAGTTAATGCAAAAAGTATCATGGGGATCATGAGCCTTGCGATCAGCACAGGTACGGAAATCCAGATTAGTGCAGAAGGCGCGGATGCCGAACAGGCTGTAAACGCTTTAGTTAGTCTGGTAAGCAAGGAAGAGCTTGAAAACCAATAAGATATGATTCTTTCAATGAAGAAGTCCCGAAAGGGGCTTTTTTGCGTTTTTATTGTTTTCGCTATCGTCAAGTGCAACATTATGCAATTTGTCCCGTCTGTTAAGGTATCAAATGCTTTAAAGTTTGAGATGTTAACACATAAGGGGGCTATCGTGATGGGTAAACAATGGATGAAACCGTTTGGTGCGGTGCTGGTGGCAAGTACGTTGCTTGTTGGAGGAACAGCATGGGTTGCACCAGGTAACTATGCTTACGCTGCAGAGGTTCAGGGCGTACAACAGAATGTGATTAATGTCGTGGGTAAAGGTGAGATTCAGGTGAAACCGGATATTGCTTACCTGTCCATTGGCGTGAACAGTACTGCAGAGACAGCTGCATCTGCCCAAAAAGCAAATGCTGCCAAAGTTCAAAAGGTATCCAACTTGCTGAAGAATACGTGGAAGATCAGTGCAGATGACATTCAAACCAGTCAGTTCTCTGTACAACCGAACTATACTTATAGTGAAAAAGACGGACAACAAATTAAAGGATACACAGCGCATCATACGCTGACGGTCACATATCGTGAGATGGACAAAATCGGCGAGCTGCTCGATGCTGCTTCACAAGCAGGTGCCAACAACATTGAGAACGTGCGCTTTACTGTAGAAAATCCGGAAAGTTATGAGTCCCAAGTGATTGAGAAAGCTGTTGCCAATGCCGATGTGAAAGCTGGCGCCATTGCAAAAGCAGTTAAACGTCAACTGGGTGCTGTTCTTTCCGTGAGCCAAGGCGATGCCAATGTGCCTGTATTCTATGCAAGTGAGGCTTTGATGTCCAAAGCACAAGATACAGCAGGTGGCACTGAGATTGAAACAGGCCAGGTTAAAGTGAGCACAATCTTGAATATCACGTATGAAATGAAATAAACAAGATTGAACTAAGAATGTAAGCACAAGTAATCTTTCAAGTGTCATTTGAGGGAGTACAACGAAATAATGACAAAGACTTTGTCCCCGGGACAAGGTCTTTTTTGTTGCAAAATCAAACTTTGATGAAGTTAGAAGGCATGATACCCTTTTGAAGCTGCATGAAATGCTGTTTTTTGGTATCTTTTTTGTATAGTTTTTCGTGACAAAAAGGTCATATCCCGTTATATTTTCCCTCTGATATTCATCAACATTGTAACTCCAGCTGTAAACCTTTCCGAAATTGGGTTAATTATAATAGAGAGGTGAGCGTATGAGATATGCGATCAGTTCAGAATTACATACGCAATGATCCCTAATTGTAAATTCAGAGAGGAGTTTTATATATGACATCATGGAAAAAATGGACAAGTGCGTTGCTTGCAGCAGGAATTATTGTGGGGAGCGGTGCAGTGTGGCAAGATAGTTCGGTACAAGCGGCTTCTGTATCCTCCAAAGTGACAACCCCGGCTGAGGTGACCCTGAAATCGGGTGGGAAAACACTGACTCAAAAAGGACTTTTGCAAGGAGGCTCAACCTGGGTATCTCTTACAGCAGTTAAAGATGTAGCGGGTGGAACCTTGAAATATGATGCGAAAACCAAAGAGTATGCTCTGACAGCAGCCAATAACACGATGACCATCAGCCTTTTGGACGGCGAGCCGAGTGTTCGAATTAACAATTACTATCCTCAAGTAGACGCGAAGCTGATCAACGGCAGACTATACATCCCATTCTCGGCGATGAGAGATTATCTGGGTGTGCAAGGGAACTGGGATGGCAAAACCAAAACGTTGACGCTCAGTAAAGTGAAACAAAATAGTGTGAAAGTTAAAGCGGCGACAATCAATGTTACTGTGAAAAATGCTGAAGTGGATGTTCAGTATCCGCAGGTGAGTGGACTTGCCAGCAAAGAAGCTGAAGTAGCGATCAACAAAGTGCTGAAAGATGAAGTGGATGCATATGTAGCTGACTTCAAGAAACAGACATCTGAGTTCGGCGGTGCAACCGCCAACCGTCCGTATGCATTTGAGAGCTCTTATGTAGTGACGTACAACGAAAGAGGCGTTCTGGGACTCATTACACAACGCTACGAGGATTATGCTGGCGCTCATGGTATGACAACCCGTACGGGCCACACCTTTGCACTGGACACAGGCAAGGAGCTTACGTTAGATGATGTGCTGCAAAACAACAAAACTATGCGTGAGACGTTGGGTAAAAAAGTCGGCGAACAGCTGAAAGCTCGCGGTGGATACCTCGAGGGTTACAAAGGGTTAAATAAAGATCAGGATTTCTATGTGACACCAACGGGTGTGGTCGTGTTCTTCCAGCTGTATGAGTATACAGCGTACGCAGAGGGATTCCCTGAAATGCCTTTTACGTATAAAGAGCTTCTCCCTAAAGGTACAGAACCTTTTAGCGATGTAACGGGAACCAAGTAACGAATCATTATCGTGCACTCTAAGTTATCTTTCTTATAAAATGAAAAAAAGAAGCCCCCATCATGTGCTTATGATGAGGGCTTCTTCTCGTATAGACAACACAATGATGTGTTGCTGATTACGTTAGGTGTTGATTATGTTAACGCTTAGACCGTGGTCTACGTTACTCTTAGATGCCTTGGGACCCTACGTTTTCGATAACTTTATCAATGATACCGTATTCGGCAGCTTCAGCAGCACTCATGAAGTAGTCACGATCCGTGTCTTTCTCGATCTTCTCCAACGGTTGACCTGAACGCTCAGAGATGATGCGGTTCAAGGTATCGCGCATTTTCAGGATGCGGCGAGCACGAATTTCGATGTCAGTAGCTTGACCTTGAGCACCACCAAGTGGTTGGTGGATCATGATTTCACTGTTAGGCAACGCAAAACGTTTCCCTTTCGCACCGGCATTCAGCAAGAATGCACCCATGGAAGCCGCCATACCTACACAGATGGTAGATACATCCGGTTTGATGAATTGCATTGTATCGTAAATGGCCATACCAGCTGTAATGGATCCGCCTGGGCTGTTGATGTATAAGTGAATGTCTTTCTCCGGATCTTCCGCAGCTAGGAACAACATCTGTGCCATGATGGCATTCGCCACAACGTCATTAACATCGCTACCAAGGAAAATAATACGATCCTTCAGCAATCTGGAATAGATGTCATAGGCGCGCTCACCCCGGTTGCTCTGTTCAACGACCATAGGAATAAAACTCACGTGAAAAACCTCCTCGGAAATGTAAATGTTATTGGTGTTTATACTTAAACTGTTACCGTATTACCCACATAATAAACAATTCCAAACAAAAAGTCAAAGAAAGTCAAACTAACTTGCAAAAAAAAGAAACCTTTCCGGTTTCATTGGTTAAAAGGGTTATGAGCTGTTAAATAAAAATGGCGCGCCCGCCAAGAATCGAACTTGGATCTCAGGCTTCGGAGGCCTACGTCATATCCATTGGACCACGGGCGCACATTATGTGACAGCAATAATGATTATAGCTCATGAAATATTTAATTGCAAGCAGTTCGTTATGCATGTTGGTTTGGATTGAGCTAAAAATGATCATGATGAAGAAGAGTGGATAAAGAGTGCATTTAAGTAAATGCTATTAGAGGTTTTGGACATGCCATATGAAATGTGTTTCTGAGCGATATGTAGATAGAAATAATTTGTTTCTTCTATATATGGTATGCGCGAGGTAATCATCAATCATGGAAGTCCAGGATTGTGAAAATAGGCGCGTACAAACGCTGGAAGCGTGTCGAAATAAGACATTGAAACACTTGCATGTCACGTCAGTTTTAGGTAGAATAGACGTGGGACTTAAAAAGTTAACCCGGGACGTTTTAGGGCCACGAAAGAGAGCTTGGAACGAGAACTTGCGGGAGTGGAAAGCATGCGAACGATTTTAGAAGTACAAAAGCAGCTTCTGCCTGATCTCATGGATATCTTGAAAAAGAGGTATACGATTCTGCAACAGATCATGTTATCGGATGTGATCGGACGGAGAACGTTAGCTAATTCCATGCAGATGACCGAGCGGGTTCTGAGGGCTGAGACCGATCTGTTAAAGGCTCAGGGACTTATTGAAATTGACAGTGCAGGAATGAAGATCAGCGAGGCAGGGTATGATTTGCTGCAGCAGTTAGAGCCCGTTGCCAAAGAGTTGTTCGGATTATCCGAGCTGGAAGAGCGCATCAAGCAAGCCTACGGTCTGCAAAAGGTAGTTGTGGTTCCTGGCGATTCGGATGTTTCTCCATTTGCCAAAAGGGAACTGGGCAGAGCCGGAGCGAAGGCTCTCGGCAATATCATGAGTGACAACGACGTTGTCGCCGTTACTGGCGGATCAACAACGGCCGAAGTCGCAGAGCAGCTGACTCCGCCAACATCGCTCAAAGGTGTCTGGTTCGTACCGGCACGCGGTGGACTTGGAGAAAGCCTTGAAATTCAGGCAAATACGATCGCATCCACAATGGCAAAACGGGTAGGAGCGCAATACAAACTCCTGCATGTACCGGATTTGCTTAGTGACCATGCTTATGAATCATTAATCCAGGACCCCAGTGTTCAGGAAATTCTGGAGCTGATTCGGAAATCGCGGATTGTTATTCATGGAATTGGTGATGCCGTGGAGATGGCGACAAGACGTAAACTTGCGACGGAGATTATAGATGAACTCCAAGAGCAAGGGGCCGTATCTGAGTCTTTCGGTTATTACTTTAATGATCAGGGTGATGTGGTTCATACCATGCTTACACTGGGAATGCGACTTCAGGATATTGAACGAACCGATGTCGTGATCGGAATTGCAGGTGGCAAAAGCAAAGCTGCTGCCATACACTCCGTGCTACGATTTGGTCAGGAAGATATTCTGATTATTGATGAGGCTGCTGCCGAAGTCATCGTAGCCGAAATGGAATAAGAGTTTACTTTTTAACACAACCATTGTTGTCTTGACGGACTTCACCGTCTGTCTTGAATATATAAGTTTCATAAAAAAATTAATCAAAACTTGGGAGGAACTTACTCATGATTAAAGTAGGTATTAACGGTTTTGGACGTATTGGACGCTTGGCATTCCGCCGTATTCAAAATGTAGCAGGCATCGAGGTAGTAGCAATCAACGACTTGACTGACGCTAAAATGCTGGCTCATTTGCTCAAATATGATACAACTCAAGGTCGCTTCGATGGCGATGTTGAAGTACACGATGGCTTCTTCAAAGTGAACGGCAAAGAAGTTAAAGTATTGGCTAACCGTAATCCAGAAGAACTTCCTTGGGGCGACCTGGGCGTAGATATCGTTCTGGAATGTACTGGTTTCTTCACAACTAAAGAAGCAGCTGAGAAACACTTGAAAGGCGGAGCTAAGAAAGTTGTTATTTCCGCACCAGCTACTGGCGACATGAAAACCATCGTTTACAACGTAAACCATGAAATCCTCGACGGTACTGAAACTGTAATTTCCGGCGCATCTTGCACAACGAACTGCCTGGCACCTATGGCAAAAACGCTGCAAGACAAATTCGGAATCGTTCAAGGTTTGATGACTACAATTCACGCTTACACTGGCGACCAAAACACGTTGGATGCTCCACACCCTAAAGGTGACTTCCGTCGTGCTCGCGCAGCAGCTGAAAACATCATCCCTAACACAACTGGTGCTGCTAAAGCAATCGGTCTGGTAATCCCAGAACTGCAAGGCATCCTTGATGGTGCAGCTCAACGTGTACCAGTAGCTACTGGTTCCCTGACTGAGCTCGTAACTGTTCTGAACAAAAAAGTAACTGCTGAAGAAGTTAACGCAGCTATGCAAGAAGCTTCCGATCCAGAAACTTTCGGATACACAGAAGACGAAATCGTATCTTCCGATATCCAAGGAATCACTTTCGGATCCCTGTTTGATGCAACTCAAACTAAAGTTCTGACTGTTGGCGACCAACAATTGGTTAAAACTGTAGCTTGGTATGACAACGAAATGTCCTACACTGCACAATTGGTTCGCACTTTGGAGCACTTTGCAAAAATGATTAAGTAATATCTGCAATAACATAGAGCGGAAACAGATGCTATTGTTTCCGCTCTTTATATATCTACATTTTGCAAATTTCTCAAAAACACCAGGATTGACAAGGGATTTCAGCTCTTGATTGGTCCACCAAATACATGGGTGCGGAGGAAATACAGATGAACAAAAAAAGTGTACGCGATATCGAATTGACAGGAAAACGGGCTTTTGTCCGTGTAGATTTCAATGTGCCGCTCGAAGATGGTAAAATTACAGATGACAAACGTATTCGTGCAACGCTTCCTACAATCAACTTCTTGATTGAAAAAGGCGCTAAAGTCATTTTGGCAAGCCACATGGGTCGTCCTAACGGCGAAGTGGTTGAATCCTTGCGTTTGACTCCAGCAGCTGAGCGTTTGTCTGAATTGCTTGGTAAAACAGTTGTTAAAGCTGACGATTCTGTTGGTGACGCTGTTAAAGCTCAAATCGCTGAACTGAACAACGGCGACGTATTGTTGCTTGAAAACGTTCGTTTCCACGCAGGCGAAGAGAAAAATGATCCGGAACTCGCAAAACAATTTGCTGAACTGGCTGACGTTTTCGTTAACGATGCGTTTGGCGCGGCTCACAGAGCACACGCTTCGACTGAAGGAATCGCTCACTTGCTTCCAGCAGTGTCCGGTTTGTTGATGGAGAAAGAACTTGAAGTGTTGGGTAAAGCAATCTCCAACCCTGAGCGTCCTTTCACAGCTATCATTGGTGGATCCAAAGTTAAGGACAAAATCGATGTAATCGACAACCTGCTGAACATTGCAGACAACGTGATCATCGGTGGAGGTCTGACTTACACGTTCTTCAAAGCACAAGGACATGAAATTGGACAATCCTTGCTGGATGAATCCAAACTTGATGTTGCTCTCGGTTTTATCGAAAAAGCGAAAAAACTGGGCAAAAACTTCTACCTGCCGGTAGATATCGTAGTGTCTGACGATTTCAGTGCGAAAGCAAACACACAAATCGTTGACATCGATGGTATCCCAGCAGATTGGGAAGGTATCGACATCGGTCCTAAAACACGTGAGATCTATGCTGACGTAATCAAAAACTCCAAATTGGTTGTATGGAACGGACCAATGGGCGTATTTGAAATCGAGCCATTCTCCCACGGTACTCGTGCAGTAGCAGAAGCTTGCGCTGAGACAGAAGCTTACACTGTAATTGGTGGCGGTGACTCCGCAGCAGCAGCTGAGAAGTTCAAATTGGCTGATAAAATGAACCACATCTCTACAGGTGGCGGTGCATCGCTCGAGTTCATGGAAGGTAAAGTACTTCCAGGCGTAGTGGCATTGAACGACAAGTAAGTTTTAGTAGTCTATAGCATGAAGGAGTTGAAACCCATGAGAACACCGATTATCGCAGGTAACTGGAAAATGTTCAAAACGGTTTCCGAATCCAATGACTTCATTCAGGAAGTTAAAGGAAAAGCGGAAGTTGAAGGCGTGGAAACTGTAATCTGCGCACCGTTTACAAATCTGCCATCCCTGGTAGAAGCCGTTAAAGGCACAAACATCAAAATTGGTGCACAAAATCTTCACTTTGAAGACAACGGTGCATTCACAGGTGAAATCAGCGGCGTGATGCTGAAAGACCTGGGTGTAGATTATGTCATTATTGGTCACTCGGAGCGCCGTCAATATTTTGCGGAAACCGATGAGACTGTCAATAAAAAGTTGCATGCAGCATTCCGTCACGGATTGACTCCAATCTTCTGCCTGGGTGAGACGCTTGAAGAGCGTGAAGCGAACCAAACAAAAGACGTATGCAAAGTGCAAACAGTAGCTGCTTTTGCAGGTCTGTCTGCTGAGCAAGCGGCACAAGTCGTTATCGCTTATGAGCCAATCTGGGCGATTGGTACAGGCAAATCCTCCACTTCCCAAGATGCGAATGAAGTTATTGCTTACATCCGTACGCTGGTGAAGGATCTGTACAACGAGACGGTTGCGAATGCAGTTCGTATTCAATACGGCGGCAGTGTTAAACCGGAGAACGTAACAGAATACCTCGGACAAAGCGACATCGACGGCGCACTTGTTGGCGGTGCCAGCTTGCAGCCGGCTTCGTTCATCGCGCTTGTTGAGGGGGCGAAGTAAGATGACAGCTCCAAAACCTGTAGCACTGATCATCATGGATGGCTTTGGTCTGCGTAACACGGTGGAAGGCAATGCGGTAGCGCAAGCCAAGAAACCGAACTACGACCGTTTCATGAGCCAATTCCCACATACAACACTCACTGCTTGCGGTGAAGCTGTAGGTTTGCCAGAAGGGCAAATGGGAAATTCCGAGGTAGGTCACCTGAACATTGGTGCCGGCCGGATCGTATACCAGGATTTGACCCGTATCTCCAAATCCATTCGTGACGGCGAGTTCTACGACAATGAAACACTTGTCAAAGCTGTTCGCGAAGCGAAACAAAGCGGCAAAAAGCTTCATCTCTACGGCTTGTTGTCCGATGGCGGCGTACATAGTCACATCGACCACCTGTTTGCTATGCTGGATCTGGCCAAAAAAGAAGGAATGAATGATGTGTATATTCATGCTTTCATGGATGGCCGTGATGTTATGCCAGACAGTGGTAAAGACTTCATGCAGAAACTGATCGCTAAGATTGAAGAAGTTGGTGTAGGTAAAATCGCAACGGTTCAAGGTCGCTATTACGCGATGGACCGTGACAAACGTTGGGAACGGGTTGAGAAATCATACCGCGCTATCGTTTATGGAGATGGACCAAAATACACTGACCCACTCAAAGCGGTTGAAGAATCGTATGAGAAATCCGTATTTGATGAATTCGTTGAACCAACGGTTATCGTCAAAGCGGATGGTGAGCCGGTAGGTTTGGTAGAGAGCGGCGATTCCGTTATCTTCCTCAACTTCCGTCCTGACCGTGCGATCCAGTTGTCGCAAGTATTCACAAACCAGGATTTCCGCGGTTTCGATCGTGGTCCGAAGTTCCCAGTGGGCTTGCACTTTGTTTGCTTGACTTTATTCAGTGAGACGGTTGAAGGTTATGTGGCTTATTCGCCGAAGAACCTCGACAACACGCTGGGTGAAGTTCTTGTACAGAACAATAAAAAACAACTGCGTATTGCAGAAACGGAGAAATACCCGCACGTTACCTTCTTCTTCAGCGGCGGTCGTGATGTGGAGCTTCCGGGCGAAACTCGCGTACTGATCAACTCACCAAAAGTTGCAACGTATGACCTGCAACCGGAGATGAGCGCGTATGAAGTGGCTGATGCATGTGTTCGCGAGATCGAAGCAGACAAACATGACGCCATCATTCTGAACTTTGCTAACCCTGACATGGTTGGACACTCCGGCATGCTGGAGCCTACCATTAAAGCGGTTGAAGTAACAGATGAGTGCATGGGACGTGTTGTGGATGCAGTACTTGCCAAAGGCGGCGTTGTACTGATCACGGCGGATCATGGTAACGCGGATATGGTGTTCGATGAGCAAGGACGTCCGTTCACAGCTCATACAACGAACCCGGTTCCATTCATCGTTACTGATGCAAATGTAACCCTGCGTGAAGGCGGAATCCTGGCGGATATCGCGCCAACGATCCTTGACCTGATGCAATTGCCTAAACCGGAAGAAATGACAGGTACATCTGTTATCGCTACCCGTAAGTAAGTTGTACAACAACATATATAATTGGGCGGTTTGGCGTTTGCACATTGAACGAAGGCAGCAGAAATAGTCTGAAGAAGCGAAGCGCTCGACTTTATCACATGATTTCAACTTATGACGATAAGTTCAAAGAAATCAGGGGATAACAGCGATCAGAAGAAGATTCTGCTGACGTAGTGAAATAAGGGCAAACACAAGTTGGTCCCAAAATTAAATCCCAACTATAAAGGAGATTATCACAAATGACTATTATTTCTGACGTGTACGCTCGCGAAGTCCTCGACTCCCGCGGTAACCCTACAGTAGAAGTTGAAGTATACCTGGAGTCCGGCGCAATCGGCCGCGCAATCGTTCCATCCGGTGCATCCACTGGTGCCCACGAAGCAGTTGAGCTTCGCGATGGCGACAAATCCCGTTACCTCGGTAAAGGCGTTCTGCAAGCTGTTAAAAACGTAAACGAAACAATCGCTCCAGAAGTTATCGGTATGGATGCATTGGATCAACTGGGTATCGACAAATTGATGATTACTTTGGATGGTACGCCAAACAAAGGTAAACTGGGTGCTAACGCAATCTTGGCTGTATCCATGGCAGTAGCTCGCGCAGCTGCTGACGCTCTGGACCTGCCATTGTACGTTTACCTGGGCGGATTCAATGCTAAAGCACTGCCAGTACCAATGATGAACATCATCAACGGTGGTGAGCATGCTGACAACAACATCGACGTTCAAGAGTTCATGGTTCTTCCAGTTGGAGCACCAAGCTTCAAAGAAGCTCTTCGCGTAGGTGCGGAAATCTTCCACAACCTGAAATCCGTATTGAGCTCAAAAGGCTTGAACACAGCTGTAGGTGACGAAGGTGGTTTTGCACCGAACCTTGGTTCGAACGAAGAAGCAATCACTACAATCATCGAAGCTATTGAAAAAGCAGGTTACAAACCAGGCGTTGACGTATTCCTGGGTATGGACGTTGCTTCCACTGAGTTCTACAAAGATGGTAAGTACACACTTGCTGGCGAAGGTAAATCTTACACTTCCGCTGAGTATGTTGACCTTCTGGCTTCATGGGTTGAGAAATACCCAATCATCACAATCGAAGACGGTATGTCCGAAGATGACTGGGATGGTTGGAAATTGCTCACTGAGAAATTGGGAGACAAAGTACAACTCGTTGGTGATGACCTGTTCGTAACGAACACTGAGCGTCTGGGTAGAGGTATCGACGAAGGTATTGGTAACTCCATCCTGATCAAAGTTAACCAAATCGGTACATTGACTGAAACATTCGATGCAATCGAAATGGCTAAACGTGCAGGATACACAGCTGTAATCTCCCACCGTTCCGGTGAGTCCGAAGACAGCACAATCGCTGACATCGCTGTTGCAACTAACGCGGGTCAAATCAAAACGGGTGCTCCTTCCCGTACAGACCGTATTGCGAAATACAACCAATTGCTTCGCATTGAAGATCAACTGGGTGAATTGGCTCAATACAATGGTCTTAAAGGATTCTACAACCTTAAAAAATAAGCTGGATAGCCAGCTTTTACGGGCAAGCCGGGTAACCGGCTTGTCTTTTTTATTGGTACATAGCAATGTGTACACTACGGATCAAGTAGATGGTGAAATTTAGGGTATTGTATGAACTGCACTACTTGTATCACAACAATAGCTATGTTACAATTAAAGTAACTGTTTTTATGGTGAGATGTTATGCCCACATGGGTAGGAGGTGGAAAGAATGGATATTGCTTTGAAATTGCTGCTCGTTGTCTTCTCGATCGGTCTAATCACTGTAGTATTGCTGCAGCACGGGAAAAGCGCTGGTTTGGCGGGTGCCATCTCCGGTGGTGCGGAACATCTTTTCGGTAAAACGAAAGCGCGCGGATTGGATCTCTTCCTGCAACGTGCAACGGTGGTACTGGGTGCAGGATTTATGATTTTGTCTATTATTGTTACGGTTGTTTCCAAGTAAGACTTGGAAATGCTGAGCAATGAATAGCTTAAGCTAATGGCTTCATTGATGAACCTTCGTTTCGTGGAGAAACGGGGGTTTTTTAATAAATTCTTACGCGTCCAAACTTTTCCAACGATATATAGACTCCATGATTTCGGTCTTCTTCTCACTTCTGTTCGGTTTTCCTTCCTTAGTGTGCAACACACCCCTATCATGTATGGTATATCCCTCGCTTATTCGTTACGCGAACTTACTCCTTATAATGAATGTCATGTGTACAGAAAATTTCAGGATGTGGTCGTTTTACAGATGCGTACAGCACTTGTATCGCATAAAATGTCTGTAGAGATACGTGAAAGCGTGATTTTAGAGGAGCGCCCGGCAACTGCGGTTTTTTTGCGAGGTACGGATGGGCCGGATTGAATTCGTGTATACTAGGGTATGAGATAGTATGGTTGCATTACTACACTCTACACGACAGTGACATTGTACTGCATGAAAATGGTATGGATTCCGATACATAAAGAGATGAGACCCGATTACACTTTTATGTTTCCCGAGGTGAATATATTAATGATAACAGAACAACAATTGCTCGACTTCATGCGGGAAACCGCTTATAAACCGATGACTTATCAGGAGTTGGAACAGCACTTCGGGATCGAAGATGCAGCTGATTTCAAAGCCTTTTTGATTATGCTTAATACGCTGGAGGAATCCGGTAAAGTTTTGCTGACACGTAACAATCGCTATGGCATGCCAGAGCGAATGGATTTGGTACGCGGACGTTTACAAGCTCACGCCAAAGGGTTTGCTTTCCTTATTCCTGAGGATCGGGAGCACCCGGATGTGTATATTCACGCCAATGATATGAAGAGTGCGATGAATGGTGACACGGTATTGGTTAAAGTTACGTCTCAAGGACCTTCTGGCGGCCGCCTGGAAGGTGAGATCGTTCGTATTGTTACTCGTGCTGTGACACAAGTGGTTGGTGTGTTCCAGAGCCATGAGGTGTACGGCTTCGTCATTCCGGATGACAAACGGATTAATCGCGATATTTTCATCCCACGTACTAACTTTGCAGGGGCTGTTGATGGGCAGAAGGTCGTAGCAAAGATCGTTAGCTACCCAGAGGGCCGTGCTGCAGCTGAGGGTGAAGTAATCGAGATTCTCGGTCATAAGGATGAGCCGGGTATTGATATTTTGTCCGTCATCCGCAAGCATCAGCTGCCTGAAGCTTTCCCGGATGAAGTGGTAGAAGAGGCGGAGAAAGCACCAGACTCCATCACGGATGAAGAGATTGTACAACAGGGGCGCCGTGATCTGCGTGGACTTAACATTGTTACGATTGATGGCGAAGATGCCAAGGATCTGGATGACGCTGTTAACGTAGAGAAGCTGCCTAACGGGAACTATCGTCTGGGTGTTCATATTGCCGACGTTGGCTATTATGTGCAGGAGAATTCCAAGCTGGATCAGGAAGCTTATAACCGCGGATGCAGTGTGTATTTGGTAGACCGGGTTATTCCAATGTTGCCACAGCGTCTGTCCAACGGGATCTGTAGTTTGAACCCACAGGTAGACCGTTTGACTTTGTCTTGTGAGATGGAGTTTAACGACCAGATGAAGGTTGTGAAGCATGACATTTTCACGAGTGTAATCAAAACCAAAGAGCGGATGACGTATTCCAACGTTCGCAAAATCCTTGAAGGTGAAGAGCCAGAATTGCTCGAGCGTTATAAGGATCTGGTGGATGATTTCCATCTGATGAAAGAGATCGCCTTGAAGCTGCGTGCTATGCGTATGCGCCGTGGTGCGGTTGACTTTGATTTTGAAGAATCCAAAATCATTGTGGATGCAGAATGCAAACCGGTGGATATCGTGAAACGGGAGCGTTCGATTGCGGAGCAAATCATCGAGGAGTTCATGTTGGCAGCGAACGAAACAGTGGCAGAGCATTTCCACTGGTTGAAGGTTCCGTTTATCTATCGTGTGCACGAAGATCCAGACCAGGAAAAACTGCAAAATTTCCTCGCCTTTGCGGCGAATTTCGGACACCAAGTCAAAGGACGTGGCAACGCGATTCATCCACGTGCACTTCAATCGTTGCTTGAGGATATCAAAGAAACGAAAGAACAAACCGTGATCAGTACGATGATGCTGCGTTCCATGAAACAGGCGAAATATGATTCCGAAATGTCGGGTCACTTTGGTCTGGCAGCAGAATTTTATAGTCACTTTACGTCTCCAATTCGTCGTTATCCCGATCTCGTCATTCACCGGGTAATCCGCGAAGTGATTGAGAATAATGGTGCTTTGCCAGAGAACCGTCAGGAGTATTTGGCAGCACGGATGTCCGATATTGCGCAGCAGTCTTCGGAACGTGAGCGTGTAGCGGTAGAAGCTGAACGGGATACAGAGAAGATGAAGAAAGCTGAGTATATGCTCGATAAAGTAGGCGAAGAGTTCGAAGGCATGATCAGCAGTGTGACCAGCTTCGGTATGTTCATTGAACTGGAGAACACGGTTGAAGGTCTGATTCGCCTGAGCGCCCTCACGGACGACTATTACCATTTTGACGATCAGCACATGGCTCTGATTGGTGAACGTACCTCGAAAGTCTTCCGCATCGGTGATGAAGTGAAGATCCGTGTGGCGCGTGTAAGCATGGAAGAGTATACCATTGATTTTGAAATGGTGGATATGAAACCTCGCGGTGAACGTCCTGGCGGCTTCGGTGGCGGACGTGGCGGTAAAGGTGGACGTCCAGGTAGCGGTGGCGGACGCGGCGGTGCCAAGGGTGGACCAGGTGGATTCAGTGGTTCGCGTGGCGGCAAAGGCGGCTCATCTGCTGCTGGAGGTAACCGTGGTGGCAGATCACCGGAAGAGAGCAGCAAAGGCGGTCGTGGCGGTCGTAGCGGAGCTGCGAGTGCAGGAGCGGGCGCAGGCTCATCCGGTGGCTACGCGGGTAAAGGCGGGGGCAAACCGAAAGGTGAGCGTCGTGCGAATGATGCTGGCGGATCGACTAACCGCGGCAAGGGCGCGGTAAGCTTTGGTTTTGGCTCAGGTAAAGGTGGTTACAGCTCTACATCGGGTGGATCGGATAGTGGTTCAGCCGGTGGACAAGGAAGTGGCCTGAACAGCGGCAGCGGTCGCGGTGAGGGAAGCTTCAAGTCCGGCAAGGGCGGCGGTAAAGGTGGCAAAGGCGGAAGTGGAAGAAAGAACACTTCACCGAGCGGCGTATTTATCGGAGAAAACGCAACTCCTGGTGGTGCTCAGGAAGGCGGAGCACCACGTCGCAAGCGGAAGAAGAGCAAAGGTGCAGCTGGTAACGGCACAGCAGCTTTTGTACGGAAAAAGAAAAAATAATAACGCTACAGTCACTTGGAGAACTGGACTGCAATTAGTTCCTCCAAGTTAAGTGTTAGTGAGATAGTCACTTCAGGTGTATGTTGTTTCGCACAGTCTGTAAGTGGTGTAATGAGGAGGGGCGGCAGAGGTCGCCTCTTTCTTGATTTTAACAGCCGTACTTGCTACAATTAAGGTCTGGCACGTGGTACCTTGGTGCAACATCGGGTGCGCTGCTACAGAGCATGGTACCGGCTTATTTTACGGAGAAGGAGTGAGGACATGGGCAAGAATGATGGACAGAGTAAAGTGCTCGCACAGAATAAAAAGGCTTCCCATGACTACTTCATTGAAGATACGTATGAAGCGGGCATGGTGCTTACCGGAACGGAGATCAAATCTCTTCGCAACGGCCGTGCGAATATTGGTGATGCATTTGCCACGATTCGAAACGGTGAGATTCATATTCACAATATGCATATTAGTCCTTTTGAACAAGGAAACCGAAATAATCCGCTCGATCCGACACGTACACGCAAGTTGCTGATGCATAAAGTGCAAATTCACAAGCTGCTCGGGCTGTCGAAACAGGACGGATACAGCATTGTGCCTTTGAAGATCTATATCCGCAACGGTTATGCGAAGCTGCTGCTCGGACTGGGTAAAGGTAAGAAACAGTTCGACAAACGCGAGACTGCAGCCAAGCGGGATGCACAACGTGATATTCAACGGGCAATGCGTGAGAAGCAGAAAGTCGCACGTTAAGTGGAGCGCTGGGCGTGGAAAGCTGTATTATAGGTATATAAGTTAGTTTTTGTGATGGAGCTAGGAAGAGTGTTGTACGAGTTAAGGAGTCTCAAGGTTTGTCCTGTAATGGACAAGATTGAGGCTTTTTTTATTTGTAGTGGGGATGGTGATTTGATGTGAATAGCTGTAGTATGCAGTTGGGTGATTTTTGTTGTGTGTGATTAAGTAAATTGCTAGGAGCATGGAGCTAAGTGCGGTGAGGAATCTAATTTTTCAGCTGTTGCGTAGTTTGTCAGGGTAGTGGGTAAGATACTTAGGTACAGTTGTTCGTGATCCGATCTGGGTAAACTTTACTTCCGATTGGTGACGCGGTATAATATGTAGACGATTGAGCTGTTGTATTGGATAAATTTGTACACGTGCTCAGCCCGCTGGAATGTCTTCCAGCAATCTGTACTATTTCGGTGATGTGTCCTATGTTATGATTACTCATGTAGCAGACAGGAATGCCGAGTTTGAAAGAAGCATCTTTTTACCTTGGAGGAAAAAGATGTGCAGCACCTTTGCTCCGTATTCACGGATTAATCCTGGAGCCCTTCTTATATGAGGGGGCGTTTATGGATTCGACGGGGATAGTTCGAGCATGGGTAGCGGGTAGTGGGGACGCGTCCGCTTCATCAACGCTAAAGCCTATTAAACGGCAAACAACAAACAAACTACGCTTTCGCAGCCTAAGAAACTGTGTGCGTGCTTCTAACCTGCATCGCCCATGTGACAGGATTAGGGGCTAACAAGTAGTGGGATACGCTGTCACATCTCCGCCTGGGGTGTGCTGAAGAAGACAATCAGGCTGACCCAACGTATAGCCGGTTACGGGGCGATACTCGGGTGACATCAAAACTGTGACTACACCCGTAGAAGCTTATGTGTCGTTATCTTCGGACAGGGGTTCGACTCCCCTCGCCTCCATTAGTAGTATCAGTGACAGCCACCATTTGGTGGCTGTTTTTGTATATCAATCTATTATTCTGGTAATACTAATTACTATATTAATAGATTTGGAGTGAGGACATTGACCTTAATGACTATTAAGAAGGAAAACCATATACACATTTCAGATTATAAGAATTTAGTTAGAGGAATAGTCAAGGAAGGATCGTTGTTTTCGTTATTCAAATTTCAAACTGAAGTGATACGAAAATTGACTGCTGATGATGGAACAGACTTCACACAGCAGAGAATTGTTGACTTTTTGAATATATTAAAAGAAGTAGCCGATGAATGCTTGTTATGCAATAAGTGCAATCAAACATTTAAATTTAGGATTTGTGCCGGACTAAGTTATAAAAAAGACAATGCAATTGAGTTAACTTGTGAAGGGTGTGGCGATTGTTACACTCATTCTGAGGAGCGAAGTCATTTCACCTATTTTAACTTTGAAGCATGGAGAGAAGTAGATAGTTTAAGGAAGCGATCTAGGGGATTCACTATAAGTTATCGACTTAGTAGTTCACCTGAGAGGGCACTTCTTTTAATAAATGATAATAAAGAGATACGCCCTGAAATATGGATTAATGGCCATCGAGTTTTTCAAGCAGAGGAAGTGAAAAGTTACTGGAATTACTCAAAAGAGCTAATTAAAAAATGGAAAAAGAATGAGGAAATACAAGCGGAATTTAAACGAAAAGAGAATATAACGATTTATGGATTAGATGAAAGAAAAAATGGATAACTATTTTAGCTATATAACACCACGATCAGTGTTCTGATTGGTGGTATTCAGTTTGTGATATAATAGGGATAATTTAAAACTGGAGGGGGACTGAGAATGTTTACAAATCGAGAACAGCTCCAAGAAATTCTAAAAAAAGCAAATCAACATGCACGTAAACAAGCTAAAGAATCAGGTGCCTCTATTTATTATATAAAGAACAACAAACGCGTTCGTGAGGATGCTGAAGGCAATAAATTCGAAATTATATTTGATGCTACTGGGAAACGCCAGGAGTTTGAATATCATGAGTGAAATCAGGCCAGTCATGACTGTGTTTGCGGGTACCAATGGAGCAGGGAAAAGTACACTTAGCATGCAAATGAGAGAGTGGCTTGGTGAACTGGTTGATCCAGATCAAATTGCAAGAGAGTTGAAGCCAGAGAATCCGCGTAGTGCTGACCTGTCTGCTGGCAGGGAAGCTGTAAAAAGAATCCGATCTCTCATTAAAAGTGGTAAAAACTTCGCTATTGAAACGACATTGTCCGGATCATTTGTTTTAAAACATATGGAAATAGCAAAAGAAAACAGTTACGAAATTTTGGTATACTATATCGGCCTTGAGGATGTCCAAATGCATATAGATCGTGTAGCCTCACGTGTTGAACAAGGTGGGCATTGGATTGCAGAAGAAGACATTCGTTATCGATATGGTGAGTCATTGAAGAACCTTAAACCGGCTCTAGCTATCGCAGATCAGGTTATCATTATTGATAATACATACGAGCCTTTAATTGTTGCGGAAATCATACAGAGTGATTTGATCTATTGTGTTGAACCCATACCTGCTTGGGCTAATCCTGTTCTTAAGGATTACTGATACTTGGGTGACATCAAAACGGTGACTACACCCGTAGAAGCTTATGTGTCGTTATCTTCGGACAGGAGTTCGACTCCCCTCGCCTCAAATTCACAACTTGTAGCTTAAAGATGACGTGACGTCTACATATTCCTTGTAGACGAGTACCTTTTTTTCATAAATACCAATGAACTTCTTGATTTCAGGAAGATTACGTCTGGAGATGTGGTCCTTAAGTCAGAAAGCAGTTATTGCAGATATTCTTCTGTAATGACTGCTTTTCTTTTACCTAATGGGCTTCTAACAACTTCGTTTCCAGTTCAACCTTTTGCTGCTCTAATGCCCCTGAACTTCAAGAATGATAGGTTTATTAAACCACTAGTTACTGCATTTAGAATGTTCTCGTTCTGAAATTCTACATCTACTAAACTTTTGGACAGGTGCCGTTTTGAATAGTAAGAGATACAGGGGGAGTTAGTTTGAGGAATACTCGAAAAAACATTAGTGACTGAGTGGCTTGTTTATGTGACTCATTGCAAATTTTAATAAGTATGCCTCCAGACAGAAGAGCATGATCGCAGGTGCGATCAAAGGTTAGATTAGAGAGCAGGTGAAGTTGTGATCTCTTGACTAGACCGCGGCGTATAGACATGGAATAATAAGGGGGATGTAGCCAGTCAGTTGCAGAGAGGGGGCATTATTTATGGTCAATATCGCGATGGTAGAGCAGGAGTCTGTTCGGGAAAAGGTTGTGGCGTTCACGTTTGATGATGGGCCGCATCCGGTGTACACACCTCAAATGCTTGAGATTTTCCGCGCTGTCGGTGGACGGGCGACGTTTTTCATGATTGGCCAAGAGATGGAGGCTCACCCGGAGATTACGGCAGAGGTGCACCGGGAAGGGCATGAGATCGCAAACCATACGTACACGCATCCGAACCTGACCAAGTTGACGCTGGAGGAAGCCTGGGAGGAGCTGCAACGCGCAGAAAATCTTGTCCAAGAAGTCACGGGGCAACCTGCCTGCAGCTTCCGACCGCCCTATTTTGGAGTAAATGATGATATACTGTCTTTGGCGGCGGAGCGCGGATATCGCACGATTGGTGCGGTCAACGGTGATGCGAGAGATTGGGACAATCCCGGCGTTGAGCACATTCTGGAGCATACCCGGTCTGTGATGAAACCAGGCAGCGTGCTCATATTCCATGACGGGTACGGGGATCGTTCCCAGACGGTGGAGGCGGTTCGTGTGTTGGTGGATGAACTGGTTACGGAAGGGTACCGATTGGTGACGGTGAGTGAGTTGTTGGACATTTCTCGTGTGAATGATATAAAGACGACATAATCAAGTGGGCCCATCATTCTTTGAATGAAAGGGTCTTTTTTTAATATATATAATGCATAGGAAGAACGGAGCGGAAGCACAAATTTTGCTTACCACCTTAATCTACTTTATAATAATAGGCTAAACTAGACTGCGTTAGGAGGAAACAATGGACTTTATTAGAAATCAACTAGAGGGAATGGGCATGAGTGAGCCATCCATTGGATATCTTTCGAATATAATTATGGTGATTTTTATAGCGGTGATCTCGATATTGGCGAATGTGATTGCCAAGCGAGTGGTACTAAAGACGGTGCATCGTATTGTAAGTAACAATCGGTACAAGTGGGGCAACATCATTGTGGAGAAAAAATTATTCCACAAGCTGTCGCATCTCGTGCCAGCGATTATCATCTATTATTCTGCTTATATTTTCCCGTCCTATCAGGCTTTGATTGAAAAGGCTGCTATGACATACATGATCGTTATCATGATCACGGTGCTCAACGCGCTACTCAATGTATTTGATGATATCTATCGTTCCTATGAAGTCTCCAAGATTCGACCAATTAAGAGTTACATTCAGGTCGCTAAAATCTTCCTGTTCATTATAGGTGGGATTATCGTCATCTCGAATATGATTGGACAGAATCCGTTGATCATTCTTAGTGGACTTGGTGCGTTATCGGCCGTATTGATGCTGGTTTTCAAGGATTCCATATTGGGTCTGGTGGCCGGCGTTCAACTATCTTCGAATGATATGGTGCGTGTCGGTGACTGGATTGAAATGCCGAAATATAATGCGGACGGCGACGTCATCGATATTACATTGAACACGGTAAAGGTTATGAATTTTGATAAAACCATTACGATGATTCCAAGCTACGCCCTCATTTCGGATTCGTTCCGGAACTGGAGAGGCATGCAGGTGTCCGGCGGCAGAAGGATTAAGCGGAGTATCTATATTGATATCAGCAGTATCCGTTTTTGTACGGAAGAGATGGTGGCTGAATTTGAGAAAATCCACTACCTGACTGATTATGTCTCAGCTAAATTGAAGGAAATTCAAGCATACAACATGGAGCACCAGGTGAACACGGAAAGCAACGTGAACGGAAGACAGCTCACCAATGTGGGTGTGTTCAGGGAATATATCCATCAGTATTTAAGAAATCATCCGAAAATCAATAAAGATATGACGATGATTGTGAGACAACTAGCACCAGAAGATCGCGGACTGCCTCTTGAAATCTACGCATTCAGCAACGATATTAACTGGGGTGTGTATGAGAATGTGCAAGCGGATATCTTTGACCATATTTTTGCGGTTGCACAAACCTTTGGACTTCGTGCGTTCCAGAATCCAACCGGGCATGATATTGTGCAGCTGAAAGAGGATAAGCAATTTGCACGAGAGTATTAGGTTTTTTTTCAATGCATAAGCCGTTAACCCATCTGGGTTGATGGCTTTTTGTCTGTGATATAATAGGCATATTTTAAGAACGATGAAGTAGGGGGAACGTATATGGATTGGGAAGCCCATATCGAACGGTGGAGCCGAACTGCTGTTAGATTGCTGGATATTCGGTATTATCGTGCGGAGCATGGAACGGTTCCTGATCACTATGTGGCGCATACCAGCTTTTTCTTAATTACTACTCGTGGAGAGGCTAGGGTGAGCATATCGGGCGAGGTCTATCAGACCCGTTCATCTTACATATTACATGGGGGAGCAGATGCTGAGCTGAGTATTGTGCCGCTGGGTCAGGACTTTGCCTGTTATCTGATTTTATATACAGCCGAGTGTCTATCGCCGGAGGAACGGAAGAGCTTCCAGGTGACGTATGCGTTTGCTCCGTATGCAGTACTCCCTGTTCAGGAAAAGTGTGAAGCTATGAACCGTTTGTGGCAAGAACCCGCTTCCATAGACAAGCTACAGGCGCAGTCGGTCTTTCTTCCATTGGTGTACGAGATCATGCGGCAACAGATCCAGACATTGGCCAAAAAGGAAAGCAGCAGACCCAACATCGTCACTGAGGCAATCCACTATATTCACGATCACTATAACGAGCCGATTACAGCCGAGGAACTAGCCAAGAGATACCATTGCAGCGCCAGCTATTTATCCCGTTTGTTCAAAAACCAGATTGGACTAGGACCCATTGAATATCTCATTCATGTGCGCGTTCACAGATCAAAGCAGTACCTTCTAAAGTCCGAGGCCCGTATCCAGGAAATCGCGAGCAACGTAGGTTATGCAGATGTGTATTATTTCAGTCGCTTGTTCAAAAAGCATACCGGATTATCGCCACTTCAGTTTCGTGCGGAACATCATCAAAAGATCCAGGTTCAGTATAATCCATTACGCGGGTTAGAATCGTCTATTGTAACCCCTAACTCCTTTTTTCATAATGAGAATGAGACTTATTATCAACGGATTAGGGAAGGGGACACATCCATGTTTAGATTTTCACGACCGGCCTTTGGAGCGATGATGTTATTATGTACATCCTTGCTTCTAAGTGCATGCCAGACAAGCAGTACTCCAGGAGCAGCGGCTTCCCAGCCAGCTTCATCAGATACGACTACTGCTGTAACTACAGACAGCGCAGCTGTGGAAACGCGGATGTATAAACATCTGAAAGGCGAAACCGAGATTCCTGTGAATCCACAGCGAGTCGTCAGCTTCTATCACTTGGGTGAGTTGATGGCACTTGGGGTGAAGCCGGTTGGCACAACGACATTTATTTTAGATAATCCACTTATAAGTGATACTTCCGGTATTTCAGATGTGGGTGTTCCGCCAGATGCGGAGAAAATTCTGTCACTGGAGCCAGATCTGATTGTTACAACGGCAGCATTTGCGGAGGCTGTGGAAGGCGGGTATGATGCACTGAGTCAGATCGCTCCAACGATTGTTGTCGAGCAGTACAACGACCCGATTAAAGATGTCGAGATGTTTGGTGATATTCTTGGAAAACAAGAGGAAGCACGGTTATGGAACGAGCAATTCACGGCCAAAATCGCGGAGTACAAAGAGAAAATTAGCCCTTATGTAAGTGCCGATGAGACGTTCTCCATATTAAACGTGCGTCCAGATGCACTTTTTGTTTACGGGGATACCAATATGGGAGGCAATATCATCTACAAGTATCTCGGGTTGAAGCCAACCGCCAAGGTAGAGACAGACGTGATCAAAGGTGAGACGTGGGAAATTTCTTCTGAGGTGATTCCGGACTTTATCGGTGACCGGTTATTCCTTGCTGTGAATGACGGGGCGGAGGATAAACTCAAGGATGTACAGAAGCTGATTGAGCAATCCCCAGCAGGGAAAGCGAATAAGGTCTACAATATTGATTTTGATGAGTTTCTGCTCAGTGACCCCATTTCGGTAGAGCAACAGCTGGACATCATTGCTGATATACTGGTCGGAGATAACGAATAGAACGTCCAATACCTTGTAGTCTCTCTTATGCCAAATTGATTCAAGCTCACTGGGAGGGGTAGAATAACGAGAGGACGATCAATTTCTAACAGTCTAATCTCGGAACGAAAATCCAACCTTTTGGCAAAGGAGAGTTCTCACATGAAGCATCACATTCCGGAATATACATTGAACGATGGCTTGAAAGTACCCGCAATTGGATTTGGTACCTATAGTTTAAAAGGTGAAGAAGGCGTTAAATCGATCGCATCCGCGATGGATGTGGGTTATCGATTAATTGATACGGCATATAACTATGAGAATGAGGCAACAGTGGGCAAAGCAATCAAGCAGAGCTCCGTTGCCAGAGAAGAACTGCTGATTTCCTCGAAGCTGCCGGGGCGCTATCACGCTCATGATAAAGCACTCGTAGCAATTCAGGAATCCCTGTACAGAGCCGACCTGGATTATTACGACCTCTACCTGATCCACTGGCCCAATCCCAAAAAGAATGTGTATGTGGAAGCATGGCAGGCTCTAATTGAAGCAAAAAAACGCGGATATATCCGTTCCATCGGAGTGAGCAATTTCCTGCCTGAGCACAATGAACGCCTGATTAAAGAGACGGGGGTAGCACCGAGTCTGAATCAGATTGAGCTGCATCCGTTCTTTGATCAAGCCCATCAGCGGGAACAGGATAAGAAACATGGCATTGTGAACGAGTCCTGGAGTCCAATCGGACGTGGCAATGATGCTGTTCAGGATATCGTCAAAGACGAAAAAATTCTCCGCGTCGCGGAAGCTCATGGGAAAACGCCTACCCAAATCATCTTGCGCTGGCATATCCAGCTAGGCTCTATTCCAATTCCGAAGGCAAGTTCGCTTCAGCATCAGCAAGAAAATATTGATATTTTTGACTTTGAGCTGACTGCGCAGGAGATGGAGCTTATCTCTTCATTCAGCCGTCCAGATGGACGATTGTGGGATCAGGACCCGAGTGAGTACGAAGAATTTTAAGGACAACGTAACCACTGGCTAAATTGGTTGCTGTATAATCTATCATCTGTGATCAGAAACCCCTGTGAATAAACATGGTAAAGCCCGCTGGCTCTACCGATGTTATTCCAGGGGTGTTTTGTATTTCTAGGGAAAGAGGATACAGTAACAAAGAAAAAGAGTGCCCTTGTCAGTAATGACAAGAAGCACCCATAATATGAATGGTTATGGCTACATAACTTACCCGTAAATGTGCCCGCTACGCTCTCGGAATCCGGAAAGTTAGAATCTCGTACGGTTTAATATCAAAAGAAATCCGGCCGTTGTCCACGATGCATTCCGCCTCGTTATTTTCCAACAGATCACACGCATATGCTTTAGCACCTGCTCCTTCAGTCAGTTGAAGAGAAGCCCGACTGCGGCGGCCATGCGCTTCGTAGACTCGGATGATCATATCATCGTTGTTCTCGGCTTTTTTGATAACCTCTAACACGACATTCTCTTGATCGACCGATGCGAGTGACCATAGCCCCGGCAATGTGCCGGTTTGCAATGCAATCTCACGGGCAACCAGAGGACGGTTGATATCGTAAGCAGCTTGGATGACACGTCCTTCACGGAAGTCGCCCTGATGCGGATAGAGCGCGTAGGTGAATACGTGCTGCTCTTTGTCGGCATTTTCATTCGGGTACGTTGCGCTCTTGATCAGTGACAGTCGCATCACCGAGTTATGAATATCATATCCGTATTTGCAGTCGTTCAGCAGAGCAGCGCCGTACCCGTTCTCCGCCAGATCGGCCCACTTCTGTCCACATACTTCAAACCGTGCCTGATCCCAACTCGTATTACGGTGGGTAGCGCGCTCAACGTTGCCGTACTGGATCTCATATACCGCTTTCTCAGTCCAGATATCCAGCGGGAAAGCGGTTTTCAACAACAGGTGCTCCTGCTTCCAGTCTATGAATGTACGGAAATCAATCCGGCGTGTATGCGCATAGAAGATGATTGTCTGCTCAATAACAGATTCCAGGAACTGTCGCTTCACTTGCAACACGGAACGCACAGGCCCGCTTTCAACCCACTCAAGCGACTGCAGGTCGTTAATCTCCCACATATGCTGTTCATAATAATCGTCAATATTCCACGCTTCGTATTCCGCAGGTCGATCCTCGAATACTTGCAGCACGTTGCCACGCTTTCCAGACTGAAGCAGCTCACGGCCTTCCAGCTTGTCCCATACAGATGTGAATTCGGCACTTTCATTCAGATGAATATCATACCAAGGTGTATGGATGTGTCGCTGATCTGCTTCCCACTGTGCAACTGACACGCCAATACCCAGTTCGGCGGCCATATCCGGCGTGATCCGGAAGGTTTTATATCCTGATGCAGGCACGTTCTCTGCAAGAAACACGAGTCCGCCTTCGGAAGTACGCTGGCTCGCTACAGGACGATCTCCGTCATAGACCGTTACTTTTTTCGCAAAAGAAGGCAGTTCAACCACATCCGTCCGCTCGAAGCCGGTCGTGTTAAATACCACAATGGCTTCGCCATCAGATGTAATTCGACTCGCAATGCCGTTCAGCGCGCTGTTCTTCAGTTCATCCGTGACACGCAGAACTTCTTCATACTGCTCTTTGGAATCCACATACACCTGCTCAATGGAGCTACCAGGGAGAATATCATGGAACTGGTTCAGCATTGTCAGCTTCCATGCGTGCTCCAGTGCATCAGTTGGATGGGTCGCCTGTGCATCCGCCTCGCGATGAATCATGGCATACAGCTCGGCATCGGCCAGTGCAAATTCGCTATGCCGGTTGTACCGTTTGTTACGGGCCATAGAAGTGTAGGTACCCCGGTGATACTCCAGATACAGCTCACCCGACCAGCGTGGAACGGAAGGAACATCCGCCAGATTTTGCTCCAGCTTCTCGAAGAACTCACGTACAAAAGTACGTTTCACGTCCGGTACGCCTGGTAATCCTTTTTCAAGCCGTCTGCCGTGCTCTAGCATCTCCTCCGTTGGTCCGCCGCCCCCATCACCGAAGCCGTAGCACTGTAACACATCTGCATTGATGTTTTTGTTCTGGTATCGCTGCCATGTGCCTTTGACTTGAGATGCATTGAATCGTCCATTGTAGGTCGTTTCGAACCGGCGCTGCCTGAAATCGGGATGCTTGTCATAGTCTGTGGCTGTGATGAAATGCGTTAAAACCTCAGAGCCGTCAATGCCTCTCCAGTACATCGTGTCGTTCGGAATCTGGTTCGTATCGTTCCAGGCAATTTTGGTCGTCATAAAATAGTCAATACCGCTCTTGCGCATAATCTGCGGCATCGCTGCACTATAACCAAATACATCTGGCAGCCAGAGAACACGGTTCTCCACGCCAAACTCTTCCTTGAAGAAACGTTTCCCGTAGATAATCTGACGGATCATGGATTCGCCCGAAATCAGGTTGCAATCGGCTTCCAGCCACATCGAACCTTCCGCTTCCCAGCGGCCTTCGGCTACCTTTTCCTTGATTTTCTCATAGAGAGACGGGTAGTCTGCTTTCAGGTACGCATATAACTGGGGTTGCGAGGACATGAA
The DNA here is from genome assembly GCF_037976905.1 of Paenibacillus sp. FSL K6-1318. NCBI lineage: Bacteria > Bacillati > Bacillota > Bacilli > Caryophanales > Paenibacillaceae > Paenibacillus > Paenibacillus sp. FSL K6-1318. The sequence goes on from NZ_CP150270.1 coordinate 213,864, forward strand.
AGTATATTCCGGGAACTTGTCCATCAAGTAGAGTACACTCGCGAAGCTGCGAATGACCTTTTCCCGCGTCTGATCCAGTGTCCACAGCCATGCCACATCAATATGAGTATGACCAATGCAGTGAACGGTGGGAATGTGGTTGCCCGCAGGCCGAGTTTCACCGTAGATATGATTTTGCATATAAAGACGGGCTTCCAGCACCGATGCATGAAAAGCAGTACTGTTTTCCTGACGCAAATCCAGTAGATTTACCGCCCGATTCAGATGTTCAATCAGCTTCAGTCGCTCCAGATCATCCTCACGTAGTAGATCCGCGGCATCGAGTGCAGCTTTAAGATCGTAATATAAATCCGTGACAGGCTGATGATGCTCAGCTACATATACATTGAGAAAGACATCGGCTGCCGAAGTACTACAGTACGCATATAGTGCCAGTTCGAATGCTTCACCTTTTCCCGCAGCGGGTGTCAGATCAATTTCCGTATGGTTCACGTCCAGACCGCAGATCAATTCTCCATTGAGGAATGCCAGAAATTGCGGGTTATCATAGTTCCAAATATCATCAGCACCGGTGACAATGGTACAAACGACTTTTTTTCCTTCCATATGATCCGGGATGCGAATCCGGGTTTTGAAGCAGCTGTGTACGTCTTTGCCGCCCCAGCCATCACCCTTACGGAATACGTTCCAGGAGGAAGGGTCCTCATGAACCAGTTCCCAGGAGTGGTAACCACTCTCTTTATGATAAAGCTCCGGTATATATGTCTTTGAGGTCAGTCGTGCACGTTCCAAGTGTTTCACAATGGTATGGATCCGAGTATACAAGGAATTCATTTTCATGTTGGTTTCCCACCTTGGTTTGTAGTAAGTACAGGCTGTAGTCGTTGATGGAACGAGAATACTGCAAGCGCTAACATATCAACTTTATCATACCAAAAGAGAAATGGGCGAAACTATGTATTGTATGCTGAAAATAACGTCTTTTTATTGCATTTCATGCTAAAATAAACTCATTAGAATCGGGATAGGGGGCATGTCCATGACACCATCGGTTTTGGCATACGAGCAGGGATATGCGATCCATGTGAACGAGCCTGGAGATTCACTTTTTTATCATCTGGATTATGACGAACGCTCTCATGAACTGAATATGGAGTTTCAGCATTTCCACGATTACTATGAAATCTGTATTCTGCTGGATCGCAGGGCTGCGCACATTATTGAAGGTAGTTTGTACGAGATTCAGCCGTATGATATCGTTCTGCTGAGACCCTCTTTACTGCACAAAACGCAATATCCAAAGGGAGTGCCACCCAAACGCTTGATGATTACCTTTGCCATGCCGCGCAATACACCCGGTCTTGAGAACGGTTACACAGAACTGTTTTCGATCTTTGATGAACCAATCCCGATATTCCGATTTACAGAAGAACTGCGCCAGGCGGTAATGGCTCCTTTAAACGAAATCTTTGCTCTATCACAAAATCTCTCCGTACTTCATTCGGTTGCAATTCATAGCAAATTCGTTGAGTTTCTCTGTACAATCCATCGATACTCAGCAGAGAATAGCTACGTTCGTGAAGAGACAGGTTCGTCTATGTCGCAGCGGATGTATGCCATTGCATCGTATATTCACAGTCATTATCAGAACGAGTTGTCCCTTGAGGAGATCTCCAAACGGTTTTTCGTGAGTGCCCATCATCTATCCCGTCAGTTTAACAAAGTCACAGGCTTTACATTTACCGAGTATATTCAGATGACCCGAATTCGTAACGCCCAACAATTGCTCCTAAACTCTAACCAAAAAATCACCGATATTGCAGCACAGTGCGGCTTCGCCAGCTTCTCTCAATTCAATCGCATCTTCAATAAACTGAATGGCATGTCACCGAGTGCATATCGCCGAAGCAGAGAATTGCAGAGCGAGCGTGAAGTGATATCCTCGGGTAGACCTGAGCGCTGACTGAAGACAGAGATAATCTGGGGATGTCCGTGGAGATGTGTTGCATAAATCGCGACAGCCAAGAACGGATAGAGGACAAATAAAAAAGGCAAACCCTCTAAGTTACAAAGGGAATGCCTTTTTCTTTTTCCTTCTATATAAAGATACGTCTATCTGGAGAGGGTCCTCCTGACCAGACTCACTCTCTCACTCATGTGCCTGTATGACAGCTACTCTTAAACTTGATCCTTCGGTGCCAGCTCAATGGCGGAGCGGATGGCAGCCAGCATACTTTTATCATCTGCGATGTTTTTGCCGGCGATATCGAAGGCTGTACCGTGGTCAACAGACGTACGGATGATGCCGCCTTTCAGACCAACGGTGATGTTTACACCTTCCTCAATGCCCATCACCTTGATCGGTGCATGGCCTTGGTCGTGGTAGCAGGCTACGACGATATCAAAGTCACCGCGGCCAGCGCGGAAGAAGAGTGTGTCCGCCGGCAGGGGACCAACGACGTTAATGCCTTCCTGCTGCGCACGTTCAATGCCGGGCTGCAGTTTCTCTTCTTCTTCTCCATTACCGAACAAGCCGTTCTCCCCGGCATGAGGATTGATTCCGCATACGGCTACGCGCGGATTCTCAAAGCCTGCTTTTTTCAGCGTATCATGGGCAAGCTTCACCACGGTGTAGGTTCTTTCCGGGTTAATACTCGCAATGGCATCGATCAGACCCATGTGTGTTGTCAGGTGAATAACGCGCAGATTAGGCGTTGTCAGCATCATCGAGAAATCCTGCGTATCCGTCAGGTCAGCCAAAATTTCGGTGTGTCCCGGGTACAGGTGCCCGCCCTGGTGCAAAGCTTCTTTGTTCAAAGGCGCGGTGCAGATAGAATGAATTTGCTGCTTTTTGGCAAGATCAATGGCTTTGGCGAGAAACTGGAAAGCTGCATCCCCAGCCACGGCAGATACTTTACCGTATTCGAGATCCGCAGGAACGAGATTCAGATCAATCACATCCACGGTACCGAATTCATACTTTGCTTCGGAAGGCTCTTGAATCGCGTTAACGTTTAGACTTGAGCCGATGACTGGCAACACACGCTCCAGAATCTTCGCATCACCGATAACGAGTGGATTGCACTGATTGTACATCTCTTGATGACCCAGTGCTTTCATAATTATCTCCGGTCCAATACCTGCTGCGTCGCCCATTGTAATTCCAATTGTAGGTTTCATACCAGAATACCCCCTTTTAATTTTTGAATCGCATGGATAAAGACATCGGGTTTACCGAATCCGCCTGCTTTGGTAACCACATGCAGATCATCAATCCCGATGAACTTGGAGATCGGCACGCCGATTTCAAGCTCATCCAGCAGCTCGAAGCCGCTAATATTCCATTTCAGACAGATCTGTTTTGCCGTATCGCCACCAGTCATGGACACCCCTTTGAAAAGCCTCTCTTCCAACAGTCTGGCACAGATCTCACCCATCGCGAGTACGATTTCGTTGCTGACTTCCGTGTGATTGAGACCGCGAATTTCGCCCGTTGCCCGTGCCAGTTCGATATCCACTTGTTCTGCGGTGGAGTAGAGGACGACATCTTGTCCTTCCAGTGCTTTGGATCTCACCTCGTTATAGACACGTTCCATCTCTTCCGCGCGATCTGCGGTTGCGGATACTGCTTTGAAAGAGTGGAATGAAACGGATGCAATCTTAGATTGGCGCAGCAAGCGATACAATTGCTCGCGGGAGTTTTTATTTACGCTGCCCACAACCGTCAGGACCGGACCGGGATTCTCGGGTATCGTGAGTTCGGTGGACTTGGATTCAAGTTCGAAGTGAGCAGGGAGGTAGTTGGCTATGCCAGCAGACCCTGCCCAGGCAAAGGTATAATCCAGCTCGCGAGTCATCTGCAAGATCATCTCCAGATGCCGTTCTTCTGTGGAATCTACGAGTACATATGGAATGTTATTTTGCTTGAAATGTTCTAGTTTCGATTGAATGTGACCTTGGCCAACGTCCAGATCAGCAACCGTTATTTCGCCCACTTCATAATTCGTCTGTTGTTTCAGCAGGTCCGGAAGGTAGGAAAGAGTTACGGGCGTCTTCGGATCATTCGCAATCTCGGTATCCGCGAGCGGAACGCCGTTCAGATAATGAATACCCTCATGGATGGTACGGTTATTCTTCGGATAGCCCGGAGCGATCATCATAAAGTCAGGTTTGACGACATCATATAGGGCATCGATCTCGATGCCGATATTTCCACGCATGGTCGAATCCATCTTTTTAAAAATTGTCTCAAATCCGTTGTTCGTTAGCAATTCAGCAGCCCGATATACACGGTCATACGCTTCCTGCGAGGATATGGAACGACTATCTGTATCAAAGACGACGGCATCGTAACGCGTAAGAGGCTCCTCATCCATATTAAAAAGAACACTGGTCTTTAAGCCATGACGGGCAAGCTGCACCCCGCTGTCATTGGCACCGGTCAAATCATCTGCAATAATGGCTAATTTCATGCAGTCATCCCTCCTTGTGAGCACATTTTAATAAAAAGTTCGTTCAGATCATCCATTAAGCATAGATTAAGCACATTAAATCAGGTGAAAACCCTTTATGTGGTTGGTCGTTGATTGTATTTCTCGACTCCACCTGATTTCTCCAGTCGTTTGGAGAGGAACCCGATGAAGATCGGCAAGAGGATGGCCGTAGTAACAACGCTCGCCGCAATCTGCACCGTAGCAATCTCGGCAATTGGGCCAAATGAAGCATTAGCAGCCACGATGGCAGCAGGTGTACCTACCGCATTGCCGGCTGTTGAACCTTCGGAAGCACCGACGATGGGGTTCCAGCCGATGGCTTTGAACAACAGGTATCCGATTCCGCCTGTGAGAAGCACGGTCAGAACGCCAAGCATGATTCCACCGAGTCCACCTTGGATAATCGAGGAGAAGTTGATTCCCATACCCAGTGAGAAGGCGAAGAACGGAACAAGTTTGTCGCTGCCTTTGTGCAGCCAATCTGCCAGATTGCGGTCCAGATTACCAATAATGACACCAACGATGAGCGGAAGCAATACAGCAACGAATGCCATAGGAGAGAACATGCCGTTGGCAAAGCCCATCGCACCGAAGATGGAGAGCGCTACCATGGTTAGGAATGGACCATCGCTGAGCGCGAGGAATGGATAGGCTGCTTTGTCATCTTCTTTACCGTATTGACCAGCGAGTGCGATGTAAAGACCACCGTTAGAGTTGGTCATCGCAGCGATAATGGCAAGTGGGGCCAGACCCAGGAATAACCCGCTTGAGTCGGCAAACAAAATGGCAACGAGACCAAGTGCTGCACCGATCGCCCACTTGACGACAAGCAAGGTAACACCCTTACCGACGGATGAACCAGCCGTTTTGAATGTAATCTGTGTACCGGCAATTAACAGGAACAGTGCAATCAATGTACTGGAACTGTTAACGAAGAGAGCTTCCGTGAATCCGCCAATGCGCAAGGCATTTGGGAAGAATGTATTAATGGTTGCACCGAGTAACAGAGGAACGACCATCATACCGCCAGGGATGCGATCTAAAGTTGCTTTAATGTTCATAGTAGTAGCTCCTTATGAAGTAATCGTTTTTATGAAGCGCTTGCAGGGATTATGTTATCCCATATCGTTTAATATAGCAACAATAAATTATTGTAAATTTAAAATACATAGTAAACTGTTTAAAAATGCAACACATAAAGGCGATAAAAAAGACGCAAACTTAAAGTTAATCTTTAAGTTTACGCCATAATGTGGCCCGGTTAATCCCCAGACGCTCTGCGGCCTTCGATTGATTATTATTTTCCTCCTGAAGCACGAACTGAATAACTTCCTTTTCGATGTCCTTCAGAGTTCCATTCAACTTCATTTGGCTTGAAAGAGGTTGCTGATCCAGTAAACGAGACAAGGTAGCGGTGGTAATTACATAGTCCTGTTCATTAAGTGCAGCCTGCTTGATCAGATGCTTCAACTGGTTGACGTTCATATGTGTGATCTGATCCCGGATCAGCTGTAGTGCATCTTCTTTTATTCTCACCGCAGTAGTTCCGTATTTCTGGTAGTAACCCGTTAGGAAATGCTGCATCAGTGGAGCCAGATCCTCTGGTCTATCCGCAAGATTTGGCATCATGATCGTATTAAGCTTCAGGTCGAGAGACCACTGTGGGTTCAAGGTCTGTTCTCCAAGTATAAACACGCCAATCCGGCTTTGAAGGCAGCTCTGGATAAAAGAGAGCAACTCGGGATCTTCGATACGTGCTTCCATACGGTTAATCTCTACATTCCGAACCTTGGCTAGTGGTATCTTGTGCAAATGACCGGGCGGAACTTGCGTGAGATCGATCTGTAATAGCAGCCCGCCACCGGAGTACATCTGATGAATGTGTTTGACCAGAAAAGATTTACCGGAATCCGCTTCACCCAGTAGATAGATCGGTTCATGATGCTCGTAGAGTGCCCGAATGTTCTTCAATACCGCCTGCATGGCAGGGGATTCAGCAACAATGGGCTCCATCGATGCGTCCGTGAACGTTGTTATGCCGAATTGTGCAAAGGCATAGGGTTTTCCTTTTTCCAGCATATATACCTTGTAACTCTTGTTGTCCAGAGTCGTTTCATAGGCGTTAACCGTGAGTTGGTAATCGTCCACCATAAACACATTTTGGATCTGGGATTGATGGAAATCCAGGCTGGTGTTGGTTAGATACATGTGATTATCGGTCAGCGGATTTTTCTCAAAATCGGTCAGGTTCTCGAATACGACTTCGTTCCGTTCATTTAAAATAAGCAAATTCGGATGTTCCTGTGTCACCAGGTCATTCAGTATGATCGATATCGCATGATTTTTGCTCAAATAACGGTAGACCAGCTGTGCATCCTCCATCGCTCTAAGGATGGATTCCTGGCCAGATTGGATCAACAATCCCTCCAGACCATAGGTCTTCGCGGTGTTGACGGTAATCACATCCCCGACAATCTGGCGGTACCCGGAAGCCTTCAACTCCAAGAGCAATCGTGCTACATCTTCCGAGCTATGTATGGTATAGACCTTGAGAGGCAGATCCATCAGATCAATAATGGATTGTGCACCAGAGGTGATGTTGGAGAAGCCAACGATGGCTGTTTGGCCGTTAAACTGGCTTGCCAGGGTAAGTGAACGAATCATATCATAGCCTGATAACTGCACATCAATGACGGGAATGGTCACTGCTTTCTTAATCAGTTGGGCGGTTCCGCCGCGGCTGATGATAATCTCTGCACCGTTTTTCTCAGCTTGGGTTGCTAATTCCACACCGTTTGCCAAATCGCCCACGTCCGTCTGAATGGCCAACTGGGGAAAACGAGGAATGCACTCTTGTATAATAGGAATCATCGATTCGTAAGGAGCGATAAAATGAACTCGTGTACGCATAATTTTCCTGCCTTTTATAGAAATCATTGATCCCCTTATTATAGCCAACTTGCGGAGGAAAGGCACCTCTGGGAGAACCAACACGGTCATGTCTGCAAAATACCTAAGGGGTATGTCGCCATAACTCTTCGAGTTGAATGTGATGAAGTGCACTGAATCGAATCCTTAACTATTTCAAAATTAATGGATAATTGCACACGATAAGTATAGAGAAATGAGGAAATTTCATATGGGAGATATTCATAAAGTAGCTGAACCGGATCACATCATTAAGGATGTTGTCGGAAAGTTCCCGTGCAGGGTGCTGTGGAGTGAGGGCCGCCCATGTCTGGAGTATCAGAGGGAAGAAGGGTTAGCTCGGATCGAAGAATACGTCCGCACGACGTATAACGTTGAGCTGTTGGATGTGTTTTTCACAGCGGTGGAGAGCCTTCCAGTTGAGCCGTAGTTAGGGAGGGATTTATTAGAGCGCGATGAGAAAAGGATTAAATCTCATATAACTTCCAATGTACATGGTAAAATAAATAAGAGTGTACATCATGTTGGAGGGGAACCAATGAGAATTGTGTTGAAGAGATTGGGGTATGGTGCCTTGGCAATATTGGGTGTCATGCTAGTGTTTATTGTAATTAGTTTCACGAATCATACAATTAAGCTTAAGAGTGAGTTGAGTATTCTGTCGCCGCCAGGTGTAATGGTTAACGTGAATAATCACCAAATGCATGTCTATACAGAAGGCGCTGGGTCACAGACGCTGGTATTTCTATCAGGTGGGGGCACATCCGCTCCTGTATTGGATTTCAAGGCACTTTACTCCAGATTGTCGGAACAATACAAAATTGCTGTGGTGGAGAAGGCAGGCTATGGCTATAGTGAAACGGCCAAGGTGTCCCGCGATATCGATACGATATTGGAAGAAACCAGAACAGCGCTGACTTTAGCAGGCCAGAATCCACCATATGTGTTGTTTCCGCATTCCATGTCAGGCATTGAAGCATTATATTGGGCACAACGGTATCCAACCGAAGTGAAGGCGATCATTGGATTGGACCCTGCTATTCCAGAGGTATATGAAGCATATCCTTTGCCTTCGGGAGGCATGATGAGTCTGACAGGTTTGGGAGCACGAATGGGAATTACACGCTTTTTCCCCGGGATTGTGGATTCATCCGCTGCAATTAAGGAGAATCATCTATCTCCTCAGGAAAAGGAACTTTACCGTGTGCTATTCTACAAGAATACGCAGACTTCAAATATAAATGATGAAGTCAATCTGATTAAACAGAATGCAGCAAAAGTTGCCACACAGGGAATTCCGGATGTGCCGATGTATTTTTTCATATCTAATGGTGAAGAGTTACCGCTTGAGAATTGGCAAACGTACCTAATACGTTATATCGAGTCTGTGAAGAAGGGACAATATCAGCTTTTAGATGTTGGTCATTACATACATAATACGGATCCAGATCGGATTGCAGAGGAAAGTGTGCTGTTCATTAACGAACTGTGATTGAGGAAGAAAGATACTGAGAATTAGGAGAGGATTTTTGGATTATAAGGCGACACTATAAGTGCTCGTCTTTTCTTATATTGTGTTGTTATAGTATGGATTTGGATCGTATTAACTCCACTTGCAATCGTGAAATGTGAAACGTATGTGGGCGTATTCATGTATTATAGTATACATATGAACTTTTCGGAGGAGGAACAAGTAATGGGAATCTTATCGAGGTTTAGAGACGTGATGAAGGCCAATGTGAACCACATGCTGTCGCGGGCGGACGACCCGGAGAAGAGTGTGAATGAGTATATGCGCAGCCTGAGCAGTGATCTGGGTCAGGTAAAAGCGGAGACGACAGCGGTGCTGTCAGATGAGAGCCGGGCGAAGCGAGCATTGGATGAGTGCAGTGCCGAGGTCAAGAAATTACAGCGGTACGCTGAGAAATCAGCGGAGTCGGGAGACGAAGACAAGGCACGTGGTTTTCTAGAGAAGAAAGTGAAGCTGGCTGACAAATTGAACGAATTACATGCCGCATATGAACGTGCTTCCGCCAAAGCCAAGATGATGAAGCATATGAATGATAAGCTCGTTGCCGATCTGGGGCAACTGGAAGCGCGGCATGCAGAACTGAAAGGCCGAATGGCAGATGTGAAGGCGCAGCAACAGGCGAACGAACGGAATGCATCTGCGGGTAGAGCTGATGCCGCATTGAAGGCCATGGAAGACAAGGCGAATCAGGCGCTGAACGAAGCGGAGGCTTTGGCAGAACTACGCGCTGGAGCACAGGAAGATGATTTGGACGAATTAATTGCCCAGTTGGAGAGGGACATGAATGCGGATGCGGGTAATAATGAGAGTGTGTTGCCAAGTGCGGAGGAAGAACTCGCAGCGATCCAGGAGAAGTTGAAGAATAAGTAATACGTTACACCATTTCGTTAACATTGAGGTGAGCAGATGCCGGTTATTGAATATAAATGTCCCAACTGCGGCAGTGGCATGATCTTTGACAGTGTGTCAGGTGCATTATCCTGTCCGAGCTGCGGCCGCCAGGACAACATAGAGCAGATTCCAGATCCGTTGAAGAGACAAGTGTTTACGGAAGATGAGGTCAAGGAATACCACTGTAACAGCTGCGGAGCTGACATTGTGACAGAACCGGAGACCAGTGCGACGACATGCAGTTTCTGCGGTGCAGCGGTTGTACTGAGTGATCGGCTGACGGGCAATTTGGCCCCTGCGATGGTAATTCCCTTTTCCATTAACAAGGATCAAGCCAAGCAGGCTTTCAAAAAGTGGTGCAAAAACGGCCTCTTAACGCCAAGTGGCTTCATGTCCGCCGATCGGATTCAGAGCATTACCGGCATGTACGTGCCGTTCTGGTTGTACGAGTTACATAACAAAATCGAAGTGCATGGTCGTGGCACCAAGGTTAGATCCTACACCCAAGGTGACTACCATTACACGGAAACTCAGCATTTCGATATATACCGCCGGATTCGGCTGAATTACGTGAATCTGCCCATCGATGCATCGGAGAAAATGAAGGATGAGCTGATGGATAAGCTGGAGCCTTTTCCATACAATCAGCTGAAATTGTTCAAGACCCCGTATCTGGCGGGGTACATTGCGGAAAAATACAGTTATACGGACGAGGAACTTTTCCCACGGGCCAAGGATAAAACGAGATCTTACATTGATTCTTATATTGCTTCAACCGTATCCGGATATAGTAGCGTGAGCTACACGGACAAACAGATTGATACGACGCTCAAACATGCGGACTATGTGCTGCTCCCGGTATGGATGGTCAACTACGACTATAATCGTGCACAGTATACCTTTGCCATGAATGGTCAGACAGGTAAAGTGGTGGGTAAACCGCCGATCAGCAAAGCCAAAGTGGCCGGATGGTTCGCAGGAGTCTCTGCGGTCTCGTTGCTGTCACTGAAGCTGGTTTCCTGGATGATGGGAGGTGGATTCTTATGATGAAAAGAACCCCTCTGGCCGTGATGGCTACGCTCATTTTACTTATGATAACCCTTGTCGCTCCGTTGATTTCCATGTCATCGGCATCCGCAGCGGAGAGCAAAAATCTCATCTACGATGAGGCCAACCTGCTGAGTGAGCAGGAGATCAGTGAACTGAATCTACTTGCGAATCAGTATGGCGCTGAACGGCAGACGGACTTTGTTATTTTGACAACAAATAATGTTGAGAATCAGGATGTTATGCTCTTAACGGAAGATTTTTATGATAAGCAGGAGCTAGGGTACGACAAAAAATTTGGCAATGCTGTCATATTAACGATGGATATGAATAATCGCGAAGTGTATCTGGCTGGATTTTATAAGGCAAAAGAATATTTGAGTGATCAGCGACTAGATTCTATCCGTAACCGAATTACCTCTGAATTGTCCAGTGGGGATTATAAACTCGCATTTGAGAAATACATTGAGCTCTCTTACAAATATATGGGGTATGAACCCGGTGTGAATCCGAACAACATTTTGTTCAACGGCTGGTTTCAGTTGGGAGTATCTGTAGTTCTTGGCGGTATTGTTGTTGGTATGATGACCTATCGTTCCGGGGGGCGTGTCACGGTCAATCGTGCGACTTATGAGGATTCAAGCAATTCCAGTGTAATTGATCGTCAGGATCGTTATATCCGTACGACCGTAACCAAGCGCAAAATCGAGAAGAACAATAACAACGGTGGAGGCGGCGGAGGTGGAGGTACCTCCCGAGGCGGTCATTCACACAGTGGAAGTAGAGGTTCGTTTTAGTAACGGAGTCTGCGAATTATGTTAAATAGAAGGGATGGGAACGAGTATGGGATTTTTCAGAAATCAATTTTCGAATGTGGTGGAATGGGAAGAGTTCAGAGATGACATGATATTTTGGAAGTGGAGCAACCGGGAGATTAAGAAGGGGAGTAAACTCATTATCCGTTCGGGTCAGGACGCCATTTTCCTGAATAACGGTAAAGTGGAAGGGATTTTCGAGGACGAAGGATCATTTAATATCGATTCCGAGATCATTCCGTTTCTTTCTACCTTAAAAGGGTTCAAATTCGGATTTAACAGCGGCATGCGGGTCGAAGTCTTGTTTGTAAATACCAAAGAGTTCACCGTGCGCTGGGGCACACAAAGTCCGGTGTTGATTCCAACACCACAACTCCCGGGCGGGATGCCGATTCGGGCCAACGGAACATTTAATTTCAAAGTAAGTGACTATGTGACCCTGATTGATAAGATTGCAGGCATCAAACAGAGTTATCTGGTCGAGGATGTCAAAATCCGAATCACTTCAGTGCTGGATCAGCTTCTAATGAAGTGGATTAGCCGTGAAGGGAAGGATATGTTCAACCTGCAGGCCAATGCATCGGATATTGCCAAGGGGATTCAGGAAGATCTGGATATGCAGATGATGGACATCGGCATTGGGATTACCGGTTTCCAAGTGATGAGCTTCAACTATCCAAAAGAGATTCAGGATATGATTACAAAGACCGCTTCGCATGAGATGATTGGTAATCTGCAAAAGTATCAACAGGTCAGCATGACAGACGGCATCTCATCCGGTAAAGTACAGGGCGGCGGCGCAGCTTCGGATATGGCGGGCATGATGATGGGTATGAACATGGCCAATGAAATGATGAAAAACATGAACCAGAACCAAGGCCAAAACCAGAACAATAATTCCAATTCATCTCAGAATCAAAATAACGACCAGAAACCAGCGGGAAATAGCAACGGTGATTCGAATACATCTTCATCTACAGAAGGCAACAAGAAGCCAAACTTCTGCCCAAACTGTGGAGCCAAAAATGAAGGTGCCAACTTCTGTCCGAACTGTGGTCAAAAGCTGGGCTAATGAATTAAATACATGAAGGGCTAGGTTCGTAGTAAGTGAAATTACTGCGGAGCTAGCCCTTTTTTGTTTGGAGTCATACTTAAAGCAACATGGAGTAGAGCAGAGGAACGGGTGCAGTCATTTAATTTTTATAAAAGAGTTGACAACCGATCACAAATCATTTATCTTTAACTTAAGATATTTAATTTGAATATAAATAAATAACAAGCCAAAACAAATATCTTTAATCCATTACATGAGGAGAGATCAAGATGATGATCCCAACATTGACCAGAATAAATGAACTTTCAAGAAAAGCCAAAGAGGGCGGATTGACGGAGATGGAGAAAGAGGAACAGGCTCGTCTTCGCAAGGAATATCTGCAAACTTTTCGCGGTTCGGTCAACGACATTCTGCTGAATGCAACCATCTATGATCCAAACGGCGATGACGTGACTCCTGATAAATTGAAACAAGAACAGGCCAATCAAAATAACGACTAGCATATTATTCGCTAGACCATATATCTTAATTTAAAGATAATACAAACTTACTATAAATCAAATAACTAACTCAAATATCTCTAACACCTAATCAATTTAAAACATGCTTACCAAACCAAGGAGGAATTAATCATGACTATTCAAACAGCAGGTATTCACCATATTACAGCTTTCGCAGGCGATCCACAGGCCAACGTTGATTTTTATGCCGGAGTTCTGGGACTTCGTCTCGTGAAAAAAACAATTAACTTCGATGCACCTGATGTATATCATTTGTACTTTGGAGACGAACACGGAAGCCCGGGTACCATCATTACCTTCTTCCCATCGGCTGGATCACCACGGGGCAAAATTGGCGGAGGTCAGGTCGGCATCACTTCCTATGTCATTCCTCCTGGGTCGATTGGCTTCTGGCAGAACCGGTTGGAACAGTATAACATTGAGGTAACCAAAACAAGTCGCTTCAATGAAGAGCTGCTTCAATTCGAAGATAGCGAAGGCCTGCGGCTTGAGCTTGTTGAACGGGAAGAAGGAGCAACCAGCACTTGGGCGCATGAAGGGATTCCAACCGATAAAGCGATCAAAGGCTTCGGCGGTGCTGTCCTGTTCAGTGTTAATCCGCAAAGAACGATGGATGCTCTTGAGAAAATCATGGGATTTGTCAGAGTGAGTGAAAATGAAGAGTATGCTCGTTTCCGGTCCAGTGGGGATATCGGTAATGTCGTAGATGTTCCAGTGACCCGTATACCTCTGGGTATGGGCGGCGCAGGAACCGTGCACCATATTGCATGGCGCGCAAAAGACGATGAGGAGCATGCACAGTGGAGCGAAGCTGTACGTGATTACGGGTACCAACCGACTCCAGTTCGGGATCGTCAGTACTTTAACGCAATTTACTTCAGAGAAGCTGGTGGCATTCTGTTTGAAATTGCTACAGATCCTCCGGGCTTTGCCAAAGATGAACCTGCTGATTCGCTTGGACAAAAATTGATGCTGCCTGAGTGGTTTGAGAAATACCGTCCACAGATTGAGGATAATCTGCAACCGATCGAAGTAAGAACGCTCGTACCTGCTACAGCTGCGAATTAATTGGAGGGTTATTCTGTCATCAAAGTGTAAGTGTAAATGAAACCAAAGGAGCATTGAAGGATGATGGAGAAAAAGGTTACCTGGCTGGAGCTGTTCTACGATCTGCTCTTTGTAGCAGCGGTCTCTAAAGCGGGCCATGTCTTGTTGCATGCCGAACACGGAGTAATTACGTTTGAATATTTAATGAAATTTGTGCTTATTTTCATCCCTGTTTGGTGGGCATGGGTCGGTCAGACCTTGTTTATTAACCGTTATGGTCAAGACATCCTGATCCATCGAATATTCCTCATCCTTCAGCTTCTGTCCGTTATGGTCATGACGGCGAGCCTCTCTACCCATTTTGACCAATATTATCTGTCCTTCTTCATCGGGTATATCGGCTCACGGGCGTTTACGGCCATTCAGTATCTGACGGCTCACAAGTCAAAAAGCGAGCATCAACAGCAAGCCGCTCGTTACTTGGGCATCTGTTTCCTTATTGGGATATTAATCTCATCAGGTTCACTGTTTTTCGATTCATGGTTACGCTACTTAATTCTGTATGTGGGGATTGCTGTGGACATTGTGCTTCCGCTGATCGGTCGTAAAAATCTGGTAAAAGTACCGGTTCAGACCCATCACTTGTTGGAACGCTTCGCACTCTTTACACTTATCCTGCTGGGTGAATCGGTGGTAAGCATTATCGCTGTGCTGCAAGCCGATCATTGGGACATGAAATCCATCTTGTTTGCCGCCTTTACGTCCATATTTGTCATTGCAATGTGGTGGCAGTACTTCGACAACGTGGAGAAAAAGGTCAGCAAAGAGATTCAGACTGCCGGGCAAGCGATCATATACGGCCATCTGTTCATCTACATCTCCATGAGCATGATCGCGGCATCAATTCAGCTGTTATATCAGAATCAGTTAAACTATGTGTTCATGCTCGGGTTTGTATTTGGATCAGCGCTACTGTATTTCTTGTCGACCTCCCTTGTGTTCCACCGTTACAGACACGCACATCTACGACTCCGGCCACGTCATCTGGCGGTGATGGTAGGGTTGCTGGTGGCATTTGTCCTTGTAGATCTGGTCTATCGAGTTCCAGGCTATGTCATCATGGGCGAAGACATGTTGTTCTTCCTGGTGTATGCGAAACTTACGACTTGATATGAGTAATCTAAAATGAAGAAAAGTCACGGACAACAGACGTCCGTGGCTTTTTGTTATGCCACTAATTGTGAACAAGTCTTAATTATATCAATAAAGCACAAATCTAATTTAATTTCTTCAATAGAATCTGTTAATATGAGACTATGTACAAGTGAATCTACCAGATCATAGAATATCTTTTTTATAAAATGAGCGTAAGAAACAAACATGAAAACGGAGAGGACAGAAATAACCTGAAGAAGCATAAGCGTTCGCCTTTATCAACGGATTTCTCCCTTAGGAAAAGGGAATCAAGAAATCGGGGGATAAGAGTGATCGAAGGGTTGTTCTGTCATAGTAGTGGCCGAGTGACGTTTTGTGAGTTCATTTTATATATAGCGATTCGTAGATATGGGGATGACAATCAGGAGGGAAATCATTGAGCACACATCAAATCGGAGTTCCATTGGAAGGGTTTGCAGAGTTTAGTCGCACGGTTGCCGCAGAAGGAGCCGTTTTACTCAGAAATGAAGGCCAGGTGCTTCCGCTTCGCGAAAACGAAAACGTTTCAGTTTTTGGACGAATTCAAGTCAATTATTATCGCAGCGGCACGGGTTCAGGCGGTAGCGTTCATGTGGCCTATACAACCAATCTGTTGGATGGTCTTCGCAGCAAAAAGAATATTACCGTTAATGAAGAGCTTGCAGCTGTCTATGAGAAGTGGATTGAAGAAAATCCATTCGATGATGGCGGAAAAGTATGGGCAGCCGAGCCATGGAATCAGAAAGAAATGCCTTTGACGGATGAACTTGTTGCACAGGCTAGAAGCAAGTCCAGCAAAGCTATTATCGTGATTGGACGTACAGCAGGGGAAGATCAGGATAATGCGGATGCGCCAGGAAGTTACCAACTGACAGAAGATGAGAAAGCGATGTTAAAACAAGTCACTTCGCAGTTTGAACACACGATCGTTGTGCTGAATGTCTCGAATATCATTGATATGAGCTGGTTAAACGAAACGTATCTACATCCGATCCAAGGTGTAATTTACTCCTGGCATGGCGGTATGGAGGGTGGTAATGCGATTGCTGATGTGCTGGCGGGCGACGTTACACCAAGCGGTAAATTGACAGATACGATTGCATACTCCATCGAAGATTACCCTTCGACGAGCAACTACGGCAATGAGTTCAAGAACCTGTATCAGGAAGATATCTATGTAGGTTATCGTTATTTCGAAACGTTTCGACCTGAGCGCGTTCAGTTTGAATTCGGTTACGGCCTGTCTTATACGACGTTTTTGACCCAACACGAAGAAGCGAAATCCGTGTCCAAAGACGGCGAAACCTACATTGAAGTTCGTGTCAATGTGACCAACTCAGGTACAACATATGCGGGCAAAGAGGTTGTGCAAGTTTATTATGAAGCACCACAAGGCAAACTGGGACAACCGGTGAAGGCTTTAGTAGCATTCGGCAAAACAGGATTGTTGCAGCCGGGCGAGTCAGAACTTCTGACGATCAGCTTCCCGATCAATGCCATGGCATCCTACGATGATGCGGGTGTTACAGGTCTTGCTTCCGCGTACGTATTGGAAGAAGGCACATACCGACTGCATGTAGGAACCAGTGTGAAACAAGTGCAGCTCATCAGCATCGATGGTCAGGATGGCTATGTTATTGAATCCCTTCAATTGGTGGAGCAACTGCAAGAAGCAATGGCCCCAACTGAAGATTTTACACGGATGAAACCGGGTCTGCGCAAGGAAGATGGATCATATGAACTGACTTATGCCGAAGTGCCGAAGCGTAAAGTATCCATGGCGAACCGGATTGAAGAGAATCTCCCGCAAACGCTGGAGCAGACGGGTAACCAGGGCCACAAGCTGAGTGATGTTAAGGCTGGCAAAGTGAGTCTGGAAGCCTTCATCGCTCAACTGAGTGATCAGGATCTGGCGGCAATTATCCGAGGCGAAGGCATGAGCAGCCCGCTCGTTACTTCGGGAACGGCATCTGCATTTGGTGGTGTCAGCGACAGCCTGTTCAACTACGGTATTCCGGTAGCATGTACGGCAGATGGCCCGTCCGGTATTCGTATGGATAGTGGCGAGAAGGCAACACAGGTATCCATTGGGACATTGCTTGCGGCGACATGGAACAAAGATCTCGTTGAAGAGTTGTATGTGATGGAAGGACAGGAACTGCTGAGAAATCAGGTGGATACCCTGCTCGGACCTGGACTGAATATTCGCCGGAGCCCGCTCAATGGCCGGAACTTTGAGTACTTCTCTGAAGATCCACTGATCTCGGGTGTATTTGCCGCGGCGTGTACGAAAGGTATTATGAAGGGTGGTTCCAATGCCACACTGAAACACTTTGCCTGCAACAACCAGGAGAAACACCGCAGTAAAGTAGATGCCGTTGTCTCCGAACGTGCACTGCGTGAAATTTACCTGAAAGGGTTCGAAATCGCTGTAAAAGAAGGCGGAGCGAACTCCATCATGACCTCTTACAACCCGGTTAACGGACACTGGGCGGCATCCAATTATGATCTCAACACCACGATTCTCCGTGGCGAATGGAATTTCGAGGGTATCGTAATGACCGACTGGTGGGCGATTATGAACGATGTGACCGAAGGTGGAGAGGCGGATCGCAAATACACCAACTGGATGATTCGTGCGCAGAATGATCTCTACATGGTTGTACCGAACTACGGCGCAGAGATCAACGGCTGGGATGATAACACGATTGAATCTTTGGAAAATGGAACACTTACGCGCGGAGAACTGCAACGCTCTGCGATTAACATCTGCAAGTTCATCATGAATGCACCGGTGTCCGGCAGAAAACACGAGATCGTGGAGAACGTCGCTTCGTTCCAAGCGAATGCTTCTCTATCTGCTACACAAGCTCAGGCGCTGGTTGAGAACGCACAGGTGAAACCTGAAGTAGCTGAACCCGTCTACATGAAAGTGGACGAGGCAGGCCATTACCGGATTATCGTACAGATCATGTCCCCTGAGCCGGAACTGGCTCAAAGTGCATGTAACCTGCTCCTGAATGATCAGTTGGTGACCACCATCCAAACGAATGGTACGGAAGGCAAATGGATCAGACAGAAGCTTGTCAAAGTAGATCTTGAAGCAGGACTGTATGAATTGAAACTGGACTTCACAAAACCAGGCCTCCAGATTGATTGGATCGAATTCAAGCAGGTGTAGAAGATAGTCGGATATATCAGGTGATAACAGCAATCGAAAGGTTGTTCTGTCATCAAAAGTAGAATACGTTGGTATGACAAAGGACACTGTTCGCGGGTGTCCTTTGTTGTAACACGGAATAGCTACTGTTATGATAGTGTTATGGGATTCTGGAGTTCTGAACAATGGGGTCAGGGGTGTTGCGAAGAATGAGAAATTATAATTTTTTGAGTCCAATCCTGCTGGTTGTAGTGGCGCTGATTGTAAGAGGCCTGGTGACTAACCTGGGAGTTCTTTTCGGACTATCACAAGAAGTGGCGAGTAATATTGCCATGATAGCCATGATCATTGCTGCACTGATTATGTTTAATCGAATGACGAAGGCTCGGCGTAAAAAATAGAAAAAGCTCGGATAACCGAAAGGTTATCCAAGACATGAAGACACCCTCCGGGTGTCTTTTTTTGTATTGACGTTCTGATCCTAACGTTTTAGACTATTGCTAATAAATAATAACGTTAATAATAACAAAAATAACAAAAAGCATCAGGAAAAGTACATGATGTCCGTTGCACGCTCTATTTGCTAGCCCATCCCGGTCCCCAAAGGAGAATCCATTCATGAAGATCATTGCCGACAAACAATATATCTTTCAGGAAGGTCAGCCTTTTCAGAGCAGTCATGCGTCCACCGTTGCTGTTTTACCGAATGGCAGTGTGCTTGTTGCATGGTTTGCAGGTCAGCATGAGAAGGCGAGTGATGTAGCGATCTGGCTCGCAAGGCAGGATCATAGCGGAGCGTGGTCTGTTCCACGTAAAGTTGCGGATGAGGAAGGTATTGCGCACTGGAACCCGGTGCTGTATGCACAGGGTGATTCGCTGATGCTCTTTTATAAGGTAGGGCATGAAATTACGGATTGGCATACCCGTATCATTCGTTCAGGGGACGGTGGATATACGTGGACGGCTTCTCGGGAATTGGTGCCCGGCGATATTGGTGGTCGTGGGCCGGTTCGGAACAAACCTATTCAGCTGGAGGATGGAACAATGCTGGCTCCCGCATCCATTGAACGATTGGACCCTGAGGTATCAGGCAAGCAGATCTGGGAGTCCTTTGTCGATATCTCAACAGATCACGGGGAAACATGGACGAAAAGTACGCATGTGCCGATGGACCTGTCCACCTATGTTGGGGCGGAGCATTGGTTTGCGAAGGGGCTGATCCAGCCTACATTGTGGTCTTCTGGTGGAGAGCGTGTGCACATGCTTCTGCGCAGTACCGAAGGGGTTATTTTTCGCAGTGATTCGCCAGATGGTGGACGCACATGGTGTGAAGCTTACGCTACAGAATTGCCCAACAACAATAGCGGAATTGATGCCATACGCATGGAGCATGGCTTGCTTGTGCTTGTCTACAATCCGGTCAGTGGATATGCAACAGAGAGCCCTCGAACCCCGCTGATGATTACTTTTTCAACGGACAATGGTCAGACCTGGGGTGATGAATATGTGCTGGAAAATGAACCGGGGGAATACTCGTATCCGGCGATTGTATCTCAAGGGAAGGATCTTTATGTCACCTATACGTGGAAAAGGGATCGGGTCGCGTTCTGGAAACTAACCGTCACTCATAACGATGAAGAAGGACCGCAGGAGCGCTGATGATACGCTTTGTCGGTCCTATATGTCATGGAGCGTAGCACTTTACAAGTACGATAATGATCAAGGGAGTGACCCTTATGAACAGACAGCCTGTATTGGAAGTCATCGCTGTGAATGTGGAAGATGCCAGAGCCGCAGAACAGGGTGGTGCAAACCGAATTGAACTGGTATCAGCGATGTCCGAAGGAGGGCTTACCTCCAGTTATGGTGTCATCGAGCAAGTAGTATCACAAGTCTCCATTCCAGTGTATGTCATGATCCGTCCACACAGTCGCTCTTTCCGCTATAGCGCAGATGACGTCCGTGCCATGACCCGGGATGTCTGCGTGGCGAGGGAACTTGGAGCTGCTGGCATCGTGATCGGCGCCCTTACAGAAGCTGGTGAAGTGGATCTCCTATCCTTGCAATCATGTATGGCCGAAGCTCAGGGGCTCGGCGTTACGTTTCATCGTGCGATTGATGTGAGCGCAAGCCTGACTGAGACGCTCAAGGTCATCAACAAATTGGGTACCGTCGAGCGTGTGCTTACATCGGGAGGGAAACGGGTAGCGCCTGAAGCGATGCTGGAACTGAAACAGCTTCAGGAACTGGGCCAAACCTTGAACATCGCTGTCATGGCTGGCTCGGGGATAACCGTAGACGGGATTCAGACCCTCGTCCAACAAACAGGTATCACAGAGATACATATGGGATCAGGCGTCAGGTCCGAAGGCAGCTTTAATTATCCCATTGATCCACATTTGGTCGAAGAAGCCAAGCAGCAGTTATGGTTTGCATCACAGCAATTCATGGATAGTAGTGCAATGAGTAGCGGTCCAAGCGATGGAGGCCTAGTGACATAGGAATGCACGAAATAAAAGGAGTGATACGCCATGAATCAAGAACTGCAAACATCCGAATGGATTAAGTCCGCAGCACAGGTAAGCCCATCGGAACGCCAGTTGAGGTGGCAGGAGATGGAGTTCTATGCATTTATTCATTTTACGGTAAATACATTCACGGACCGGGAATGGGGCACTGGGGAGGAAGACCCGGCTATTTTCAATCCTTCTGAACTGAGCGCAGCGCAATGGGTGCAGGCGTGCAAGGCTGCTGGGATGAAAGGGCTGATTTTGACGTGTAAACATCATGATGGATTTTGTTTGTGGCCAAGTCAGTTTACAGCGCACACGGTCGCGGCAAGTCCATGGAGGAATGGTGCGGGGGATTTGGTTCAGGAAGTTGCAGATGCCTGCCGTGAGGGAGGGTTGAAGTTTGGCGTGTACCTTTCTCCTTGGGACCGCCATGAAGCCTCCTATGGGGATTCGCAGAGATATAACGAGTTTTTCCTCCAACAGTTGCGCGAGCTGCTCACGAATTATGGCGACATCTTCTGTGTATGGTTCGACGGTGCGTGTGGGGAGGGTCCGAATGGTAAAAGGCAGATCTATGACTGGGACGCCTATTATGCGCTTATTCGTGAACTTCAGCCGGGAGCTGTCATCTCGGTATGTGGTCCGGATGTTCGCTGGTGCGGCAATGAGGCAGGGCATACGCGGGAATCGGAATGGAGCGTCGTGCCAGCATATATGCAGGATAATGAGAAGATTCAGGAGCAATCGCAGCAGGTGGATGATGGTGAGTTTGCCACAAGGATCAATACGCAGGACAGTGATTTGGGAAGTCGAGAGGTCATTCGTTTCCAAAGTGACCAACTGATCTGGTACCCTGCTGAGGTGAATACTTCAATTCGCCCGGGATGGTTCTATCATGCCAGTGAAGATGATCAGGTCAAAACATTGGAAGAATTGCTCTCCGTCTATTACGGCGCAGTGGGGGGCAATGCCACCTTTTTACTCAATCTGCCGCCGGATACGCGTGGTCTCATTCACGAAACGGATGTCGAGCGACTACAGGAATTGGGAGATTCGCTGCGCACCATTTTTCAGGAAAATTTCGCCTTTCAGGCGCTGGTAAAAGCATCAGAGACGATGGATGAACAACATGCCGTATCAGAAGTGCTGACAGAAGACCGGGATACGTATTGGCGTCCCCTTGAAGGAACGGAGCAGGCTTGGATTGAGCTGGATTTGCGGGAGGAACGATCATTTGACCGGGTGGTGCTGATGGAGCATATCCAGACAGGTCAACGGATTGAGCGTTTTACACTGGAGTTACAGACGGCAGATGGTGGTTGGGAAGCGTTCTACACGGGGACGGTGGTGGGGTATAAGCGAATTTGCTGTTTCCCACAGGTCACATCGAGAAGGATGCGATTAACCATTCATGAATCCAGATGGTACCCTACGTTGTCCGGGTTGGGCATATATCTAAGTGAACGGGGAGGGCTGTAACATGGCGGTGCTGACGTATAAAGGTTCACAATTCATGTATGGTGGCGAGCCCATTCGAATTTTGTCGGGTGCCATCCATTACTTCAGAGTGGTTCCCGACTATTGGGAGGATCGGTTGCTCAAGTTGAAAGCCTGCGGTTTCAATACGGTGGAGACGTATGTGCCGTGGAATGTTCATGAGCCGCAGCCGGAGCAGTACTGTTTTGAAGGTTTGGCTGATCTGGAACGATTTATTCGCACTGCGGGAGATGTGGGTCTGCATGTGATTGTTCGCCCAAGTCCTTATATATGTGCCGAGTGGGAGTTTGGCGGATTACCTGCCTGGCTGCTTGCTGATGATGACATCCGTCTGCGGTGTAATGATACAAAATTTCTGGCGAATGTGGATCGTTATTATGATGTGCTTTTGCCCAAATTAAAACCTCTTCTTAGTACCAATGGCGGACCGATTATCGCAATGCAGATTGAAAATGAGTACGGCAGCTTCGGGAACGACACGAGTTACCTGCAATATTTACGTGATGGTATGGTAGAGCGCGGTATGGATGTGCTTCTGTTTACTTCGGATGGACCAACAGATCACATGTTACAGGCAGGATCGGTACCGGGGCATCTGGCTACGGTCAATTTTGGTTCAGGGACGGAAGGAGCGTTCGCCAAACTGCGTGAATATCAGGCGGACGAACCTTTGATGTGCATGGAGTATTGGAATGGCTGGTTCGACCACTGGGGAGAGTCACATCATACCCGAGAAGCCGCAGATGTGGCTGGTGTATTTGAGGAGATGCTTCAAGCAGGAGCCTCAGTCAACTTTTATATGTTCCACGGTGGAACAAACTTCGGATTCTATAACGGGGCGAACTGTCAGCAGAAGGATCAATACGAACCCACGATTACAAGTTACGACTACGATTCACTGCTCAGTGAATCCGGGGAGCCGACAGCGAAGTTCCATGCGGTGCGTGATCTTATTGCTCGGTATAGCGATGAAGATCTGGGTGAGCTTGTGCTGCCAGAATCGAAGGGGACCGTCGCCTATGGGCGAGTGGAATTGAACCAGCAGGCGTCTTTACTTACACAATTGGACCGGATATCAGCCTCGGTGCAGCGTACGAATCCGGAACCGATGGAGAAGCTGGGTCAGGATTATGGCTTTATTTGTTATCAGACCCGGATATCCGGGCCCAGAGAGCGACAGGAGCTGGTGATTCAGGAGGTACGTGATCGTGCGCTTGTGTTTGTGGATAGGCAATTTCAGGGAGTGCTTGAACGGGGAAATACGGCATTATCGGTATCCTTTGAAGTGCCGCCAGAGGGCGCAGATCTATTGGTTCTTGTTGAAAATATGGGGCGAATCAACTATGGTCCGTACCTGAGAGATCCGAAGGGCATTACGGAGGGAGTGCGACATGGCTTTCAATTTTTATATGATTGGACGATTCATTGTCTGCCATTAACCGATCTGTCGGGTTTGCAATTTAGCAATGCGATTAGCGAAGTACAGGGGCCAGCTTTTTATAGGGGAAATCTTCAGATCAAGGATGTGAGAGATACTTTTCTGCGATTGGATAACTGGACCAAGGGAGTTGTATTTGTAAACGGATTCAATCTGGGTCGATTCTGGAATAAAGGACCGCAAAAAACGTTATATGTACCTGCTCCACTTCTTCGCGAGGGTGAGAATGAAATTGTAATATTCGAGCTTCATCAGACGGCTGATCTGGCCGTAACGTTGGTGGATACACCGGATTTGGGCTAGGAAAAGGAAAATAGTTGAGCCAAACGATTATTGAGAATTGTCGTGTCCGCCGGAAAAAGGTATACGTTGGGTATGGACATTGACTGACTACAGGAGAGGATGAGGAAAAATGAAAGTTGGACTCAGTACCTACAGTCTGCAACAAGCATTGGATCGCAAAGAATTGACCGTACCGGATGCCATTCGTTGGATCGCCGATCAGGGTGGGGAACATGTGGAGATTGTGCCAATGGGATTCAGTCTGATCGATAACCCGGAGTTGATTGATGAGATTAAAGCTGTGGCAAAAGAGGTTGGAATTGATATTTCCAATTATGCCATCGGCGCTAACTTTGCTGTGCAGGAAGACGCCGAAGCGTTGGAGCAAGAGATCCAGAATGTGATGCGACATGTGGATGTAGCTGCAGCGCTCGGAGTAAAGCTGATGCGTCATGACGTGGCATTCCGCCCTGCACCAGAGGGAACCGTAGCACAGTTTGAGATCGACCTACCGGTACTAGTGAAGGCTTGTCAGCGGATAGCCGATTATGCAGCGGATTTTGGAATCACAACAAGCGTGGAGAACCATGGGTACTATGTGCAGTCGAGCGAGCGAATTCAGCGTTTGCTACACGAGACGGCGCGGGATAACTTCAAAACTACGCTGGATGTCGGCAATTTCCTCTGTGTGGACGAAGATCCGGTGAGTGCCGTAAAAAATAACATTCCGTACGCGTCGATCGTGCACGCCAAAGACTTCTACTGGAGACCTTCCTACCGGAACCCCGGTGAAGGCTGGTTCCAAACTTCGCATGGCAATTACCTGCGCGGTGCCATTGTGGGCCATGGCGATATCGACATGCCTGAGGTATTCCGTGTGTTGAAACAATCCGGGTATGACGGATATATCTCGGTTGAATTTGAAGGCATGGAGGATTGTAAAACCGCCTCACGTATTGCTATGGATAACGTCCGCCGCCTATGGGAAGAGGCATAGGGCTGAGTACTTGTTTTAAATGAATAAAATTGAATCCAATTCTAAAGAAGGCGTGAGTAACAGAGGGGAAGCTTGGAACTGTAGGAGCGTTAGCGACCGCCTTTGTCTGCGGATTTCAACCGCTAGAGCGGTCAATAAAAGAAATTTGCAGACAACAGCGGCCTAAAGTCCAAGCATTCACCGTCGTTACGTTAAGCCGAATATTATAATTTCTTGAGTCAATTCATATGAAAACGATGGAGGAATCAGCACTATGTCCAAATTGAAAGTTGCCGTTATCGGTGCCGGATCCATATCCGATTGCCATTTGCAAGCCTACGCCAGTAACCCCGACGTTGAAATATACGCCATCTGCGACCTGAATGCAGAACGTGCCACAGAAGTGGCGAAGCAATATGATGCACCCCATGTGTTTACCGATTACAAAGAATTACTCGCACTGCCCGAGATTCATTCCGTCAGCATCTGTACATGGAACGACTCCCATGCGGAGATTAGCATTGCTGCTCTGGACGCGGGTAAAAACGTGCTGTGTGAGAAACCGCTCTGCCAAACGGTGGAGGATGCCCTTGAGGTAGAGAAGGCGGTTCATCGCAGCGGAAAGTTGCTGCAAGTCGGTTTTGTTCGCCGTTATAGCGACAATGCACAGATTCTGAAGAGGTTCATTGACGAGGGTGAACTGGGCGAGATTTATTATGCCAAAGCCTCCAGTCTACGGCGTCTGGGCAATCCGGGTGGCTGGTTCTCGGATATTAACCGCTCCGGCGGTGGCCCACTGATCGATATCGGGGTGCATGTGATCGATATCTGCTGGTATCTGATGGGCAGACCAAAGGTAAAATCCGTCTCCGCTAACGTGTCTAACCGATTGGGGAACCGCTCGAACATTAACAATCTGTCATTCTACAAAGCAGCAGATTATGATGCGGAACAGAACACCGTTGAGGACATGGCGAATGCCCTGATTCGTTTCGAGAACGGTGCGAGCCTGCTCGTGGACGTCAGTTTCACGCTCCATGCCAAAGCGGATGAGACGTCGGTCAAACTATATGGCGACAAAGGCGGTGCAGAGCTGGAGCCGGAAATTTCGATCATTGGCGAGAAATTTAACACCATTTTGAACATGACTCCACAGGTGGATTTCAAATCATTTGACTTTATGGGCTCGTTCCGCAATGAAATCAACCATTTTATCGATAGTACGCAGGGTCTTAAAGAAACACTTAGCCCCGTCGAGGATGGCGTCGAGGTAATGAAAATGCTCTGCGCCATCTACGAATCAGCCCGTCAAGGCCGCGAAATTACGCTGTAAAGGTAGGATTGTATTGCGTTGATACTTAGGGAGCGAGCGCTACCGAACCTGAGTCGCGCTATATCGGAATAAACAGCAGTTTACAGCGTTTTTATAAGCTGATTTCGGGAAATAACGTGTCTGATGTTCCTTACAATTTAAAAAGAGGACCATAAAGCTAAATAAGACGCCCTGAGTTCCTTAGAAAAAACTTTACTCATTCGCCAGGATCAGCAGCTTGGATTTCCTTATATAGAAACGAAGGAGATGCGGGATTCACAAGTAATTGAAGATGGCACCGCAATCGAAATAACAAAGTTACTACGCCCCTTAATAGTTAAACTAGCGTTTACGCCAAAACGGAGAGTGCAGAACCAATCTGAAGAAGCGAAGCGCTCGCCTTTACCCCCGGATTTTCCCTCTAGGGAAAATCCGGGGGTAACAGCGATCGAAAGATGGTACTGCACTCGGAGTGACCAGGCGTAACATACAAGGTCTATCTTTTATCCAATCCAAAGGAGATGAAATAGGATGAGCGAAACCAAAGAAACCGTACTGGAGCAGGAAGAGCAGATCGTCGAAGCCGGGGTGCACAATTTTAGCAAAGAGGATGAATGGATCAAACCGGAAGATCCGCTGCTGAATGAGCGGCTGGAGTGGTTCAAGGATCAGAAGTTGGGGCTGATGATGCACTGGGGGCCGTATTCCCAGCTTGGCCTTGTGGAGTCCTGGGCGCTGAGCGACGAGGATGGCGATTGGTCGCGCGACGACATCGACTGGACGGATGACATGGAAGACTTCAAACGGGAATACTTTGATCTCAACAAAACCTTTAATCCGATTCGCTTCCAGCCTGAGGAATGGGCACAGATGGCGGCAGATAACGGATTCAAATACTTCCTGTTCACCACCAAGCACCATGACGGTTTCTGCATGTGGGATACCAAGACGACGGATTACCGGATTACGGGCAAGGACACGCCTTTTCATACCCATAAGTATGCGGACATCTGTCGAGCATTATTTGACGCTTTTCGGGCCAAAGGACTTGGCATCTCAGCGTACTTCTCCAAAGCGGACTGGCATACCCCGTATTACTGGGCACCGGGCATGGAGCGTGGACGGCATATGTGGCGCGGCCCTTCGTATGATCCCCATAAGTATCCGTGGCTGTGGGAGAAATTCGTAGAGTTCACACATGAGCAGATCATGGAGTTGCTGACGAATTACGGGCGGATCGAATGTCTGTGGCTGGATGCCGGCTGGGTGCGCGAAGGTCGCCATGGTCAGGATATCAGGCTCGGGGAAGTCGTGGAACGGGCGCGTCAGACCACACAACCTTGGCTCCTGTCCGCAGATCGTACCGTCGGTGGACCGTATGAGAATATTGTTACCCCCGAGCAGACCATACCGGAACATCCGATGAACATTCCATGGGAAAGCTGTATTACTGTGGGATACTCTTTTGCTTTCGGATTCGATGATCAGTATAAAACGGGAAGACAGCTGGCACATATTCTACTCGAAGTCGTGTCCAAGGGTGGTAACCTGGCACTGAATGTAGGACCGCAACCCGATGGGCGGCTGCCAAAAGGGGCAATTCGAGGCATCAAGGGCCTCGGTGAATGGTTGGGAACTCATGGAGAAGGCGTCTATGGAACCCGGATCTGCGGGCCATATTTTACGAAGGATTGGGCTTTCACCCAGAAGGAAGAGATCAACACCGTATATGCCTTCCGTTTATACCGAAACGAAAATGAGACCGTACAACCACAGTTAATCATTCCTTATCTGGAAAAGGTAGAGCGGATCGAACTCGTCGGCACTAATGACGTACTTTCGTATCAGCAGACGGAAGACGGGCTTCTCGTGGAACTGCCACAATCCGCCGCGACCAGTGCAGCACCCATCACACATACGTTCAGATTGGTCACAAGCGCATAGAACCACATAGAACGCCATGTCAATTCCGGGGGAGATATCACAGCCTCCGGGATTTTTTTATTCATACAGAAGGAACACAATTTCCTACAGAAACGGCTCGTAATCGCTTGTCACACAAGGGTTTATGGAATAAAGATAAGTCGGAGAAAATTGCAAATTGATGAAAGTTTACGGTTCGAGGTACTATCAAATCAAGAAAGCGTTACCTGATATGAATGTTCACATAATATTTGCTTAACAAGGGAAAGAGAACAGAAAAAAGGATGTATAAGGGATGTAAATGTAATGTATTATTACACTTGAGGTGTAGAAGGAGTGACGCAAATGAGTCGAGCTACGGAAAGCATACCCGCCAAGATGGAACTCCAACAGAGGAAACATGTGGAGCCCAAGCGGCAGCATCCATTCATCAGAAGCCTCAAGAAGCACTGGGAGCTCTACCTGCTCGTGCTGCCCCCGGTGTTGTATCTGTTGATCTTCAAGTACATTCCTATGGTGGGTGTCCAGATCGCATTCAAGGACTTCAGCGTGGTCAAAGGAATCTGGGGAAGCCCTTGGGTGGGATTCAAACATTTTGAAGCCTTCTTCCAATCTCCAAACTTCTGGCTACTGATTAAGAACACGATAGGCATTAGCTTCTATTCCTTAATCGCAGGGTTCCCCATTCCCATCTTGCTCGCGCTGGCGCTGAATGAGATTCGAACGGGTTACTTTAAGAAGACCGTGCAGATGGTCACCTACGCTCCGCATTTTATCTCCACCGTTGTTATGGTATCCATTATCATTCTGATGCTCTCCCCGCATGTGGGCGTGGTAGACAAGCTGTTCACACTGCTCGGATTTCCGATGACCAACTTCATGGGCATCCCGGAATACTTCAAATCGATCTACGTTTGGTCTGGTGTATGGCAAGGCATGGGGTATTCATCCATTATATATATCGCAGCTCTTGCTGGTGTTGATCCATCTCTCTATGAAGCAGCGAAGATGGACGGCGCATCAAGGCTTCGGAAAATATGGCACATCGACCTCCCATCACTCGTTCCAGTCACCGTCATCATGTTGATTCTGAGTCTGGGCAGCATTATGGGTGTAGGCTTCGAGAAAATATATCTGATGCAGAATCCGCTCAACACAAGCGCTTCGGAGGTCATCTCCACGTATGTGTACAAGGTGGGTCTGATCGGAGCGAATTTCAGCTTCTCCTCGGCAGTAGGGTTCTTCAACTCCATTATCAACCTGATCCTGCTGGTTATCGTCAACGGCATATCGCGCAAAGTATCCCAGAACAGCTTGTGGTAAAGGAGGAGCTTATCCATGTTCAACCTGATTAATCGTAACCGGATCAAGGACCCGCTCGGTGACCGCATTTTCATGACATTCAACTACATCTTTCTGTTCGCTATACTGCTAACGGTGTTTTACCCGCTCTTGTATATCATCAGTTCTTCGTTTAGCTCTTCACGAGCCGTGACATCCGGTCAGGTGTGGCTGTTCCCGGTAGACTTTAACATCAAAGCGTACATCTCCATTTTCAAAAGCCAACAGCTTATGCTCGGTTTCTATAACACGATCATCTACACCGTGGTGGGCACGTTCATTAACGTGGTGCTGACCGTCATGCTGGCGTATCCCTTGTCACGAAAATCGTTCTATGGACGAGGGGCCATCATTATTTTCATGATGATCACAATGTTCTTTGATGGCGGTCTGATTCCCACCTACCTGCTGATGAAGGATTTGCACCTGCTGGATACACGTTGGGCAATGTGGCTGCCGGGGGCGCTCGCGGTGTTCCAGGTCATCGTGGCAAGGACTTTCTTCCAATCTTCCATCCCGGAAGAGCTTGGTGAGGCCGCGGAAATGGACGGTTGTCGGGATATCCGGTATCTGATCAGCGTGGTTCTTCCCTTATCGAAGCCTATTCTGGCCGTCATGACACTCATGTATGCCGTAGGCCACTGGAATGCGTACTTTGATGCACTGATCTACCTGCGCTCCGAGAAGTTGTTCCCTCTGCAATACGTGCTTCGCAATCTGCTCATCCTGAACGCGGCTGATCCGGCGATGCTTGCCAATACCAGCCAACAGATGCGAGATCAAGGGTTCGAGCAGGTGTTGAAATATGCACTGATCGTTGTCGCGAGTATTCCAATCCTGATCATGTATCCATTTGTACAGAAGCATTTTGTTAAAGGGGTCATGGTTGGTTCCCTGAAAGGTTAATCCTTGTGAGTTAAGCCCGGTTGCCTCTTGAAAGGAGGTGGAAGGAACACGCCGGCTTCCGGGGTCGATTTTATACACGTGCAGTACTACCAATGGTTTGCCGTTATGAACAAAAAGGAGGAGTCAGATTGAGAAAATCTTGGATTTCGATGTTGTTTCTGGTCTTTGCTTCGATGGCTTTGTTGTCCGCATGCAGTTCATCCGAGGAATCGGGTGGGAGTAGCGACGGTAGCGGGGAGAGCGGCGGTCCTGTAACCATGACCCTCTTTGCGCCGCAAGGCAAAGCGTCTATGGAAGAGAATGAATTCACCCAATTTATCGAAGACAAGTTCGACGTTACCCTGAAATGGGATCTGGCCCCAACGGACGCCTTGCAGGATCGCAGACAATTACTGCTGGCCAGTGGTGATTATCCCGAAGTGTTTCTTCACGGCAAGTTCACAACCTCAGACCTTCAAACCTATGGAAAACAGGGCGTGTTCCTTCCGCTACAAGATCTGATTCAGGAGTATGGTCCGAATCTGACCAAGATTATGGAAGAGAAGCCATACTTCAAAGAAGCCATCACGGCACCGGATGGCAACATCTATGCGCTGCCGATCTTCAATGAATGTTACCACTGTACGTATGCACAGAAATACTGGATCAACACGGAGTGGCTCGATAATTTGGGTCTGAAAATGCCAACCACGACAGATGAATTGTATAACGTTCTGAAGGCGTTTAAGACACAAGATCCGAACGGTAACGGGAAAGCGGACGAGATTCCACTCACGGGCGCACCGAACAAGTATGTATGGAATGGCAACATTGATGCCTACCTGATGAACAGCTTTATATACAATGACAACGACAAATACCTGATCGTGAACGATGGCAAGGTGAGTTTTGCCGCCAATCAGGAAGGGTGGAAGAAAGGGCTGGAGTACATGAACAAGCTGTATGCAGATGGCCTGATTGATCCGGCTTCCTTCACACAGAACGATCAGGCGATCGGACAACTGGGTAACAAAGAGGGCGATGAAGTGGTCGGCTCCATTACGACGGCGCTGGTCAGTTATCTCGTGAATACCTATGACAAAGAAATCACCCGTCACCAGCACTGGGAGATCGTTCCTCCATTGAAAGGGCCGGATGGCGTGCAGACGACAGGCGCTACGCAGAGCGTAGGTGAGTTTGAGTTTGCCATTACCAACAAAGCGACAGAAGCACAGCAGATTGCCGCCATCAAAATCGTAGACTACATGTTCAGTGAAGAAGGTGCGTTGTACGCGGAGTATGGACCAACTGAAGGCAAGGGCTGGAAGAAGGCAGATGCCGAGGAGAAAAACATCAATGGCGAGCCGGCCAAATACAGCTACTACAACCTGCCTGAGCGTGATCCAAACGTTGTTGTGAACGAGAGCTGGTCACAGATCGGAGCACATGACTTGTCCAACACGTTCCGTAATCTGTTTGCCGAAGGACAGAATCCGTTAGAAGCAGAGGGCTACGGTACACGTTTGGCTCAAGCTACCAATGTGTATGAACCTTATGCACCCAAAGAAGTGTACCCTGCGAACGTATTTATTCGTCCAGAGGATACGGAATCAGCTGCACAACTGACTACGGCCATCAAGGACTATGTGCAGACGAATATGGCGCAGTTCATTATTGGTAGCAAGAGCATTGATAAGGAATGGGATTCGTATGTTAAAGGCTTTGATGGTCTGGGGTTGAGTAATTACCTTGAGATCTACCAGCGTGCCATTGAGAAGAATCAATAATTGAAGGATTCCATATAGAGGCTGTCCCGTCTGTCACCCGTGACCGGGACGGTCTTCTCCTATGACAACCCCACGTCATCCGATATAATGTACTGAATATTTATGGAAAATTAACGATCAGCACAAATGTTTGTCGTCATTCAGCATGAACAGTAACGGTGGGGGGATCTCGGAGATGAACAACAATTGGTTTAGGCGTTTGCTGTTATCGTATCTGCCTGTTTTCTTTATTGTGACGACCATTTTATTCTTTATTTTCTTTCAGGTATTCAATGAACAGAATCGTAGAGAAGCACTTAAGGCCAATGAATTCCTGGCCTCACAGGTCACGCAATATCTGGACAACTCCCTGCGTTCCATCGACTTCAAGGTACTGCGTGAAATTTTGACCAACCCTAACTTGAAGAATTATTTCTCGG
The DNA here is from genome assembly GCF_037976905.1 of Paenibacillus sp. FSL K6-1318. Lineage (NCBI taxonomy): Bacteria > Bacillati > Bacillota > Bacilli > Caryophanales > Paenibacillaceae > Paenibacillus > Paenibacillus sp. FSL K6-1318. The sequence continues at coordinate 246,918 of NZ_CP150270.1, forward strand.
TATCTGGCAGCGAAGATGTGTATGCAGGCATTCAGGCGGTCCAGGTAGTTGATGAATTGAAAATAGAGTATCCGCTGATCGATTCGATATATCTCGTTCGATATGGAGATGGCACGGTCTTCAGTAACGGGAAGGCTGTTCCGATTGAAGAGTTCCCGGATGCAGACTTCATTGCAGATAGCCGGTCAAGGGATGAACAGAAATGGGCAGGAGCACGAGCGTTCAGGGCTTTTCCTTCACAAGCGACGGAGCAGGTGATTACGATTGTGCGAAGTGTAGGGAACGGCAAAGGACTTGTGGTCACGAACGTGGATCTGAGTACCTTGAGAAAATCCATCATGCAGATGTATGATCCGGAATTTACGTTCGTGAACATCTTCAACCGATCAGGCGGCAATCTGTGGGATAGCAGCATGCCAGAAGGGGTTACAGCTTCCACTAAAACTACTTCGGGAGAAGTCTTCTCCGAATTTACGTCGAGTTATAGCGGTTGGAAGGTGCAGACAGGTCTCAACAATGGCAAAATCGTCAAATGGGCTCTGCAATTTTATAATATCTGGTTTGCGTTTGCTGTAGTGGTTGTGTTGATTGGCGTGGTATGGGTGATCTATGTGACCCGCAGAAACTACAAGCCGATTCAGCAGATTGTCACGTTAATTCAGACCGTCTCTTCACAGAAGCAATCGGGGCTGAACTATGGCAAAGAGAATGAGTTCCGATTCATCCATACAACGCTGGAACGCATGATTGATCAGACGAGGCAATATCAGGAGGAGCATGAAGAGAATCTGATTTTGCAGAAAAAAATGTTCTTTCAGGAGTTGTTGGAGGGCACACGAGACTTTACGAGCACGGAGCTGACAGCAGAGATGAAGAAGTTCAAACTGCCTGAGCTGGAGCATCGTTGGGCCGTCATGGTAGTTGAAATGGATCGGTATGATGCATTTGTAACGGAGTATCATGATCAGGACCAATCCCTCCTGAAATTTGTGTTATCCAGTATTCTGCAGGAGAGTGCACGTCATGAAGGAACGGAGGTGTGGGCTGAATGGATCTCCGATCAGCGCCTGTACGCTATCCTCTGGATGCCGGAAATGGAACAGGCTGAGGAGACCGAGCATCGATTGCTCGCTGGTTATCTGGACAGAATCGATCAGTATCTGAACTTCACCGTGACCATCGGTGTTGGTCGGGTCGCTGTCGATATTCGGGGACTGAGAGCTTCATTGAAAGAAGCTGTGCACGCGCTGGAGTATAAGGCCGTACTAGGGATGAATCGCATCATTCCGTGTAGTGATGTGCCGAATTCGACCAATGATGTATATGAGTTCCTGAAAACCATCTCGCTGCTGGTACAGGCGATGCGTTTATCGGACGATGTTTGGGAAAAGCATTTTGAAAGACTGTTTGATCAAATCAGTGAGTCCGTTCTGTCCCGTCAGGAGATTATGAATACGATCCAATTGTTATTTCAACATTACAATCGGGAATTCGCCGAACTTCCACGGGAGTATCAGGAGTCTTGGGCAGCTATATTCACCCCACTTCTGCCAAGGCTTGAGGGCTGGGAAACGTTAGACGATCTGCGTGAGCTGTGCTGGGAAGGGTTCAGGGAACTGGCGTTGCAGATGCAGACGCTGCATTGTTCCCGAAAACACAGATCACATATTTTGGAGATTCGCAAATACATCGAAGAGCATTACAACAATCCCGATCTGTCACTGAACTACCTTAGTGATCTATTCGATATTAATCCGAAGTATCTGAGCAAGCTTTTCAAGGATGAGATTGGGGAGAAGTTTGTGGATCTGCTCATTAGTCATCGCATCGAAAAAGCCAAGCTGCTCATGCAGGAGACGGATAAAGCTATTCAGGAGATCAGTGAGGAAGTGGGATACACGAACTATAATTCCTTCAACCGGGCTTTCAAGAACGTGGTGGGTGTGGCACCAAGTGACTACCGAAAAGCCATGTGATGTAAGTGCACGCGCCTAACTAATTCCGAACGCATAAGGAGAATGTGCATATGGACTATAAAGATGCTTCGCTTCCCATTCACGAACGAGTTCAGGATCTGATCGGACGGATGACAACGGCAGAGAAGATTGGACAACTCATTCAGCCTATGGGATGGAAGACGTATGACAAATTAGCTGATGGTACAGTAGAGGTGACGGAAGAGTTCAAAGCGGACATGGAACAGGGCGGTGTTGGTTCTCTGTACGGTGTGCTTCGGGCCGATCCATGGACCGAAGTGACGCTGGAAACGGGGCTGACCCCACGGCAGGGAGCCGTTGCTACGAATGTCATTCAGCAGTATGCCATGGAGAATTCCCGGCTGGGCATTCCCATTTTGTTCGGAGAAGAGTGTTCCCACGGGCATATGGCGATTGGAGCGACAGTATTTCCGGTACCGTTAACGGTGGGCAGCACATGGAATATGGAGTTATACCGCAAGATGTGCGAAGCTATCGCAGTGGAAACCCGGAGTCAGGGGGGAGCGGCAACGTATTCCCCGGTGCTTGATGTCGTACGTGACCCGAGATGGGGACGGACAGAGGAATGTTTTGCCGAAGATCCATATTTAATCGGTGAATTTGCAGTAGAAGCGATGAAGGGACTACAGGGTGATCACCTAGATTCCAACCGGACGATTGTTGCGACACTCAAGCATTTTGCGGCTTATGGCAGCTCGGAGGGTGGGCGGAATGCAGCACCTGTGCACATGGGATTACGTGAATTGCATGAAATAGATCTGTTGCCGTTCAAAAAAGCAGTGGAAGCCGGGGCTTGTTCCGTGATGACCGCTTATAACGAGATTGATGGCGTGCCGTGCACGTCCAGTACGTATCTGCTGAATGACCTTCTGCGCGAGCAGTGGGGATTTGATGGATTCGTCATTACTGATTTTGGCGCCATTCAGATGCTGGTCCATGGACATAACACCGCCGAGAACGGGGAGCAGGCCGTAGCACAGTCCCTTCAGGCAGGAGTAGACATGGAGATGTCTGGGTACATGTATCGCAAACATCTCGGTCAGGCGCTGGAGCAGGGATTGATCGAAGAGAAGGATCTGGACTTGGCTGTGAGGCGGGTGTTGGAGATGAAATTCAGACTTGGGTTATTCGAACAGCCTTTCGTAGATCCTGACTTTGCAGAGCGGGTTATCGGATGTGAAGACCATACTCAGCTGGCGAGAGAAGTCGCGCAAGAGGGGATTATTTTACTGAAAAATGAGGGGAATACTCTTCCACTCGGCAAAACAGGTACGAAGCTGGCCGTCATTGGTCCGAACGCGAACCATATCTATAACCAGCTCGGGGACTATACCTCGCCACAGCCGAGAGAACAGATCGTTACCGTACTGGATGGCATTACGCGCAAGCTTGGCGCGGATTCGGGTCAGGTGTTGTACGCACCCGGTTGCCGGATTAAAGGCGATTCCAGAGAGGGCTTTGCGCAAGCGCTCGCCTGTGCGGAACAGGCGGATGTCATCGTGATGGTGATGGGTGGTTCCAGCGCTCGCGATTTTGGTGAAGGTACCATAGATTTACGGACAGGTGCTTCAGTGGTGACCGATGATCCATGGAATGATATGGAGTGCGGCGAGGGCATTGACCGGGCTTCCCTGAATCTCATGGGTGTTCAATTGGAGCTGGTGCAGGAGGTACATAAGTTGGGAAAACCCGTTATCGTGGTGTATATTAACGGCCGCCCCATTGCTGAACCTTGGATTGATGAGCATGTCCATGCCATTGTGGAAGCGTGGTACCCCGGCCAGGAAGGTGGTAACGCCATCGCAGATATTCTGTTCGGTGATGTCAATCCATCTGGCCGCCTTACCGTCTCCATCCCCAAGCATGTTGGGCAACTTCCGGTCTACTATCATGCCAAGCGTACTCGTGGCAAGCGGTATCTGGAGATGGATCTTGCGCCGCAGTATCCGTTCGGACATGGACTGAGCTATACCGAATTCAAATACGAGAATGTAAGGGTTATACCGGATGTGATCGGCCCGGACGATGAAGCACAGGTGATGGTTGAAGTCACGAATACCGGAGCGGTATCGGGAAGCGAGGTTGTGCAGTTGTACATCACGGATGTGTCGGCTTCGGTTACGCGGGCTGAAATGTCTCTGAAAGGTTTTCGTAAAATCCATCTAGAGCCAGGACAGACTCAGACCGTTACGTTCCCTGTGCAAAAAGAACATCTCGCACTGATCGACTCTCGTCTCCAGTCTGTCGTAGAACCGGGTGAATTCAGGCTCATGGTTGGCCGTAGTTCCATAGAATGGACTGCTTGCAGTCTGCAGATCCAGAAGGTGGGGGTGGAGGTATGATTCGAATTCAGCGATTCATCGAAGATCTGAAGCAGCGGCAATGGCTGGATACGATCGAGCTTCCGGCATGGGAGATGCAGAGGGCCAGATACATTCGGCCAGGGGAATACGAGTACGAGCAGGGATATGAAAATGAAGATGAGCAGGCAGACAAGGCCATGCAAAGCTTGAATCCGCTGAACAGCGTACACGGCACGACGTATTTTCTGAGTAATCGTGTGGAGATTCCGGCGGAATGGCAAGATCAAGCTGTTGGGCTAATCTTCGAGGCTGGAGGAGAAGGGCTGCTGAAGGTGAATGGCTTACCTTATCATGGACTGGATCGGAATCACGGGTTCGTACCCCTTCCGAGAAGTCGGGTAGGAAATACACCGCAGTTGGAGATTGAACTCTACGATCCGATTCCAGAGCCGCATGATCCACTCAACCGACAAGCTGTTATTCAGCCGCCTATTCAGGGCATTCGGGCAGCGTTGGTTCATGTTAATCAGCCACTGCAGAGCCTGATGTACAGCGTTACGGTACTCGCCGAGTCGCTCCGGGCATATAACGAGAAGGAGCCCAAGCGGATGGCACTTGTTCAAGCCATTCATCAGGTGATGGATGACATGTACAATGACCCGAACCGCTGGAGTGATGCAGCCTGGATACAGAACTTTGAACATGGATTAGTACAGTCGGTACAGCAGGAAGACCCGGAGGAGTATCGAAGTGGCTTCATGCATCTGGTTGGACAATCCCATATTGATATTGCCTGGCTGTGGCCTGTACGTGAGACGGTTCGCAAGTCCAGTCGCACGTTCTCGACCATGTGTACGTTGATGGACACATACCCGGATTTTGTGTATTCCCAGAGCCAGCCGCAGTTGTATGCCTTCGTGAAGGATCATTATCCGGAGTTGTACGAGCGAGTTAAAGCCCGTATTGCCGAAGGCCGCTGGGAGTTGGTTGGAGGCATGTGGGTCGAGCCGGATCTGAATATTCCGAGTGGCGAGTCGTTAGTTCGGCAGATTCTGTATGGACAGAACTTCTACCAGGCGGAATTTGGCAAGCGCTCCAACATCGAGTGGCTGCCGGATACCTTTGGCTACTGTGCTTCCTTGCCGCAGATGCTGAAGCTCGCGGATATTCCTTATTTTATGACCACCAAGCTGAATTGGAATGATACCAATGCGTTTCCTTATGACCTCTTCGACTGGGTAGGCATTGATGGCACTTCCGTGCTGGCGTATCTGAATCATGGCGTGAATGAGCATACGCGTCCCAAAGATGTGGATGAACACTGGCAATCGTATAAACAGAAGGATGTGCATCCTGAGCAGATGTTGCTTTATGGACATGGCGATGGTGGTGGCGGCGTGACGAATGAGATGGTGGAGTTTGCGGAGCGATCCCATTTGATGGTCGGACAGCCGATCAGCAAATTCAGCACGGCTGGTGCTTTTTTTGAAGACATATCATTAAATCATCCGACGTTGCCGAAATGGCACGGGGACTTGTACCTGGAGCTGCATCGCGGAACCTACACGACTCATGCGAGGAACAAACGTAGCAATCGAAAGGCAGAGGTACTGTATCGGGAAGCGGAGATCTGGGGGCAATTTGCCGGAGCTTGGTCTGCACACACGAAGAATGATCTGGATGAAGGCTGGAAGCTGATCATGCTCAACCAATTCCATGACATTATTCCGGGAACGTCGATTCCTGAAGTATACGTAACGTCCACCGAGGAGTACACGAAGGTATTTGCATTAGGTACATCCGCACTGCGGGAAACGCTGGATACCCTTGCGGAGAACATTGCAACAGATGAAGTCGATGGTCTACCCTACATTATATTCAACAGCCTTGGCTGGGAGCGTGGAGAGAATATCACCATTACAAGGGATGCCAACCTCGCCGGGGTGGCTGCATTTGATCGTGAAGGGAACCGTCTGGCCTGTGATCTTGAACAAAAGGAAGACCAGTATACGCTGCTCGTGCATGTTCCATCGATTCCTGCTTTTGGGTATACAACCATATGGCTGCGCGAGGCATCGGATGTTATCCTTCCAGTAAGGGGAGAAGAACGCTTCCCTTCCACATGGGAAACCGAATTCTATACCCTTGAGTTCAATGACGTGGGAGAGATCACCCGATGGTATGACAAAACGGTAGGACGCGACTGGCTGAAGCCCGGTGATCGGGCGAATGAGTGGCAGTTTTTCCACGACAAACCGACGTACTGGGATGCATGGGATATCGATCCACGATTTGAATCCCAGCGAGCAGGTGCGGTGCAGTTGATCTCCAGAGAGGTTGTACAGCGCGGGGCTACGCGAGATGTACTGCGTTTTGTCTGGAAGCTGAATCAATCGGAGATCAGTCAGGATATCATTTTACATCGTCACCAGCGGCGTGTTGATTTCCATACGAAAGTGAACTGGAATGAGAGCCATAAGCTACTCAAGGTGGCATTTCCGGTGGATCTGGTGGCAGCCAAAGCAGCCTATGAAATCCCGTTTGGAGCGTTGGAGCGTCCAACCCATAACAATACCAGTTGGGAGCAGGCGCAGTTCGAGGTCTGTGGACATCGCTGGGCGGATATCTCGGAGGGAAACAGCGGTGTGAGCTTGCTGAATGATTGCAAGTACGGGTATGACATTAAGGATCGAACGATCCGCCTGTCTCTGCTTCGTGCCCCGAAATGGCCGGATGAACATGCCGATCAGGGCGATCATGAATTCGCGTATTCGATCCTGCCCCACCAGGGCGATTGGCGACAAGCCGCCGTCGTTCGCCGGGCGATGGAGCTTAATCATCCGGTGGAGGTTGTTGCAGCGAGTCAGTCTTCCGGTCACTTGCCAGCTGAACATGCTTGGGTTCAGTTCCAAAGTGAGCATGTCATTTTGGATGCAATCAAGCCTGCGGAAGACGGCTCGGGAACGGTGCTGCGTTTCTACGAATCATCAGGAGGTCGGGAAACGGTGCAGGTTCAGTGGGCTGAGAAGGAAATCAAGGCATCCATCATTAATCTGTTAGAGGATGAGATCCATCCGTTGGTTTGTCCGAACGGAGCATTCGAACTGACATTCAAACCGTATGAGATTAAGTCGGTGAAACTTGTTCCAGTGAATCCAAATACGTAATCTTCAGGAGGTATGACATGAAATTAACGAATAAGATCGGTGTCATCGTGGATAGCTTTGGCGTAGGTGTACGGGAAGGGTTGAACAAGGCCAAAGACGTAGGTGCAGAAGGTGTGCAGATCTATGCCGTCAAGGGAGAGATGGACCCTGAAAATTTGTCGCCTGCGGCGCGCAAGGAGCTAAAGAGTTACATTGATTCTCTAGGTCTCGAAATTTCAGCATTGGTTGGCGATTTGGGCGGACATGGGTTTCAGGTCAAGGAAGATAATCCGTGGAAAGTGGAGAAGTCGAAGCGGATCGTGGATCTGGCCCTCGATCTGGGCACCAACATCGTCACAACACATATCGGTATTGTTCCACATGACCCTTCATCGGAAGTTTATGCCACGCTGCATGCTGCTTGTGAGGAACTAGGCCAATACGCCAAGAGTGTTGGCGCATACTTTGCCATTGAGACAGGGCCGGAAACGGCTGCTGATTTGAAAAGATTCCTGGATACGTTGTCGACCAACGGAGTATCGGTGAATTTTGACCCGGCGAATATGGTGATGGTGACCGGAGATGATCCGGCGCGGGGCGTTCATCTGCTCAAGGATTACATCGTACATACCCATGTGAAGGATGGTGTGCGGCTGAAGGAAGTTGACCCACGAGACGTATACGGAGCGGTCGGTTATGCCCCTATGGATCACGATAAGATTGCCGAGATGGTCTCTTCCGGAACATTCTTCCGCGAGGTGCCGCTGGGCGAGGGTGGCGTTGATTTTGACGGATACTTTGCAGCGCTTCAGGAGATTGGTTACACCGGTTATCTGACGATTGAACGCGAGGTAGGGCATCAGCCGGAGCAGGACATACGCAAGGCGGTTCAATTTATCCAACAATATCGATAGGGAGCTGAGCAGATGAAAGTGGGCCTGAGCACGTATAGTTTGTTGAACGATCTGAATTCGGGTGAGATGACGGTGCTGGATGTGATCGACTGGATTGCGGCGAACGGCGGCGAGCATATGGAGATGGTGCCTTACGGTTATACCGTGGAGGATAATCACGATCTGGCGGATGCAATTCGAGAACGGGCAGCATCTGCGGGTATTGAACTGTCCAATTACTCGATGCCAGCGAATTTCGTGCAGGAGACGGAAGAGGCGTTTGCAGAAGAGATGGCTCGGGTCAAAAGGCATGTGGATGTCGTATACCGAATGGGTGTAAAACATCTGCGTCATGACGTCACGGCGTTTACCCTGCCGAAGGAGAAAATGACCATTGCCTGGTTCGAGGAACATCTGCCGCTGATGGTGCGGGGAAGCCAGATCATTGCGGACTATGCTGCGCAGTTTGGTATTACTACAACCATTGAGAACCACGGCTTCAGCGTGCAGGCGAGTGATCGAGTGCAGCGTGTGCTGCATGCTGTAGATCGTCCGAATTTCAAAACAACACTCGATATTGGCAATTTCATGTGCGTGGATGAGAACCCGATCATTGGCGTCATGAAAAATCTGCCGTACGCTTCTCTGGTCCACTTCAAAGATTTCTACTTCCGTCCTTATGATGAGCATCCGGGTGAGGGTGAATGGTTCACGACAGCCTACGGTAACTTCCTGCGAGGGGCCATCGTTGGACAAGGGGACATTCCAATTCGTAAAATTGTAAAGCTGATCAAAGACTCCGGCTATGATGGCAACATTACGGTGGAGTTCGAAGGCATGGAGGAATGCAAATCCGCATCCAAAATCGCCATGGACAACCTGCGCCGCTTCTGGAAAGAGGCGTAAGAACACTATAGAGATATAATCAAGGGCCACGTTCAAAAGTGGCTCTTTTTGTCATGCTACAACAAGTGATTAAGCCTATCAGAATATGGTTCTGCGCAAGGATTAAGTTACGAGCATCACAAGTGTGGTATAATGGATATATTCAGCCTGATAATAACTGGCTATGGATAGGAGAGGTCGCTGATCTATGCAGGTATTCGAGGACTGGAATCAGAAAGTAAAGAAGACGTTTAATGCTACGAACCCCGAGGTAGTATTGACGGTATCGGAAGCTGGAAGTTTGCTCGGCTTGACCAAAGACCAGATGAAACTGTACGTGGACAAGAACAAACTAACGAAGGTCCCGATCATGAGAAGTGTTCACCGATACCTCTTATTGAAAAGTGAAATAGATAACATCGTTCAAGCTCGATAACTTCATAGGATTGAACACAACCATTTTACCGACAGGATTCGGGAGAGTGGTCTTTTTTTTATCGGAAAGGGGACAGAACGTGCTGAATAAAGCGTCGGATTGGTTCTATCAGCGGGTCAATTGGAAATGGGTTATAGCTGCGGTTGTTGTATTTGCCTGTTTCATTGCATTTATTCTGCCCTGGCAGGCGGCAAAGTCGGAGGAGGCCACAGGTGGCGGGCAGTCCCCGGACTCCTCTTTTCTGTACACGGCGAATGATCTTTATCAGATGGCTGAGCAGTATGGTGAAGCAGGACGGAGCGCCTATATTCAGGCACGATTCACATTTGACCTCATATGGCCCTTGGCCTATCTGTTGTTATTGGTTGTTCTGTTATCCGTACTCTATCGCGTGCTTCCGGTAAAGAGTCGCTGGCGCTGGGTGAATCTGGTTCCAGTCTTAGGTTGGGCTATGGATATGCTCGAAAATATAGGTGCGTCCCTGATCATGTCTCGTTATCCTGAACGTACGCCTGTGCTTGCTGAACTCACTCCGATATGTACACTGTTGAAATGGTGTCTGATCTATGCCAGTTTTGCAGCACTGGTTCCGGGTGTTCTGATCACGTTTCTCTACTATATGCGCAAGCGCAAGCAGTAGTGGAGAGAGGGATGGATTCAGAATATGTTGGTAACCCTAATCATGTAAAGGTCCGCAGAGATGAGTGCAGAAATATACGCTTGTCAAAGGACAACCTGTTCATATATACTCATGTCGCAAGTGGCGTGAATCGTATAATTACAAGAGCCCAAGGAGATGAAGAACGCATGTCGATCAGCTTGAATGTGTATCTGGTAACAGACGGTAATGGACGTGAATCGGTAGATTTTTATCAAAAGGCATTTGGAGCGGAAGTGCTCGCGCTTCAAACATTTGGTGACGGTCCATCGGATCCGAATCACCCCATCCCGCCCGAAGCGAAAGACCGTATTATGCATGCTTCATTGCAAATTGGCAGCTCGGTATTAATGTTGTCCGACACATTTCCAGGCATGCCGTACACTGTAGGTAATCATGTTACGGTTACGGTGAACACGGATACGGCGGATGAAGCCAAAGCAATTTTCAACCAACTGCAAGACGGCGGCGAAGTGAAAATGCCGATACAAGAGACATTCTGGAGTCCAGCCTACGGCTCGGTTGTCGATAAATTTGGTGTACAGTTTCAGATTAGTGCTACGCCGGGACAAGCTTAAGAGTGTACTCTTTGCTAATATAGCCTTCAAATGGCAAAAACCTCCGCGATCTGCTTTGAGCAGTTGTGGAGGTTTTTTGTGCTAATTTTTGTAATGATTCGTGATTAATCTCACTTGATTAGCCTTCCTTCTGAATCTTGGAAGGGTTGTTGATTTTATAAGGAACCGGGTTACGTGTCAGCTTCTTCTTGATGATTTTCGCTTCAAACGTGATAACGTCTCCCACTTCGAGTTCCTGTTTCTTAACCGTAGCACTGTGGCTGGACCAGGCTTCCCCAACATCGATGACGTCTGGCTCCGTTATGGTAACTGCTTCGTAGATGATGACTTCATCATCATTGTCAGAGAAATGATTCGGTACGGTGGTGAATTCTTTGACCACGGCACTCATCTTCACTTTGCCTTCAGGCAGATCAATCTTGACGGTTTTGGCTTTGCTCGCTGTTTTGGCTTTAGGTTTGGCTTCACTGGCTGCCCCGCTTTGAGGTCCAACATACTCTTCTACTAGCCCATCCGGATCACCCTTCATCCCCGAGGAGAATTCATCTGTGTCCGTGTCGTCCGAATCATCCAGATCCGGCGGAATTTCATCCAGGTTAACCAAGGCATCTGGAGTTGGCGCAACATCAGCAGCGACTGGTGTGACTGTATCCGAAGTTGTCGATTCTGTGCTTCGATCTGACCCGGCATTACTTATGCTTCTGGCGCTGTAACTGGACGCTTGCATTTCCTTCAGATACGACGGGTGAATACAATGCTTTTGTCCATTATCCAATTGAATAACGGCTGCCATGTGATCGACATATCCAATGATGGTGCAGGGCATGTTCAATCCGTTTCCTTTATAATAGAACATTTTGAGTTTGGTTGCTTTACCCGAAAGCAGGCCCCACTCCTGACATTTCTCAATTAACTCGTCTTCGTTATCCAGCGCAATAAAATCCTGCGGTTCAATCATAAACGCGTATGTCATATGGAATTTCCGCCCTTCCAATCCATTCTTCATGTTCATCGTTTCCAAATTACAACCAGTGTATCACAAATGAGCATTTTGCATAAATCGAAACGCTGAAATCTGTACTCGGAGATGAAGATTATCAAAGCCTGCTCACAGAGGCCTATGCTATAATTTGATCAGAATAAAGGATGAGAAGATATAGCCTTGATATACATAGTTTAAGAAGGGAAGATCTGCATGAAGAAAAAAGTAAATCATCAAGCCGTATGGCTTGCTATAGGAACGGCTATGGGAGTCAGCATTGGTACGGCTACGCAGCAGCTTGGACTCGGGATTGCTTTTGGCTTGGCGCTTGGCATTGTGCTTGGTTCGGTGGTTAGCAAACGTGCCGGGTCAGACTCAGAACATATGCTCAGCGAACATGTCCGTGAATTGCACAAACCTGGTGACTGGGAAGAGGCGCTTCACCGTTCGCAGGATCATCCGGTGCTTATTTTGAAGCACAGCACGACGTGTCCGACGAGTGCTAGAGCGTACAGAGAGTTTATGGCGTTTGTGGGCACCCATGCATCAGATCCCAAACAATTCATGGATTACCGCATCGTCAAAGTGATTGAAAATCGTTCGTTGTCCCGCCATATTGCGGAAGAGACAGAGGTTCACCATGAGTCACCACAGGTACTTCTTCTCGATCAGGGAAAAGTCGTCAATCATACCTCCCATGGCAAAATCACGAAAAAGAGATTATTGCAGTGGGCACAGAATCCGTTTGGATGAATAACACACCTTGATAGACCCGTTCTTTTCAGCCTTTAGCTGAGGAGAGCGGGTCTTTTTTACGCTTTTTTTACACCCATGGAGGCATTTCTTTACCCCTTTTTTACAGCGTTTCGTATTACGATTTTACATGTAGCAGGTGCAGAGAACGGTAGAGAGAGGGAGGAAAGGCGCATGGTGAATGATGCCACGATGATTGGATTGGTTGTGCTGCTGTTTGCGGTGTTTTGGGGATTTGTGAAATTTTGCGAGAAGGCTTGAGGGTAGAGAGGGGGAAGTCAGATGATCGTCATTGGCATGATTGTGCTTGCACTGGTGATTTATCTCGGTTATGTGCTGGTGAAGCCGGAGAAATTCTAATGCTGACGATGTACGTAATGCGGAACAAGGGAACGTCGAATAGGGAGGATATGCGGATATGGGTATCGGTGTAGTGCAAGTAGCGGTGACGCTACTGATCATCCTGCTGCTGGTGAAGCCGGTGGGGAAATATGTAGTGAACGTGTTCGATGGACAGCGAACGGGGCTGGATCGGATTTTTGGTGGACCGGAGCGACTGCTCTATCGAGTGATGGGCGTACGCGAGAATGAGTCCATGGGGTGGAAAAAGTACCTCACGGCGGTTCTCCTCTCGAATTTTGTAATGTTGGTATTGATGTTTCTGGTGCTGCGACTGCAAAAATATTTACCGCTCAATCCGGATGGCATCGGTAATATGCCAGCGGCGCAGGCATTTAATACAGCCGTATCTTTTATGACCAACACGAACTGGCAGTCGTATACGGGCGAGAATGCCCTGTCGTATCTGTCACAGATGCTGGCCGTGACGTTCCCGATGTTTACGTCCGCAGCGACGGGATTCGCAGTAGCCATTGCATTCATTCGTGGTCTGGTAGGCCGCCGGGATGAACTGGGGAATTTTTATGTCGACCTTGTACGGTCGATTACGAGAATTTTTTTACCGCTGAGCTTTATTGTAGCATTGTTCCTCGTGTTCCAGGGTGTGCCTCAGACACTCGCGGGAGCGGTGAACGCAACCACGCTGGAAGGCGCGCAGCAGACGATCTCACGTGGACTGGTCGCCTCACTGGAGTCGATCAAACACATTGGCACCAACGGTGGTGGCTGGTTTGGAACCAATGCTGCACATCCATTCGAGAATCCGACGGCCCTGAGCAATCTGGTGCATATCGTCTGCATGATGCTGTTACCGACTGCACTGGTATACGCCTTCGGCTTGATGGTCAATAACCGGAAGCAGGGTTGGGCCTTGTTCGCAGCGATGAGTTTTCTTTTCCTGGTGATGTTGACCACCGTATTTGTCTTCGAATATCGCGGTGTACCTGCGCTGGATGCGGCGGGTCTTCAGGGCAATATGGAGGGGAAAGAGGTCAGGTTCGGCATACCTGAATCGGCTTTATTCACGGCAGTCACGACAGCGGCTACTACAGGTTCGGTCAACAATATGCACGAGTCGCTCACTCCACTTGGAGGCATGGTATCACTGGCTCAGATGATGCTCAATAACGTGTTTGGGGGCAAAGGGGTAGGGCTGATCAACGGACTGTTGTATGTGATTCTGGCTGTGTTTATCTGTGGATTGATGGTGGGACGAACACCTGAGTTCCTGGGCAAAAAAATCGAGGGCAAAGAAGTGAAGCTCGCATCCATCGCCTTGCTCATTCATCCTTTGATTATTCTGGCGCCAACGGCACTCGCGCTTATGCGGCCCGAAGCCGTTGCGTCCATCTCGAACGGGGGCATGCATGGCCTGACCGAGGTTCTCTATGCTTTTGCCTCGGGTGCAGCCAATAACGGATCGGCCTTTGCCGGACTGAATGCGAATACAGACTTTTACAACATCGCGATTGGTATCGTTATGCTGCTGGGAAGATACGTTTCGATGATCGCCATGCTGGCTATTGCGGGTTCACTCGCTACGAAACGGGTTGTACCGGTAACCACAGGCACCTTGCGGACCCACACACCTCTCTTTGCTGGCATTCTGGTCATGATGATCGTTGTTGTCGGCGCACTCACATTCTTCCCGTCGCTTGCCCTTGGACCGATCGCAGAACACTTGGCGATGATTCAATGAGGGATATGACAGGGAGACGACAGATGGATCAGCACAAGGACGTAACGTATGGAGGTGGCAGTGCACGATGAATGCAGTCGAACGAAAGAAGGAGCAGACGATGCAACACATGGATACAGAAATGTTTAGAACGAAAGGCAATGAGCCGGATAACAACCGCGGTAATATTCAACGTGATCCCGGATCAAAACGGTCGTTAAGCAAGGAGATGATACTTCAGGCTTCACTGGATGCGTTCAAAAAGTTAAATCCGGTGGTCATGATCAAAAATCCGGTCATGTTTATTGTCGAGATTGGCACATTCATTACGCTCTTATTGAGCATCAATCCAGATCTCTTCACCGCATCGGAGGCTGGGCGCGGGTACAACATTGCCGTGTTTTTCATTCTGTTGTTCACGCTGCTGTTCGCTAACTTCGCGGAGGCACTTGCAGAAGGTAGAGGCAAGGCGCAGGCGGATACGTTACGCAAGACGAAGTCGGACACCATGGCCAATCTGGTGCAGAAGGATGGAACCATCCGGCAAGTGTCTTCGACCCAGTTGAAAAAAGGCGATATGGTCCGTGTGGAAGTTGGTGAACTGATCCCGACGGACGGTGAGATTATAGAAGGCTTGGCCTCTATTGATGAATCGGCCATTACGGGAGAATCTGCCCCAGTCATCAAGGAAGCAGGAGGCGATTTCTCTTCGGTTACCGGAGGTACACGCGTTGTGTCCGATTACATCGTCATGCGTGTTCAGACCGATCCGGGTGAGTCATTCCTTGACCGGATGATCTCTCTGGTTGAGGGTGCACAGCGCCAGAAAACACCTAATGAAATCGCGCTGACAACCCTGCTTGCCGTATTAACTCTGATCTTTCTGATCGTCATTCTGACAATGGTCCCGATGGCCAATTACCTGGGTATTCGACTGGATCTGGCGACACTGATCGCACTGCTTGTCTGCCTGATCCCAACCACCATTGGTGGATTACTGTCCGCCATTGGTATTGCCGGAATGGATCGGGTTACGCAGTTCAATGTGCTCGCCATGTCGGGTAAAGCGGTGGAAGCAGCCGGGGATATCGATACGTTGATTCTGGACAAAACGGGGACGATCACATACGGAAACCGTATGGCGTCTGAATTCATTCCGGTTCATGGCATTACTTCATCAGAGATGACGCGGGCTGCTTTACAGGCTTCTGTGCGAGATGAGACCCCGGAAGGACGTTCTGTTGTGGAACTGGCAGGTAAACAAGGCCAGAGCTGGGCTGAGACGGAGTATGCCAATGCGGAAATTGTGGAGTTCACGGCAGAGACCCGGATGTCCGGTCTAAATTTCATCAGCGGAATGAAGATTCGCAAAGGTGCGGTAGATGCGATCAAACGATATATTGCTTCCGAAGGAGGACGTATACCGGGAGATCTGGATGAGATTGCAAATCGAATTGCGAAGGCTGGAGGCACGCCGCTTGCTGTTGCCATCGATGAGCGAATCTACGGTGTGATCTATCTGAAAGACACTGTGAAGCCAGGGCTGAAAGAGAAGTTCGCCGAGATGCGCGCCATGGGCATCAAGACCATTATGTGTACAGGCGACAATCCGCTGACCGCAGCGACCATAGCGCTGGAAGCGGGCGTGGATGATTTTATTGCCGAAGCGAAGCCCGAGGACAAGATTGCGGCAATCAAAAAAGAGCAGCAGGAGGGCAAGCTCGTCGCTATGACGGGCGACGGTACCAACGATGCTCCTGCTCTGGCGCAGGCCGATGTGGGCCTGGCGATGAATTCGGGCACCATGGCGGCCAAGGAAGCGGCCAACATGATTGATTTGGACTCTGACCCGACCAAGCTATTGTCGGTCGTCTCCATTGGCAAGCAGCTGCTGATTACACGCGGCGCACTTACAACCTTTTCGATATCCAATGATATCGCGAAATATTTTGCCATCATTCCAGCCATGTTTATTCTCGCCATGCCGCAGCTTCAGGCGCTGAATATTATGAATCTGGCTTCGCCGCAGTCCGCAATCCTGTCGGCGCTGATCTTCAACGCCATTATTATTCCACTGCTTATTCCCATCGCGATGAAAGGGGTTAAGTACCGGGCGATGTCAGCCGAACGGCTGCTTGGTCGTAATGTGTTCATCTATGGCGTAGGTGGTGTGATTGTACCTTTTATCGGTATTAAGCTGATTGACATGGTTTTGTCGGGGATTCTTTAACGAGCTAACAACGTTATCAATATTGTCCTTTTATCCTAATGAATTCAGGAAGTGATCTGTATGAACATGTTTTTGCCCGCCGTGCGGTTATCCGTCGTGCTGATGCTGATATGCGGCCTAATCTACCCGCTTGTAACGACTGGCATAGCCCAACTTCTCTTTCCTGCGCAGGCGAATGGCAGTCTGATTACGCAAGATGAGAAAATCATCGGCTCGTCCCTGCTTGCGCAGGAAATCCAATCGCCGGGGCTGTTCCAGCCCCGAGCATCGAGTGCCGGTTATGACCCAACGGCTTCAGCCGGTTCAAATCGAGCTGTAGCTTCGGAGGAATATATCGGCGAGATGAAGGAAAAGATGGCTCAGCTCCAGCAGGAAAACCCGGGATTGAAGCAGATCCCTGCTGATCTCGTGACGGGTTCAGGCTCTGGACTTGACCCAGATCTCTCTCCCGAAGCCGCTGAGGCACAGATCCCACGAATTAGCGAAGCTACGGGGCTTAGTGAACAGCAGCTTGTGCAACTTGTAGATGAGCATACGGAAGGTCGTCAGATGGGTATATTCGGGGAACCGCGTGTGAATGTAACGGCTCTGAATCTGGCGCTGACAGCAGAACTGAAGTAACGAACGAACATATTAGCCTGCTCACGATATATCGGGAGGGGCTTTCTCCATTTTTGTCTTCACATTAACAAGAAAGGGGGAGAGGACGGATGGAAGACAGCTTTAAGCGCAAGTCACCGGAAGAAATGTTGAGGATGATTACGAAGCTGCAGCAGGGTACCCTCAAAATCTACATCGGCCCAGTCAGCGGATCAGGCAAAACGTATCACATGTTGCGGGAAGGGAACACGTTGCGCCAACAGGGCATTGATGTGGTCATCTGCGCCGTCTCCACAATGCGCAGACCGGAAACGGTGGAACAGCTTGGCGCACTCGAACGGATTCCAAGTATTCACTGGTTACGCCAGAGTGATGATGTAGAGATGAAAGATCTGAACCTGGATGCACTATTGGCGCGTAATCCGGAGGTTGTGCTGGTGGATGGTTTGGCACATCGCAATAGAGAAGGCGCTCGCTATGCTACCCGTCTGGAGGACATTCAGTTTTTGCTCCGAAACAATATCAGTGTCATGACAACGGTGAATGTGTATGAGCTAGAAGGGTATACCGAACTGGCCCGGCAGCTCACCGGTATCGCAGCAGAACATACGGTACCTGCGGATACACTGGAACTTGCGGATGAAGTCAAGCTGATTGACGTCACACCAGAAACCATACTGAGCCGTCTGGCAGAAGGTCATCTAAAGGGGCATGAGGGAGAAGCTGTATTTCGTCAAGGTAATCTGGGTATTTTGCGCGAACTGGCCCTGAGATTGGTTGCAGAAGGGGTGAATGAATCCCTGCGTGAGCATCGGGAGGAGATGGGAATTACCGTCACAACAGGCATCATGGAACGGATTCTGGTGTCCACGCAATATCATTGGAACGGCTCGATCTATATTAGGCGTGGACAACAGATAGCCAAACGGCTGAATGGTGATTTGTGCGCCGTGGTTTTTCGGAATATGAAGCAGCCATTAACCAAGGAGGCAACCGTATTTCGGCGCAATATGATCAAGTTGGTAGAGAAGTTTGGCGGCCATATGGAAGAGTTGTCTATATTGCACCGTCGCAACATCCCGTCTACGCTGGCGCGTTACGCCATGGAGCACCAGATTACCCGGATTGTGATGGGACACTCCCGGCGTACGCGCTGGCAGGAATTGTCGCAAGGGTCCGTTGTGAACTCGCTGCTACGCAGATTACGTGGTGTCGACCTGTTTCTTGTTGCTGATCGAGCAGCTCGGGAGGGTGAACGTGTGGTTCCAGCAAAAGTTAACGATGTGGAGTCGCTGACATACCGCAGACTAAGCGAGCAGGAAATGAAGGAACAGATAGGTCAGATTCAGCGCGGCACATTCAAAATATATATCGGAGCCGCACCAGGTGTAGGCAAAACCTACATGATGCTGCGGGAAGGCAATGATTTGCTCCGTAAGGGCATCGATGTACAGATCGGCTTGCTGGAGACTCATGGGCGGGCGGAAACCGTGGAGCAGATGGGTCACCTATCTGTGATCCCTCGCGCACAGCGAGTGTATCAGGAGGCTCGTCTGGAAGAAATGGACACGGAGGCCATTCTGCATCTTTGTCCGGAAGTGGTGCTTGTGGATGAACTGGCGCATACGAATGTGCCCGGAAGTGTTCGGCAAAAGCGTTATGAAGATGTCCTGCTCCTGCTGAATGCAGGCATCTCGGTGATTACCACAATGAATGTACAGCATCTCGAAAGTTTGAATGATGCCGTTGAACATATTACCGGTGTTCGTGTCCGCGAGACCGTGCCCGATCGGATCATTCAGATGGCGGATGAGGTGCAGCTGATTGATGTGGCACCCCAGGCCTTGCGGCAGCGCATGAGGGAGGGTAAAATCTATGCAACTGCCAAGGTCGAGCAAGCCCTTGCGAATTTCTTCAAAATTGGTAATCTGATTGCCTTGCGTGAACTTGCCCTGCGCGAACTGGCGGACGATGTCGATGAACGGCTTGAAACACAGCAGGCCAAAATTGCACTTCGAGGACCTTGGCGCAGACAGGAAGCGGTCTTTGTATGTGTAAGCAGTGATCGTCATGCCGAGCGGCTGATCCGGCGCGGGTTCCGCATGGCTTATCGTCTCAAAGCCATCTGGCATGTACACCATATCCACATCGGTGAGTCCATGAGTGACGAAGTGAAGTGCCATCTGGAAGCCTTGGAACAGCTGACGATTCGGCTTGGCGGTCAATTTCATATTCATCACAGTCCAAGGCTGCGCGATGTACCTGGGATATTGGCAAGAAAAGCATCGGAGGCGCGAGCAACCCAGCTTGTGGTCGGGCAGGCAAGACGGGTGTGGTGGCTGAATGGTTACCGCGGCTCGGGCTCAGTGGTCAACCGACTTGTACGCTTGTCGCGGCATCTGGATGTATTGATCGTTGCAGATTATGATTATGAACTGAGCGGGATGTGAATGATTTTGTCTGAACGAATAAAAAAAGAAACGCGGGCATCCCATGGGAAACGGGTTCCGGCATATGTATGGGTGACCCTTGGGGTGACGCTGCTAACTTTACTGCTTCATGCCATCGGCATGAGTGGTGATCTGGTGAATGTAGCGCTTGTATACCTGTTTCCCGTACTGGTTAGTGCCGTGTACTGGGGAATGGGGCCAGCTGTATATGCCGCGAGTTTTAGTGTCATTATGTTTGACTTCTTTTTTGTACCGCCATATTTGAGCTTTACGGTTGAAGACTTGAGGTATCTCATCTCATTTGTCGTGTATCTTGCGGTGGCTATCCTGACAGCGAGTCTTGCAGGTCGATTGCGACAACAGTTGGAGATGGTAAAAGCACGCGAGGCCACGACTAACTCCCTGTACGCATTGAGTCGTCAGATGACAGCTATTACGGATCTGAATACCTTACTGGTTAACATTGCAACACAAGTATCGCTTACCCTCGGTAAGCCTGCGGCTGTGTATCTTCCGGATGGACAGGGGGATCTGCTGGTTACAAGCTCATCCGCATCCGCATCCGCATCAGAAGGGGAAAAGGACAGCTGGGGAGATGGAGAGTCGGAGATTGCCATTGCCAAATGGGTGTATCATCACGGACAGATCGCCGGTAAGGGATCATCCACTTTGCGGGAATCTCCCGGACTTTACGTGCCGCTACGCACAGAGGAGCAGATTCATGGCGTGCTCGCCGTGAGCATGGACGCTGGCGAGGTTCATGAGCAGCAAGAACAGCTTCGTCTGCTGGAAGCATGCGGAGGTCTGGCGGCAGGTGCCATTGCCCGAGTGAAGCTGGCGGAAGAGGCCCGATTGGCGCAGATTACTGCCGAATCGGAGCGTATACGCACAGCGCTGCTGGACTCTGTCTCCCATGAATTACGCACGCCCCTAACCGCCATTATCGGCTCGGCTACAGGATTGATGGAGAATGATACGCTTTTTACATCCGAGGATCGGAGAGAATTAACTGGCAACATTCGGGATGGAGCCTTGCGTATGAATCGTCTCGTCACGAATCTGCTGGGTATGGTTCGACTGGAGAGCGGCATGTTGCAATTGAATCGGAAATGGTGTGACGTGGGGGACATGATCAGCGTCGTACTGACACAAGTTCGGGAATTCAGTCCGCATCGCAACATTCAAGTTGAACTGCCTGATGATCCGGCCTTCATTTACGGAGATGAAGTATTGTTGGAGCAGGTACTGGTCAACATCGTCAGTAACGCCATTAAATATTCGCCTGATGAGAGCCAGATTGTCATCAAGGTGACGAGTGATAAGAGCCTAAGTCAATTGATGATCTGGGTAGCTGATCAAGGCATTGGTATACCGGAAGCGGAAAGAACACGTATATTTGATAAGTTCTATCGCTCGGAGTCCACTCAGCATGTCACAGGAACGGGGCTTGGTCTGGCGATTTGCAAAGGCATTGTGGAGGTCCACGGAGGTACCATTGTGGCAGAGCCGAATCCGGGCGGTGGAACGAGAATGCGCATAAATATCCCCATGGAGGCTCACGGACCGCGGTTTCCCTATTCAGAACAAGGAGAGGTTGAAGAATAACATGAACGCACCACTAGGGGCTCGCATACTGGTGATCGATGATGAGCCGCAAATTCGCAAATTGCTCAAGGTCACCCTACAGGCGCACCAATTCGAACTCCACGAGTGTGGGGATGGCGAAGAGGGCGTCATTCAGGCCAGTATTGTACATCCGGATCTGATCATCCTTGATCTTGGTTTGCCGGGCATGTCTGGCATGGAAGTACTTCGCCGGATTCGCGAATGGTCACAAGTGCCAATTATCGTGCTGACAGCGAAGGATCAGGAGGGAGACAAAATTGCCGCGTTGGATGGTGGTGCAGATGATTATGTGACCAAACCATTCGGAATGGGTGAATTGGTCGCACGTATTCGGGTGGCGCTGCGTCATGTAGCCAAAACGACGGATGAGCCGATACTGCGCTTCGGATCACTGACGGTTGATCTGGCCCAAAGGCAAGTGGAACTGGAAGGTACTTTGGTCAAATTAACCCCAACCGAATATGAGATGCTGAAGGTGCTCGCCTCGAATGCGGGGAAGATCATCACCCAGCGTCAGCTTTTGCAGCAAGTATGGGGAGGGCATCATCATGAGTCTGACAGCCATTACCTTCGGGTATATGTGGGACATCTGCGTAAAAAATTAAATGAAGATCCGACAAATCCCCGATATATTCAGACGGAGCCTGGCATTGGTTATCGCTTCTTGCTTTCTGCCGAATAAGGTTCAAGGGAGCGGGGCGTTTCTTATCAAATGAATGCGATGCACGCTTTAGTGGGTGAGCGCTACGGAACGAACAAAACACCGTCCCCTTTAGCAGTAAAGGAAACGGTGCTTTTTTATTATGACGTGTATTTTGGCAACCAGTCGCCGTGAGCTTCAATCAACTCATCACACATCGCTACGATATCATCGATAGACAGCTCCGCAGCTGTGTGTGGATCAAGCATAGCGGCGTGATAGATATGTTCTTTTTTGCCGGTAATTGCCGCTTCAATCGTCAGCAGTTGCGTATTGATGTTGGTCCGGTTCAATGCCGCGAGTTGTGGAGGCAGGTCACCAATGTACGTAGGGCTGATCCCTGATCCATCGACCAGACAAGGTACCTCGACACATGCCTCGCGCGGCAGGTTCGTAATCAGTCCGTTGTTCATGACGTTGCCGCCAATTTTGTAAGGTTGGTTCGTCTCCATAGCCTCCATAATATGCGATGCGTATTCCCGACTACGGGTATGTTCAATATTTTCGCTGGCAAACAGCTTGGTACGCATCTCTTTCCAGCCTTCAATCTGGTTCACACAGCGGCGTGGATACTCATCCAGTGGAATGTTGAAGCGTTCGATTAGCTCCGGGTAATTCCGTTTGATGAAGTATGGGTGGTACTCGGCATTGTGTTCGGAGGATTCCGTTACATAATAGCCAAAGCGCTGCATCAGCTCAAAACGAACCATGTCGTCATGCTGTTCCTTCTGTTTTTCCTTCGCCAGACGTTTAATCTCGGGGTACAGATCCTGCCCGTCTTTTGTAACTTCGAGCAACCACGCCATGTGGTTGATGCCTGCAATTTTGGCCACCACACCTGTCTGATCGATCCCCAGTGCATCAAATAGATGCGGCACACATACCTGCACACTATGACACAATCCTACGGTTTTGATCCCACCATGCACGTTCATGACGTTGGTAAGCACAGCCATCGGGTTGGTGTAGTTCAGGAACCAGGCATCCGGACATACTTCCTGCATATCCCGGGCAAAATCCAACATGACCGGAATCGTCCGCAAGTTACGGAAAATTCCGCCGATGCCGAGTGTATCTGCAATCGTTTGACGCAGTCCGTATTTCTTCGGAATCTCGAAGTCCGTAATGGTACATGGATCATATCCACCGACTTGAATGGCGTTGATAACATATTTGGCTCCGCGCAGCGCTTCTTTGCGGTCATGATATACGTTAATGACACAACGACTTCCAATTGAACGGGCCAGACTGGTCAGCAAACGCTCGGAATCGCTCAAACGTTCAGCATCGATATCAAACAATGCCAGTTCAAAATCCTGCAGTGCTTCGGTCATCATGACATCACCCAATACATTTTTAACAAAGACGGTGCTTCCTGCACCGAGAAACGTAATTTTGTTCATCTTAAGTTCAGCCTCCCTGAAAAATGTTGTACCCCAACTATAGGCCGATCCGGCTCATATAACTATGGCTCAACCCCTTTCAAACATGGCATAATCCCATTTTTGTTCCCGCTTTCAACTAATATTTATCCACTTTAGCTGTTATAATTTAATTAGGTATACAGATAGTAATCCGCGAAAGGAAGTAAGGAGTGAGGCATAGCGTGAGTCCAATTGAGATGAATGTGGTTCCCACGGGCTGGACACAGATGGAGCTGGTTTTGTTGTTTTTCGGGTGGGAGGCGTGTGATCCTGCACATTATTGGGGACCGGGTGTACGTGATTCCTATGTTGTGCATTACATCCATGAAGGACGGGGCACTGTGTACATGGGGGATCGGGAGTACAAGCTCACTCAGGGACAGGGCTTTGTGATTCTTCCAGATACACTTATTCATTATGAGGCAGATCCGAAGGAGCCCTGGACGTATTCGTGGTTTGGATTCAAGGGTGTACAAGCCAAAGCATTCATGCAACGTGCCCAGTTAAGTCCGGAGCGACCGGTATACGATGCCCATGATACGAGTACGATGGAACACTTGTATACGGAGATGGTTCAGGCTTCCACACGTCCGGGAGGTGATGTGATGAACCAGAGTCTCTTGTACCGCTTGATGGCAGAATTAATCTCTTCATCTCCTGTGGAGGAGGAAATAGGACAGCTCCTTTCGAGCAAAGAGACGTACATCCGGCAGGCAGTTCAGTTTATGGAGAACAGGTACAGCCAGCGAACCTCCATTCTGGATATTGCCCACGCTGTTGGACTGGATCGCACATATCTGTCCGGGTTGTTCAAGGAGCGCTATGGCAAGTCGCTACAGTCCTTTTTTCTGGAGTATCGAATGAATCGTGCTGCCGAACTTCTTCAAAACCCCGGACTTTCTGTTAGTGAAGTAGCCCACTCGGTGGGTTATACGGACCCATTACTATTTTCGAAGATGTTCAAGCGAGTGACGGGTGTATCACCAAAGGGTTCGAGAATTCGCGATTAGATGCACCTATTGCTTCAAATTTAAAAGAAAAGTTTTGATCATTAATCGTTGTCCCGCTATACTGATACAGAAGTGTAATTGAATATGTGGAACTTGGTGCTTTGCCCGTCAGGGTGGAAGCTTAATAGGGAAGTCCGGTGTAATACCGGCGCGGTCCCGCCACTGTAACAGAGGAGTCAGGTAGCGATAAATCCACTGGTTTAGACCGGGAAGGAGCTACAAGTGACGATGATTCTGGAGCCAGGAGACCTGCCAGGTTTAACAAACACAGTAGTACCCTACGGGAGATAGGAAGGTGTTTAGAGAGCATGATTTTTTCTGAAAATCTGTTTATTTAAGGCGTCCTCATCCAGTAACACGGAGAGGGACGCTTTTTTTGATATGTAGGAGGACATCATGGCACATACATAAAGTTTTGGGGAAGGGCGTTTGAGCACTTGAGCAGATATATCGTTAAACGATTAGTACAACTGGTAGCCGTATTGTTCGGCATCACGTTCCTGACATTCCTGCTAACCTATCTGTCTCCTGGAGATCCAGCCAGACTTATGCTCATGTCTACAGGTGTAACGCCATCGGATGAGCTGGTCAGGCAGGTGAGGTCAGAGCTTGGATTGGACCAACCCTTTCTCTATCGATATGGGACATGGCTGGGACAGGTGGTGACCGGAGACTTCGGTACGTCATATAAATACAATCGTCCAGTACTGGATGTGCTCATGGCGCGGCTCCCGGCAACGCTTTGGCTGACAGGAAGCGCCATGCTTCTGGTTATTCTGGTCTCCTTTCCACTGGGAATGCTGTCGGCTGTGTACCGCAACAAATGGCTTGATTATGTTATTCGTTTATTCTCTTTTGCCGGATTATCGATGCCCAGCTTCTGGTTGGGTATGTTGCTCATGTTGGTCTTCGGTGTACAGCTGAAGCTGCTACCAGTGATGGGCAATTCCGGCTGGAACAGTCTGATTCTGCCCGCATGTACACTCGCGATTCCACTTGTTGCCCAGTACAGCAGACAGATTCGTACGGTCCTGCTTGAGGAGACAAGCCAGAACTATGTGATCGGAGCAAGATCCAGAGGTGTGAAGGAGTCGATCATTATTTTACGTCATATTCTCCCTAATGCTCTGCTGCCGATCGTTACCCTTATGGGCATGACGACAGGTGCTTTGTTAGGTGGTGCAGCGATTGTGGAAAGTTTATTTGTGTGGCCGGGTGTTGGCCAGATGGCGGTGGATGCCATTTTTACAAGGGATTATCCTCTCATTCAGGGGTATGTCATCTGGATGGCGATCATATATGTCACGCTGAATCTGCTGGTTGACGTATGGACACATCTTCGTGATCCTCGAATCCGACTGGATGTGGATGTATAGATGAGAGCCTTCAGACTTGTATTACTGCAAAATCGCTGGTTCACATTCCTGCTGTCTCTGACCGTCTTCTGGATTATTCTCGCTATGGTTGCGCCATTCCTCGCACCACACGATCCACTTGCAACGAACTTTGCCAAAGTGTTGCAGCCATCCAGCGCCGAATATCCGCTCGGAACCGATCAGCTTGGCCGCTGTGTATTATCCCGCCTTCTTTACGGGGCAAGAACCTCGCTGCTGCTTACCTTTATGATGATTAGCATTGTGTTCGTACTAGGTGTAGCGATTGGGGTTATCGCCGGTTTCGCTCGGGGTCTGACGGATACGGTGCTTATGCGGTTGTCTGATACATTAATGGCATTTCCGGGCCTTATTTTTGCGATCGCTGTGGTGGGCATGCTTGGGCCGGGATTGTTCAATACGGTACTGGCACTGTCGGTTGTCTGGTGGGCGAAGTATGCACGGATGGCCAGAAGCCTGGTGATTTCCCTTCAACAAAAGGAATATGTCGCTGCCGCTGCTTTCAGCGGAGCACGTAAGATCCAGATCATCGGCAGGACGATCCTGCCCAATATGATGTCTCCACTCATCGTCATGGCGATGATGGATGTGGGTGGTATGATGCTGTCCATCTCGGGGTTGTCGTTTCTCGGGCTTGGCGCGCAGCCACCGAACCCCGAGTGGGGGGCGATGTTAAATGAAGGCAGAAGATATCTCCAGACTGCGCCTTGGTTGTTGATTTATCCGGGTCTGGCGATATTTAGCACCGTTATTATTTTTAATTTACTGGGAGACAGCCTGCGAGATGTACTTGATCCCAAGAAAAATACAGCTTAACTGGAGGAACCAGAATGAAGAGGAATTTACAAAAATCAATCCTGCTCACCATCGTATCCATGTTCGTTGTGTTCTTGCTTGCAGCTTGTGGTACTACCAATAATCCATCGACCTCGTCGGATGCAACGGAGAAGTCGGCGGCTACGGACAATGGTACGACAAGTGCACCAACGCATCTGAATGTGGCCCTGTTCTGGCTGGGAAGCAACCTGGACCCGGCAGAAGAATGGAACGGCTGGACACTTACGCGTGCAGCGATTGGTGAGACACTGATTCAGTTTGACGAGAATATGAAGTTGGTCCCTAAAATTGCAGATACCTGGGAACGTGTGGATGACACGACTTGGCATTTTCATATTCGGGAGGGTGTAACTTTCCATAACGGAAACAAAGTAACCGCCGACGCGGTGAAAAAATCGATCGAACGCTCCATTGAGTTAAATGAAAGAGGACAGGCAACTGTGCCAGTTGCGTCGATGACTGCTGAAGGACAAGATCTGACGATCAAGACGACAGAGCCTTACGCATCCTTGCTTGGCAATATTGCCGAGCCGCTGTTTATCATCGTGGATACTAGCGCAGATACATCCAAATTCGAGAGCGAGCCGATTGCAACTGGGCCATTTATGGTGACGGGTTATACGCCGGATCAAGAAATCCAGGTGAAAAAGTATGACGGATATTGGGGCGGCGCGGCAGATGTCGACACATTGACGTTGAAATACATCAAGGATGACAGCACACGTGCTCTTGCTCTGCAATCTGGTGAGATTGATGTAGCAAGTAACGTGGGACGCAGCAGTCTGGCATTATTCCAGGACAAGAGTCAATATACCATTGATGAAATTCCAAGCCTGCGCACCCAGTTCGTATGGTTCAACACGACCAATCCGCTGCTGAGTGATCCGGAGGTTCGCCGGGCGATCTCATATGGTATTGACCGAGAGATGTATGCAAATACGCTGGTGGGCGGTCAGGCAGCCAAAGGACCATTCACCTCAGCTCTGCCTTTTGGCTATGACAAGATCACAGGATATGATTACGAACCGGAGAAAGCCAAACAGTTGCTGGATGGGGCTGGTTTCAAGGATGCAGATGGCGATGGCATTCGCGAAAAAGATGGAAAGAAGCTGTCGCTACAGCTGATTCTCAACTCCGCTTACGAGTCCGATTCAATTGTGGCTGCTGCGATGCAGTCCCAGCTTAAGGAGATCGGTGTTCAATTGGAGATGACCTCTTATGAGGATTTAACCGATCATCAGAAGAGCGGAAATTACGATCTTGCTTTAACAAGTATCAATACAGGCATCACGGGTGACCCGCAATATATTTTGGATTTCTACTTTATGACGGGCGCGGAATGGAATGTGGGCGGATATAGCAATCCGAAGCTCGATGAAGTAATTACTCGTCTTCACTCCGAGTTTGATGTGGAGAAAAGGTATGCTCTCGCAGCAGAGGCCCAGCAGATGATTTTGGATGATGCAGCCTATATGTTTTTGACCTATACCCCGATTAATATTGTGAGTAAAAGTACCGTGCAAGGTGCGACGATGTATCCTATCGACTTCTATTTGCTGGATCGTAATATTAAGGTTGGGCAGTAATGAAGCCCCTGCTTAGTGTCAATAACCTTTCCGTAACCTACAAGGGTGATTCTCTGGCTCTACAGGAATTGTCCTTCTCCATGAATAAGGGGGAGATTATCGGGATTGTAGGCGAAAGCGGCAGCGGAAAATCGACCCTGATTCGGGCTTTGCTTGGCCTGTTACCAGAAGGTGGTCGATACACCGGGGGAGAGATCTCTTTTCAGGAAAAAATGCTTCTACGTGACTCGCGATTGGATTGGGACGGAGTGCGCGGGAAGCGGATTGCCATGGTGTTTCAGGACAGTGGATCGTATCTTAATCCGATTCGCAGCATCGGCAGTCAGTATATCGAAGCGATTCGTACTCATTTCAGCGTGTCCAGAAAAGCAGCTCAAGCGATGGCTGTGAATATGCTCTCGGACATGGGACTGAAAGATCCCGAACGAATCATGCGTGCCTATCCCTCGCAGCTTAGTGGGGGGATGAAACAACGAACGGCGATAGCTATGGCGGTTACGATGGAACCTGAACTTCTACTTGCAGATGAGCCGACAAGTGCATTGGATGTGACGACACAAAATGAAGTGATGAATCGATTGAGCGAGCTTCGTTCCCGCCAGGGGACAGGCATGATTATCGTTACGCATAACATTGCCGTTGCAGCTCATATGGCGGACCGAATTGGTGTTATGCAGGGTGGTACATTGGTTGAAATGGGAGATACTTTCCGCGTCATATCCGATCCTCGGCATGAGTACACTCGCAAGCTGCTGAGTGCTGTACCTGAATTGGAGGGAAATGTTCATGGCTCATGAGGAGTTACCGATTCTGGAACTGAGAAACCTGTGCAAAACCTACGAGTTAAAGGGACATAGGGCAGTTGATGCGCTGAAAGCTGTTCATTTGGAGCTATATCCGGGAGAATGTCTGGGGATTGTCGGTGAGAGTGGTAGCGGGAAGAGCACACTGGCTAGATGTGTAACCCATCTGGAACGAGTGACTTCAGGACAGATTCGATATCGTCAGCAGGATATTACCGGATTGAACGGAAAGGCACTACGGCAGCAACGAAAGAAGATCCAGATGGTATTCCAAGAGCCTTCGGCTATCTTTAATCCGCGAATGAAGATTGGAGCTTTTATCCGGGAGCCACTCATCAATTATAAAATAATGAAGGGCCAGCAAGCGGAACAGGAAGTGCTCAAGCTGTTGGAACGGGTGGGGTTGCCGACTGCTGCTGCGGATAAATATCCGCATGAACTGAGCGGCGGAGAGCAGCAGAGAGCAGTCATTGCCCGTGCGATTGGAGTAGAGCCAGACATCATCCTGTTCGATGAAGCCACCTCCGCACTGGATGTTTCCATCCAGCAGCAGATCCTGGATCTGTTGGTGGAGTTGAGAAAGGATACAGGCATCTCATCTATTTTCATATCGCATGATCTGGCGGTAGTGCAACAGGTTAGTGATCGAATTGCCGTGATGTACCAAGGCGAGGTGGTCGAAGTCGTAGAGAGTTCGCAGCTGACCAGCTCAGCCAATCATCCCTACACCCGTAGCCTGATGGCTTCGGTGTTGTCCGTGAGGGAAATGAAGCATAGGGTGCAGGCGCAGAATCTAGAAGAGGAACAGGAACAAGGGCGGATGGGGGTTCTTCAAGAAAGTCTGTTGGGATAACTTGATACGCGGATTCGTTATGTTGGATTATACAAAGAGAAAGACACAAAAAAGGATCCCTTGAAAGTCTATTGATGACTTTCAAGGGATCCTTTTGTTGTATAACAGGCATATTGTGTATAGCTGGGACGTGACACTGGAATACAGAATAGCTTGTTAATTTTTCGTCATATGTCGTTCAGTGCACCTATATCATTCAGTACACCATAGTTTTGCATGTCTGTGTAGTACTTAGTCCGGCACTTTATAGCTATTTCATCATACAATTATTGATTGCTTCATTGGGTGATCCAGTACTAGTGTGGCACTTGGGATTGGAAGTCGTTCCGGCTGGACTGATCAGCATGGTATAAGACAATATCGCCATCCTTCAGCGGCCAGGTTCTGCCTTGGCTGTCAGTTGGCGTGTTGTTGAAACCTTCCATCTGCCATTGATTCATCAGCGGCGCATGAATATATTGCAGATGGGGTGCCTCTGTATTTCCGTTCCGTAGGCTCTCCATGTTGAAGTTGACCACAATATAACCATTTTTCAGAAAAGTATTCGATTTCTCATCTAGCTGGTTTTGTCGGGCGAGGGGTTCGAGATCCGTACCTTTTGGTACGGCATATACATCGGCTGGCAAGCTGTACTCCCCGTACCAGCGTTGTATTGCTGCATTGGCCCGGTCCACGTTGATCCCGGAAGGAATGTCCGTTTTGGGCCCAATAAGCGTCCTAATCGGAGCGGACAGGATCATCCAGTCATAGCGACCTACCCACGTTTTTTGATGAGAAGTCTGATCGACCAGGCGGACCATATGTTCTGCCAACGTACGTTGGTTACGTTCTTCCGCTGACAGTTCATAAGTATACTGATAACGCGCTGTATCGCCTAACTCCGTGCCGGGTACATTTCGAAGCCTTGAGTTCAGGACAACAAATCGTTTCTCCAGATCCTGTGCCGAGCCGATTCGGATTAGGCGTTCCTGACCGCGATGGTAGTACAGATCCACTTCTTGCCGGGAGGACCCATCTTTACTCACAAAAGCAAAAGTAGGTGTAATTCGAATACCATCCTGTTTGCCAAACATATTACCCTTTGTCTT
The DNA here is from genome assembly GCF_037976905.1 of Paenibacillus sp. FSL K6-1318. Classification (NCBI taxonomy): domain Bacteria; kingdom Bacillati; phylum Bacillota; class Bacilli; order Caryophanales; family Paenibacillaceae; genus Paenibacillus; species Paenibacillus sp. FSL K6-1318. Next base: position 278,227 of record NZ_CP150270.1, read on the forward strand.
CAGATCGAACTTGAAATGGTACCCTGTCTTCACAGTCGCGTTAGCGAATCCCTGCACCGGATGGCTTCCTGGTCGGATGGGCAATACAAATGGAGCCAGATTACCTCGTGGATCACCATCAATGCTATTCATCCCAGTCCAGTAGCTATAGCCCGTTGGTTCGGGACTGCCCAATCGCTTGCGAAATACATTTTCCCAGTTGTAATCGGAGATATCAGTGATGTGAAAATCATATAACCTTCCGATGACATCTACGGGTACGGTGTCCGCTGCAACATGATGTGCCAAATTGGTATTGGCATCCTGTTGCTCGGTAAAGTTTGCCGGTGCATTCTCTGCAATGTTGCGGAATACAATGTGATACTTGCCTTCGTCTACCCATACAGGGAGATAGAATGTGGTGTCCAGTTGATTGACCGGAATATCGACCCATGTCTTGGCAGGGATAAACTGACTCCGGTCAGCGTTATAGACATCAAACGGGAATTGCACCTGTTTGATCCGAAAATATTTGGCATAGTCCCGATTTCCATAACCGGGATAACTCGCTGCGTCCAAGTGCTGTCCCGCTGTAGGGATTCGCACAATGAACGGGCGTTCCAGAATGAGTGCAGCGCTGGTTGGGTCCGGTACGGTTTTCTGATTATGCGGCTGATCATCCGACACCCAGGCGTAGTTGACGACGGGAGTGTGCACTGTGACGGTGTTGATGCCGTTAATCGGCAATATTTTGTTGGCGCCGCCATTCACGTTACCCGGTAGAAGATCATAATAGATCTCACCGGAGCTTGTGGTGTTTGCTTTATTCAGTAGGGAATTGCTGATTATATTGCCCGGTTTATACAGCACATCGCGCCCAATCGTCGTTGGATTAGGAATGTTGAATGGTGTTGGGCCATCTTTGGTTGCTTCCGCATCATTCATAATGGTTGTGCTGTTGAATTTCACTAAATCATTATTCACTTTACTTTGAGGTGTGTTGGACTCAGCCATGCCTTTTAACCGTGATGTATCATCAGGCACGCTGGGAGGTAGGTTCAAACCACCTGTTAATTTGGGTGGAGTATATGAGATTGAAGTGGTTTGCCCTGGTCGTACATGGCTTTCTACGGATTCATCATTTCTAGATTCCAGTGTTGGTGGTGTGTATCCTGTTGGATTCATCGTAACGGTCTCTCCGGGCAAAGCGTAATTATTCATGGTTGCTTTAGCGATCTTGTATACTTCCAGGTTGTTAATTTTCCAGTAGGAGTAGTCTCTTGTGATTTGGAAAGTGTATGGCTTGGATACCGTGTCATTCGCGGGTACAGGCGGCCCTGGTGTACAACCATCATCATCACATATTTCGGGTCCAGGTACTGTCCATTCTCTGTCGTAAGAGATTGTGATATTGCAGTCGTATGTAACTTTACCACTCATTTTCGCCCAGGCTTGTTTAAACAGGTAATTGTCAGCAAAGGCATTCGTATAGAGTGATTCAGAAGTAGGGATTCCTTTTAACACATTGAATGTCTCATTATCTCTGTTATCTGACTTAATAACACCATTGGCATTTGGATCGAGATCATTCATGCTCATGATGGTGCCAGCAGAAGGTGGTCCAATCGTTGGTGTGCAACCTCCACCACCGCCTCCATTACCGTTCTCACCACCAGGACCCGGATCTTCTTCAACGCCAATGTTTGTTGTGGTAGTTAAGGTGAAATCGTCTTTTTCCCACAATACGGTGATGGTTGTTGTTCCTCTACTGACGGCTTGAACTAATCCGGAGTTACTAACGGTAGCGACACCTGGATTGGATGATTCCCATGTCGTTGTACCACCGCTACCGGTGTTTACATTGGTCTCTGCTCCAAAGTTTCCATCTCCATTTTTGGTTTTGACCGTAGCATTCAATTGTTTGGATTGGTTCAAGCTAAGTTGCCCGCCAGCGGTTAGGTTGATCTCTTTGGTTATTTCGGCAACAGCCCGCCAATATATATCCGTATTGAATATGTAGTCGGCAGAGTATTTAGGTGGATTATAGGGTCTGTGGGCTGTTGGTTCAATAGCACCTCCGATTTGAGTTGTAAATTTCACTGCCTCACCGTCAAATGATTCGACACTAACCAAGATTGGTTTTCCTGGTAAGTAATACTGTGTGTTATCCATGTACATGGGCTTTAATGAAATTGAAGTTAATTCATTTCTAGAATATCTCTGACCTGAACTATCAAAGTACTCAGAGGGTTTGTAGCTTGGTGCATCTAGTGGAAGATTTACGCAAACTAATGATGAGTTTGGTTTGTTAGTATCGAGGTTATTGCTTAATGTTTGGCCGTTGCATTCTCCATCTACACTCCATCTTAAATTATCGAGCTGGTAAACATAAATGCCGATATTAGACATTCCACTGCCCTCAACGGGGATTACTTTTTTCTGAGACTTTGCAGGTGATGAAGGTACTATACGAGAGGCTTCTAACACTGGTTTTGTTCCGGGTCCCCCTCCAGCAAAAACAACTGAAGGGGTCGGGAATGACATACAGAGTACTATAAATAATATTAAAAGTTTCTTCATTTCTCTATTGATACACACATTTGCACTCCCTTTTCATTAACTTAATAAGGAACTACGTTATAAATCGTTCCGTCTTTGAGCATCAGATTTACTCTGGGATTAAGGGTATTGTCAAAATGTAATAAACCTTGGCTCCAATAATTCGGGTTTTTAACGGTAAATATTCCTTTTGGACCAAGCAAATCATTAATGTGCTTAGCTCCATAATTCCTAAAAGCTGCAGTATTTGGTGAGGTTAGCGTATTGATCGTTGGTGAGTTAATAAGGCTTCCTCCTTGCAGTTGGTTCATAGAGTTCTTAATATTAATATCAAACTCTGTAAAAGAATAATAAGCGCCTCTTAGTAATCTATCTTTTTCATCAACGAAAACAGGGTAATAGATACTTCTCTCAGTTTCTTTCACATATGGATTGACGATGATCCAGTTCTTGACCTTCAGATTTGCATAATTCGTTACTGTAACTAATTCTTGATTACGAACTTTCGCAAAATCTCCAGTTACTTTACTGTAATCATACGATTCAGAAAATTTTTCTGGTCCCGCTTTCTGATACTTAGGAGCAATAATACTCAAATTCGTCCCGGTCAAACCCACCGCTCGCAGTTCATTCAGACCCTGAAAATCGGCAGGTTTTGTCTTGGCAACTGCTGCATAACGTGCGATCAACACAGCAACTTCTGCCCGAGTGGTGGTACGATCCACCCCAAATGTTTTATCGTTTGCCACACTCATCAGTCCCGTTCCCAGGGCAACGGCTACAGCATTTTTTTGAGCGCTTGCGAGTTTTCCTGTGAAATACTCCTTTGCAGGCACAACGGTGTTCGTCACATCAGAGAGTGCTTGTTTGTATTCAGGATCAACGACGGTTAATCCTTGCGTCAACCACGTAGCCATTTCGCCTCGTTGAAGAGCGCCTTGTGCATCCAGTTTCCCCTTGTAATTAGAAGGGCTGATAAAACCTTTTGCTATAGCAATAGAGACACCGCTCTTTGCCCACTCGGGTATGTCTGTGAAATTGTTTTGTTCTTGTGCTGATGCATCAGGCTGGTCGGATAGACGTCCCAGGATACTTGCCATTTCAGCTTTGGTAACAGGTGAGCTTGGTTTAAATGTCCCGTCGGCATATCCTTTGAAATACCCCTGTTCCACGGCCGAATTAATTGCTGAGGATGCCCAGTGTGTAGCCGGAACGTCCTTGAATTTAGTTGTAGCTTGTGCGGCTTCTACAGAACTCCCAACGCCTCCAAAACCTACGATACCCCCTGTTAATAAAGCCAATGCCGTTACGCCGGAAATCATCATTTTTCTCATTATACTTACCCCTCTCAATTGTGAATTTTTCTCCTTGATATGTACTTTTCAGGCTACTAGATACTAAATTTGTAATAATAATCAATATTCTACCATGTAAAACTAGGCTGTTGGTATGATTTATCAATATATTTCCTCCTCTGCATAGAACTCTTACTAATTCTCCAGACCTATATTTCCTCCAAAAAACACAAAAAAAGGCCACGAATCCGCAGATTCATAGCCTTATGCTTTAAGGTCTCCAACATATGTAGTTCCATCAATAGTCAATCCAATAATCAATACATCAAGGATACTCGATTTCCAAACATTTGAAAAGCCCATATTATTCGAACTCAAAATAAACTCAGGCTATCGGTGTTCCATTTGGCAATGGACGATCCGGTGTGAGCAAGACAACATCGCCTTCACCAGGCACGCCGCCTAGCACAAGTACTTCAGAGACAAAACCGGCAATTCGCCGTGGAGGGAAATTAACTACAGCAACGACCTGTTTGCCGATCATCATGTCAGGCGTGTAGCGTTGGGTAATCTGAGCACTGGAACGTTTCAGGCCAAGTGGTCCGAAGTCGATCGTCATTTTAATAGCGGGAATACGAGCCTTTGGAAAGGGTTCGGCTTCCACCACTGTACCAACCCGGATGTCATGTTGCATGAATTCTTCAAAAGTAGCCATAGGGGGAGATCTCCTTTCAACTATTGGGGACTATTATAAATGAAAAATCAACAAAAAATCCAGATTACGCTGTATCGTAACCTGGATTTCTGTTGTGGTGCTTTGCAGCTAGTTAAGCGCCGTTCCAATTCTCTCCGGTGAGGTATTTCTCAGTGAGGATGGATAACATCTGAATGCCTACTTCATTATGTCCGCCTTCTGGAATAATGATATCAGCATACTTTTTGGATGGCTCGATAAAAGCATCATGCATCGGTTTTACCGTTTCGAGATATTGTTTGTACACGGATTGGATCGTGCGTCCGCGTTCTTCGATGTCCCGCAGTACTCTCCGCAAAATCCGCACATCGGAATCAGTATCAACAAATACTTTGATGTCCATCAGACTGCGCAGATGTTCGTCGATCAGCACATGCAATCCTTCTACAATGACAATATGGTTCGGTGCCAGTTCAACCGTCTCATTGGCAGCACGGTTATCTATGGTGAAGTCATATACGGGAGCATACGCCGCTTGGCCTTTTTTCAACAGGGTGAGATGCTCAATCAACAGATCATTATCGAATGCAAACGGGTGATCGTAATTGGTGAGTCGACGTTGCTCAGGTGTGAGCTGCGACTGGTCTTTGTAATAATTGTCTTGGGATATAAATGTGACCTTACCTGATCCCAGACGGTCTATGACGGAGCGAGCTACCGTCGTTTTACCGGAGCCGGTTCCTCCGGCGATACCAATAATGAGCATGGTTGTTCCATAAGCCTCCCTAGAATGGCAGCATAATCATGGATAAAGGGCAATGATCCACAATCGATTCAGCACCTTTACCCACGTGTCTGTCTGTGAATACACAATTCTTTCATTGTACCATAGCGCATTACTTTTTTCATCTGCTTTACAGAGGCATGTATTCCCTAACAAAGGAGGATTGACATTCTTGTGAACAGGCCTATAATAATACATATATTCATAACACGGACTGTTACTGGGCGAACCAGGCATGACCGAATTCGATTATTTAACTGTAATCGCTTTCGGTCTTTTTTTATTTTCATCTGGGGGTGAGGACATTGAAGGTTATTAAGAAAGTGAATAACAACGTGGCGATTGCCATTAATGATAACAATGAAGAAGTATTTGTCGTAGGTAAAGGGGTAGGATTTCTGAAAACGCCCTATGAGCTGACAGAGACGGACTTGGTAGAGAAAATTTTCGTAGCACCGAAAAATATCCGTATGTATGACCTGCTGAACAGTATTCCGATTGAGGATATATATCTCGCTGAGGAAGTGATTAAGCTAGGCAGTCAGATTCTGAATAAACAATTTAACCCGAACCTGCTTCTCACCCTGTCCGACCATATCAGTTTTGCATTAACCAGAACCAGAGAAGGCATCAGTATCAAAAATCCGCTGGAATGGGAAGTGCGGACACTCTATCCGGACGAGACCCGGGTGGGGGAGGCTGCGCTGAAGCTGATACAGGAGCAAACGAATCTGGCTTTGCCGACAGCCGAAACGACGCTGATTGCTCTTCACTTTGTCAATGCACAGGTTGGCTCGGGAGAAATGACGGATACGACCAAGGTAACCACAGTTACAGGTGAAATTCTATCCGTGATCAAATATGCTCTCAAAATTGATTTTCAGGAAGACTCCATTCACTTTATGCGATTTGCGACACATATCAGATATTTCATTATGCGGCAGATGAGCGGTAAATCGCTCAAAGACGAGAATGAATCGCTGTTCCTAATGGTGAAGGAGAAGTTCCCGAAGGAACTCGCTTGTGTGGAGAAGATTGCTTATTTTCTGAAAAACAATTACGGCTGGACCTGTTCGGATGATGAAAAATTATATCTGATTCTGCATATCCAACGATTAATCTCGAACTAACCAATTGAGTGAACCAGTGAAAGAACTAACCGAATAATCCATATTGGACTGTTACTGATTCGATCAGGCATGACCAAGCGTAGGGAATGACGATTCCCCGGCTTGGTCATTTTTTATATAACCATTTCAGTAGATGTAGAGGAGAAGGGTCATGAACAACAAAGACTTGGCTAAAAACGTACTTGATCTTGTTGGCGGCGAGCAAAATATATCGGGTCTGACGCACTGTGCAACCCGTTTGAGATTCGTATTGAAGGATGATAACAAAGCAGATCTCAAAGCGCTGGATCAGCTCGAAGGCGTGCTCAAGGCACAAAATTCCGGTGGACAGATTCAGGTTGTCATCGGTGCAAAGGTAGATGCAGTCTACAGTGAAGTGAGGAATTTAACTTCTGACCAGATTGGCGAGCTTACGGAGTCTACAGACAGTGGACCGAAAAAGAGACGCAACCCCGTCAATGTCGTACTTGAAACCATCGCAGGTATATTCACACCTGTTCTGCCAGCACTTGTTGGTTGCGGGATGATCAAGTGTTTGGCTACCGTAATAACTGCAATGGGATATCTGGAAGGCTCCGGTTTCCTGACGATCATTAACATGATCGGGGACTGTATTTTCTACTTCATGCCGTTCTTCCTGGCTGTTAGTGCAGCAAATCGTTTCAAAACCAATCCCTATTTGGCTGTAGCTCTTGCTGCGGGACTAATGCATCCAACTATTTTGAACGCTGCGGCTCTGATTGCTGAGACGGGTGTAAACAGTATTGATTTTCTCGGCATGCCGATTCTGTTGATGAAATATTCCTCTTCCGTCATTCCAATCATTTTGGCGGTATGGATTATGAGTTATGTGTATCCGATCGTTAACCGAGTGATTCCCAAGTTTCTACAGGTCCTGCTGACCCCAATGATTGTTTTGTTCATTATGATTCCTCTGGAATTAATAGTGCTTGGCCCAGTAGGATCATATATCGGTGACTGGTTGACCAATGGCATTAACTCATTGTTCTCAACCGCAGGTGTTCTTGCTGGTGCAATTCTTGGATTTTTCAAACCGATTATGGTCATGTTCGGTATGCACTATGCCATCATGCCGATTCAAGTTCAACAAGTGGCTACACTGGGTGCAACCGTGCTGTTACCAACGGCACTGGCGGCAAATTTGGCTCAGGCTGGAGCAGCCTTCGGTGTGTTTGTACTGACGAAGAGTAAAACGATGAAATCAGCGGCTGCTTCGAGTGGATTCACGGCTTTGTTCGGGATTACCGAGCCGGCGATCTATGGTGTAACGCTGAAATACAAACGTCCCTTTTTCGCAGGTTGCCTGGCAGGTGGATTAGTCGGTGGATTCTACAGTTTGGTGCATACAACAGCCAATGCAATTTCACTTCCAGGTGTATTGGCAATTGGCACGTATACATCTGATCGTTACATGTATGTTGTTATTGGTTGTATTGCCGCAGTTGTACTCGGGTTTGTGTTCACGCTGTTGGCTGGCATCAAGGAAGATACAGATGTGAATAAATCGAAGCAGCAAGCTACTAATAAAGTAAATAGCAATCAGACAGTCGTTGCCTCAGAGGTAACTCCAGCATCCGTATCATCACAGACATCCACATCTTCTGACATGCTTATCGTTAGTCCAATGACAGGGGAGATCAAACCCATCTCTGAGGTAGAAGATCAGGCATTTGCCCAAGAGTTGATGGGTAAAGGCATTGCAATCGTTCCGACAGATGGCAAGGTATACGCTCCATTTGACGGAGTAGTCGAGGCGCTTTATCGCACCAAACACGCCATCGGTTTGAAGGCAGCGAATGGTGTCGAGATCCTGATTCATATCGGTGTGGATACCGTCAGCCTGAAAGGGAAATATTTTAACGCCCATATCGAACAGGGACAGACAATCAAGGCTGGCGATTTATTGGTGGAGTTTGATCCAGAAGGCATTACTTCAGCAGGTTATAACACCATTACATCGATTGTGGTAACCAACATGCAACAGTATGGAGACGTACTGACCACAGCGACCAGCGGCCCGATCCGGGAGAGTGAAGCTTTAATTAAGCTGATCCCATAAAACTTGTATTAAGACCTTAATAACACGTAATAACAGGAGGAAACTAAAATGACCAATTCTAATTTTCCAAAAGATTTTCTATGGGGAGGCGCACTATCTGCCTGTCAGGCAGAGGGAGCTTATGATGTGGATGGCAAGAGCTTGACCATTCCAGAAGTGATGAAGTTTAACGAGAAGAACGACCGCAAGGTGACCAAGCAGATCCGGGTTAATTGGGAGATGATTGAAGAGGCCAGGAATGACCCGGATACCGTGAAATATCCGAAGCGCCGGGGGATCGATTTTTATCATAACTTCCGTGAGGATATTGCCTTGTTCGCCGAGATGGGATTCAAAGTCTTCCGTTATTCCATTTCATGGGCCAGAGTATTTCCAGGTGGCGACGATGCCGCTCCGAACGAAAAGGCACTAGAGTTCTATGATCAGGTGATTGATGAATGTTTAAAACAGGGAATGGAGCCCCTGATTACCATCAGCCACTTTGATACGCCAATTGTACTGATGGACAAGTTCGGAGGATGGTATAACCGCAAGTTGATCGATCTGTATGTAAACTATTGTGATGTACTGTTTAATCGCTACAAGGGCAAAGTGAAATATTGGGTGACGTTCAACGAGATCAACATGAGCGTGAAAGCATCGGCGAAGACGCTGGGAATCATTGATTATGACGCTCCGAATTATGAAGAAATGTTGTTCCAAGGGCTGCATCATCAATTTGTAGCTGCGTCCAGAGCAACCAAGATGGCTCATGAGATTGATCCGAATAACCAGATCGGAAGTATGGTGGCTTATTTTACAACATATCCTTACACTTGCAAGCCAGAGGACGCACTTCAGATGCAGCAGGATGATCAGATGAAAAATCAGTTTTATCTGGATGTGCTTAATAAAGGGGATTATCCGTACTATAGTAAAACGTATTTCAAAAACAAGGAGATCCAGTTGAACATCGAGGATGGCGATCTGGATAGCATTCGCGCACATACGGCTGACTTCGTGGGGATGTCGTATTACAACTCGATGATTTCCAGCAGTGATACAGAGCAGCTCGAACTAACGGCAGGCAATGTACACAGTGTATATAAAAACCCGCATCTGCCCGCTAACGAGTGGGGTTGGCAGATTGATCCGATTGGCCTGCGTTATACGCTTAATCTCGTCTATGATCGGTATCAAAAACCTGTCTTCATTCTGGAGAACAGCTCGGGCTTTTACGATAAGTTAAATGAAGACGGAACGATCAACGATCCATACCGGATTGATTTCCTGAGCAAACATATCGAACAGATGGGACTCGCCATTGCTGATGGGGTCGAGGTGTTGGGGTACACGATGTGGGGACCCATCGACATGATCAGTTCAGGGACTTCCGAGATGAGCAAACGGTACGGATTTATCTACGTGGATCAGGATGACTATGGCAATGGTACGCTGAAAAGATATCGTAAGGATTCCTTCTTCTGGTATCAGAATGTGATCCGTACCAACGGAGCAGAACTGTAACACACCATGAACATTCTGGGTCGTATCAAAAAAATCCCCGGCGGCTTGCTGATCGTTCCCATGCTGGCCGCTGCGGTCATCAACACGATTTTCCCTTCGTTCTTTCAGATCGGAGATCCAACGACAGCACTATTCACATCGAAAGGTACCATGGTGTTGATCGGCATGATTTTACTGATATCAGGAACACAGCTTAACTTGTCACAGCTTCTGGTGACTTTGAAGAGAGCAGGGGTGCTCTGTATTTCACGTATCCTCATCAGCTGCCTGTTCGGATGGGCGTTTGTACACTTTTTTGGCATAAGTGGGGTCGGGGGAGTTTCTGCGGTAGCCTTCATTGCCGTTCTGACCAGTTGTAATCCGGGATTATATCTGGCCTTGATGAACACGTACGGAGATGATGTGGATCGTGCTGCGTTTGGTATTCTGAATCTGATCGCCGTACCGGTTATTCCGGTCATGATATTGAATTCGGCAAGTGGCGTCGGTATCGATTATCTCAGTGTACTTGCTACGCTAGTACCTTTCTTGATCGGGATACTGCTTGGTAACCTGGATAGCAACATCCAGAAGATGTTTGCTCCGGGAACACTGATTCTGCTGCCTTTCCTGGGTACGAGCTTTGGGTCCAATATTGATCTGCGTATTGCATTTCAGTCCAGTCTGTCCGGCTTGCTGGTCACAGTGTTATTTTTGCTGATCTGCATGCTGCCACTCATTGTAATCGATCGCACGATATTAAGACGGCCCGGTTACGCTGCGGCTGCAACATGTTCGGTTGCTGGATTGTCCATGGTGGTGCCTTCGATGGCTGCCGGGTTCAATCCGGCGTATGCGCCATATGTGGACACAGCTATCGCTCAGATTGCCTTTGCTGTGATCCTGACGTCGGTTACCGTACCTTATATCGTGAAGCGTTTGGCTGGAACAACAGCGACGGAAGCTTCTGCATCAACAAATCACTAGAAAAAAACAGCATGTGTTCTGTCAGGTCATGACGGATCACGTGCTGTTTTGCTTTGTACATCTATATGATCTCCTGGGGGGAGAAGAGGGGTCGATCGGTTTATTTTACAGACCCAGCAGTTGTTTCACACTTTCAGCTACCGCTTTGCTGGATTGCGGATTCTGTCCGGTGACCACGCGGCCATCTGTTGTGACATAGGAGCTGAAGGCAGTAGCCTTATCATATTGTGCAGCGCGTTCTCTCAAAGCATCTTCCAGCAGGAAAGGAACATACTCGGTTTGTTGAGCCAATGCTTCTTCTTCATTCGTGAAGCCGGAAACGGTTTTGTCGTTGATCAAAAGCAGACCATTGGACAGTTTCACGTTCAACAGGGCTGTAACCCCGTGGCACACGCCGGATACAACGCCACCTTTTTCATAGATTTCACGAGAAAGCTCTTGAAGTTCGGCATTGTCCGGGAAATCCCACATCGTACCGTGACCGCCTGTGAAGTAGATCGCATCGTAGTCACTCGCGTTTACTTCGCTAGGTTTCAACGTATTTTTCAATTGGTTCATGAACGTTTCGTTCTCGAAATAGGCTTTGGTGCTCTCATCCAGAGAATCGCCGAGACTTTTCGGATCAAGAGGTACGTTACCACCTTTAGGGCTAACCAGATCGATTTGAACATTTTCATTATGATCAAACTCTTCAATAAAGTGAGTTGCTTCGCTCAGCCACAAGCCGGTAGGCTCGTCCTTCGTTGCGTATTGATCCACATTTGTTAGAACAACCAATATTTTTTTCATATAAAAACCTCCCGTAAAGTATATGACATTCATTTATATTTAATATCACAAAATTAAATTGTGTAAAATCTATTATCAATAGTAACATAACCATTTTCTAAAGTAAAATCATGAACGTATCGTCGTTCTCCAATCTGACTTTTAAACGTAGGAGAAAGAACAACGTGGTGGTAAGTATGCTCCTTAAGAATGCACTTTTACTTATAATGCCCTGTTTATTTTACTCATATTGTAAGCGGAGGTAGGCGTGTGTAAGGGATCTCGAAATTAATTCAAATTTGAAGTTAATTTGATTGAACAACTAGTACTTTTGATTTAGAATGACGGAAGATACCAACAAAAATCTGGTACATATTACATATGGACTCGGAGGAACAGTCATGAAACGTTCAGGTAAATTTTTCGCTTCATCCGTAGTTGCTGCTGTCGCTGCAGTATCTATCGTCTCTTCAGCTTCAGCGAGCACAGTTTCCGTCTCCAATATCTCTGGCGTAACACCTATTAACTTTAGCAGTATGGATATCGAAACAGCTTTGATGATGGTCCAACAAGAACGTACCAAATTACTGGATGCACAATTGCAAACGCAAATTCAGGAGGTACAGAACCGTAATCAACAGATCGCGGATTTGAACGCTCAATTGCAGATAGCCCAGCAAAACGGGGATGAAGCAGCTGTTCAAAAGCTGAAAGGCCAAATTGATGCTGCGAGCAATTCCCAACAGATGGACATGCTTCGTCTGCAGTCCATGTCCAACAAGCGCAATGAAGCGTTTGATGTCATGACGAACTTTATCAAAAAAATGCAGGATTCAAGATCATCCATCATCGGTAACATGCGTTAAGAACGGATAATTGACTGCAACAATACAAAAAGAGCGAAGCCGGAATTCAAATTCCGAAACTTCGCTCTTTTTGTATTTCTTTTATGATATATCACATCTAATCCGGGTGTGGCCCCAGTCTTTATACTGCTTTCTTCAATCCAAGTTAGCCCGACCAGTCACGACGCCGTGTGAACAGATCCTTCAGCTCGTCTGTCGACAATTCCGTAATCCAGTTCTCGGAGCTTGTGATGATGTTATCGCTAAGCTGCTGTTTGCTCTCCAACATCTCGTCGATCCGCTCCTCCAGTGTGCCAAGAGAGATGAACTTATGCACCTGAACATCCTTGGTCTGACCCATCCGGTAAGCCCGGTCGGTGGCTTGATTCTCAACAGCGGGGTTCCACCAGCGGTCAAAGTGGAAGACGTGATTGGCTGCCGTCAGATTTAAACCCACGCCGCCTGCCTTGATGGACAGAATGAAGACGGAAGGCTGCTTGTCCTCAGGCAATGTGCGGGATTGGAATTCCTCAATCATACGATCCCGCCCCGTTTTGGATGTTCCGCCATGCAGATACAGCACAGGCTCCTGCAACTCCTGACGTAGTACCTGTTGCAGCATCTGACCCATCCCGATGTACTGGGTGAAAATAAGGCATCGCTCGCCCTCATCCCGCAACTCGCGGACAAGCTCCATCAGTCGTTCCAGCTTCGCGGATCGACTGATCAGCATCGCCATATCCTGCGGGCTGTACACGTCATAAGCAGATGTCAATGCGCCGTCTTCGGGCAGTTCCTCTGGCAAGGCTTCTTTGGTCAGCAGCAGAGGGTGATCACACAGCTGTTTGAGCTGGGTTAACGCCGATAGAATTGCGCCTTTGCGCTTAATGCCTTCCAGTTCTTTCATTTTATCCATCAGGGCCTGTACGGACTGGTCATACAATGCACTTTGTTCGCCCGTAAGGTGAATGTAAGTTTTCATCTCGTTTTTGTCCGGCAGATCAAGCTGGATATTCGGATCTTTTTTCTTCCGGCGCAGCATGAACGGTTTCACTAATTGCTGCAGATCCTGCATCCGTTGCTCATCCTTATCCTTCTCTATGGCACTGATAAAGCGAGTCTGGAATGCCCTTGCACTGCCCAGATATCCTGGATTGGTAAAATCATAGATCGACCACAGCTCGGACAACCGATTCTCAATTGGTGTGCCTGTCATGGCAATGCGGTGTTTCGCCGGGAAACTGCGAACAGCCAGGGACTGCTTGGTCTGAGCATTCTTAATATTCTGCGCTTCATCGAGACAGATGCATGACCACGTATAAGTCTGCAACATTTCCTGATCCAGTGTAGCCGTAGCAAAAGATGTGATAATAATGTCCACCTGCTCCGTCTGCTCCCGGAATTCTTCCCCGCTTAATCGGCGTGCTCCGTAATGCAGGCTGACATGAATGGAAGGCGCGAAGCGGCTAATCTCCTTTTGCCAGTTGCCCAGTACGGAAGTCGGACAGATCAGAAGTGCCGGAGCTTGTCCCGGCTTACGTGGTTCATGTTCTTTGATGTGTAACAGATACGTGATGAACTGAATGGTTTTCCCAAGACCCATATCATCGGCAAGACATGCCCCAAGTCCGAATCTGCGCAGGAAACCAAGCCATGCAAAACCTTCCTTCTGATACGATCGCAGCTCGGCATGAAGCCCTGTCGGGATGGGCAGAGAAGGCGCACCGCCTTGTCCACCTCCGAGTTGTGCGATAACCCGATTCAGGTGTTCGTTAAGTTCAACCTCCAGCCGGATGTTCTCATTAGCCTGCGGTTGCTCTTCCTCCTCGGATTGTTGTCCTTCCTTCCATTTCTGGTTGCGGTATTCGCGCTGCTCATTGTGCAGCAGATGCAAGTGCAGAATATCCTGAAATGAGAGTCCCTGTTCCCGATCTACACCGCCCATGGCACGACGTATCTGTTCCAGCAGGTCGGGGTCGAGAGGAACCCATTCTCCGCGGAAGCGAACCAATCGTTCATTACGGGCAACAAGGTCGGCGAATTCATCTTCGCTGAGATCCGTGTCACCAATCGCAATTCGCCAGTCAAAATGAATAATCGAGTCCAGTCCAAAGAACGACTGGCCTCGCTCACTGCCTTCCTCCGGTTGCACCTTAGCGCGCAGCTTTGGCTTCTTCTTACGTGCTGCTTCCCACCAACCTGGAAGTAGGACTTGCCAGCCCGCCGCCAGTAACCTGCCGCTATCCTGCGTCAGGAACTGCCAGGCTTCCTGATCTCCCAAAGGGTCACTCAGTACATCCCGTCTGCCGCTAATGGAACCTCCAAGACGCGGCAGATGTGCACGAAGCTGATCCAGCCATCCGGCGGAGCGATCCAGAATGAACGGTGTCCATACCTCGGGCCATTCCCCTTCAAGCCTGCCGCGTGAATCCAGCATGACGGGCACCAATACGGCGGCATCCAGCTTGTTCTGCAATACCAATCGCAGACGCCAAGATGGTTCATCTTCGTCTGGCTCCTGCAACTGCAGCATGGGTCTGAATGGTGCGGCATCTGCTTTCCAGCCAATGGATACGAGCCAGGACTGGGCATCCATTCCGGCTGTCTTAGGGAGAGTCCCACGCTCTGGGAACAACTGCGGGAATTCACGCCGCAGATCGGTTGCCGCTTCCTCCGAACTATACCAGCGCTGGAATACGGCAGCAGAGTAGGTCGCCCCGAGTCCCTCGGCATAGCTCTCGTCCGTTTGCTGAATCGCTTTGGTAAGCGATGCTCGATCCTGCTTTTTCAAGTTGTCCGGGTCCCAGGTCCACTGAAGCTGTCCTGCACGGTAGGCTTCAAAGCTGGGCACGTATTTGCGTTTCTCAATGGAGGCTGCGAGGGCTGGAGCCAATCGAATCAGATGTTCCGCTTGCTCGTCCCACTTCCATTCAATATGAAGCAGCGTATGCATCTCGGCGAAGAAGGGAATGACTTCTTCCGCAGGCAGAACAACCAGCTCAATCTCCTCAATCTGCCGAACTTCCAGTTCGGTGCCGTAGAAGGAAGGCACATGCCAGGCGAATAACCGCTGCTTAAGCGACTGTCCCGATACAAAGTGGTGCGTGTTGAGTGCTCCGTAAAATAAAGCATCGCCATATCCGGTTAAAGCGACGTGAACCTCAATCGTTTCAGTGTAAGGATGAATTAAGCTCATGAGATCAGTTTACCTTTCCGAAGCTCTTCCTGCAGGGCGCGCAGCCGACTGTTACGAACGGCGAGTGTGGTGATGAATTGCTCCCAGTGCGCTTCTTGCTTCAACTTTTTATAGATTTTGGAGAGGCGTTTCAGCAGCTTCACCGCTGCTTTGTATCCGTCCCTGTTCTTGTGTCCGATATAACGCTCCACCGCCTGGTGATAGAAGGGGAGCAGTAGTTCAGGTGCATCTTTTTCAATCGGTTGCAGTACTGCTACGCGAAATTCGAGAGGCTCCGTCCCTGTGCTCAGCTGAAAATCAATCCACCTGCGCCACTGACCACGAGAATGCATGGCATCTTCATAAGCAGGGCGGGAGTGGGGAAGCATGCTGACAAGCGTGTCCCACATGCGGTTCTCTGCATCCGGCAGATGTTGAATGGCCGTGTCCCACAGATGCATGTAATCATTCAAAGGTGTGTTACGCCGATTCGCCAGAAGGGGGCCAAGTTGTACCAACCAATCCCCAAGCCGATTCCATTCAGCCGAATCTGTGAGTACATGGAGAAAATGCAACAGATGTTCTGGCGGGATGCCATAGGCGGAGCTTCCATGGACGAGTCGTTGCCATGCCTGATCATCCTGCCCCAAATGGAAGTACATCCAGCTCTGGGCGAGTACCAGTGGTAAGGGGAGTGTTACAGCTTTGCTCGTTCTCTCACTACTACTTCCATTACTTTGAGCACCACCCAAGACACTTTCACCTGACGGGGAAGGTGTCGAAGCGGCGATTATACCGCGCTCTATATTATTTAAGATAGCCTGTTCCGATGCTAGCATGTCCGGCGCACCTTGAAGCTCAGGCACAATCCAGTTCAACCATAGTTGTCGATAGATCGGCGTGAAGAACATCATGTTTGCCGTCTCAGACATCATATGTGTACGTAAATAGGCCGAGGTTTCGGCCAGTCTGTTCCAATGTTGCTCAAGCTTTTTCCCCTTTAGACCCGACAGGTCTAGCTGATGGTTAAAGATCCGATCGATGCCTTTCAGAAGTGCATCCACCGCCAGCTGGGCAGGGTAGCTCAAGTACACGGGGGTATGCGTAATTGAATTACGGGCCGGAGGCACGCAGAATCGGATGAGGTACAGCTGTACATGCAGTTCAAAAAGTTGGTCCATCGCAGCAGACAGCCTTGGCTTAATGGCATATAGCTCGTCCGTTGCTTCCTGCACGTAGGATGTGTTTGCTGTGCCGGTACCCAGCCGTCTCAGAGAGGAGTGAAATAGCTCATGCCATTCCGAGATTCCAAGATCGGCCAGCTCTGTTGCACGCTCCTTAATCTGGCTGTATTGGTTAACCGGAACATCCATATCCTGCTGTTCATCGGCATCTGCATAGCTGGATGGTCCTGCGGCCATGGCCCCAACGGGTTTGGTTGTTTGTTTAAGGGCGGTACTGGAGTGCGCATTCACAATCGCATGCACAGGTCGCTCCAGTTGCTCGGCATAACTCATCAATACAGCAGTCATATGTTTGCATAGGGAACTCACCGGACAGGTACAATGACTGGTAGACAGAGATTGCATGCTAAGGGTGACCTCATACTCTTCCGATCCTTGTACAACGGCCGAGATCCCTTGTTGTTCGGAATAGGTTAATGGTCCGACACGTTTCTGTTTATAATATTGGAATCCACGCATGATCGTCAGGTTATTAAAATGCTCCGCAACCTGCCTGATCAACTGTTGCCACTGCGCATCATCCATCCTCATGTTATTCGGTATGTTCATCATTCCATCTCCTGGGGTAAACATAGGTTCAGTAATCACCACGTCTATAACGTTATGTTGTGAATTTAATGTATCCATCATATCAGTTATGAGCCACTCCGTGCATGGGTTATGAAGAATTTGAAGTTATTTTAGACCAACAGGAATCAGGATGAACACGTCGGTTCTGATAGCAGACGGAATGCATGATTGCACCATATTGTGTATGCTTATGGTATGTATTCCTTTCAGGAACGATGCAGGCCGGGGAAACGGCCATACTACACACAACAGGAGAGAGCATATGAAAATACTTACGTTAAACACACACGCTTGGGCGGAAGAGAATCAACTGAACAAGATCAGTCAGCTGGCTGATTTTATCAATACACATCAATTCGACGTGATTTCCATGCAGGAGGTCAACCAATCCATGCAGGAAGCGGCGCTTTCTCAGGAAGAACTGAAGATGTATTATGCTACTGAATCGGATGCTGTGATTAAAAAAGATAACTATGCCTACGTCCTGCTCCAGCAGTTGACCGAGCAATATTACTGGACGTGGATTAACGCGCATGTCGGGTTCCAAAAATACGACGAAGGACTGGCGATCCTTAGCCGGACGCCGATTAAGCAGGCTTTTGGAGAATACGTGTCCCACATGCGGGATTATAACAATTACCGTACGCGCAAAATGGTTGGGATTGAGACGGTCGTCCAAGGGGAAGCAACCTGGTTTGTAAATGGACACTACAACTGGTGGGATGATGCGCAGGAACCGTTCAAGGGCCAGTGGGAAATGACGGAGAGCAAGCTTGCCCCCTACATGAATCAGCCGTTATATATGATGGGTGATTTCAATAATGTCGCGGAAGTGCGTGGGGAAGGCTATGATTACATGATGAGCAAAGGCTGGAACGACCTGTACACCACAGCATTGCAAAAGGATGACGGAGCAACCGTGGTGAAGGCCATTGCCGGCTGGGCAGATAACAAACGCGATCTGCGGATCGATTATATTTTCTCCAATCGTCCAATCCAGGCCAAGTCTTCCACCGTGGTCTTGAACGGTAAAAACGGACCTGTCGTGTCAGACCATTTTGGCGTCGCTGTAGAGATATAACAGCCATACGGCTATAAAAAGGATATCGCCTCAAATACGAAAAAAGCCTCCGTTGAGTTCCTGTAAAGGGAAGTGTAGCCGGAGGCCTTTTTGCATTCAAACATAATTTCCTATGTACTTGTGATATGGTTTGTTCTTCTTGGTTCTGCGGAACTGGACTACTATTCGAGCGCCAGCATCTGATGTACAAACTTTTTCAGATTCGCACTTGTCTCACTAAGCTGTTCGATACTTTCCATGAACTCGGTAACGAGCTTGGCTTGATCTACCGTTGCGGTTGTAATCTGACCGATCTCTTGCTCCATATGTTTCATGGAATCCTGTACACTGCTGAGAGATGATTCAATATCAGATGCTGCTTGTTTCGTATGATCGGACAGTTTGCGTACCTCACTGGCAACCACACCGAATCCGGCTCCCTGATCGCCCACACGGGCTGCCTCTATCATGGCGTTGAGTCCAAGCAGGTTGGTTTGTTCCGATACTTCACGAATGACGTTTGTTACTTTACTTACACTGACCGAGTTCTCTGAAGCTTTTTTGGAGTTGCGCAGAATCTCTTCCGATGTCGCGGAGAGTTCTTCGGAATGTGCCGCAATCTGCTGAATTCCGCCGACGAGCGCATTAATGGTTGTTTCATTTTCACGAATCAGATTTTCGAGAGTCATATGGCTATCCAGTGCGTAGTTCACACCCAATATACCCACGACCTGATCGTTTTCTTTGATGGGAATAAGGATGGCGTCGAAAGGTCTGCCTTGCAGATCACCAGGCATACGTGCCACGGTACGGGAATCTTTGTTGGTGAGCATTTTGAAGTTTTTATAATCATCATGCAGCTCATCCCCAACCTTTACGCCAATCTCCAGACTTTTTGCTTCGGAAAAATACAATACTTTCTCATGATCATTAATGGATATGGATATGTCGTCGCGGAACATTTGGCTAACAAAAGGCATAGCATTTACCAGAGATTCAAGAGTATTCAATGTTCATCTTTCCTTCCCGATACAAAAAGTGGAATTTTTCAGCCTACTATCTATATCGGTAACGTTTTCTCGTTTTTAAACTATTGTTTAAATTTTGTTAACTTAGAGAGACAAGGTGACTAAGTTAAATTAATTTTGTAAGCGTAAACAAAATTCTATAGCCACCACAGAACATGTCAGTTATACTGGGATTATTATTCGGCTGTTCTGAAGATAACCAAGGGACATATCTATTTCCCGGTAAGGGGATTATCCACCTAGGTTAAGCGCTATACTTTATTACTGCATGTTAGTTTAGTGCTCCATTGTGGATGGTATGAATGCAATGATATAAGACTTTATTTCAACGGAAGAAGGATGTGTGCCATCGATGACGACCTATTTCAGTGAACCGCAGAGCATGTATTACCGATTTGGAGAAGATCAGGATCAGGTGTTGAAGGTGCTAGCCGAGAGGTATATTGGAGCCAATGCGCAGGCTGATTTTGTATATCGGGTATTCCAAAAGTCTGGTATTTTGCAAAATGAGAGAGGGCTTTATGATCTGAATTTAGGTAAACGCTTTCCTGATGCACTCAAAGACCATATATCCTACGCAGCTGCACTGGTTTGGGGGGATGAGGACCGAAATCTGGATGTGCTGGTCCGCTGTTATGGTCCTGTTCGGTTCTATTTCAATGGGCAGTTGATCTACCGCTCTACGGTAATGGATGAGATTAGTCCTGATGCAACGGTGAAGCTCAGCATCGATATCAAGCCTGGTTGGAACACCATTTGGCTGGAAATGAAAAACACGCCTGCCGGCTTTGGCTGCCAGTTTGGATCAGATGAAGGTAAAGTGCGTATTCTGAACGTATTTGCTCCATTCCAGGAGAGACAGGGGCAAGCGGGGTGGGTGTTCTCCCAACCGAACCCAGCCACGAGTAAACAACCGGACCTGCTGGGAAAAGAAGCAGATTACAGTTTGAAGTGGCTGCCTGAGACAGGCTGGTCTGATGAGGATGAAACCAAGTCAGCTCTCGAAAGAATATACGGGCATCTTCCTGGCCGGCATGCTTATGCTTGGACCCATCTGAACAATACCGATTCGACCGGGAGTCCGGTTCGATTGTCAGGTCAATCTTCCGGTTCTCTATGTATATGGATTAGCGGCAAACCCGTGGCGCAAGTGAAGGAAGCAGGTCCATTTGAAGTGGATATTCCAGCCTCTTTTGGACGGAGTGACCTGCTTGTCCGGAGTGAGTGCACTGAAACGGCAGGACCTTGGCATTTTAATTTGAACGCAACCGTTTCCGGTAAGCCGCTTTCACTTGAACTTCCTCAGCGTGTGCACGGTGCTAATGGAGAGTCTTGGTTATATGTTGGACCTTTTGAATCGGAGGTAGAACCGGATTTGCAGGATCTGGCACGGACGGACCGAGTGTACCAAACGGGGCTAGAACAGACGTACTGGCGTTTAGATCGACCAGATGCTTGGATCAGACCTTATTATGAAAACGCCATGTTAAGCAACAAATGGACCGTGGGCAGTGTGACCAATTATGGTCGCTGGGATTATCCATTGGGTGTCACCGTATATGGTCTGCTACGGACAGGACGTTATTTGCAGAGACCGGACATTACACGTTATGCGGCTGAACATGTGCAGGCATGTACCCAGATGTATGAGTACTCCCTATGGGATCGGGAGCAGTATGGTTTCCCGGCAGTCAATCAACAATTGGTCATGCTGAAAATGCTGGATAACTGCGGTTCTTTTGGCTCAGCTATGCTCGAAGCGTATTCAGAGTGTCATGAACCGACGTTTCTTCCGATTGCTGAACGGATTGCGGATTTCATGCTTTCCCGCCTGGAGCGGCAGGAGGATGGTGCGTTTTATCGCACATGCGTAGGGGAGTATGCCGAGAATACCATGTGGGCTGACGACCTCTATATGAGCACGCCGTTTCTCGTTCGTTATGCCCGGGTGACCGGAAACACATCCGCACTGGATGAAGCCGCCAGACAATTTTTATTGTATCGGAAATATCTGTTCATTCCTGAGTTCAAAATTATGTCTCACGTATATGATTTCAAATACGGACAAGCAACGCAGATTCCATGGGGACGGGGGAACGGCTGGACACTGTTTTCCTTGACGGAGGTATTGGAAGCTTTGCCAGTGGAGCATCCCGAGCGCCCGGCTTTAATTGATTTTTTCAACGAACTGTGTGAAGGGTACGCGGCTCTTCAAGGGGGAAGCGGGTTGTGGCATCAGGTGTTGAATGATCCGCAGACGTATGAAGAAGCCTCCTGCACGGCGATGTTTGCCTATGGTTTTGCGCGGGGTGTACGTTTTGGCTGGTTCAAAGACCCAGAAGTTTACGTCACGGCTGCCCAGCGGGCCTGGAAGGGACTCATCTGCAAAGCCATTGATCGTCAAGGCAACGTGCATGGGGTGTGCAGCGGATCGAGATATGCGTTTACGGCAGAGTATTATGATCAGGACTTGCGTACCGTCACCAATGACAATCATGGAATTGGCATTATGATGCTTGCAGGAACTGAGGTAGCCAAAATGAAGGAGTATCTAGCTGAGTCCAGGGTATCTTCACCTGCCGTCACACATTCCTGACAGACTTAACCATACCAACCCGTTAACTTCTGCTCCACGTACTACACTTCTATCCCCGTAATCATATCTGATAAGGGAATTTCACCGCCGGGAATGTCATTCCCGGTGGTTTTTGATTCCGACAACTCCTTACTTTTTTGACAGGAAAGCTTACTTTTGTTTATGTCATGTGCAGCAATGGACCGATACAATAGATTTTGTAAGCGATTCCATAGATGCAAGAAGGGGAGGAAATTCATTTATGATGATCACGAAAAAGTGGGTAACCCTGTTCTGCCTGTCCCTGTTATTGTTCGCTACAGCCTGTTCTGGAGGGGCCACCGATACACCAGCTTCTTCTGGTGAAGCAAGTGAAGGTGAAGGAGACTCTTCAAGTAAGATCGAACTACGCATGACCTGGTGGGGATCACAGACTAGACATGATCTGACGACCAAAGTCATCCAATTGTTTGAAGAGAAACATCCGGGAATCACCATTAAGCCTGAATACTCCGGTTGGGACGGTTATTTTGACAAGTTGACTACACAGGTAGCTGGTTCGAATGCACCGGATATCATCCAGATGGATTACGCTTTTCTGACTGACTTTGCCCGGCGTGGCGCCTTGCTTGACCTGACTCCGTTTGCAGAGAGTAAAGAGCTGCGGACAGAGGATCATGATCAAAGTATGATTACAGCCGGATCAATTGACGATAAATTGTACGCGATTACCCTCGGCGTTAACGCACCAGGTGTCATCTATGATGCTACCGTATTTCAGGAATTAGGTATTGAAGAACCGCAAGAGAGCTGGACATGGAAGGATTTTGGGGATATGGCGACCAAGATTGCCACAGCCAAAGGTGAGGGGTTCTATGGATCTGCAGACATTTCCGGTACAACGAACATGTTTGAAGTGTTTATTCGGCAATCCGGGAAAGGATTGTTCGATGGAGGCACGATGACCGCTACCAGCGAGGAGCTTCAACAATGGTTCGATATGTGGGGTGCACTGCGCGAGAACGGTGGAGTGACCACAGCGGAGATCACGGCATCCACAACGAATGCGCTGGAGACACGCCCGATCTCACTGGGTACAGCTGCCATGGATTTTGCGTGGTCCAATCAATTACTGACTTTCCAGCAGGTGAATAAAAATCAGGATCATAAACTTGGCATCCAAGTGCTTCCGCATGGTGTTAACGAGCAGCAAATTGGCGAATACCTGAAGCCAGGGCAGTTCCTCTCCGGTTATGGCAAAACCAAACATCCAAAGGAAGTGGCCATGTTCATCGATTTCATGGTCAATGATCCAGAAGCAACCGCTATTCTTGGTTCTGAACGTGGTGTGCCGGTTAACTCAAGCATTCGTGAGCAGATGCAGCCAACGCTGCCGGAAGCGGAGCAAACCATTTTTCAATTTATCGATACCGTATCGAAACATTCCAGTGAGATTGACCCACCATACCCGCAAGGATTTGCTGAAGTGGACACGAGTTTCAAGAGCGCAAGCGAGCAGATTGCCTTCGGTCAAGGCAGTACTCCAGATGTCATTGCCCAGTTTATTGAAGGAGCCAAGGCTACACTTGCATCGAGTCAGTAAACCATTGAAATCGTATCAGACTTCTAATTCTGCGGGGAGGTTGCGAAAATGACTACATCTCAGGTCAGTCAAGCCCGAATCGAGCGTGTAGCTGTCCGGCAGGTCAAACGGAGATATGCGCATAATGGAGCTGCTCTTCTGTTCCTCGCCCCATGGCTTGTCGGGTTGTTATTTCTCACCTTGGGTCCCATGTTGGTATCGTTATACATTTCGTTCACCGATTACAGTATCCTGGCCGCCCCTTCCTGGGTCGGTCTGGATAACTACACGACGATGTTTACATCGGATAAACTGTTCACTCAGTCGCTCAAAGTCACATTCACGTATGTCGCTGTATCCGTACCGGTCAAATTGATTTTCGCGCTGCTTGTAGCGATGTTGCTCAACAAAGGGATTCGAGGATTAGGTATTTATCGGACAGTGTATTACATCCCGACATTGCTTGGAGGTAGCGTGGCGATTGCGATGCTGTGGCGTAAAATGCTGGGTGGGGACGGGCTACTCAATAGTGTTCTTGCCATGGTAGGCATTAAAGCGCCCGATTGGGTAGCGAATCCGAAGTATGCCCTGTACTCCATCGTGCTGTTATCCGTGTGGCAGTTTGGATCGTCGATGATTATTTTCCTGGCAGGCCTGAAGCAGATTCCACCCGAGTATGATGAAGCCTCAGCGGTAGATGGTGCAGGTCCTCTGCGGAGATTCTTCTATATAACGTTGCCGATTCTGTCACCCGTTATCTTTTTCAATCTCGTCATGCAGCTGATTACGTCCTTTCAATCGTTCACGCAGGCCTTCGTCATCAGTAACGGTAGCGGCGGGCCGGTGAACTCAACCTTAATGTACTCTCTGTATCTCTACAAAAAAGGATTCTCATTCTTTCAGATGGGCTATGCTTCCGCGATGGCCTGGGTGCTGGTCATCCTGATTGGCGTATTTACATTGCTCGTATTCCGCAGCAGCAAGCTGTGGGTGCACTATGAGGATGGTGGAAAATCATGATTGGACAACGGAACTCTACAGCATGGGTCGTCGGCAAACATGTGCTGATCTCTGGCATCGCCTTTGTCATGCTCTATCCAATTCTCTGGATGCTAGGCAGCTCGTTCAAACCGGGACATATGATCTTTACAGAGACCTGGTTCTGGCCGCAGGAATGGAATTGGCAAAATTATATGAATGGCTGGTCTGGAATTCAGGGTAATCCGTTCTCCCGGTTCCTCAGCAATTCTGTCATCCTGTCGCTGGGCGCCGTGCTGGGCAATGTGATTTCCTGCTCTATGGCGGCGTATGCCTTCGCCCGACTGAATTTTCGTTTCAAAGCCATCTGCTTCGGTCTGATGCTCATGACGATCATGCTGCCACATCATGTGACGCTGATCCCGCAGTATATCCTTTTCAATCACCTGGAGTGGGTGAATACGTATCTGCCCCTCGTCGTGCCAAAATGGCTGGCGACCGACGCATTCTTCATTTTTCTCATGGTACAGTTTTTCCGGGGGTTGCCCAAAGAGCTGGATGAAGCGGCCACTATTGATGGATGCGGTCCTGTGAAAATATACACCAAAATCATCATTCCACTTGCCTTTCCAGCGCTGGTTACCACGATGATCTTTACGTTCTTGTGGACATGGGACGACTTCTTCAGTCAGTTGATCTACTTGAGTGACGTTAGCAAATACACTGTGCCGCTGGGTCTACGCCTGTTCCTTGATTCCAGCTCTCAATCCGATTGGGGTCCGATGTTTGCGATGTCGGTATTGTCGCTGGTGCCATGTTTTATCGTATTTATCGTGTGTCAAAAGTACTTCGTGGAAGGAATCGCAACCTCTGGGCTTAAAGGGTAATTCCAAGACGAAACGAGTTGATTTTCGCATGCGGAAAGGAAGATGGTCTTCATTCATTAATCACAAGTTGCAACAAAGCAAGCTCTCCACGTTGATGGTGACTTGCTTTATTGCGTTTAACCTGTTGCTTGTCTTGGTTGTCGTCTGGCTGGCATATCAGTCTTTCTCAGCGGTCACCTTTGCCGAGATTAGCAAAGCACGCCTGGCTCTTCTGAACGAGAGCACACGTCGGGGATTTGATTTCATCACAGGGGTAACCGGAACGGCCTATGCTCTGGCAAGCAATCGGGAACTGTCCAGTATGCTCGAAACGATGGAGACCGGAAGACTTTCGCAGATTCATCAACGGAGAGAGGTTTCTCGAATCCTGGATCATACCTTGGTCGTCAGTGAAGGCATTACTTCTATAGAGTTGTACACGGATGCATTTAACGGTGTAGCTGTTACCATGCCTGATCGCATCTTCCCGGTAGACACGATTTCCGACGACTCCTGGTTCGATGCACTGGAGCAAGCAGATGCAGCATGGGTACCTTTGCGCGAGAATGAATCTGGTCAATCATTAATCGGGTACGCCCAGCGAATCTTTGACAGCCGAGGGGGTACGGTAGCCTATGTGCTCATTCGACTGAGTCGCACAGACATCGTACGAAGGTTTGCCGATGTACCCATGGTTCTTGATGGAAAAGTCCTGTTGGTAGATACGGCTGGTAATGTCGTCATGCAGATGGGGAGAGTTGATCCAGCAGGAGATAATGTGCAGCCCGATAATGCTTTTGAAGGTGATGTAATGGGTGAACAGGAACGAGCAGATAGAAGAAATGAAGCGAGTGCAATTCAAGAAACGGGTGAGACCGTAAATTCATCTTCTTCTATTATAGATAGTGCATGGATTCAGGAACATGTCCAACCAGGTGCAGACGGATACGAAGTAGTTTCCGGACAATCCGGAGGTGCACAATTGGTGCTGTACTCCAGGCCAGCCATGCTTCAGTGGCGTCTGGTGCAGACTATTCCTGTTCATATGCTGTTATCCCCTGTCAGACACGCAGGGTGGCAGATCCTTGGCATTGCAGTGTTGGGGTTGTTATGCTCGGCAATACTCGCATATATGTTCGTGCGGCGGATTATTCGTCCTCTGCGCCAACTGATCAAACGGATGAGACAATTGGAGAAAGGGGATTTCGATACTCGGGTACAACTGTCATTCACAGAGGAATATGCCCATTTGGCGTATGGCTTCAATCACATGGCATCACAGCTCACGACGCTGATGGAACAGGTGAAGGATGAGAGCCGTGCTAAGCGGGAAGCCCAGACGGGCTTGCTTGAGGCCCAGATCAAACCCCATTTTCTATACAACACCCTCGACATGATTCACTGGCGCGCGCTCGATTACGAAGCCAAGGATATCAGTCGCATGATTGTACAGCTCAGTAAGCTGTTACGGATCGGACTGAGTGGGGGAAGATTGTTTATCCGGGTTCGGGATGAGTTGGAGCATGCCCGGTGTTACGTCAACATACAGTCGGAGCGACTACCTTTCTCCATTCAATATCAGGAGCAGATCGATCCGCGCATTCGCGGTTGTTACATTCCCAAGATCATTTTGCAGCCCTTCATCGAAAATGCCGTTATGCACGGACATCCCCAAGAAGGCACACTTCGAATTCAGGTGCATATGTACGAAGAGGTTGGCACGCATGAGGATATCGTCATTCGTATCACGGATAATGGGCGGGGGTTGCCGGAGGGGTGGAAACTCGAAGAGACGTGTGGCATCGGTGTACGGAATGTCCATCAGCGAATTCAGCTCTATTGCGGGAAGCGATATGGCGTTCAACTGAGCAATAGAGAGTCAGGTGGCGTGGAAGTGACTATTACACTGCCGCGCATTGAGAGCGACGAGCAATTAAATCTGTGGCTGGACGGTGAAAAAGGATGAAGACCATTATGCTTGTTGATGACGACCCTCATATTGTAAAGGCATTAAGCGAACATATCGATTGGCCTTCCCTAGGCCTCAGCATTGCAGGCACTGCTTCGAATGGCCTGGATGCGCTTGATCTTTTTCACCGCATGCATCCCGATGTTGTTATGACTGACGTCTATCTCCCAGGGATGACCGGGCTTGAGATTACGCAGACGTTGAGGCGTGATCATCCTCATCTGCCGATCATCATCCTTAGTGGATATGACGAATTCGAGAACGCCCGGGCAGCCATGCGCTGGGGTGTGAATCACTTTTTGCTGAAGCCGGCAGAGGTTGAGGAGATTGAGTCTGTGCTGCGGGAGGTGCTGCTGGAACAAGATGTGCGAGAGCGACATGAGCGGCTGGAGCGGACGTACAAGCAGGAGGTTGGACGAGTGCTTCCGTATTTGCGCAAACAATTCCTTCACGAACTGCTGACTACGCGATATCGGCCGGAGGAGCTGCCTAAAGAACGCATGGACTATATAGGCATTCACATGTCCTCCCAGACACGCGCCATTAGTCTGCAACTGAATCGCCCCGTATTTTTGACACGGATGAAAGAACGGGACTGGCAGCTTCTCCGCTATGGGGCGGCTGATATTATTCAGGAGACGGTGAAGGAGCAGGCGGCGCGCATGAATGGTCAGGTAGAGATTGTTGATTATTCGGATCAGGTATTTGTGTTGCTTCTATTAGGAGATAAAGAGGATAAGGATCAGCTTGAGGATATCCTGCCACTCGTGGAAAGGATGATGGATCAGATCTTTACGTATTTGAAAATCGAAGTAAGTGCTGGAATAGGAAAAGCCAAAAGTCACCCATGTGAGGTGATAGATTCTTATCTGGAGAGCAGGGAAGCGGTGGAAACAGCAGAGTTTCAAGGTGGAAGTCGTATCTACCACTATGAAGCGTCAGAGGATACAGAACCAAGTGTGACCGATTATTCGTTAATGCTTCGTCAATGGAATGAGGCTTGGGCGGATATTCGACCTGACCTGGCGGAAGAGGTATGGCATCATATTTGCCTTTTGCTGAAAGAGGGGAAATGTGTTGGGATACAGGATGTACAGGTTGTGGCCGTCAGTCTGTTTGACACGTTGATGCATAGCTGGAACCGACTTCATCCTATGTTAGCGCCACCGCTAGCGATGAGTGATTTTTTGCGTGAAATTCAATCGAAGTATGCTCTGCATGATCTGGTAAATTGGATGGATCGTTTTATCTGCGACTGGCTGGAACAGATACGTAAGGAGATGGGCGAGAAGAAAAGCAATAAACTTATCGAGCAGGTAAAACAGTATGTAGAGCTTCATTACGCCGAAGAGATTAGTTTTGAAGCGATAGCCAAGGGGCTGTTCGTACATCCGAAGTATCTGAGTCAACTGTTCAAAAGGGTGACCGGTGAGAATTTCGTGAGTTATTTGAACGGGTACCGGATTCAGAGAGCGTTGGAACTGTTGCATTCGGGACATTACATGGTATATGAGGTGAGCGAGATGACGGGGTTCCGTAACGCGACGTATTTCAGCCAGGTGTTTAAGATGCTTACAGGCAAGAGTCCGTCTGAGGTGGGGTAGAGCAGTAGAGAGTACAGAATATAATTACATTGGAATAGGCGGAATGGTTCTTATGATTATCGAACAACAGGAATATTACGTTAAAAGGGTATCTTACTCGATTAGATCAGCAGAAGAAAAGGATGCCGAGGCCCTGTCTTCACTTCGTGTACAACTGGACGGAGAAACCGAGAACATGGACCTTGAAGAGGGCGAGGGGTATATCGACCCAGCCGGCTTTAGGCGTATCATCCAGTTGGACACCGAGAAGTCGCGTAATCTGTTCCTCGTTGCTATAGTAGCGGGCGAGATTGTGGGATACTCCCGATGTGAAGGCACAGAGTTGAAGCGATTTAGCCATAAGGTTGAGTTCGGCGTGTGTGTAGCCAGAGAGTTCTGGGGACATGGGATTGGCAAGAACTTGTTGGAGCAGTCGATGGAATGGGCAGACCAGACTGGTGTGGAGAAGATGACGTTGAATGTACTGGCATCCAATGAAAAGGCAATCGAGCTATATCAAAAGAGTGGCTTCGGGATTGAAGGTGTTTTGAAAAGGGAACGTAGGCATGTAGATGGGCAGTATTACGACACGATAGTGATGGGCAGGTTCAAAGCGTAACAAGTAAAGAAGTGATGACCAAAACTTATCAAGCTCACAGAAGAGCGAGTCAATTACAATAGTCGATATCTAAAAGCATTGTTCCCAATATGATATTGTCTTTCTTATTATATAGAATGTAATAATGTTGATCGGTTCTGTTCGTAACCTATATAGAGGCAGAATAGACTGGTGAGTGTATGTAGGGTATAGTAAGATGATATTGCCATCGAGAAGATTAGTTTGAAAAGAGATTTAATCGAGCATATGAGAATTTCGTTGATGGGATATTTTACAAGTAGTAATTATATCGTGCATATGGTATATTCTATTTCCGGCCAAAAAAACACGAGAAACTTAGTGCCGAGAGCAAAATAAATAAGCTTCGAAAGAAACTTAAAAAAAGAGCTTGCTAAGTTGGTTCGGAAGTGTTATGATATAAAAGTTGCTGAGGGGAACGACGATCGGTAACGAAATAAGTTTGATCTTTGAAAACTGAACAACGAGTGAGTAATGATCTTGCTTGCAAGATCGACGCTGAGAAATTGGTACAAGTCTTCGGACTGTATGATTTTGAAGCAAAAAAAGAGATTTTTAATCTCGTCAGATTCAAAATGAGCTTATCGCTCTTTTCAATACTTTATTGGAGAGTTTGATCCTGGCTCAGGACGAACGCTGGCGGCATGCCTAATACATGCAAGTCGAGCGGAGTTGATAGGAAGCTTGCTTCCTTGATACTTAGCGGCGGACGGGTGAGTAACACGTAGGCAACCTGCCCTCAAGTTTGGGACAACTACCGGAAACGGTAGCTAATACCGAATAGTTGTTTTCTTCGCCTGAAGAGAACTGGAAAGACGGAGCAATCTGTCACTTGGGGATGGGCCTGCGGCGCATTAGCTAGTTGGTGAGGTAACGGCTCACCAAGGCGACGATGCGTAGCCGACCTGAGAGGGTGATCGGCCACACTGGGACTGAGACACGGCCCAGACTCCTACGGGAGGCAGCAGTAGGGAATCTTCCGCAATGGGCGAAAGCCTGACGGAGCAATGCCGCGTGAGTGATGAAGGTTTTCGGATCGTAAAGCTCTGTTGCCAGGGAAGAACGCTTGGGAGAGTAACTGCTCTCAAGGTGACGGTACCTGAGAAGAAAGCCCCGGCTAACTACGTGCCAGCAGCCGCGGTAATACGTAGGGGGCAAGCGTTGTCCGGAATTATTGGGCGTAAAGCGCGCGCAGGCGGTCATTTAAGTCTGGTGTTTAATCCCGGGGCTCAACCCCGGATCGCACTGGAAACTGGGTGACTTGAGTGCAGAAGAGGAGAGTGGAATTCCACGTGTAGCGGTGAAATGCGTAGATATGTGGAGGAACACCAGTGGCGAAGGCGACTCTCTGGGCTGTAACTGACGCTGAGGCGCGAAAGCGTGGGGAGCAAACAGGATTAGATACCCTGGTAGTCCACGCCGTAAACGATGAGTGCTAGGTGTTAGGGGTTTCGATACCCTTGGTGCCGAAGTTAACACATTAAGCACTCCGCCTGGGGAGTACGGTCGCAAGACTGAAACTCAAAGGAATTGACGGGGACCCGCACAAGCAGTGGAGTATGTGGTTTAATTCGAAGCAACGCGAAGAACCTTACCAGGTCTTGACATCCCTCTGATCGGTACAGAGATGTATCTTTCCTTCGGGACAGAGGAGACAGGTGGTGCATGGTTGTCGTCAGCTCGTGTCGTGAGATGTTGGGTTAAGTCCCGCAACGAGCGCAACCCTTATATTTAGTTGCCAGCATTTCGGATGGGCACTCTAGATAGACTGCCGGTGACAAACCGGAGGAAGGTGGGGATGACGTCAAATCATCATGCCCCTTATGACCTGGGCTACACACGTACTACAATGGCCGGTACAACGGGCTGCGAAATCGCGAGATGGAGCCAATCCCAACAAAGCCGGTCTCAGTTCGGATTGCAGGCTGCAACTCGCCTGCATGAAGTCGGAATTGCTAGTAATCGCGGATCAGCATGCCGCGGTGAATACGTTCCCGGGTCTTGTACACACCGCCCGTCACACCACGAGAGTTTATAACACCCGAAGTCGGTGGGGTAACCGCAAGGAGCCAGCCGCCGAAGGTGGGATAGATGATTGGGGTGAAGTCGTAACAAGGTAGCCGTATCGGAAGGTGCGGCTGGATCACCTCCTTTCTATGGAGAATCGTTTCCTGCAACGGAAACATTCAAATAAGCAGGTTCTCAGAACCTGCAATAGCGATTCATTTTGGTTCATCACTTCGGTGTGGATGAAATGAAGAGCACAACACTCACTCGTTGTTCGGTTTTGAGAGCTCAAACTCTCAAACAGCTTGCTTTTGCATGGAGCTTGTTCTTTGAAAACTAGATATCGAAACGAAACAAACGCGAATTAGAACATTCCTTTAAGCTGAACTTGTGCAAACAAGTCAAGTGTATAAAGGTAGTTAAATTGCTTTTGTGATGGTATCGGGTGAGAGCGACTTTTGGATTTGGACGTAGTCCAAACCAAGGGAAGCGAGCGACCGAAACCGGAACAAAATGGTTAAGCTACTAAGAGCACACGGAGGATGCCTAGGCGCTAGGAGCCGATGAAGGACGTGGCGAACAACGAAACTGCCTCGGGGAGCTGTAAGCAAGCTTTGATCCGGGGGTGTCCGAATGGGGAAACCCAGCTGGGGTAATTTCCAGTTACTCATAACTGAATACATAGGTTATGTAGAGGCATACCAGGGGAACTGAAACATCTAAGTACCCTGAGGAAGAGAAAACAATAGTGATTCCGTCAGTAGCGGCGAGCGAACGCGGAGAAGCCCAAACCAGAGAGCTTGCTCTTTGGGGTTGTGGGACGTCTCACATGGAGTTACAAAGGAACCGGTTAAGCGAAGAGGTCTGGAAAGGCCCGCCAAAGAAGGTAAAAGCCCTGTAGTTGAAAGTCTGTTCCCTCCGAGACGGATCCCGAGTAGTGCGGGGCACGTGAAACCCCGTATGAATCCGGCAGGACCATCTGCCAAGGCTAAATACTTCCTAGCGACCGATAGTGAAGCAGTACCGTGAGGGAAAGGTGAAAAGCACCCCGGAAGGGGAGTGAAATAGAACCTGAAACCGTGTGCTTACAAAAAGTCAGAGCCCGTTTTAGGGGTGATGGCGTGCCTTTTGTAGAATGAACCGGCGAGTTACGTTCCCGTGCAAGGTTAAGGTGAAGAGCCGGAGCCGCAGCGAAAGCGAGTCTGAATAGGGCGAATTAGTACGTGGACGTAGACCCGAAACCGGGTGATCTACCCCTGTCCAGGGTGAAGGTGCGGTAACACGCACTGGAGGCCCGAACCCACGCATGTTGAAAAATGCGGGGATGAGGTGGGGGTAGCGGAGAAATTCCAATCGAACTCGGAGATAGCTGGTTCTCCCCGAAATAGCTTTAGGGCTAGCCTCGGAAAACAGAGTCGTGGAGGTAGAGCACTGATTGGGTGCGGGGCCCGCAAGGGTTACCAAGCTCAGTCAAACTCCGAATGCCATAGACTTACTTCCGGGAGTCAGACAGTGAGTGCTAAGATCCATTGTCAAAAGGGAAACAGCCCAGACCATCAGCTAAGGTCCCCAAGTGTGTGTTAAGTGGGAAAGGATGTGGAGTTGCACAGACAACCAGGATGTTGGCTTAGAAGCAGCCACCATTGAAAGAGTGCGTAATAGCTCACTGGTCGAGTGACTCTGCGCCGAAAATGTAACGGGGCTAAACACACCACCGAAGCTATGGCTTGATGCTTTGCATCAGGGGTAGGGGAGCGTTGTATAAGGGTTGAAGGTGTACCGTAAGGAGCGCTGGACATTATACAAGTGAGAATGCCGGTATGAGTAACGAAAAGATCAGTGAGAATCTGATCCGCCGAAAGCCTAAGGGTTCCTGAGGAAGGCTCGTCCGCTCAGGGTAAGTCGGGACCTAAGGCGAGGCCGAAAGGCGTAGTCGAAGGACAACAGGTCGAAATTCCTGTACCACCGTAAGCCGTTATGAGCAATGGGGGGACGCAGTAGGGTAGTGACGCAGACTGATGGATGTCTGTCCAAGCAGTAAGGCTGATGTGTAGGCAAATCCGCACATCATTAAGGCTGAGCTGTGATGGGGAGTGAAAATTACAGTAGCGAAGGTCATGATCTCACACTGCCAAGAAAAGCCTCTAGCCAGGTGATGGTGCCCGTACCGCAAACCGACACAGGTAGGCGAGAAGAGTATTCTAAGGCGCGCGGAAGAACTCTCGTTAAGGAACTCGGCAAAATGACCCCGTAACTTCGGGAGAAGGGGTGCCCCGGTAGTGTGAATAGCACGAGGGGGCCGCAGTGAAAAGGCCCAAGCGACTGTTTAGCAAAAACACAGGTCTGTGCGAAGCCGTAAGGCGAAGTATACGGGCTGACGCCTGCCCGGTGCTGGAAGGTTAAGGGGAGTGGTTAGGGAGCAATCCCGAAGCTGTGAACCGAAGCCCCAGTAAACGGCGGCCGTAACTATAACGGTCCTAAGGTAGCGAAATTCCTTGTCAGGTAAATTCTGACCCGCACGAATGGCGTAACGACTTGGGCGCTGTCTCAACGAGAGATCCGGTGAAATTTTAATACCTGTGAAGATGCAGGTTACCCGCGACAAGACGGAAAGACCCCATGGAGCTTTACTGCAGCTTGATATTGAATTTGGGTACGATCTGTACAGGATAGGTGGGAGCCTTTGAAGTGGGAGCGCAAGCTTCCATGGAGGCAACGTTGGGATACCACCCTGATCGTATCTAGGTTCTAACCTGGTACCGTAATCCGGTGCGGGGACAGTGTCAGGTGGGCAGTTTGACTGGGGCGGTCGCCTCCTAAAGAGTAACGGAGGCGCCCAAAGGTTCCCTCAGAATGGTTGGAAATCATTCGAAGAGTGCAAAGGCATAAGGGAGCTTGACTGCGAGACCTACAAGTCGAGCAGGGACGAAAGTCGGGCTTAGTGATCCGGTGGTACCGCATGGAAGGGCCATCGCTCAACGGATAAAAGCTACCCTGGGGATAACAGGCTTATCTCCCCCAAGAGTCCACATCGACGGGGAGGTTTGGCACCTCGATGTCGGCTCATCGCATCCTGGGGCTGAAGTAGGTCCCAAGGGTTGGGCTGTTCGCCCATTAAAGCGGTACGCGAGCTGGGTTCAGAACGTCGTGAGACAGTTCGGTCCCTATCTGTCGTGGGCGTAGGAAATTTGAGAGGAGCTGTCCTTAGTACGAGAGGACCGGGATGGACGTACCGCTGGTGTACCAGTTGTTCCGCCAGGAGCACCGCTGGGTAGCTATGTACGGACGGGATAAACGCTGAAAGCATCTAAGCGTGAAGCCCCCCTCAAGATGAGATTTCCCAGTATGTAAGACCCCTTGAAGACGACGAGGTAGATAGGCTGGGGGTGGAAGTGCAGCAATGCATGGAGCTGACCAGTACTAATCGGTCGAGGGCTTATCCAATATGCAAGTGATAATTCGCGTGTTTCGTTTCGAATCTAGTTTTCAGAGAATGATCTCTGAATATGCGCTGAACCATTCATCCACACAGTCGTGTCGGACCGAATGGAACGCGAACGCATTTGTTACACAAATGCTCGTTTGGTGGCGATGGCGGAGGGGTTCCACACGTACCCATCCCGAACACGACCGTTAAGCCCTCTAGCGCCGATGGTACTTGGACCGCAGGGTCCTGGGAGAGTAGGACGCCGCCAAGCGATTTCCCTTTGGGGTATTTTTTTTGCCCCCCTTGCCAAGGAATAAGGGATATATATTAGGGCCCTTAGCTCAGTTGGTTAGAGCGCACCTCTGATAAGGGTGAGGCCGGTGGTTCGAGTCCACCAGGGCCCATAGCAAGACCACAACAATGAAATATACCAGTGTATGGGGCCATAGCTCAGCTGGGAGAGCGCCTGCCTTGCAAGCAGGAGGTCAGCGGTTCGATCCCGCTTGGCTCCACCATTCCCTGATAGCTCAGTTGGTAGAGCACTCGACTGTTAATCGAGTTGTCACAGGTTCGAGCCCTGTTCGGGGAGCCAGTAAGGCCCGTTGGTCAAGGGGTTAAGACACCTCCCTTTCACGGAGGTAACAGGGGTTCGAATCCCCTACGGGTCATAATATGGAGGCTTAGCTCAGCTGGGAGAGCATCTGCCTTACAAGCAGAGGGTCGGGGGTTCGATCCCCTCAGCCTCCACCATATAACAACTTTTATAACGACGCGGGGTGGAGCAGCCCGGTAGCTCGTCGGGCTCATAACCCGAAGGCCGCAGGTTCAAATCCTGCCCCCGCAATTAACTTTCCTTGAGAAAGTACTATGGAACCGTGGTGTAGTTGGCCTAACATGCCTGCCTGTCACGCAGGAGATCGCGGGTTCGAATCCCGTCGGTTCCGCCATTTTTTTAATTAAGTAAGGCTCGGTAGCTCAGTCGGTAGAGCAGAGGACTGAAAATCCTCGTGTCGGCGGTTCGATTCCGTCCCGAGCCACCATTTATAACACCATGTAATATGCCGGTGTAGCTCAACTGGTAGAGCAACTGACTTGTAATCAGTAGGTTGGGGGTTCAAGTCCTCTCGCCGGCACCATGTAATTCTGGAGGATTAGCGAAGCGGCCAAACGCATCAGACTGTAAATCTGCTCCCGTACGGGTTCGGTGGTTCGAATCCATCATCCTCCACCAGTTTTTCTATGAGTCATTAGCTCAGTTGGTAGAGCACCTGACTTTTAATCAGGGTGTCGAAGGTTCGAGCCCTTCATGACTCACCATTATATGCGCGTGTGGCGGAATTGGCAGACGCACTAGACTTAGGATCTAGCGTCTTTGACGTGGGGGTTCAAGTCCCTCCACGCGCATCCCTTATTTGCGGAAGTGGCTCAGCGGTAGAGCATCGCCTTGCCAAGGCGAGGGTCGCGGGTTCGATTCCCGTCTTCCGCTCCAATATTTTGCGCCCTTAGCTCAGCTGGATAGAGCGTTTGACTACGAATCAAAAGGCCGGGAGTTCGAATCTCTCAGGGCGCGCCATTATAACTTCATATTTTGCCGGCGTGGCGGAATGGCAGACGCGCTCGACTCAAAATCGAGTGGGAAACCGTGGAGGTTCGAGTCCTCTCGCCGGTATAGATAACGGGATGTAGCTCAGCTTGGTAGAGCACCTGGTTTGGGACCAGGGGGTCGCATGTTCAAATCGTGTCATCCCGATTGTTGTTATGCGGGTGTAGTTCAATGGTAGAACTTTAGCCTTCCAAGCTAATAGCGTGGGTTCGATTCCCATCACCCGCTTAAATATTGAAAAGAAAGAGATGGTGAGTACCATCTCTTTCTTTTTTTGCATTCATAGATATATTGGTGAATGTAGTATACGAAGATCACAGAATATATGGTTCGCTGGCATGTACCAGCATGTTGTATCCCATCCTCACAACAGATCCCTTCTCTCATAACTCTTAGTAATTGTGGAGAGCTCTCAAATGGAACAGGTCTAACACAACACATCTTACAACACTAAATCTAAGCTTCTTTATCACATTTTATAAAAACGCTTACAAAAATAGCTTGCGTAAATCATCAGCCTGTAATACCATATCAATTAAGCGCTTAACCTTTAGGGGTAAGGCGCTTAAACTTAACTTAGATTAAGCGCTTAACCCGTAGAGGAAAGGATGGCGATCATTTCATGATAACAATTCGACTGACGATGGCTCAGGCATTGCTTCGATACCTGGATCAGCAATATATCTCGGTTGACGGGGTGGAAACCAAGTTTGTGAAGGGGATCATCGGTATTTTTGGACATGGCAACGTAACAGGCATTGGAGAAGCGCTGGAGCGTAGTCCCGGAAGCCTGACGTATATGCAAGGGAAGAACGAACAAGGTATGGTGCATACGGCAGCAGCCTATGCCAAGCAGAAGAACCGCAGACAGATCTATGCATGTACAACATCCATTGGACCTGGTGCTTTGAATATGATTACGGCGGCAGCTACCGCAACGGTGAACCGGATTCCGGTTTTATTGCTTCCTGGAGATAACTTTGCTACACGGGAACCGGACCCGGTACTACAGCAGCTGGAAGTAAGCAGTGACTATACAATTTCAGCTACTGATCCATTCAAAGCCGTCAGTAAATACTGGGATCGCATTGTTCGTCCCGAACAGTTGATGATCGCTGCTACACAGGCCATGCGTGTGCTAACCGACCCAGCAGAGACCGGAGCAGTAACACTCGCACTGCCACAGGATGTGCAGGCAGAGGCGTACGATTATCCGGAATCGTTCTTTGCCCGCAAAGTACATTATCTGGATCGTCGCCCGCCGGTACAGGCAGCTATTGAACGGGCAACGCAGCAGATTGCTCGCGGTAGAAAGCCGCTGCTCGTTGCAGGCGGCGGCGTATTGTACTCTGAGGCGTCCGTTCAATTAGTGGAGTTCGCCGAAGCATTTGGTATTCCGATCGCCGAGACGCAGGCGGGTAAAAGCGCAGTCTCTTGGGACCACCCACTGAATGTGGGGGCAATCGGGGTTACAGGTTCTCTAGCAGCCAACAGGCTGGCGAGAGAAGCGGATGTGGTGATCGGCGTCGGTACCCGGTTCTCGGATTTCACGACGGCGTCCCGCTCTGCTTTTCAACATCCAGAAGCTTCATTCATCAACATCAACTTGAACAGCATGGATGCCGCCAAGTTAGGCGGAGAAGCCATTCTGGCCGATGCACGTGAAGGGTTGCAGGCTTTACAAAAGGAATTGCAGCAAAGACAATACCGCAGTGCATATGGCGCATCCGAAGTCGCTGACCTCCGAGTTGAGTGGAATGCAGAAGTGGATCGGCTGTATGCAGCACAACATGAAGCTGGACTCGCGCAGACCACAGCAGTCGGCGTGGTTAACCGGACGATTGATCCATCCTCCGTCATTGTGTGTGCGGCAGGCAGTCTGCCAGGCGATCTGCATCGTTTGTGGCGTGCGGCTGAACCAAAGACGTATCACATGGAGTATGGATTCTCCTGTATGGGGTACGAGGTAAGTGGAGCGTTCGGAGCAGCACTTGCCGAGCCGGATCGTGAAGTGTACGCGATGGTAGGGGATGGCAGTTATCTGATGCTACATTCGGAGTTTGTGACCAGTTTGCAGGAACAGAAGAAGATGACTATTTTATTATTTAATAACAATGGATTCCAGTGTATTCATAATTTGCAGCGGGAACATGGTAGTGATGGGTTCGGCAATGAGTTCCGTTATCGGGAATCAGAAAGCGGACGATTGACCGGGGACTACATGCCAATGGACTTTGCAGCCCACGCCCGAAGCATGGGAGCCAAATCCTATAGAGCGGAGACAGCAGAACAGCTGGAACAGGCACTCCGAGATGCGAAGAATGAAACGGTGAGTACGTTGATTGAGATTCCGGTTGTGCCTGGGACCAATGCAGGTGGATACGAGTCATGGTGGAATGTAGGTGTACCAGAAGTATCTGCCGAGGAAAAGGTAGTTCGTGCTCATCATACGATGCAAGCCAACCGTGCCAAAGCAAGACCTATTTAATCTGATTTTGAGCACTGCATTCCGAGTGAACCACAATGTTGAACGACAAAGGAGACGTGGAGCAATGAGCAAGCTGCCATTCCAGCTTGGGATTCATCCGATCAATTGGGTCGGTGAAGATGTGAAAGAGCATGGTGATGCGACAACGTGTGCACAGATTCTGGATGACATTCAGCGTCTTGGGCTGACAGGTACGGAGATGGGACGAAAATATCCAACCGATCCTGCTATATTGCGTGAGGAATTGAGTAAAAGGAATATCAATCTGGTCTCCCAGTGGAAATCGGTGCTGTTCTCCGATCCGGCGTATCGTCAGTCGGAGCTGGACAGTTATCGCAGACATGCGGAATTTCTACAATCCATGGGTAGTAAGGTGATCAGTACGGCGGAGGTAGGTGGTTCACTTCATTTTGATCCAAGACGGACACCGAATGAAAAAGAAGTGCTCAGACTCAGTGAATCGGAATGGCATATCCTCGCTGAAGGATTAAACGAAGCAGGAGCTATTGCCCGTGAACATGGGTTGAAGCTTACGTACCATCATCATGGAGGTACAGTGGTAGAACAACCGGATGAGATCGACCGACTGATGGAGCTAACCGATCCTTCTCTCGTGTATCTGCTCTATGACACAGGTCATGCCTACTATGGCGGAGCTGATCCACTTGAACTGCTGCGCAAACATTATGATCGGATCGCTTATATCCATCTGAAAGATATCCGCCCACATGTGCTGGATGAAGCACGCGCGGAGCAGTCTGATTTTGTCGGCTGTATTCGTAGAGGGGTGTTCACCGTACCAGGGGATGGATGCATTGACTTTGCTCCTATTCTGCAAGAACTGATCACACGAGGATACGATGGCTGGGCGATGCTTGAGGGAGAGCAGGACCCGGCGATTCATAACCCGTATGAGTATGCCAAACGCTCCTTGAACTATATGAAGTCCTTATACCAACACAGCTGATACAGGCATAGCGATGGGAAGAGGACCATACCCATGAAGTGAAATAGGATGAAGACCAGCAAGAGTATAACGTTACGATTGGAAAATAAAACTGACTTACTCTAGCCGTTTACTGATCCTCAAGATCGTAACTAGTCTAGATATCCATATACAACATGTAAAATCCCACCACAGAAAGGGGCTCACATGCAATGACTTACGTATCCTTTCCCGTATCCAGGAAGAAGGATTTCACCGCGATTGGCCGACTGTGTATCGACTTGAATGCCAATGAGATCAATCGCCCGATGGAAGAGACGATGACGTTCACAAAATATGTGGGCGGATCTCCAGCCAATATTACGATTGGCATGTCCAGGCTGGGTATGGAGACGGCATTTATCGGTAAGATCGCGGGCGACCAGATGGGCAGATTCATCCATAGCTATCTGGAGAAGAACGGCATCGACACATCGAATGTGGTTACAGATGACACCGGAGCAGTAACCGGGCTTGCTTTTACCGAAATCAAGAGTCCAACCGATTGCAGTATCCTGATGTACCGGGACAATGTAGCTGATCTGTTATTACAGGCGCAAGAGGTGCAGGAGCAGTTGATCGCTGACTCCAAAGTGCTGCTAATCTCAGGCACAGCCCTCGCGCAGAGCCCATCCCGTGAAGCCGTATTACAGGCACTAACGTATGCGAAAAAACATGGCACAGTTATTGTGTTTGATCTGGACTATCGTCCATACACATGGACATCGGACGAAGAGACAGCGGTCTATTATAACCTCGCAGCCGAGAAATGCGATATCATCCTTGGCACACGTGAAGAGTTCGACATGATGGAGACATTCGACCACAATCCGGATCATAGCGATCAGGTGACTGCACAGAAATGGTTCGATTTCTCAGCGAACATCGTTGTAATCAAACACGGCAAGGAAGGGTCCATTGCTTATACGCGTGAAGGGCTTTCCCACCGTGCGGACAGCTATCCGGCAAAAGTGGTCAAAACGTTCGGCGCAGGCGACTCTTACGCGGCTGGCTTCCTGTATGGATTGATGCAGGGCTGGACGATTGAGCGCAGTATGGCGTATGGCAGTGGCGCAGCAAGTATCGTCATTTCAAGCCACAGCTGTTCGGATGCAATGCCAACAGCGGAACAGGTAAATGACTACATTGAACGTTGCAATCGGGGCGAGATTACCGTTTCCTGAAGCACGTTGCAATACTTTGAATAACGCACACATACAGATCTATAACAATGAAACAAGTTGAACATAAGGGATTACACATAAGCGAAGGGAGACAGGGCTATGGGAAAAGGAGTTTCTGAAGCGTCTGCAACAGCGACAATGGTACAAAACTGGATCGGAGGTGCCTGGGTAACCCCAGCTGCAACTCGTACGGAGCCGGTTGTGAACCCGGCCACGGAAGAAGTTATTGCACATGTGCCACTGTCTGAGCAAGCGGACGTGGATCTGGCCGTTCAGACGGCACGGGAAGCGTTCAAGTCGTGGAGCGGCACACCGGTTCCACGCCGTGCACGTATTCTGTTCCGCTACCAGCAGCTGCTGGTGGAGCATTGGGAAGAGCTCGCTCGCCTGGTGACGCTGGAGAACGGTAAAAGCTACGCTGAAGCGTATGGCGAGGTACTACGTGGCATTGAATGTGTCGAGTTCGCGGCAGGTGCCCCGAATCTGATGATGGGCAAACAACTACCTGACATCGCGACAGGATTGGAGTCGGGCATGTATCGTTACCCGATCGGCGTAATTGGCGGGATTACCCCGTTCAACTTTCCGATGATGGTGCCTTGCTGGATGTTCCCGCTGGCTATTGCTTGTGGTAACACCTTTGTTCTGAAGCCGTCCGAGCGTACACCGCTGCTGGCAGGCCGTTTGGCAGAGCTGTTCAAGGAAGCGGGGCTTCCGGACGGTGTGCTCAACATCGTTCACGGTGCGCATGATGTCGTGAACGGTCTGCTGGAACATAAGGATGTTCAAGCGATCTCCTTTGTCGGATCACAACCTGTGGCGGAATACGTCTACACTACTGCATCCAAGCATGGCAAACGGGTACAGGCACTCGCGGGTGCCAAAAACCACTCCATCGTTATGCCGGACGCCGATCTCGATCTGACGGTGAAAGAGATTACAAGCGCAGCTTTTGGCTCAGCAGGGGAACGTTGCATGGCATGTTCGGTTGTTGTGGCTGTAGGTGATGTGGCTGACACACTCGTACAAAAGCTGGTGGAAGCAGCAGACCGCATTACCATCGGTAACGGCATGGATGAGGGCGTATTCCTCGGTCCCGTCATCCGTGGACCACATAAAGAGCGCACACTCAGTTACATTGAAACCGGAGAGCAGGAAGGCGCGGCCTTGATCCGGGATGGACGTAAGGATCAGGCGACAGGTGAATCCGGGTACTTTGTAGGGCCGACGGTATTCGATCAAGTTGAGAGCAATATGAAAATCTGGCAGGATGAGATCTTTGCTCCAGTACTCTCGGTGGCAAGAGTGTCTACGCTGGAGGAAGCGGTAGAACTGGCGAATCGTTCAGACTTTGCCAACGGGGCGTGTCTGTTCACCCGCAGCGGGGCGAGTATGCGTCAATTCCGTGAAACGATTGATGCGGGCATGTTGGGCATTAACCTGGGCGTACCTGCGCCAATGGCATTCTTCCCGTTTTCCGGCTGGAAGAAATCCTTCTACGGTGATCTGCATGCCAATGGTACGGATGGTGTTGAATTCTACACTCGCAAGAAGATGGTAACGGCGCGCTGGTAACAACCAGAGCAACTCGGGCTAAGGGGAACGCCCAGCCCATATGGACGCACATAGGGAGGATAACGGAATGGGCAAGGACAAAGTGAGAATTGGCATCATCGGTGCTGGACGGATCGGCAAAATTCATGCAGACAATCTCCTGCGTAACCCGCATGCCGAGATTGTGGGAATCAGTGACTTATTCGCGGGTCCTGAATTGGAGGCATGGGCCTCCAGACGTGGCATCCCTGTTGTAACGACGGACAGCAGCCAGTTAATCTCGATGCCTAATGTAGACGCGGTGCTGATCTGTTCTTCAACAGATACACATGTACCGCTGATCGAACAGGCCGCTCAGGCGGGCAAACACATCTTCTGCGAGAAGCCGGTCAGCATGGATCTAGCACAGACTCAAGCGGCTGTAGCGGCGGTTCAGGAGGCTGGCGTGAAGCTGCAAATTGGTTTTAACCGTCGCTTTGATCACAATTTCAGACGGGTACGTGCACATGTGAAGGATGGTACGATTGGTGATCCGCATATTATCAAAATCACGTCTCGTGACCCGAGTCCACCGCCTGCGGAGTACATCCGTGTATCTGGCGGGATCTTCATGGACATGATGATTCATGATTTTGACATGGCCCGCTATCTGTCCGGGAGTGAAGTGGAAGAAGTGTACGCTCAGGGCAACGTGCTGATCAATCCGGTTTTTGCAGAACATGGTGACGTGGATACAGCTATTGTAACGATGACGTTTGCCAATGGAGCGATTGGTGTTATTGATAACAGCCGTCAGGCTGTATACGGGTATGATCAGCGTGTTGAGGTATTTGGCTCAATGGGCAGCGCCGCAGCGGCGAATGATCATCCGAATACGGCTGAGATCAGTACAGCGGCCGGACTCATGCGCGACAAACCATTGCACTTTTTCCTGGAACGCTACAATGAAGCGTATGTACAGGAGACAGCCCTCTTTATCGATGCAATCATTCATGATACACCGGTTATTGTAGATGGCCACGATGCAGTACAGGCAGAACGAATTGCGCTGGCAGCGAAGATGTCGATGGAGCAGGGAAGACCTGTGAAGCTGAGTGAAGTCCCTGGGGTGTCAATGGAATCGCAAACGGCAACGCCATAGGTGGATGATTAAAGTCACTTTTTTAAATGAGCGCATGAATAGTCAAAGTTCTTGTTTTTATATGCATCAGGTTGTTATGGACGACTACAGAAAGGAGTGGATGGCAAGATGTCAGAACGTATTGTGAAACCCGTGGTCAACCGGGAGGGGGACGGTACGCTTATAAACGTAACACCGGAGTCGGCTGGGTGGGAATATGTTGGATTTCAGGTAGTGAAGTTGGCTGAAGGGGAGACGCTAAACCGCGAGAGCGGTGATCAGGAACTCTGTGTGGTTCTTCTCAGTGGTTTCGCTAATGTAAGTACCCGGGAGCACACATGGGATAATATCGGAAAAAGAATGAGTGTTTTCGAGAAAATCCCCCCGTATTCGGTCTACGTCTCAACTTCCGATCAAGTGCAGATCACAGCACGTACCGAACTGGAAATCGCTATATGTGTTGCGCCCGGAAAAGGCACGTACCCGGCTCGTCTCATTGCACCCGAAGATGTAGGGGTAGAGGCGAGAGGATATGGCAATCTGGAACGCCAGATTCACAACATTTTGCCGGAACAAAAGGAAGCGGACAGTCTGCTCGTTGTTGAGGTGTTCACACCAGAT
Source organism: Paenibacillus sp. FSL K6-1318 (assembly GCF_037976905.1). Lineage (NCBI taxonomy): Bacteria > Bacillati > Bacillota > Bacilli > Caryophanales > Paenibacillaceae > Paenibacillus > Paenibacillus sp. FSL K6-1318. The sequence continues at coordinate 323,089 of NZ_CP150270.1, forward strand.
GGGCATTGGTCCAGTTACCCGCCACATAAGCATGATCGGGACGCACTCCCGGATGAATCTTTGCTGGAGGAAACGTATTATTTCCGTGTGCAACCTGAGCAGGGGTTTGCCATTCAGCGCATATACACGGATGATCGCTCTGTAGATGAGACGCTTGCAGTGAAGAACGGTGAAGTGGTGCTTGTTCCGGATGGATATCATCCGGTAGGTGCTCCTCCGGGGTATGAGGTCTACTATCTGAACGTGATGGCTGGACCAACCCGGACCTGGAAATTCCATAACGACCCTGACCATGAGTGGTTGATGAAAAAGTAAAACAATTCCTGCTAAGCACATTGTGCTCGCTTCAAGTTGCGTATGCAGACTTCCCCCTGCATAATGAGAAGAAGAGAACAATTATCTATGCGAATCAATTTCATAACTCACTAAAATGGATTTCTGTAACTAAATATAGACAAATTGAACCATTTTGATCTATATTTAGCTTTGATTGAAGCAGATAAAGGTATTATGAGATTGATTCATGTGTAACGAAACTTATATATAGCACAAATGGGGAAAAACAATGAAAGCAACCATATACGATATAGCACGCGAGGCGGGTGTATCCATTGCAACCGTCTCGCAGGTCATTAATGGCAAAGGCAAGATCAGCGAGAAGCGGCGCGCCGAGATTATGGAGATCATGGAACGCCTTCACTATCAACCCAGCGCGATCGCAGCTGCACTTACAGGCAAGCAGACGTATACATTGGGACTACTTGTACCCGACATTTCCAACCCGTATTTTGCAGAACTCGCCAGAGCAGTCGAGGATCGAAGCCGTCAGTTGGGCTACAGCGTGGTCATCTGCAGTACCGACAATAAGGACGAGCGGGTAGAGCGTTACCTGAATCTGCTTCAGCAAAAAAGGGTCGATGGCATGATGATCGGAACCGGAATCGATAATGCCGAAATTTTGTCACCTCTCTTGCAGCAGTCCATCCCTGTCGCTTTGATTGCCCGTCATATGCCGTCCCTGTCGGTTCATACAGTCACCATTGATGACATTCTCGGTGGAAGACTCGCAGCGGAACATCTGCTTGAACTTGGTCACACCCGTGTAGCAGTGCTGTCGGAACCGTCCAAAGTCAGCAGCAGTCAGGAACGTGTACGTGGATTCCGTGAAACACTGATCAAGGCAGGTCATACGCTGCAACCGAATCAGATCCGAGAATCGGCAGCTGACCTGAGTTTGGCCAAAAAAGAGGCGCTACTGCTGCTCAGTGAGATTGATCATCCCACAGGCTTGTTCTGTTGTAACGACATTCAGGCCATTGGTGCACTTCAGGCAGCCAAAGAGCTGGGTCTACGCGTGCCAGAGGATGTGTCCATTATCGGATTTGATAACACCATTCTGGCCTCGGTAACCAGTCCACCACTTACAACTGTTGCCCAGCCGATTGAAGATCTGGGACATCGCGCTGTAGATCTGTTGATTGAAGAGTTGAAGGATGAGCGTAAAGAGCCGCAGAAAATTGTGCTGAAGCCCGAATTGGTTATCCGAGAATCAGCAGGCCGTGTAAGGGGCTGAAACAATGAGGTTTCCAGCATACGCTAATCAGCCGTGAGGCCAAGCTGGCCAAGCTTACTTGTGTCATATCTTTTATCCAGATACGGGTGCCGTTTCATCCCTCATTCGGAATATGTAACATAACAACGTAACAAACAAGCCGTGTTCCCCCAATGGGAGAACGCGGCTTGTTGATTTAAATCTTGAACTTCTTCACTTCCTCGGCGAGCGTATTGGCTTGTTGAGCCAGTTCATTGGAGCGCTCCGAGATACTCGTAATGTAATTGAACTGTTCCTGCGTAGAGGAAGCAACCTCTTCTGTGGAAGCGGCGCTCTGTTGCGACATAGCCGCTACGCTGGAGATCACTTCAGCAATCTTGCCCGAGCTGCTGTCCAGTTCAGTTGTTGCAGATGATACCTGCTGAAGCTGGTTGTCGATGCCTTCAATGGATTGTTTGATTCGCATAAACGAATTGCGCATCTCATGCACGGCAGCGACCTGCTGCTCAATACCATGTTCAGCAGAATCAACCTCGCTCACACTTTGACGAGTAGCCGCCTGGATTTCATTCAGCAACACGATGATATCCTGAGCAGAGCCTGCGGATTGTTCAGCCAGTTTGCGTACTTCCTCGGCAACCACCGCGAATCCACGTCCATGTTCACCCGCTCTGGCTGCCTCAATGGAAGCGTTCAAGGCAAGCAGGTTGGTCTGGGAGGCGATACCTTGAATCATGCTGACGATGTCTTCAATCTTCTGTGATTTGTCTGCCAGTAGGGTGATCGATTCACCTACGCGGTCAATCGATTGGCGGTTGCCATCCGAAAGTTCCACCTGGTGATCTACCGCCTGCAGTCCAGCCAGCATGGCTTCTCCTGCTTCACGTATCATCGTTACGGACTGCTCCACACTGCGATTAATACCGCCCACACTATCGCTCATCTCCGATAGACGGCTTGAGCCATCATACACCGATTCAGCCTGTGTACTGGAGCCTTGAGCGAGTTCATCGGTGGCAATGGAGATCTGCTCCGCGATGCGCTTGGTGTTATCCGTATGTTCCTGCATCTCACCCGAGATACTTTGTACCCGATCAGCAGAGGCCGTTACTTGTCTGAACAGCATACTAAGCTGATCTGACATCTGATTGAACGCCATGCCAAGCTCAGCGAACTCATCTTTGCCTTTGATCTGCACCCGTCCTGTAAAGTCACCACTCGACATCTGGCGTGACGTTCCATGCAGGCTTCTCAGCGGCTTGATGAAGAGTGTTGCGATCCAATAGGCACCTGCCAATACAACCAGCAACGTAATACCGATAATCAGAATGTAGTTATTGCGCAATTCATAATACTCAGCGTAGGCCAGCTTCTCGGAGATGATGGAGCCTACAGCCCAGCCGGTGCTTGGAATCTGATGATAGAACAACAGATAATTCTCGTCATTATATTGGAAGGGCTTCTGACCTGACGAATTCGCCTGCATATCTGCCAACAGCGGTTTTAACTCCACATTATCAGCAGCGGAAGTGTTCACGAGTTTATCGTCAGGGTGAGCCAGAAGCAGCCCGTTTTTATCGATTAAAAAGGTGTAGCCCAATCCGTCCAGGTTTATTTTCCCCACGGTATCGGTAAGTGTAGAGAGCAACAAGTCACCTGCGACAACCCCTTGCATTGTGCCTTCTTTATTTTGAACCGGCATGGCAATCGATACCGCGTATTGCTCCGACATCATATCCAGATAGGGATCAGAGAAAGTTAACTGATTGGCTTGCTTCGCTTCCTGGTACCATGGACGCTGTCTTGGGTCATAATCTGCATCGGGAGTCCAGTCTGAACCGTTCATGAAGCTGCCGTCCTGCTCTGAACCGTAATACAGATCCGACAGACTCTCTTTGTTACTGCCCAGCTTCATAATGTTAAAGTATTCTTCCGTGAGTTCTCCCTCAGGCACGCCTTCCTGGATGACAAAACCTAACGTTTCGATGACTTTGGCATTACTGCTGATCCAGCCATCCAACTGATTTGCCGAAGAGGCCATTAAGCCATTCAATTTGGAGTCCACATTACGCGTGGCTTGTTTTTCAGTTTGAACCAAGCCAAGGGAAGCCAGTGGCAGTGCAGTAATCAATACAGCGGCCAGAAACATAATCATTAATTTCGGTTTGAGCTTCATTACAATTCCCCCTAGCGTTTAACAATTACATGCCTATACTTCTTCATATAACATATTATCGTGCGTGGTGAGCATGGTGTTCCAAGCTGATTTGTTGATAATGCTCACTTGTTAAAACTGGCCGAGTATAGTCTCGGGATGTTATGGATGTGTAAGAATGAATGGAGCTTATGAAGTATATCGTCATTTTTAGTTTAAATTTTAGGTAATCAAACAAGTTAGTTAGCGAGCATAGAAATTTATTTTAATTACTAAATCTGAAAACGGAATCATGATCTGGAAGTCTTGTATACATCGACTACACGCTTTTTTCCCTACCGTTCAATTATTATCAGTAACTATAGTTTAGGCAAAAACGTTATCGAAATGGATAGGGTAAATAAGAATTTACTTTGGAACAGAAGGAGTGAGATGATATACTAGGAAGTATCATTAATTACCATTTTATATATGTTTTGTGGTGTATGGAGGAGCGGTATGATTAAAAGACTTAAAATCATTATGGGCATCGCCATGATTATTGTTGTTGCAGCTATTGCAGTGCGTATGTATACCTCTGGTCAATACACCATGTATATCCCCAGCAAACATACGACGTTTCGAGCAGAGGTTACAGATCATATGAGCATGCTGGATAGATTGGATCGACTGACGATTAGGAAAATTTCAAGTGCAGATCCGTATAATGAAGAAGATGAAGTGACGATTACAGATCCCAATGAGATTAGAGATATGCTGAAGCTCTTGAAGGATGTTGAACTTAAAAGAGTACGGGAATTCGACGTTTCCGAAAGGAGTCCATATTACTATGAATGGCGACTTACCATTAATAAGGAAGGTCGATTTACCGATGGATTCGGATTAACATTCTATAATGAGCATGCCGTTTCAATCTATAGTAAGTACAAGACACGAGACAAACTTCAAGATTACGAAATTACTAATGAGCTCAATATAAATGAGATGGAGCGCCTTTTTGAAAAACTGAAGGAGGAGCAAACATGACCAAGACCAACTATCATGTACGCCTCATTGAGGAACAGGATATCTCCTTTCTGTGGGAGATGTTATACGCATCCCTGCATACACGCGAAGGTGATGAACCTATCCAACTCGAAAGTGTACATACTCCTGAGCTATCCAAATATGTTGAAGGCTGGGGAAGAGAAGGGGATTTTGGGTATGTTGCGGTAGACCAGCATGGTAAGAAATCAGGTTCAATAACATTACGATTCTATACGGATCAGAATGCGGGTTACGGTTATGTGAATGCAGCTACGCCAGAGATGGGGATGGCTGTAACTGAAGATGCACGTGGAAAAGGTGTAGGCACCTTACTGCTTCAGACTGCACTGGATGAAGCCAAACGGCGGGGAATTGAAGCAGTCTCGCTCAGTGTAGACCCGGATAACGAAGCGATTCGCTTATATAGGCGGTTAGGGTTCGTGGAGGAAGGCTTCTGTGGTACATCAGTAACGATGGTGCGTGTGAGTAGTCTGGAATCTTAAATGATCTATGATCTTTCTACTGAATAAGAAAAAGGCGCTCCCTAATGGGAAACGCCTCTTTCTTTTGCCGCGTATAGCACATACATGTTCGCTTTAAACTTCCGCTGTACTATCTCGAATTATTTCAACAAAAATGCCAAAGCCTCGTCATACGTTTCCCATTGGAATTCAGTCTGATGAGCCGATTCTTTGGAAATGCGATTCAATTGCATTTTGGCGATTGCACCGCCTACGGCCACACTGGCCCGCTTCATACCCCACGCTGTCAGCAATTTCTGATGCTCTACAATTTTTTCCTTGGTATCCTGAGGGAATGCCTTCATGCTTCGCATATCGACTAGCACATCAAACGAATTTCCCAATTGTTCCGCTAATCTCTGGATTTCTGTATTCGCTTGTTCGACATGTTCAGGGGAAACAATACCTTCCCAAGTAATTTCAATAATAGATTTAGTTAAATCCAAACGTCTAACAGACATGTAGGCAACTCCTCGATAATATAATGATATGTATGATATGAGACTATAAGCCTATTAATTATACCTTTTTATAGCACGAATGAAAACTTAAATCATAGTTATATGGTTCTTATGAACTACTTCTTCCTAGTGGAGTTAAATTCAGGGATTGCTTCCATATCATCATTGGAAGAAGTTGAATAGCTAAAAGCCGCCCAGAGTATGAACTCCGGACGGCTTCTACAAAGGTGACACGATAAAGTTAAGATAACTACGTAAGCTAGAATCCGATCTTCAAACTGTTACCTTCCGTTGCTACACCTTTGGAAAGGGAAATGCTTAGCTTTTGTTCTGCCGAGAAACCAAGTGTTTCCCCGTCATGCAGTGTGACGTCGTTTTCAACCACATACGTTGTGGTCATGAACATCATCTCAAATACGTCGCTTAAGGACTCCGACGATTGCATAATCTCCATCTCTTCTTTGCCAAAGTTACGTAGTCCGTAAGTGTAAGCTGAAGCTCCTTCGACATTCTGATATAATCCGATGAAAATCCAGAGCGAGACGGGCAGCTCATCATGCTTGATTCCACGGCTGGTCTCGACATATTGACTGGCTTCAACCACAAGCGGGGCCATGTATATTGCGAGCGCGTGATCCAACTGCAATAAGGCACTCGCTGTCTGAGTGAACAGAACATGTCCCTCGATAGCATTTGTTGCGTTCAGAACAGATACAATAATCTGAGACTGGTGACGTGAGGTAACTTGCTCCGCTTCTCGCCAAAGGATGTTAAGTTTGGCATTCTCCTCAACTTCACGGTCAGGCACAGGGGCGGCAATGTGAGCACATACCACCTGCATTCCATTCACTTCAAAAAAGAGATTGCCCTCCTCCGGGCGTTCCTCAATCTCAATATTCCATTCGTTTTTCATATTTTTGATGAAGAGGTCAAAATCACAATCTTCACGCTCCAGCAGGACAAAACCCACGATGGTTTCACTGTAATTCGTCGATTCGACAGCACCACCTGCAGGTACCTTCTCCTTTTTGCGCCGCCGAAGCTTGTCAAACAATCCCATGACATGTTCTCCTTCCAATTCCAGATTAATTCTGGTCATTGTACACTGCTATCTATTCACTACCTTACCATAAAGGAGTTTACATGAATCGAAGCAATACACTATTCGACAGAAATTACAGGAACAGAACTAGCAACAATGCAATGATCGCAGGCAATCCTTGTTTAATAATGATGGAACGTGAAGAAGTAGCCCCTCCATAGAGGGCCGCGATAATCACACACGCCAGGAAGAAAATCTGAATATGCTGTCCAACGGTAGCATCCGGATATACGAGTCCCCAGATCAGACCTGCCGCAAGAAATCCATTGTAAAGACCTTGATTGGCCGCGAGAGATTTGGTTGATTTGGCGAATTCCGGCGTGAGATTAAAAGTTTTCATTGTGCGTGGACGAGTCCACATAAACATCTCCATCACCATGATATAGATGTGTTCGACAGCTACAAGAGCTACAAAAATGATACTAATCAAAGGAAACACCTTACTTTCTAATATGTAATTTATTTACTTGTCCACCTTAGTATAAATGTTTGCAACGAGAACGGAAAGAGTAAAATTAATTTGCAACAATTTAATTGTGTATTATTTAAAATGTTTATCATTTTCCAAGTGCGTTAAGATGTTGAAAATAAAAAAAATGGATACAAAGGTAAGCATACGCCGATTGTCGAAAATCCATTCATTGGGTAATAATGAACAATAAAGAAGCAATATTGCTCAGGAAAGAGAGGAGATTACTATGGGAACTGTTCAATTCGTCTTGTTGGCTGATGATTCATCCACATTTGTGACGCGAGTTGTTCCTTTTATCGACATCGAGCTTGCGGGAATTCCGGGTGACCGTCACTATGGTTTGCTTCGTCCGGCGGACTCCCGTCAGAAAATCTACAAGCGCGGCACACCGATTGCGAATCGCCGCCAGATCAGTATTGTTTCTGAGGAAGAATGTGCTCTTATCGCTGAGAAAATGAACATTCCTGAAGTGCGTCCAGAATGGCTTGGTGCCAATATGCTGGTCCGTGGCATTGATCGATTGACTGAATTGCCTGCTGGAACGCGGCTTTTATTTCCAAACGGGACGGGGTTAATATGCGAAGGAGAGAATCTTCCGTGTGTGCATCCGGGGAAAATGATTGAGCAATTCTACGAACAGGACGGTTTGCGTAAAAAGTTTGTGCCAGCCGCTCGCAAAAAACGTGGGATCGTCTGCTCGGTAGAACGGGAAGGGGTAATCCATACGGGGGATACCATCGAAGTCATTCGCCTGTCCTGATTTTCAGGACAGGTTTTTAATTCATCAGACCATAGCGCTCGCCATTCGGTTGTTTAGAGTGTATATACTCCTCTGGTGTGCTTCCGATAATGGACTTGAAATCTCGGATGAAATGGGATTGATCATGATATCCGAGATCCTGAGATAGCTTAACCAGATCATAGTGAAGACCGCGCTCCATCCATTCTGCAGCATTTTGCAGACGATACAACTTAATTACGGTTTTTGGTCCAATACCTACATACTGATTGAACAGGCGCTGTAGCTTTCTTTTATGAATTTTCCAATACGAAGACAGATCATCTACTCTCAGCATCTCACGGTTCAGTTCAATCTGTTGCACAATATCGTTAACCAGCGTCGCTTGGGCATCTTCAGCTGGAAGGTGCGCACATAATAGCTGATCGATGTAACCGATTTTATCCGCATTATCCCCATCCCGAAGTAGCCTTTCTTCCAAGGAACCTGCTGTGACCTCAAGAATACGGGATACATCCATCGGTTGTCCGTAAAGTGAAGAGACAGGAACCCGAAGGAAGGGATAGAATCCTCCTGGTTTGAACTTCACACCAAATACACGGCCTTTCCCGCTCACAAGATAGGAGAATTTACGTCCCGACGGTCCGAAGCAAAACGTATTGTTCCGTTCCACAACCAGATTGACACAGGGGTTAGGCACGACATGTTGGGGATACGGTTCAAGTCCTGTCAGATCCCACGATACGATCCAATAATGTTTAACAAAAGGACGAAGTGCTTCGGAAGGAGCATGGCGGGTCAGTTGATATCTTTGGTCACCTTCATTCAGATTCAGCAGGCCCATACTTGGTCTGTCTCCTTGTTCTACCTGTTTCATCCGGACCATTCCTCCTGCTCATCTCACATTATTTAGGCTCTCTGAACAACATTGCTCGCACAGCAAAACGGGGTAAAATGAGTTGCCTGCGCCATCTCGAAGGTTGATTGAGGAGGCGATAGAGCCACTCCAAATTAAGCTTCTGCCATATCGCAGGGGCACGTTTGGTTTTCCCGGCCAGAATATCGAGACTACCTCCCACTCCTATGGCTACACGAGCACTCAACTGATGGCGATACTTGTTAATCCAGTGTTCTGCATGGGGTGCGCCAAGAGCTACGATAAGAAAGTCCGGTTGAGCACTACAAATCTCTTCTATAATCTGTTGTTCCTCATCTTCCTGGAAAAAACCATGGTGTCTGCCTTTGACGACAACTCCCGGATAGCGTTGCGCAATAACTTTCACGGCCTGTTCACTGACACTTTCCTCTGCTCCCAGCATGTAGAATGACCAGTGTTTTCGATCGCCTTCCTCCAATAAACGAAATAGCAGATCACAACCGGTTACCCGTTCAGTCAATTGTCCACCCCGCAAACGGGATACCATTACAATGCCAGCACCGTCAGCTGTAACCAACCCGGCTTGATCGACGACTTGGCGAAGAGAGGTACTCTTTTGACAGGACATGACGATCTCGGGATTTCCTGTGATGACATGGAACAGTTCAGTGTTTTCCTGATCTACGACTTCACCAAGGATCGAAACGGTTTGATCCATCGTGACATTGGGAAAAGGGATACCCATAATATTTGTTGATTGGCTCATGTCTCATTTCCTTTCTGATTCCGACCCATGAGTGAATGGGGGACAAGCTTATGCGTGTGAAGTTCATGTATCATACTGTCAATCAGATTATCGAATGCATGTACGTTTGGATCATAATCGTGTAACAGATACAGTTTGCCTGAACGGCCAATAGCTGTGACTGCAGAATAGTAGTATCCGGTTAATCCAAGACAATAACAATCTTCTTTAGCGTATTTCAAGATCGAATGCATCTCTGCGGAACAACGTAGTGTTTCTTCAGCATCCGGAATAAAATGAAATTCATATTCATGCCAAGGGCTTTCAGTAGGCACTTCCCCGGCAGTGTGGCTATAGTATTTAAAATATATAAGTTCATCTATTCCCCAAAACTCTTCAAGAAACGAACGGGCAGCCGGAAATAAATCTGCGGATTTAGAGCACTGCTCTATGTATGGGGAGATGTCAACGCAGCGGTTCTCATACCAGCCCGCCTTCTGCAGCAACTGAATCATTTGTTGATAGGGTAACAATGAGGATTGTGACGTTCCAGTCATATTGAACAACTCCTGTTATTTCATTCCAGTTTAGTATATCTGATCTTCTGGAAAAGGACTATATCTCCTGATGTCGCGTTTTTACAATACGACCTTTGGGGTATAACGATAGGATAGGAGTGCGAGGTTGGCAGATCGCATATCCAATACATAAAGGGAGTGAGTCTATGGAACTCAAATATGAGTTTTATATCAATGCAGGGCTGGAAGATGTGTGGAATGCTCTCATTTCACCAGACGGCACACGGAACAGCTTTTTCGGTAGTGAACTTCGTACGAATTTTCAGCCAGGTCAGCCGTTTGCTTATGTAGGGCCGGGCAATGATGGTGCGGAGACTGTCCATGTGTATGGAGATATATTAGAATTCGAACCGTTGTCCAGACTCAGCTATCAGGAGCATCCAGGTCCATCATATCATGCGAACCATGCCGAGCTTCAATCCAGAGTGGCTTTCCAGTTGGAGACTGTGGGGGAGTGTACGAAGCTTACGCTGATCAATGATCAATTTACAGATAACCATCCTTCCTTTGCCAATGCACAGAGCAGCTGGTGGATGATCCTGAGCAGCATCAAAACTTGGGTAGAGACGGGAAAAACACTGAATTTTGGCTGGTAGTTAGCTGGCAAGAGGCAGTCATGAATGACTGATTATAATAATAAAAAAATATATATAACAAATGAACCAGTGCTGATTCAGCGCTGGTTCATTTTGTTTATACAAATTAAGACTATAGCTCTACATTTAATGTCTAATGATGTCGAAATATATATCATATGACCTAAGAGGAGAAATGAACATGTTTCGTAAAAGCACTGAATCTACTAAACAACTTCGTATAGATGCGTATCAAAAATTATTGGAGTATAGTCGTAAGCTGGTTGCAAACGCAGAAAAGGGCGACTATGGTACATGGGTCGAAGATGGCATTGAGTTTCAGGATGCCGATGAAATAGCCAGTAACATCAAAAAAGCAGTACATATGATGAAAGCACAGAACGAAGCTGTGGAAATGCGTCTTAAGATGCTGAATCAGGCGATGAATGTGGGATTATGGGAATCTGAAATCGTTGCCGGTGATGCGCTGGATAACAATAATATCATCGCATTTTCGAATGAATTCCGCCAAATGTTAGGTTTCCATAATGCCAAGGATTATCCCGATTCCTTTGCAAGCTGGGCCAAATCCATCTATCCGGATGACAGACCTCAGCTGGTGCAGGAGATTATGAAACATGTGAATGACCCTGGAGCAACGAATGCTTATAACGTAATTAGTCGTATGATTACAAAAAGTGGAGAAATCCGCTGGTTCCGATGTCTTGGACAAGTCGTCCGAAATCAGGCTGGCGTTCCGGTCAAACTTCTGGGCATCATGTTTGATATTCATGAGGAAAAAAGTAAGTCCGATGAGCTGGAAGCACTCGTCACCCGATATGATCTTGTTAACCGGGCCTTGGTGGAGGCACCGTGGGATATGACCGTTGTGGCAGGAGATGTGGTTAACCCGAATAATGAATTTTGGTGGTCACCCCAGTTCCGCAGAGAATTAGGGTTCAAAGACGAGCAGGATTTCCCGAATGTGTTCAGCAGCTGGAGCAGCCGATTGCATCCGGAAGACCATGACCGGACGATTAATGAATTTGCCAGACATATGAATGATTACAGTGGCCGCACGCCGTACGATCTGGATTATCGTCTGCAACGCAAAGACGGGGAGTATCGGTGGTACCACGCGGGTGGGGAGACCATTCGGGATCAGGATGGAGTACCGCTCCGTGTAGCTGGAACGATTCGTGATGTAACCCATGAGAAGAATAAGGAACAGATCGTGGAAGCCATGAATATGAAAACAAAACAATTGTCGGAGTCCATTGGTGAGATGGTACGTGGAATCAACTCGATTACCGATCAGGCACAGGATTTGGTGACTGCACAGGAATTGTCTGCCGATGCAGCCATTGAAGTGAAAAGCAGTGCAGATGATACGAAGAATATCACCGTGTTTATTCGGGAGATTGCGAGTCAGACCAATCTACTCGGGTTGAATGCAGCCATTGAAGCCGCGCGAGCGGGAGAGCTGGGACTGGGGTTTGGCGTCGTTGCAGGTGAAGTGCGCAAACTGGCTGATCACAGTTCAGAGGCCACAGTAAATATCGAAGATAGCATGCAGAAGATGAAAACACTGATTGATCAAATTCTGGAGCATATCGGTAATATGTCTACGTTAACGCAAAATCAAGCTGCCCTGACACAACAGGTGAATGCTTCAATGGATGAGATTAACACCATGTCACAGGATCTGGTTGATTACTCGCGGAATCTATAATTTCGAACCCATTTGTTGTAACATCACGATTCATTGGCATACATCATCGACAAAAAATCCACCGGGGGCATTTCTGCTTCCGGTGGATTTTGTATTTCTTACTTATAGCTAAGATTATAGCTACAGTTTCAGCTATTTGATTATACTTGTTGAACTTTGATCAGGTTCGTATTACCGGATTGACCGATTGGAACACCAGCGGACAATACAATGATGTCACCTTTTTCGATGTAACCTGTTTTGATTGCGTTGCGTGTAGCAGATTCGAACATTTCATCCGTAGTGGTTACTTTGTCGCCCATAACCGGAATGACACCGGAGAGCAGGCAGATTTTCGCCAATACTTCTTCGTGTTGTGTAACTGCGATGATTGGTGCTTTTGGACGATACTTGGAGATCATGCGTGCTGTGAATCCACTCTCAGTCGAAGTGATGATTGCTTTCGCATTCAGCACGAGGGAAGAACTTACAGCGCCCTGACTGATAACTTCAGTAATATCAGCGATCTGTTGAGCAGATTTTTGTGCGAATTGCTCTTTGTAATCAATCATCGTTTCAGCACGGCGAGCAACAGCAGCCATCGTGCGTACAGATTGTACCGGATATTTACCAGCAGCCGATTCACCAGACAACATCACAACGTCTGCACCTTGGAGTACGGCGTTCGCTACGTCACTTACCTCGGAACGAGTAGGACGCGGGTTCACTTGCATGGACTCCAGCATGTGTGTAGCTACGATAACCGGTTTACCAGCGCGGTTACATTTATCGATCATTTCTTTTTGCATCATTGGTACGTCTTCGATCGGTACTTCAACCCCGAGATCTCCACGAGCTACCATGATACCGTCAGATGCTTCAATAATGTCATCCAGGTTGGTCATACCTTCCTGGTTTTCAATTTTGGAGATGATCTGAACGTGGTCTACACCGCGTTCTTTCAGAATGCTGCGGATTTCACGGATGTCGTCGCCTTTACGAACAAAGGATGCTGCGATAATTTCGATATCGTTTTCGATCCCGAATCCGATGTGCATAACGTCACGCTCAGTTACACCTGGCAGTGTCGTTTTGATTCCTGGCAAGTTAACCCCTTTGCGTGGTTTCAGAATGCCGCCACTGATAATTTTACAATGGATATCGGATCCTTCCACAGACAATACAGTCAGATCCACAAGGCCATCATCGATGAGGATGCGATCGCCAGGTTTTACAACGAGGTTCAGCTCTGGATAGTTTACGGAGATACGCTCAGCGTCACCGAGAATTTCTTCAGTCGTCAGGATCAGTTCTTTACCTGCTTGCAGGTGGCAGGATGCTTCTTTCAGTTTGCCGATACGTACTTCCGGCCCTTTGATGTCCATCATGATCGGTACATAAGTGTTCAGTTCGGAAGCTGCTTTACGGATATTGTTGATCCGTGTCACGTGATCTTCGAGTTCGCCATGAGCCATGTTCAGACGGGCAACGGTCATACCTTCCTGAATCATTACTTTCAACAATTCGATTGAGTCACAAGCAGGTCCCATGGTACAAATAATTTTTGTTTTTAACATGCTAATTTCCTCCTCATATTTAAAGCTTATATGTGTATTGTAGCGTTTTCTGTCGAAACAGGGTATGAACTATAGTACAATGATTAGAGTATAGTCCAGTAATGAGGTGTGTTATGGTCACTCCACTTGAAGTACGGCACATTAATGGTGTTGGTTGGTACGAAGAAGGTGTGCAATCCCATGAGACTTGGCGGCTTAGTTTGGTTACTTATGGAAAATGTGTATATTGGGTGAACGGTGATAAACAGATCATGGAAAAGGGTGAATTGCTACTCATTCCAGGTGGCGTCCCGTATTACGGCAAGAGTATTCCTACGGTAACGCATACGCAGATTGTGATTCAACTGCAACGCGACCATACAGAAGGTCTGCCTGCACTGGAGCGATATGAGGCTTTACGGCATAAACCCGGTTGTTATGAACTGATTCATCAACGCATGAGCGCTATTTATCAACAATGGCAGGAGCGTCCGTCTTATTATGTCATGATGAGCCAAGCCTTATTGATGGAAGTGTTGATTTATATGAACAGGGAGCTGGATCGGGGAGTTATTCCTCCGGAGAGGCATATTCATGTGGAACGGATGAAGCGATACATTGAGCGGCATTATCGGGAGAGAGTGACGAAGGAAGAACTCGGAGACGAGATCAACAAGACACCCAATTATGCTGCTGCATTATTCAAAAGCATGACGAATCAGACCATCAGTCAATATGTCCATGATCAACGGATGAAAAGAGCGGTATATTTGCTCACTGAGTCACAACTCTCAATTCAGGAAATTGCCGAATTTCTCGGCTACCGGGATCTGTCCTATTTTTACCGCATATTCAAGCGCATAACGGGAAGTCCACCATCCGATCTGCTCCATGAGCGCCCACCTATAGCATGAAACGCGTAGTCCAACCCAAATAAGTTCTTCTATATAAAAGGTTCGATTAAATAAGTACGAAAAAAAGAGGGCCTAGGCCCTCTTTTTCTTTTATGGCAGGATCATCATCCTACCTGTTAGATATATTAACCACTATACATGACTGCTTGGATTAGAAGCCGTGAGTGGTTGCTTGCCTTTTTTTCGTGCCTGCCCAAGACGAACGGCAAAGACACGTACAGTCCAATACGCGGCCTCTGCAAACAAAATACCTCCGGCGATGTCGAGCAAAGAATGCTGTTTTACAAATACCGTCGAAGCAATAATCAACCACAACCATACCGACCAGGAGATCCGTGCTAACGGCTTAAAGTTCAAGTGTCTGTTGATGATAATAAATAGCAAGTAGCTGGTTAGAACGTGAACACTCGGGAAACAGTTGAAAGGCGCATCATTCGTATAGATAAACTGTACTAACACGCTGCTCAGATCGGTTCCGCCGACTTCGGGACGTGGTACATGGGTAGGAAACACCGCAAAACAGACATTGGCAGCCATAACACCAACATTATAGGTAATCAGCGTACGCCAGAATAGCGACTTGTTCGTCAGACCCAAATAAAGAAATCCAAGATATAGAATGGGCATCCAGCTAATGTACGGATAAATAAATTCTTTGAGAAAAGGAATCTGTGTATCAATCCAGGCATAATTGTAGAAGACATCACTCCCGGTATTGCTGCCTAGAAATAAGTAAATGGAGCCTTGGAGCGGTATGCACAGAATAGCCAGTAAATGCCCCCAGCGCTGAAAGAATGCTTTCATAGTATCCCCCTGATTTCATTATGCATTTTGAAACTATCGTTATGGGTACTTCATAGATATATGACGTTGGAGAGTCGCCGCACCCCTGCAGCATTGAACTCTTGTAATACTATAATGGACAGATTCAGGTACAAGCCATACCTGATTTTAGGGGAAAAGCAGTCAGGATAAGTCTCTTTTTTGTTACTTTTATAGTTTTATCCATAATAGGGATATTCAATATACTGGTGATGTGATACAACTATATTGGCATATAAGTTCATATGACAACGAAAAAAAGTAAATGAAACGAGGTAGGTAAATGTATGATTAATCCGCAATCCAAGCCAAAACATTCCTTTTCCGAGCGCAAACCTGTGCTCACCGTCGTGATTATTGAGCTGCTTCTCTTGTTAGCCGTATTTGCTGCAGGGGCCATTGCGACGATAAAACAACTGGACTACACTTCCCCTGTACTCATCTCCTTTACACCAATTGCAATTGTTCTGATCATCTATATGACGTTAAGGCGCAAGTGGGGAGAGACTGGATTCCGGTCCTTGCGAAATATCCCGGCGAACCATGCAAAGTATTATATTCCACTACTCCTTGTACTGGGTACACTTGCCCTGAAAGGATTTGGGGAGCTGAGCTTGTCCCGGGTAGCCTTTTTCATCTTTTTCACCTTGCTCGTAGCTTTTGTTGAGGAAACGATCTATCGGGGCCTTATTTTCAAAACATTGCTACAAAAAAGTGCAGTGGCCGCAGTTGTGACCTCCAGCATCTTGTTTTCAATTACACATCTCCTGAATGCATTGTCTGGTCAGAATCTGACGGATACGATCATGCAATTGGTCTATGCGCTGCTTCTGGGAGCGGCACTGGCGTTATTAATGCTGAAGAATGGAAATATCGTACCGCTTATTTTGTTTCATTTCATACATAATCTGATTCAATTCCTCGGGAATGACCTGGAGGATACAGGAACACTTCCTTACGATCTGTTTATACTGGCGGTATTGATTGCATACTGTGTCTGGTTAGTGTGGAGTCACCGAAAGAATTCATCCATTCCTTCCAAAGGGAGTGAGCAGGCCACTACGGTTGTTCATTAAGGGAATTGCTTGGAAGTAGTTATCATACAGTTTCCCGTCAGCAGTTGGATCATGGTATACTTCAGTCTGGCGGGAAGACAGGTATGTTCAAGATACGAGGTCTGCCTATCCGTACATTAGGTTCATACAGTAGGTGATATTGTGGAAAAAACAGCACAAGGCGTAGCAGAATGGATGGTTCAGGAGATTAAATTCACAGGAACACTTCATCAGGAAGCTGCCATAGAATATGTGAAGACCCATTTTGGCGAAGAGTTTGTTTTTGTGAACGAGAACGGCAATACATCATTGTCCAAGGAAGTGAAGAAAGCTTTCCGGAAGCTTCATCGTGGGCAGATCGCCTGGGATCGGGATGCATTTATGTGGGCATGGACATAGTGTGTTACACTGTAGTAAGATGATTCTTTGGTTGTGTTGGATATGCATGTCAGAATTTTATATAAAAAATGTATAAGTTGGATTAGATCTGCATATCCTTTCATAAGACCGCACACGAGTGACCGGGCACATAAGCGTGATAAACCCTGTCCCCGTGCTAGTTAATAACATGTATTTCCAAAGCTGTTTGAAAAGAAAATACAAAGATTTGCTTTTTGGCTGAATTGGAGTTATAATAAAAACAAGTTGTAGAGAGTGGAAAACCTAATTCATATATTGTAAAGGGCGATCACTTATAGGTTTATGACTGGTACCTTTTTCAATGTGTGAATTTTTATTTGCTTGCTGCAAAGAACAAAGGAACATGTTAATCTTTATTTGGAGGTGTAATTCACATGCAAAACGGAACAGTAAAATGGTTCAACGCTGATAAAGGCTTCGGTTTCATCGAAGTTGAAGGCGGAGAAGATGTATTCGTACACTTCAGCGCTATTACAGGCGAAGGCTTCAAAACGCTGGACGAAGGTCAACGCGTGCAATTTAAAATTGTACAAGGAAACCGTGGTCCTCAAGCAGAAGAAGTTGTAAAACTGTAATTAAAGCATAGCTGCCTTTAACATGTTATAATGGTAAAGGCAGCTTCTTTTTTTTGATCAGTTATATGTATGAAAGTCGGCCCAATAGTTGTCGAGGCAGAAGTTCAGTGGGACGTAAGACTTCCGCTAAGTAGTGTCTTCTGTGAAATAACGTCGGTTAGATGTTTTTCCATAACAAAGGGGGTAGAAGTCATGTATAATCGCAAAAAACCGTTGGAAGAGATTCCACAAGCTGATGCGGCAATCTGGGAATGTACGAGTGATACGTGCAAAGGATGGATGCGGGACAATTTTGCGTTTGATAACGTACCTACTTGTCCGATATGTGCTTCTGAGATGGTCAGCACGACTAGGATGCTACCATTGCTTGAGAATTCGAATAGTAATCTGAAAACGATGCCTAAAGGAAATCGGATTTAACATAGCTTACCCGCCTCTAACGAGGTGTTTTTTTTTAGATTAAACAGACACCCTGTGCGAAGGTAAGGGTATTAAATATGAAGTTCCCGGCATTCGTTTTAGCGAATGCCTTTTTTTGTATCATTTTTTAGACAGAAAGTATAATGTAACGGACGTAAATCGTATGAAAAAGACAAAGCCCCTTTTCGCTATAAGCAAAAAGGGGCTTTGTTATGACTGCAATTTTAACACGATCAGGTTGGAGTTTAGATGAATAGGAACGGCAGCAGAAACAATGTTGCTACCAGAGCCAGATCGATCCCCGCTCCGTAGCCGTAACCCCCACCGTATCCTCCGTAACCATATGGACCGTAGGCCGAAGATTTAACTTTCTTTGTTGCACCAGCGTTTTTCTTGCTGCCTTTGACCAGCTGCTGTTTGGATTTGACTGAACATAGCCGTGGTCCCTCGAAACACCCGTTCAAATAAACTTTGCCATCACGACATTGACTAAGCGTACCATACATATGCTTACCGTCGTTCATAACGAGACAAACGGAACGTCCAACGTGCGGAGAAACCGTTTCTTCACATACCGGATTAATTCTGTACATGCATATCCTCCTCATTAGATGCGGTTGCCGCTTGAATTCAACGGTTTGTATATCATAGTAAAAAGAAGACCAATTGGTATGGACGAGTACCCGGAAAATCGAATAGGGAGGAGCCGTTTTTGAATCTGCTCCATACACTGGGAGGAGTGAGGAGGGGATGTCGCGTGGATTATCATGACATGCTGGCTCGGTTAGGGGAGGGGAGTGCCCATCCCGGAGGATTTTTGGCAACGATGAAGTTGCTGGATGGCTTATCTCTGCCTGGGGGTAGTCATATCCTTGAGATAGGATGTGGCACTGGGAGGACCGCGTGTTACCTGGCTAAAAGTGGTTATCGGGTAACGGCGATTGATCTTCATCGCAATATGCTGGATAAGGCAGTTCGGCGAGCGAGACGAGAACGGGTGGATGTTCGATTTGTTCAGGCCGATGTAGCAGCGTTGCCTTTTCCAGAAAATCATTTTGATGTGGTATTCGTAGAATCGGTTACGATATTTACCCCATGGCGGAGTGCACTTGCTGAGTATAGAAGAGTGCTGAAGCCGGCTGGACTTTTGGTGGATCGGGAGATGGTTCTATCAGGCAGAAAGACCGAATTGATGAGCCGCAGGTTGAAGCAATTTTACGGTATACGAACTCTGGCAACAGTAACAGCATGGAAAAAACGCCTCACACAGAGTGGTTTCACCAAGGTCGAAGTCCAAGAACATTCGCGATCCATGGAAAAATGGGGCGTGGATCATGATCCGCATCGGGAGATGGATATGACTTGGTTTGAGGATGAACGTATGCAGCGAATGAGTCGCACCAATGATCGCTTGCTCGCTAAATACGGCAAAAAATTGGGATATGCTGTTTTTGCGGCTAGGGTACCGTTGGAAGTCAAAAAGGAAAAGTAGGAAAAAGGCAACTCACAATAGTGTGGGTTGCCTTTGGTTTGTTAGGATATTCGCTATTACAACATATCGTTGTCGATAATCCGCCAGTGGTGCTTAAGTAGAGCTTCCAATTGGTTTTTATCCTTGGATCGAAAAGCGCTTAAAATTTGACGATGCTCTTCATTAACTTCGAGTAGTACCTCAGATAGCTTTGGCTTATTATCACTAACATACGACTGCCGGATGAAGCTGTTCTTCAATGTGTTTAACATCTCAATCACTGTGGCGTTACCACATCGCTGGATGTACAGGTTATGGAATTGATATTGGTTCTTGTTGTAGGCAGCAAGATCAAGCTGGCTGATATCTTCGTCCATTCGGACAACCAGAGTTTCCATCTCCAGTAGTTCAGATGGTTTGAGGTGGTCTGCTGCGAGTGTGGCGGCAAGTGCCTCCAATACACCGATCGCTTGCGAGAACTCTAGTTTTTTTCCTGCATCAAAAGGAGTGACAATAAATCCCCTGCGTGGGATGTATTGCAGCAAATTGTCCGAAGCCAGCTGGAAAAGCGCCTCCCGAGTAGGGGTGCGACTGATATCCAGCTTTTTGCATATCTCGGCCTCGTTGATCTTCTGGTTGGGAAGCAGGGTCCCGTCCTGAATCTTCTGGGCAATGTAATCGTATACGTGATCTTTCAAGGACCGGTATTTAGGTACCTCCATACCGAATCCTCCTTTCTATGTATAGTGATAATTGGATGGGGGTGGGGCCGTGCTGTACGCGCCGTTCAGGAGTTTCAAGTTTTTATCATCTTAACACCGAGGGGGAAGTTGGGCAAGCAAACTTCATGTTTCAGGCGATGTAAATGCCATGTTATATATAGTACATTTTATGGAATTAGAGCGTATAAATGTTTAAATAATGATTGTGATAAAGCAAATTGTTTGTTAGTATTACTTACATATAAGTCCATATATTGTCTTATGTATATTGTATACAAATTATTATGCTACTCATTCAAAAAAAGAATAGGGGTATGATCTGTGAAAAAAGTGCTTTTGCCAATGATGCTGTTGTTAGTGATTGTAATCATGTCTGCTTGTGGGCAGGAAAAAACGACAGGAACCGGATCGGACGCTGCTTCGTCTTCGGGGAGTAGCTCTGCTGAAAAGAAAGTAATTGTACTTGGGACCAGTGCGGACTATGCACCCTATGAATTTCATAAGAAAATCGATGGTAAAGATACCATTGTAGGTTTTGATATCGAGATTGCCAAAGCGATTGCGGCTGATTTGGGAGCTGAGCTGAAGATTGAGGACATGGACTTTGACGGCCTTCTTATGGCTCTCGGTACAGATAAAGTTGATTTTGTAATATCGGGCTTAACCCCTACCGAGGAACGAAAGAAGAACGTTGATTTTACGGATATCTACTACTATGCAGAGCAGGCTGTACTTGTTAGGGAAGGCGACGATGTGGCATTAAAGTCCGTGGATGATCTATCGGGCAAGCAGGTTGGCGTACAAAAGAGTTCCATTCAGGAAGGGATCGCTCAGGAAATAGAGGGAGCAAAGCTCACTTCTCTGGCTAAAATACCTGAACTGATTCTGGAGTTGCAGACGGGGCGCGTAGACGCACTCATTCTGGAGAAGCCGGTGGCTGAACAGTATGTGAATAACCAAGAGGGCCTTGTTGTTGCAGGTGTAGAGATTGAACAGGCTGAAGATGAGGGTGGTTCGGCCATCGCGGTGAAGAAAGGTAATCAGGAGCTACTCGATCAGATCAACACTACATTGGAAAAGCTCAAAACCAACGGAGATATTGAACGTTTCGTCGTTGAAGCCAATGAGATGCTCGGCGAATAAACCGGACGAGTGAGGGATATGCCTTGAATTTAGATTTTTCCTTTCTATTAGAACATTGGCAGGATTATGCACGAAGTGCGTGGGTGACGCTTGAACTTTCCTTCTTCGGCGTATTGTTTGGTACGTTGCTTGGTGTGATCATGGCACTAATGCGCATATCCCGAATATGGCCAATTAAATTTGTGGCATCGGCGTATATTGAACTCATTCGAGGGACGCCGATGCTGGTACAGATTCTTATTATTCATTATGGTCTGACCGTTATAGGTGTGAACTTGCCGGCATTTGTGTCGGGGGTGGTGGCTCTGACGATGAATAGCTCCGCTTATATGGCGGAGGTGTTCAGGGCCGGAATTCAAGCGATTGATAAAGGACAGACGGAAGCTTCACGCTCCCTTGGCATGACGCATGGAATGACACTTCGCTACATTATATTGCCGCAGGCTTTTCGTAACATGCTTCCAGCCATCGGCAATGAATTCATTATTATCATTAAAGATTCTTCGCTTGTTTCCATGATCGGCATAGCTGAGATTATATACACGGCCAGAACGATTCAGGGTGTTACGTTCCAGCCGCTTGCTCCACTCCTTGTTGCCGCCGGCCTCTATTTTATAATCACATTTACACTGGCTAATTTACTGTCTTGGTTGGAACGTAGACTGTCTACTTCTCGCTAACTATTGATAAAGGATTGGATTCGAGAAAGGCTGGGATTAGGCTACAGTGGAAATAGCGCGATGTAGTCGTAAATAGTGATGGCATCGCATACATTGATATTGTATTTTGTATACAATATTTTAGGGAGGAGTGTTGGGGGTATGTCGGATTCCAAAATGTTAATCGATTGGTCGGAACGTTATGCTGCGCCTAATTATCATCCGCTCCCTATTGTCATTGAACAGGCGGAAGGGGTATGGGTGCAAGATCCTGAAGGCCGTCGTTATATGGATATGTTAAGTGCATACTCTGCATTGAATCATGGTCACAGACATCCTGTAATTATACAGGCGCTCAAGGACCAAGCAGATCGGGTTACGCTGACATCACGGGCATTCCACAGCAGTTCAGCTTCTCTTTTTTATCAGAAGCTCTCACAATTTACGGGGAAATCAAAAATTCTCGCCATGAATACAGGAGCGGAAGCGGTGGAGACTGCAGTAAAGGCAGTGCGCAGATGGGCTTATCGTTGCAAAGGTGTACTGGAGAACCAAGCCGAAATCATCGTATGCTCTGGTAACTTTCATGGAAGAACGCTAACGGTAACTTCCTTTTCTTCTTCAGCGGAGTATAAAAAAGATTTTGGACCATTCACACCTGGATTCCGGATTATTCCCTATGGAGACATTGAAGCACTGAAGCAAGCTATTACACCGAATACGGCTGGCTTTCTTGTAGAGCCTATTCAAGGGGAAGCTGGAATTGTTATTCCGCCTGATGGATATTTAGCTGAAGCATTTGCTTTGTGTAAGAGCGAGCAGGTATTGACTGTAGCTGATGAGATCCAGACCGGATTTGGAAGAACGGGTCGCCGTTTTGCTTCCGATTGGGAAGGTGCTGAACCAGACATCTGGATTATGGGCAAAGCGCTGGGGGGAGGAGTTATGCCTATCTCGGCTATCGCTGCTGATGCGGATATACTGGATTTGTTTGAGCCGGGATCTCATGGTTCTACGTTTGGGGGGAATCCACTCGCCTGCGCGGTGGCTATAGCGTCTCTGAAAGTTCTTGAAGATGAGAAGCTCGCTGAGCGATCGGAGCGTTTGGGGAACTATTTTATGAAAAGACTTCGTGATATTCGCAGTTCAGTTATACGAGAAGTTCGGGGCAGAGGGTTATTTATAGGTGTTGAGCTACATGAGTCAGCACGTCCCTATTGTGAGCGATTGATGTCTGCTGGTTTGTTATGTAAAGAAACCCATGAGACGACCATTCGCTTTGCTCCGCCGCTGACGATTATAGAGTCCGAGATTGACTGGGCAATGGAGAGAATTGAGCAGGTTCTGATCAACAATGAAGGAGCTGACCTATATGAAAAATGATGGGGATGTCCATGGTGGAATAAAAGATACTTCTATTAATACGAGTCACACATCTGTATGGCGCAATGTTGTCATCATTAAGGTTCCTTTTGGACTCGGTGGAGCGAGAGGTGGTGCTGAGTTGGGACCGGATGAATTGATTACAGCTGGACTGAAGCGGGAGATCGCGAGTCTTGGGTTAGTGCTTTCCAAAGAAGTGCGGGTAGAGTGTCCTTCTGAACCTGCTGTCTCTGCTGGGCGTAATCGTGTGAAACACTTAAATGAGGTACGCCAAGTCAGTGAGAAGGTGTGTCATGAAGTATCGGTTGCTGTAAGGGAAGGAGCCTTTCCACTTGTACTTGGAGGAGACCATAGTGTAGCGATTGGTACTTTTGCCGGGCTAACAGCGCACTATTCTAATTTGGGTGTGATCTGGTTTGATGCGCATGCAGACTTGAATACCGAAGAACGTAGCTTATCAGGTAATATGCATGGGATGAGTGTGGCTGCATCCTTGGGGCATACTGCATTCAATCTGTCGCACATTGCTGGAGCAGGTGCGTTTATTGATCCGTCCAACCTGGTCTATATTGGTCTGCGTGATCTGGATGAGTATGAGAAAGAGCAGATTAAGGGACTGGGAATCCGAGCATTTACCATGCATGATATTGACCGGATGGGAATACAGCAGGTTATTGAGCAAGCAATAGCTACAGCGGGACAAGGGACAGATGGTATTCACGTCAGCTTTGACATGGATTGTCTGGATCCAAGAGAAGCTCCGGGTGTAGGTACCCCAGTACCGGGTGGTTTGAATTACCGGGAGGCACATTACGCATTGGAGATACTTGCTTCCACAAATCAAGTTACGTCCATGGAACTGGTGGAAGTGAATCCGTTGTTTGATCACAATAGGCATACGGCAAGGCTTGGTGTGGAACTGATCGCCTCGTTACTTGGTAAGCGCATATTGTGAGCGTTGAGAAGAGAAGTGGAGCGTCTATGTCGTGCTTGAGATAAGTTTGTCTTCTTTATATAGAAGAAAAGGAAAAAGAGATCCCCAAAAACCAGGGCCAGTTACAATGAATGTCCTCTGCAAACTTAGAGGGTGTGGCTTCCCTGGTTAAGTTTATTGGATAAGAGTAATAGAAGCTTCGTAATAAGCTGATGAAGTTATTGATATTACAGGAGCACAGATTACAATTGTGCGGATGAAGTAGACTATGATAATTAATCAAAAAAAGACTTGCAATCAAAATCTGTACATGGTATATTCTAATTCCGGCCAAGAAAACACGGTTTACACGGTGTGGCAAGCGAAACAAATAAGCTTCGAAAGAAACTTAAAAAAAGAGCTTGCAAAGTTGGTTTGGATGTGATAAGATATAAAAGTTGCTGAAGAGAACAACATTCGGTAACAAAACAAGTTTGATCTTTGAAAACTGAACAACGAGTGAGTAACGATCTTGCTTGCAAGATCGACGCTGAGAAATTGGTACAAATCTTCGGACTGTATGATTTCGAAGCAAAAAAAGAGATTTTTAATCTCGTCAGATTCAAAATGAGCTTATCGCTCTTTTCAAATACTGAGATGATTTTCATAGCGTTTAACCGCGTTACTGAAATTCATCTTTATTGGAGAGTTTGATCCTGGCTCAGGACGAACGCTGGCGGCATGCCTAATACATGCAAGTCGAGCGGACTTGAAGAGAAGCTTGCTTCTCTGATGGTTAGCGGCGGACGGGTGAGTAACACGTAGGCAACCTGCCCTCAAGTTTGGGACAACTACCGGAAACGGTAGCTAATACCGAATAGTTGTTTTCTTCGCCTGAAGAGAACTGGAAAGACGGAGCAATCTGTCACTTGGGGATGGGCCTGCGGCGCATTAGCTAGTTGGTGAGGTAACGGCTCACCAAGGCGACGATGCGTAGCCGACCTGAGAGGGTGATCGGCCACACTGGGACTGAGACACGGCCCAGACTCCTACGGGAGGCAGCAGTAGGGAATCTTCCGCAATGGGCGAAAGCCTGACGGAGCAATGCCGCGTGAGTGATGAAGGTTTTCGGATCGTAAAGCTCTGTTGCCAGGGAAGAACGCTTGGGAGAGTAACTGCTCTCAAGGTGACGGTACCTGAGAAGAAAGCCCCGGCTAACTACGTGCCAGCAGCCGCGGTAATACGTAGGGGGCAAGCGTTGTCCGGAATTATTGGGCGTAAAGCGCGCGCAGGCGGTCATTTAAGTCTGGTGTTTAATCCCGGGGCTCAACCCCGGATCGCACTGGAAACTGGGTGACTTGAGTGCAGAAGAGGAGAGTGGAATTCCACGTGTAGCGGTGAAATGCGTAGATATGTGGAGGAACACCAGTGGCGAAGGCGACTCTCTGGGCTGTAACTGACGCTGAGGCGCGAAAGCGTGGGGAGCAAACAGGATTAGATACCCTGGTAGTCCACGCCGTAAACGATGAGTGCTAGGTGTTAGGGGTTTCGATACCCTTGGTGCCGAAGTTAACACATTAAGCACTCCGCCTGGGGAGTACGGTCGCAAGACTGAAACTCAAAGGAATTGACGGGGACCCGCACAAGCAGTGGAGTATGTGGTTTAATTCGAAGCAACGCGAAGAACCTTACCAGGTCTTGACATCCCTCTGATCGGTACAGAGATGTATCTTTCCTTCGGGACAGAGGAGACAGGTGGTGCATGGTTGTCGTCAGCTCGTGTCGTGAGATGTTGGGTTAAGTCCCGCAACGAGCGCAACCCTTATATTTAGTTGCCAGCATTTCGGATGGGCACTCTAGATAGACTGCCGGTGACAAACCGGAGGAAGGTGGGGATGACGTCAAATCATCATGCCCCTTATGACCTGGGCTACACACGTACTACAATGGCCGGTACAACGGGCTGCGAAATCGCGAGATGGAGCCAATCCCAACAAAGCCGGTCTCAGTTCGGATTGCAGGCTGCAACTCGCCTGCATGAAGTCGGAATTGCTAGTAATCGCGGATCAGCATGCCGCGGTGAATACGTTCCCGGGTCTTGTACACACCGCCCGTCACACCACGAGAGTTTATAACACCCGAAGTCGGTGGGGTAACCGCAAGGAGCCAGCCGCCGAAGGTGGGATAGATGATTGGGGTGAAGTCGTAACAAGGTAGCCGTATCGGAAGGTGCGGCTGGATCACCTCCTTTCTATGGAGAATCGTTTCCTGTAACGGAAACATTCAAATAAGCAGGTTCTTAGAACCTGCAACAGCGATTCATTTTGGTTCATCACTTCGGTGTGGATGAAATGAAGAGCACAACACTCACTCGTTGCTCAGTTTTGAGAGCTCAAACTCTCAAACAGCTTGCTTTTGCATGGA
Organism: Paenibacillus sp. FSL K6-1318; assembly: GCF_037976905.1. Lineage (NCBI taxonomy): Bacteria > Bacillati > Bacillota > Bacilli > Caryophanales > Paenibacillaceae > Paenibacillus > Paenibacillus sp. FSL K6-1318. Next base: position 350,080 of record NZ_CP150270.1, read on the forward strand.
GCTTGTTCTTTGAAAACTAGATATCGAAACGAAACAAACGCGAATTAGAACATTCCTTTTAGCTAAACTTGTGTTAATCAAGTTTAAATAAAACGGTAGATTGCTATTGCTCATATTGAGCAATTGGTTAAGCTACTAAGAGCACACGGAGGATGCCTAGGCGCTAGGAGCCGATGAAGGACGTGGCGAACAACGAAACTGCCTCGGGGAGCTGTAAGCAAGCTTTGATCCGGGGGTGTCCGAATGGGGAAACCCAGCTGGGGTAATTTCCAGTTACTCATAACTGAATACATAGGTTATGCAGAGGCATACCAGGGGAACTGAAACATCTAAGTACCCTGAGGAAGAGAAAACAATAGTGATTCCGTCAGTAGCGGCGAGCGAACGCGGAGAAGCCCAAACCAGAGAGCTTGCTCTTTGGGGTTGTGGGACGTCTCACATGGAGTTACAAAGGAACCGGTTAAGCGAAGAGGTCTGGAAAGGCCCGCCAAAGAAGGTAAAAGCCCTGTAGTTGAAAGTCTGTTCCCTCCGAGACGGATCCCGAGTAGTGCGGGGCACGTGAAACCCCGTATGAATCCGGCAGGACCATCTGCCAAGGCTAAATACTTCCTAGCGACCGATAGTGAAGCAGTACCGTGAGGGAAAGGTGAAAAGCACCCCGGAAGGGGAGTGAAATAGAACCTGAAACCGTGTGCTTACAAAAAGTCAGAGCCCGTTTTAGGGGTGATGGCGTGCCTTTTGTAGAATGAACCGGCGAGTTACGTTCCCGTGCAAGGTTAAGGTGAAGAGCCGGAGCCGCAGCGAAAGCGAGTCTGAATAGGGCGACATAGTACGTGGACGTAGACCCGAAACCGGGTGATCTACCCCTGTCCAGGGTGAAGGTGCGGTAACACGCACTGGAGGCCCGAACCCACGCATGTTGAAAAATGCGGGGATGAGGTGGGGGTAGCGGAGAAATTCCAATCGAACTCGGAGATAGCTGGTTCTCCCCGAAATAGCTTTAGGGCTAGCCTCGGAAAACAGAGTCGTGGAGGTAGAGCACTGATTGGGTGCGGGGCCCGCAAGGGTTACCAAGCTCAGTCAAACTCCGAATGCCATAGACTTACTTCCGGGAGTCAGACAGTGAGTGCTAAGATCCATTGTCAAAAGGGAAACAGCCCAGACCATCAGCTAAGGTCCCCAAGTGTGTGTTAAGTGGGAAAGGATGTGGAGTTGCACAGACAACCAGGATGTTGGCTTAGAAGCAGCCACCATTGAAAGAGTGCGTAATAGCTCACTGGTCGAGTGACTCTGCGCCGAAAATGTAACGGGGCTAAACACACCACCGAAGCTATGGCTTGATGCTTTGCATCAGGGGTAGGGGAGCGTTGTATAAGGGTTGAAGGTGTACCGTAAGGAGCGCTGGACATTATACAAGTGAGAATGCCGGTATGAGTAACGAAAAGATCAGTGAGAATCTGATCCGCCGAAAGCCTAAGGGTTCCTGAGGAAGGCTCGTCCGCTCAGGGTAAGTCGGGACCTAAGGCGAGGCCGAAAGGCGTAGTCGAAGGACAACAGGTCGAAATTCCTGTACCACCGTAAGCCGTTATGAGCAATGGGGGGACGCAGTAGGGTAGTGACGCAGACTGATGGATGTCTGTCCAAGCAGTAAGGCTGATGTGTAGGCAAATCCGCACATCATTAAGGCTGAGCTGTGATGGGGAGTGAAAATTACAGTAGCGAAGGTCATGATCTCACACTGCCAAGAAAAGCCTCTAGCCAGGTGATGGTGCCCGTACCGCAAACCGACACAGGTAGGCGAGAAGAGTATTCTAAGGCGCGCGGAAGAACTCTCGTTAAGGAACTCGGCAAAATGACCCCGTAACTTCGGGAGAAGGGGTGCCCCGGTAGTGTGAATAGCACGAGGGGGCCGCAGTGAAAAGGCCCAAGCGACTGTTTAGCAAAAACACAGGTCTGTGCGAAGCCGTAAGGCGAAGTATACGGGCTGACGCCTGCCCGGTGCTGGAAGGTTAAGGGGAGTGGTTAGGAGCAATCCGAAGCTGTGAACCGAAGCCCCAGTAAACGGCGGCCGTAACTATAACGGTCCTAAGGTAGCGAAATTCCTTGTCAGGTAAATTCTGACCCGCACGAATGGCGTAACGACTTGGGCGCTGTCTCAACGAGAGATCCGGTGAAATTTTAATACCTGTGAAGATGCAGGTTACCCGCGACAAGACGGAAAGACCCCATGGAGCTTTACTGCAGCTTGATATTGAATTTGGGTACGATCTGTACAGGATAGGTGGGAGCCTTTGAAGTGGGAGCGCAAGCTTCCATGGAGGCAACGTTGGGATACCACCCTGATCGTATCTAGGTTCTAACCTGGTACCGTAATCCGGTGCGGGGACAGTGTCAGGTGGGCAGTTTGACTGGGGCGGTCGCCTCCTAAAGAGTAACGGAGGCGCCCAAAGGTTCCCTCAGAATGGTTGGAAATCATTCGAAGAGTGCAAAGGCATAAGGGAGCTTGACTGCGAGACCTACAAGTCGAGCAGGGACGAAAGTCGGGCTTAGTGATCCGGTGGTACCGCATGGAAGGGCCATCGCTCAACGGATAAAAGCTACCCTGGGGATAACAGGCTTATCTCCCCCAAGAGTCCACATCGACGGGGAGGTTTGGCACCTCGATGTCGGCTCATCGCATCCTGGGGCTGAAGTAGGTCCCAAGGGTTGGGCTGTTCGCCCATTAAAGCGGTACGCGAGCTGGGTTCAGAACGTCGTGAGACAGTTCGGTCCCTATCTGTCGTGGGCGTAGGAAATTTGAGAGGAGCTGTCCTTAGTACGAGAGGACCGGGATGGACGTACCGCTGGTGTACCAGTTGTTCCGCCAGGAGCACCGCTGGGTAGCTATGTACGGACGGGATAAACGCTGAAAGCATCTAAGCGTGAAGCCCCCCTCAAGATGAGATTTCCCAGTATGTAAGACCCCTTGAAGACGACGAGGTAGATAGGCTGGGGGTGGAAGTGCAGCAATGCATGGAGCTGACCAGTACTAATCGGTCGAGGGCTTATCCAATATGCAAGTGATAATTCGCGTGTTTCGTTTCGAATCTAGTTTTCAGAGAATGATCTCTGAATATGCGCTGAACCATTCATCCACACAGTCGTGTCGGACCGAATGGAACGCGAACGCATTTGTTACACAAATGCTCGTTTGGTGGCGATGGCGGAGGGGTTCCACACGTACCCATCCCGAACACGACCGTTAAGCCCTCTAGCGCCGATGGTACTTGGACCGCAGGGTCCTGGGAGAGTAGGACGCCGCCAAGCGATTTCCCTTTGGGGTATTTTTTTTGCCCCCCTTGCCAAGGAATAAGGGATATATATTAGGGCCCTTAGCTCAGTTGGTTAGAGCGCACCTCTGATAAGGGTGAGGCCGGTGGTTCGAGTCCACCAGGGCCCATAGCAAGACCACAACAATGAAATATACCAGTGTATGGGGCCATAGCTCAGCTGGGAGAGCGCCTGCCTTGCAAGCAGGAGGTCAGCGGTTCGATCCCGCTTGGCTCCACCATTCCCTGATAGCTCAGTTGGTAGAGCACTCGACTGTTAATCGAGTTGTCACAGGTTCGAGCCCTGTTCGGGGAGCCATATGGAGAGGTGTCCGAGCTGGCCGAAGGAGCACGATTGGAAATCGTGTAGGCGTCACAAGCGTCTCGAGGGTTCGAATCCCTCTCTCTCCGCCAGATAATTTTTTTAGCAAGGCCCGTTGGTCAAGGGGTTAAGACACCTCCCTTTCACGGAGGTAACAGGGGTTCGAATCCCCTACGGGTCATAATATGGAGGCTTAGCTCAGCTGGGAGAGCATCTGCCTTACAAGCAGAGGGTCGGGGGTTCGATCCCCTCAGCCTCCACCATATAACAACTTTTATAATGACGCGGGGTGGAGCAGCCCGGTAGCTCGTCGGGCTCATAACCCGAAGGCCGCAGGTTCAAATCCTGCCCCCGCAATTAACTTTCCTTGAGAAAGTATTATGGAACCGTGGTGTAGTTGGCCTAACATGCCTGCCTGTCACGCAGGAGATCGCGGGTTCGAATCCCGTCGGTTCCGCCATTTTTAATTAAATATACACCGTGCCGGTGTAGCTCAACTGGTAGAGCAACTGACTTGTAATCAGTAGGTTGGGGGTTCAAGTCCTCTCGCCGGCACCATTTTTAGTATTTACATCTGATTTTGTGATAGAATGTATATTACAAGTGAAATTGTTAATACTAAGATACTCTTAGTCGATGAATGGCTTACTCTATGGCGATCGTGGCGAAGTGGTTAACGCACCGGTTTGTGGATCCGGCATTCGGGGGTTCAATTCCCCTCGATCGCCCCATGATTTTCTAATGGGGATTAGCCAAGCGGTAAGGCAACGGACTTTGACTCCGTCATGCATAGGTTCAAATCCTATATCCCCAGCCATTTCATTATGAGTCATTAGCTCAGTTGGTAGAGCACCTGACTTTTAATCAGGGTGTCGAAGGTTCGAGCCCTTCATGACTCACCATTATATTTTGCGGTCGTGGCGGAATTGGCAGACGCGCACGGTTCAGGTCCGTGTGGGCTAACCCCCCGTGGAGGTTCGAGTCCTCTCGACCGCACCATATGTTTTGCGGAAGTGGCTCAGCGGTAGAGCATCGCCTTGCCAAGGCGAGGGTCGCGGGTTCGATTCCCGTCTTCCGCTCCAATATTTGCGCCCTTAGCTCAGCTGGATAGAGCGTTTGACTACGAATCAAAAGGCCGGGAGTTCGAATCTCTCAGGGCGCGCCATTATTTTCATAAGTATCGGGATGTAGCTCAGCTTGGTAGAGCACCTGGTTTGGGACCAGGGGGTCGCATGTTCAAATCGTGTCATCCCGATTTTTTTTATTTTGCGGGTGTAGTTCAATGGTAGAACTTTAGCCTTCCAAGCTAATAGCGTGGGTTCGATTCCCATCACCCGCTTCCTAGTAACATACGGAAAAGTCTTTGCTTATAGCAAGGGCTTTTTTTGTGCGTTAAAAAGAATAAGTGTATTTCTTTCAAAATAGGGTCAATTGTCATTTGATTAAGGAGGGAATCTTTGTTTAAATAAACAAAACAATTCTTATCTGATTAACCGTATTTATAAAGGAGGACGAACAGTGATGAAAAGGGCTCTAGTCATTGGCGGAAATGGAACACTAGGTAAAGCTGTTGTTGCGAAGCTGAGAGATTATTCCGTTGAGGTTATTACAGCGGGTAGACAATCCGGGGATGTTCAGGTGGATATGACGTCGACAGAGAGTATTACTTCTCTCTTTGAAACGGTGAGTAGTATTGATTACGTCATTGTTGCGGCAGGCCAGACCCATTATGCGAAACTGGAAGAACTGACACCTGAGAACAATATGATTAGTGTGCAGGGAAAACTGCTTGGACAGGTTAATATCGTGTTGATTGGTCAGCACTATATTAACGACAAGGGGAGTTTTACGCTGGTTAGTGGCATTATACAAGACCACCCTATTGAGAAGGGGGCATCAAGTGCTATGGTCAATGGGGCTATTGATTCGTTTGCTAAAGCGGCAGCGTTTGAGTTGCCAAGAGGCATTCGTTTGAATTCGGTTAGTCCTAATCTGTTTGTAGAGTCGGCGGAAAGATATAAGGATTTCTTTATTGGATTTAATCCCGTGCCTGTAGAGAAAGTGGCTAATACGTTTATCCAGAGTGCACTTGGGATTGAAACAGCCCAAAATTTTAAAATATATTAAAAGCCGGACAGTTATGTATGATTTTGATGATTACCTATCCCTAATTTATTGTAGGATGAGAAGGGTGTACATGAAGTGCATTTAAATGTTAAGCATGTAGAATGATTTTTCTTGAAACAGGACTGAGTAAGGCCATTTGGAGTATAAAATATAAAGGAGATTCACCGAAAAAACGGTGAATCTCCTTTTGTTGAAACAGACAGTATGTTTGGATTCAGGGAGCAGGTAGTCCAAGAACCTCGAGCATTTCATTACGTTTGAGCGATTCGGCAATGGGGCCGTCAATGAGCCATTTCTTGGCATTGAGGACATAGACATGACCATTTTGAACAGCGGGTAGGCTTTTCCATACTTGGAGTTGCTGGATTTCATTTAGTTCATCTTTTGTTTTTTGCAACGCTTCAGCTGACCCATCTGAGCTAATGGACACGATAAACAGATAGTCTGCTTTGATTTCAGGCAAAAGCTCAACCGAGATACTGGCATTCATCCGTTCCGGATTCTCTGCCTCAAGTTTGGTAACGAGAGCATCGGGAGTGAATCCAATCTCATAACCCGCTCCTACATAACTGGAAGCCGGGAATGGCGTGGATGGAATGGACGAGAAAAACAAACGCATATCTTTCTCTTCCAGGCGCAGGAATGCAGCTGTGGGTTTGGTTTTGGTGATATCGGCTGCGAGCTCCTGAGCTTCAGTTACTTGATCTTTATTTTTTTGTAAAAGCTGTTCAGCCCGCTCTTCAATATCCAGCGCAGTAGCTACCTGCATGATAGATTCCTGCCAATTACGGCGATCGTAAGTGATCGTTGGCGCGATTTTCTCGAGTTGTTCGAGAATTTTGGCATCTAAACTGGCATTGGCAATAATGAGGTCCGGATTAGCGTTGACTACAGCTTCAAAATTGACACTTTCATTAATGGGTTCGACAGCCACGCCTTGGGCTTCAAGTTGCTCGTTCAGGTAGTCTTGCCGGCCAATAGGTGTAGCAAGTACCAGTGGTACCTCCAAGGAGAGGAGAATGTCCTCCATATTAATGGACACAATCCGTTCAGGATGTGCCGGGATTTCTTTGCTGCCACTGGCGCTCTCCACGGTCTTAGTAGCTGATTCAGCGGATGAATCACCATCTGTCTCCGCAGCTGATTTCACGCCATCTGCAGGTGGCTGCGAAGTGCTTGCAGGTGTCTGTCCACACGCAACAAGTAGCATGGCGAGTATGAAAAGGATCCCCGTTATTTTGACAAAATGCTGTTTGTACATCATAATCCCCCTGTGTTTCTAATGATATTGATTCTCAGTACACTTTATATTGTAGCGGTCTCACGTTGGGGGAGACATAGCCTTCTGTGCTATCCAGTCATGGATTAATGTGCTGAGTGCCACCAAAGAGTTTGATGGTTTCATCGATAATTTGATCATGGGCATACGGTGAGTAATCCAACCAAGGCATTTCATCTAGCAGATATACATGCTGGTTTTGCACGGGCTTCAAATCTTGCCATAGCTGAGTATGTTGGAGTTTATGCCAACGCTGCTGGGATTCCGAGTCCTGGTCCACAATCAGTAACATGCGATCTCCAACCATTTGAGGCAACTCCTGTTCATCCAATGCACGATAGACTTGCCCTGGAAGCAGATCGTGTGAAGGCGACACGCCTAGATCGTTATACAAAACAGCCCCCCCATTGCGTCGTCCGTAGATTAACAGATGACCCATCATGATATGAATGATGGAGACCGTATCTTTACCGATTAGATGATTAAGCTGCTCTTTGGCATGGGTTACTTTGTCATCATACTGTTCCAACCATTGCTGAGCTTCCTGTTGTTGTCCCACAATGGAAGCAACTTGCAGGAAATGTTCCCGCCAGTTCAATCCTTTCCATGGGATAACGATGGTAGGTGCAATTCGTTGCAGTGTTCTTTTTAGCGTCTGGGCTTCGTACTCATTACAGAGTATGAGGTCTGGGCTCGCTTGCATCAACAACTCAACGTTGGTTTGCCAGATACGAGGATTCATGCGTTTGCTACGTCCCAGATGATAAGGAATATTCGAAAAAAACAGATTCCTGTGTTGATCCCGTCGGTTATCGATCAGTGCCGCATGGGGGATGTTCTGCAATGCCAGCAGGTGGCCAGTCGTTCCGAAGGAAAGGGCAGCGATTTTATTGCGTTTCTGTCGTTGATAGGTAGAGGGAGACACGCCAACATATTTTTTGAATTTGCGGCTAAAGTAAAACTCGTCCTGAAAACCAACCTGTGAGGCGATATGTTTGATGGTTTGGCCGGGGACGAGCAGCATCTCTTTGGCCCGGTCCATGCGGATGCTATTCACGTATTCCATGGGACTGATGCCAGTGCGGTTTTTGAATACCCGCGAATAGTGCCATACACTCATGCCTGCCACTCCGGCAAGAACTTCACGAGAAAGATGCTCAGCATATCCAAGCTCAATAAGTTCAAGTGTTTGATCCAAAGCAGAGGTGTGTTCGGAATCTCGTATTGCACCTTCTTTAGGAGGAGCATACACATGGGTTAACAATTCATGCATCAAAGTCTGAATACGAAATGGACGATTTTCCTGAGGTACAGAGATGCATTCATGGAGCTGGGAGGCAATTCTGGTACACTCCTGAAAGAGTTCATGTGGTAATTCATCGGCGTAAGACGAACGAAGTAACCCTTTTTGGTAAACCTCCATTACAGTAGATCCAGAAGTGGTTTTGTTCATATCTGAAATGGGCTTTAACAGATCAAAATATATCGCGAGTCCCTGTAAAGGATGAACTTCATCCGTTGTATATTCTATCGCTGTTCCTGGCAGGATCAGATACATTTTGCCGAGTGTGGCATGATTTTGCCTATGCCCAATACGGATATTGGCTTCACCGCCAGTACAGATGAGCAAAAGATGTGAATCCGTTAATACGAATGGGGGAAGAAAAGACGCTTGATCGAGAACTTCGGATGTCTTGAATCTTGCATATAGGTCACGGGTATGGTCACCGTTTGATATCGGTGGAAAGACTTGTAAAGTCACCAGAATCCCTCCTTAACTTGCAATAGTAACATTACATATGATGTATTTGAGAATAATTATCAATTATCGCATATTGTCATACAAATAAGAAGTCCATTATGTATAAGTCGAACTATCATTTACACGAGAACGTAGAGGACAGAAATAATTTGAGAAAGCGAAGCGTGCGACTAAAAGCTTTCTGAAAGAAAGCTGCATCGAAGTGGTAGTGGAGAGAATACGAAGGAGGTTTTAGGGCTTCTAGATGTTGAAGAAGGTATGCAGATAGAAGTCTTTAGAGCATGGAACTACATAAAACATACATAACCCTTGGGCTTTATAGTTCACTACGCAAAAAAAAGACAAGCCCTCTCCTACGATGTCCGCAGGAAGAGGAACTTGTCTTTTTAGTTAGAGCTAGCGATTAGTATCTTTCCAGAATGGTCTGTGTCTTCAAGCCATCGGCAGGAATCAGCCAGTTGTTGTTCTCCAGCAATTGCAGCAGTTGGGTACGCAGTCCGGATACAGCTACAGCATCATCGGTTTTGAAAGAAACCTCTACGATATTCTCAATACCTGTACCTGCTGCGTTGCGGATTGGCCATACTTCGAGTGTAAGTTCTTGACCATTCCATGTACCTTCATAACGTTGGAACGTTATCGGACCATAAGCACGGGATTGCGTAAGTTGTTGTTTACCCCAGTTGGAGGAAGTCCAGTTTTTCAATTTGCCCGGGAGCTTGTCCAGTAACATGTTCAAGGCTTCTTGCTCCGAAGGAAGTTGAACACCTGTTGCTTTGGTATCGACTTTTTTGGTGTTGGAGAAGCTCAAGGTTTGTTTGCCATATCCCCAATCAATCTCAGCCTCGTAGTTATCATCCGATTTATCGAATCCTTCTTGGTTAGCCAGAGTCAGCGCTGCGTTGATATCGCCATTGATCACAGGGTAGCGTTTTTTATAAGTCAATTCGTAGTTATTCTTGTCATCCTTTTTGCGAAAACGAACGTTCCATCCTTGTTGATCCAATCCGAGAGCATTGGTGTCGAAGTACTCTACGTTAATGTTTCTTGGCGTGGAACTCAGGCCGAGTGTCTGAATCACTTCACTGCGTGGTGTCCCATCTGTATTTAATACAAGTTCCGGCTTGGCCAGAAACTTTACTTCATAAGCAGGAACGGCATTGGCAGCAGCTGAAGCCTGGGGTGCTCCCAGAAATGTCATTCCACTTCCCAATGTTACGATGCTCAGCATCAATGAGGCAGTTACCTTTTTCCACTTTTTCAAAACCAATCACTCTCCTAATCTGGATTAACGTACAGACTCACTTTATCGCCCGAATATATGAAAGCGATTAAAGGGAAGCGCACATTGCGTTAACCCTGCATAGATTTGATGAATGGCAAACGATAGTTTATAGCGGATCAGGGCAATTAGCCATGGAAAGTGGGGAAGCCGTGACTCACCTCTCGTAGCACTTCTTTGAAGCGGTTTACCTGAACTGAAGGGTGGCGGTCCTTGTTATGTACCGTATAAATATGGCGCGGTGCTTGCTCTCCGGGAATGGGAAGAACCTGAATGAGCCCCTGCTGTTCCTCCCACTGTACCGCCATCCGAGACATGAATGAGACATGCCCCCCGATTAACACGAGCTGTTTGATGGCTTCCAGGGAATCCATCTCCACCGTGCTCCGCAAACGAATATCATGTTGCGCAAGCCATTGGTTGGTTAACCGACGAGTACTGGATTCATTGCCATGTAAGGCAAAAGGAATCTTCGCGATATGATCAGGGGTTAATGCATCCTTCTGGGCCAAACCATGCTGCGGAGAGCAGATTAATACCAGGTCGTCTTCACATAGCGTCTCGGCTTGCAGGGCAGGTCCAACAAACGGCTCGGAAGAGATCACACCCAGATCAATCTGGTGCCGAATCAGCATCTCGCGAATAACAGGTGATGGTTTGACGGATAAGACGATACGAATGCCCGGGAATTCCTGAGAAAAGGTATTGAGCATGGCGGGCAGCAAATATGTAGCTGGTACATAGCTTGCCCCAATGTGCAGGGTGCCCCGATAGAGGCTGTCATATTCCTTCACTACCCGCCTTGCCTCTTGGGTCAAAGCATTGATTTTGACGGAATAATGGAGCAAAGCCTGTCCGGCTTCGGTTAAAAAAGTCTTCCCACTGCGCGATTCGAATAATCGCACACCCATCTCTTCCTCCAATGACTTCATATGAAAGGTAACGGTCGGTTGTTTGATCCCCAGTAACTCGGCCACGCTTGTCATGTGATGATGCTTATCGATCAGCTCAACAATTTGCAATTTGATCAGATTCAATGTTCCAACACTCCTCTCACTTCTACTAGCCCCAATATATAAGATGATCTAATGTTTTTCATAAAGACGGAGAGACAGAACCAATCTGAAGAAGCGGAGCCAAAAGCTTTCTGGAAGAAAGCTGCTTCGGAAGCATATGCTTCGCCTTTATCCCCGGATTTCTCCCTTTATAAAGGAAATAAAAGAAATCTGGGGATAACAGCGATCGGAAGATGGTGCTGTAATCGGAGCGACAACATGAAAATTAATTTAGTTCACCTACTATAGATTTAATCTATGAACATCAACAGAATTCATCTAAAAAGTTAATTCCAATTTTACATACAAGACATACAACTCGCGAAAGCGGACGTTAGACTGAGAACAGTGCAAGATACAAGTAACAGAAGACAGGCAGGGATGCTTATGAAATTAGAGATAACGGGAGTTCAAAAATCATTTAATCAAACACCCGCACTGCTGCCGACAGATCTAACGCTTGAACATGGAAAGTTCACGACACTGCTCGGCCCATCGGGCTGTGGCAAAACAACACTGCTCCGCATGTTGGCCGGGTTGGAACAGCCGGACGCGGGGGAGATTCGTGCAGATGGTCAGTGTATCTACTCTGCGGCGAAGCGGATTGATATACCGACACACAAGCGTAATCTGGGCATGGTGTTTCAGGATTTTGCATTATGGCCGCATATGACCGTATACGAAAATGTAGCGTTTGGCCTGAAGGCCGGAAAACAGAAATCCGATCTACGGCAAAAGGTGAACGAAGCGCTTGGCATGGTCCGCCTGCAAGGCATGGAAGATCGCTATCCTCATCAGCTGTCTGGTGGACAGCAGCAACGGGTTGCTTTTGCCAGAGCTGTAGCCGTAAGGCCGGGTGTGATCCTGTTCGATGAGCCACTGAGTGCACTGGATGCTGTACTCCGGGAAGAGATGCGGATTGAGATGATGTCCTTGGTTCGGGATATGGGACTGACTGCGCTGTACGTCACACATGATCAGATTGAAGCGATGTCGATGTCGGATGAAATTGTCGTCATGCAGAAGGGGCGGATATTGCAAAAGGGAAGCCCGGAAACGATCTACTCGGCGCCAAGTGATCCGTATGTCGCTTCGTTTATCGGAAAGTCCAACTGGCTTACACCTGATCAATCCATGGTTCGTCCGGAGCATGTCACTTGGAACAAAACAGGTCATGACGATCTGTGTTATCCGGGGACGGTAATCAGCGTCAGCTATGTAGGTGAGCGTTACGAAGTGCGAGTGCAGATGGAAGGGCTGGGCGTATGGACAGCATATATGAATCAAAGAGTGCGCGTAGGGGAGCGGGTGCAGCTCTATGTAACCCCGGAACGGATATGCCGAATGGATGGTTATGACAACCCGAGTGTAAAGCAGAACGAAGCGATCGCAGTGGCATATTAAATTGTTGAACGAGCACGCAGTTGGAAGCAGAAGTACACATTTATAAGAAACCAGGGGAGATGGACGAATATGTTGGGTATGAAAACACGGAAAAAGAGCGCAATGCTGTTATTAACAGCGGTAATGAGTATCAGCTTGTTCGGATGTAGCACAGGGAACTCGACCACAGGCAACGCGGCACAACCCGCGGGTGAAGGAAATACAGCAGCAGCTGCGGAAACAACGAAACCGGCTGGCGGCAAGCTTGTCTTGTACAGTGCTGGTCCACAGAAGCTGGCGGATAACATCGTGAGCGGATTTACGGACAAAACGGGGATTGAAGTCGAGATGTTCCAGGGAACGACAGGCAAAATTCTGGCTCGTATGGAAGCAGAGAAATCCAATCCGGTGGCAGACGTTGTAATCCTGGCCTCTTTACCATCAGCACAGGCTCTGAAAGCGGATGGACTGACTATGCCATATCCGGACGCAGCGAATGCAGACAAGCTGAACAAGGATTGGTCGGATGCAGAGGGCAACTACTTCAGCAGCAGCGCATCCGCACTGGGTATTGTATATAACACCAAACTGGTATCTACACCACCAACAAGTTGGGCAGAGCTTGCTACGCCTGCGTGGAAAGATGCAGTGAACATTCCCGACCCTACATTATCAGGTTCAGCACTCGACTTCATCACAGGATACCTGAGTGCGAATGGTGAAAAAGGATGGGATTTGCTGAGTGCCTATAAAGCCAATGGTGTAGCGATGGCAGGTGCTAATCAGGAAGCACTTGATCCGGTCATTACGGGTGCTAAAAGCATCGTAGCAGCAGGTGTGGATTACATGGCGTATTCCTCCAAGGCAAAAGGTGAACCCCTGGATATCGTATATCCGGAGGAAGGCACGGTAATCAGCCCAAGACCGGCAGCAATTCTGAAATCCAGTCCGAATGTAGAAAATGCCAAAGCGTTCATTGACTACCTGTTGTCCGATGAAGCACAGAAACTCGTTGCAGATGCTTATCTGATTCCGGGCCGCGAAGACATTGAAGCGACTAACCGCGCCAATGTGAAGGATATTCCACAACTCAAAGTGGATTGGAACTGGATGAGCGAACATGGTGAAGAGACAGCAGCACGTTTTTCCGAGACTTTTAAGTAAGTACTTTTGCATATGCAACATACCGAAAGAAGAACAAGTATAGAGACAATTAGGCAAAAGGAATACCTGCTGTCTGTGGAAAGTCATGTGAGGTGAACGTAGTGAAACCTGTTGTAATGGACAACAACCGAATTTTTCGGAGAGTGGGCGTGATTCTGGCCCTCTTTCTGCTGACCATAAGCATTGGCGTGCCGCTCTTGCTGATCTTCTGGCAAAGTGTGTATCCCGACGGGCAATGGGACTGGATGGCTCCGATTCGCACGATTACCGGTCATCATCTATCAGGTGTATTGCTGAACTCCGTCTGGCTTGGTATCTGCGTTGTAGCGGTAACCACGCTGCTGGCGCTGCCGCTTGCCTGGATGATGGCGAAGACCCGGATGGGCGAACACCGCTGGGTCGATGTGATCCTGATGATTCCGTTCATGACTCCGCCGTATATCGGCTCGATGGGCTGGATTCTATTTATGCAAAAAGGGGGATACCTTCAGCAATGGGTGCCTTCATCTGCGAGCTGGAGTGAGCTGTTCTTCAGCTTCTGGGGCATGGTGCTCATTATGAGCTTGCACCTGTTCCCATTCCTGTATCTGCTGCTTCGGGATGCATTGATCCGCATCGGTGGCAATCTGGAAGAAGCGGGAGCCGTACACGGTGCACGTGCGGGGTATCGTTTCAGACGCATTATTTTACCCCTGTTGTTGTCGTCCTACGGCATGGGAATCATGCTGGTCTTTGTCAAAACGATTGCGGAATTCGGAACACCGGCAACCTTCGGGCGCAAGATTGGCTATTATGTTATGACCTCCGAAATCCATAAGTACATCTCCAGTTGGCCGATTGATTTCGGCAAGGCGACTTCGCTGGCATCGGTGCTGCTGTCCGTCTGTCTGGTGATGTGGTACATGCAGTCGGCCATGAGTCGAAAGTTCACGTATCGTCTGGTTGGTGGCAAAGGCCAACGTTCGAAGCGATATTCTCTTCGTGGCGGAGCAGGATGGTTGTGCGGTGTGTATCTTGCAATCCTGTTGATCCTGTCGGTAGGTATTCCGTATTTCTCCATCATCGCCGCTTCGACCATGAAGCTACGGGGATCGGGACTCGCTTTTGATAACCTGACCTTGGATCATTACAAGGAGCTGTTATCTTGGGGTTCGGTGAGCATGAAGGCGATCGGGAACAGTCTCGGGCTATCCCTTGCGGCTTCAACCGTTGCTGTTATTATCGGTACGGGGTTTGCGCTGGCGATCGGCAGATCATCTTCATTCATGCAGCGTGTGATTGACTTGTTCAGTCTGTTGCCTAATACGGTGCCGGGCATCGTAATGGTGGTGGGTCTGATTCTCTTCTGGAACTCCCCTTGGATGCCAGTCACGTTGTATAACACCTACGGCATGGTTGTTCTCACGTACGTTGTTCTCTTCTTGCCTTACACGGTGCAGTATGTAAAATCGAGCTTTACCCAGATTGACGGAACATTGTTCCAGGCTGGGCAAGTCTTTGGCGGGAAGCCGATGTATATTCTGCGACGTATCCTGATCCCGCTGATCCTGCCCGGCATGCTGGCGGGTTGGATGATGACCTTTACGATTGCTACCCGGGAGCTGGTAGGTTCGTTATTGATTCTTCCGCCGTCGATGCAGACGTCGGCTACGTATATTTTTGCCCAGTTTGAACAAGGTCAGGTATCACTCGGCATGGCGATGGCCGTCGTTACAGTAGGTATGACGGTGCTGATGCTGCTGGGAATCGAAATGCTGAATTCAAAGAGAAAGTGGAATGCATCATGATCAAACTGAACGTATGGGGCGGTGCAGGGGAACATGGACGTTCCGCCTATCTCCTGAGCGGGAGCAATGTTCGCCTATTGCTGGATTGTGGTGTGAAAAAAGAAGGCACGGGCGAGTATCCACTAATTGACCCGAAGATCGTCCCGCAACTGGATGCGGTCCTGTTGTCCCATGCCCATGAGGATCATTCCGTCGCCATCCCTTTGCTGTATAAGATGGGTTACCAGGGTGAAGTGTGGACGACGAGAGAGACTAGGGCGCAGCTGCGTACGTATTTTGCCAACTGGCGTAGATTTGTAGAGCGTATAAGCGAAGAACTTCCTTATGATGAAGCAGATGAGCAAGCTATTCGTTATCGGTATCTGGAGGATGAGGTGGTATCCCAGACCTGGTTCGAACCCATTCCTGAAGTAAAAGTGATGTGGGGCCGAAGTGGACATCTGGCTGGATCGGTGTGGTTTGGGGTTGAAATGGAAGGTACGCGGATTTTTTATTCAGGGGATTACACTTCCGAATCGCTGCTTTTACAGGAGGATTGTCCAGCCGAAGCGTTCTTGCAGGCAAGCACGCTCCATGAAAATCCGGTGTTCGATGCTTCGAGCAGCGAACGATGGGGCGCGGAAGAACTAATCGCTATGAACAGTGGGCAAAAGGCTGGAGGATGTATAGCTTCACAAGATCAGACATTTGTTACATCAGAAGCGTCGTCAAGAACACTCGTATCCAAGGTGATACCCATGAAACAGGGAAATTTCACATCCAGCGAAGCAGATGGAGTAGGCAGAGCAAATATAGCAAGCGGAGCAGATAGCGCAGCAATACCTTCCGTCGGGCTGATAGATCTGGCGATTGTTGATGCGGCCTATGGTACGGATCAGGATACACAGGCCGACAAACTGGAACAGCTTGAACGATTCATTCGCCAGACGATTGCACGCGGTGGAAAGGTGCTACTACCCATGCCTGTCGTAGGGCGCGGACAGGAGATCATATTGTGGGCACAGCAACAGTTCCCGGCTGTTCCAATCGTAGTGGAACAAGGGCTGGTGGACGGTATGAAGCAGCTTATGCATGTTCCATACTGGTTGAGGGAGAAGGGAGAGCATGTCATCGGAAGTTCGTTGAAAGACGAAATTGATGGCTTTCTGACCGGACGAGGGTGGGATCTGCCTACGACCACCCAAGAGCGGGAACAACTGTTGGAACAACATGCTGCTTCGCTATGGTTCATTCCGGACGGCATGATGCAGTCCTCGCTTGCTCGTTGGTACTATAGCCAATTATCAGACAGCGAGGAGAATCTGATTCTGCTCACCGGGCATGTTGCTCATGATACATTTGCTGATAAGCTGCTACGGGTTCCTGACAAGTATGGAGTATGTGAGGTGCAGAAAATACGCTATAAAGTACATCAGGGCTGGAAGGATGTTGAGCGGATGTTGCATCAGATTCCAGCAAGTCATACGGTCCTTGTGCATGCTGACCGGGCAGAGACGGACCGATTAAAAGAAGGTTTGCTCAGAAATAGCCCCTCACCGGGAACAGTGATACATTCACTGTCTGCTGGTGACGAGCTATATGTGTGAATTGTACATGAAACGAAGTGTTGCGTTCGTTATCTGAGAGCGTCCCTGGGGACGCTCTTTTTCCATTGAATTGTTATAAATTTAGGGTTCGCGATGAGTGGGGTGCTCCAGTTCAGCATGACCCATCAAACTATCAACGGCTTCACCGTCCACCAGTATATCCAGGCTATTTACTTCATCAAATTGAAACATCGTTGTGGTTAAAGCTTCCAATGCGAGCAGTTCTCCACTGGTACCGAGGTTGGCTTCAGCGGGGATATGAACATCCAAAGTTACCGTACCCTCAGCATATTGGACAGAGAGCAATTCAACCTGCTCCCAAAGGGAAACAAGCTCTGGATCAGTGTTCGTTTGCAGAGCTGCAAATGTTTTTTTATATTTTTCGGAGTCATCCTTGTACTCAATTTCCTGCTCTGTTTTCTCAAGCTCGAGTACCTGAGAGTCTGCCAAGTAAACATCGATGACTTGTGTATTCATTTTGTCCAGATCCACCTCCGGTTTGGATGGGTTTGGTGACTGCGCCTGTCCTCCCTGTACAGCAGGTTCATTCGATCCGGATTCACTCACTGGCTTCTGGGCACATCCGACTCCGATAAGGATCAAACATGATAATATAAGTGCACAACCTAGCTTCTTATTCAAAGAATCACTTCCCATCTAATGTATTTAATGATTTATAGGCCCAAATACTCCTTGATTCCGTCGGCTATCGCTTGAGCGGCTTTCATCTGAACAACTTCGGATGACATCAGTTCTTCATCGAGCACATTACTCAGGAATCCCACTTCCAAAAGCACGGCAGGCATGGTCGTGTCTCGGATCACTTCCAAGTTGCCATTTTTCACACCACGGTCTCTGAGCCCCATGGCTTTCACTAAACGTTGATGAATAATAGTAGCTAATTCCTTGCTGTTACTGCGTTGATAATAATATGTCTCCGTACCTGTCGCCTGAGGTGCAGACTTCACGCTGTTGCCATGGATAGATACAAATACATCCGCGTTTAATTGATTGGCGAGCTGAACACGCTCAGGGCGGGTCGGATAGGTATCACCTTCACGAGTCATCACCAATTCGATATTAGGTTCATTGAGCAGCAGGGCTTGTACTTTGTGAGCCAATGCCAGATTGTATTCCTTTTCGGGTTTGTTAGTAATACTGATCGTCCCTGGATCACTGCCACCGTGTCCTGGATCGATCACAACGACCTTGCATCCTGAATCACCTATTGGAGTTACAGGAGTAGGTGCGATGTTGTCTCCTGCAATATTCAGGTCAATAATCAGTTTGTCGGCAATGACGTTCTGGCTATACTGGATATCCTTCACATGATTCAATTCTACAACAATTCGAACTTGCGCCGGATCTCGTTTGAACAGTGAGTATCTCACTTCCGTCACATTGGGATAAACGCTCACGTCCAGCTTGCCATTGAATCCCTGATCCAGCGGTTGGGACAGATCTCCAAAGGTGGCCCCGGGCAAGTCCACAACCAGACGATCAGGATACTTGAGGGTCGTTATTACCGGCTGAATGGCCCGATCGGTGGATAAAACGAGCTGATTATTGGCAAATTGGATATCGGTAACCTGAGCGTCAGATATGGAGTCCCCTTTTCCAGAAATGTTGCCTGGGTCGATAGCAGGTTCCTTACTAGTGTTCGTTAAGTATACGATCTTGTCTTGATTGTTCCATCTTACCTTAAGCCCCATTTGTTCACTGACAAATCGAATGGGCACCACCAGCGTTTTGTTCAAAATTTGCGGTGCTGTGTTTAAGGTGACTTGCTTGTCTGCAACCATGGCTTGCTTTTGATCCACGGTTAGCGAAATCGTCTGTTGATCTTGCTGGATTTTTACAGTGCGTGCTTGCTGGTTCCAATCGACTTTGAATTTTAAATTTTCGGCAACAACACGAATCGGGATCATCACGTTTTTATTGATAATCGTCACCTGTACATCACTTGGGAGGACTAATTCCTCTCCATCCATAACGATTTTCGACGTGCTTGCAGCGGCATTTCCCTGAGTAGGAAGCAAAACGAGTAAGAACAGGCTCAAAAACAGTAGTAAAATGGTTTTCTTCATTATGCACCTCGACTAGTATTAGATCTTTTTCTTAATTCCAGAATATACCTACATAATATAAACGGTAAAATTGTAAAAATGTTTCTTTTTAACTAAATAAAAGAGACGATCCTGCTGAAGGATCGCCTCTTATTGCTTTT
Organism: Paenibacillus sp. FSL K6-1318; assembly: GCF_037976905.1. Lineage (NCBI taxonomy): Bacteria > Bacillati > Bacillota > Bacilli > Caryophanales > Paenibacillaceae > Paenibacillus > Paenibacillus sp. FSL K6-1318. Next base: position 369,362 of record NZ_CP150270.1, read on the forward strand.
TATGAAAATAAAATTATTGCAATTGCAGTGCTTTAGCTGTTTTTGTCTCAACTTCATCCAAAAGTGAAGTCATGTCCATACCTGCATGATTGCCGAGCAGGATAATGGTGATATCATCGGACAGATTACGTGAAAAGGCTGTGGCAAACCCGCCACCACTACCATTGTGGAAGACGGTACGATTCGTGCCGTTTTCTTTCAGAATCCAGGCGTAGCCATAGTTTTTATCGGAGTAAGGCTCATACATCTGTTCAATCGTATCCTGGCTTAGAATCTGGTCCGTATACAAGGCACGGTCCCATTTGAGCATATCGTCCACCGTGGAATAGATGGTTCCTGACCCGGATTGAGATACATAGTAAGGGGCAGTTACCCATGCGTTATTTTGTTGAACAAAACCACTAATGGTATGCACTTTACGGGAAGCCTCTCCCGAATTTTTCATGCCAAGTGGCTTCAGTATAGTCTGCTGCACGTAATCGGCATAACTCATGCCGGATACCTGTTCAACGACGTAAGCGAGCAGAACATACCCGCTGTTGCTGTACAGATAAGCACTCCCTGGTTCAAACTTCAACGTTTTGTGGCGAATCTCCTCTACAGTCTCTTCCATAGAAGTTCCTTCACCCCGACCGAATGCGGATGGCAGACCTGAGGTCTGAGATAAGAGCATATGCAGCGTGATCTGATCTCCCTTCGGTATACCGGAGATGTACTTGGAGATTGGATCTTGCACATCAACCTTTCCTTCTTCCGCCAGACTAAGAATGGAAGCGGCCGTGAAGGATTTGCTCAGCGATGCGATTCGAGTCTTCTGATCCGGACGATTCAGTGTCTGTTCGTCGGCAAGTCCGTAGCCTTGCTTTAGAAGTACTTCACCATCACGGGCAATCAGAGCCATGCCCGGATAGTTGATCTCGCGCAGATACGTATCTACGCTGGCAACTTCGCTCTTCAGCAGACTGACTTGATCGGTTACCATATTCACACTCATCTGACCTGTAGCTGTACGTTGGACCTTGATATCGGCCTTAATTGCATTAGCCATGGCCCGAACAGGTACCATCAACGTACCGTTAACCGTACGTGAATTCACACCTGTCGCCAGATAAACCTGGTTTACCTTAATGAAATTGCTGCCAGCCTGATGGACCAGCTTGTCTCTGCCAACGGTAATGGTAGCCGTCTTGGTGCGATTATCCCATTTCAACGTGCCTTTAACCGATGTGACCACATCCCGTAGTGGAACAAACGTTGAACCTTTGATGATAAGTGGTGCGTTCTTCCAGGATTGTTGCTCACCATTCACTTCAATGTGAACTGCTTGCGTCGTCTGCGCTGCAGATGCCGTGGTACCAGCTTGTCCCAGAATCGGGCCTGCGCACAGGATGAGCGCTAACAGAATGCGGAACATGGATGAATATACAGTGGAAATGCGTTGCCTTTCATTTGACTTGCGTAAGATTTGAATCCTCTCCTTCCAATCGTTTCATGAATAGCCAGCTTATGAGCATTGTAAACGATCTTGCTAAGAGGGTCAAAACGAAAAGTAGGATAGGGTAAGTCCATCCAACCTGACCGAAAAGATTAAATTTATTCTAATTTAGTATCTATACATAATATTTTTACAGGATTTGTCCGATAAAAGGATGGGTGAAGATTATGATGGGGGATAGTTAAAATGAAGAAAAGGATTCGAAATTGGTTTAGTTTAACCGTAAAAAAACGCCTGATCGCTGCATTGCTCCTGTTCCTGGTAGTACCGAGCATTACCGTGGGATGGTTGTCTTATCAAAAAGCTGCTGACCAGGTTAAAATGGAAATTATTCGTTCCGCACAGGCCAAAACAGAAATGCTTAGTCTGCAGATAAATCAAATGCTGGAAATGGAGAAGGATAACGCAGCACAGATGGCTGCGGGTATTACTTCAAACGATATTATTAACAAATCCCCTGCGCTTCAAAGGCAGATGGATCGGATGTCTCAGAATCATAAGGAACTGGGTGTGCTTACCGCAGGTGCCGATGATGGCAGCTGGATGAAGTCTCCTGATCCCGGAGAACAGATCTATGATCCGCGTGAACGTTCATGGTACACAATGGGCATGTCTCAGGACGAACCGGTAATCTCGGATACGTTCCAGTCGGCTACAACAGGTGAATGGGTCGTCACGGCAGCAGCCAAACTGGCTGATGGCAAAGGAGTATTCGGGGCCAATGTCAGTCTCAATCATCTGAAAGAATCCGTTGATCAGATACGCATTGGCAAAGAAGGAAAACTGTACATGCTGGATAACGGGGGCAAATTCCTGTTCCACTACAAAATCGAATCCGGTACACAGTCAGATGAAAGCTATATTAATGAGATGTATACACAAGAAAGTGGGACCGTGAAGTATACATATGATGGTCGCGAATTGGAAGCTGTGTATTATACCAATCCGGTGACGGGTTGGAAAATTGTTGGTGAGATGGTTCCTTCTGAAGCAACTGAAGCCGTGATGCCTATTATGATCCGTTCAATTACGATTGTGGCATCTGCATTGGTTATTGGGTTGATTCTGCTTATTTTCATTATCCGCAGCATTCACCGACCATTACTGCAATTAACGCAGGCAGCATCCAAAGTAAGCGCCGGGGATCTCACCGTTCGGGTTGGTTTGCAGCGCAAGGATGAGTTCGGACAGCTTGGAGAAAGCTTCGATACAATGACGACTTCACTACGTAGTGTGCTTGGAGAGGTACATGATACGTCCAGCCAGCTGGCAGCTTCTTCTGAAGAGCTGATGGCAAGTTCCGAGCAGACATCCAAAGCGACAGAGCAGGTAGCTGAACTGATGCAGGATGCAGCGGCAGGAACGACGTTGCAAAACAACAGCCTTGCCGCTACTGGCCAACTTGTAGGCGAAATGTCCATTGGAGTCAAAGAAATTTCATCAAGTGCTGAAGACACCGCTCGTATCGCTCTGGATGCTTCCACCAAGTCGGAAGCGGGTATGGTTACCGTAGAAGAAGCGGTTACGCATATTCAGCAGGTGAATGACGAGAGCAAAGCCATGTCTGTGGTCATAGAGGATCTGCGCGCGAAAAATGAAGAGATTCTTGTGATTGTGGCCGAGATTACGGCCATCGCCAAGCAGACCAACATACTCGCATTGAATGCGTCCATTGAAGCTTCAAGAGCTGGCGAGCAAGGGCGTGGATTCGCGGTCGTAGCCAACGAAGTGAAGACACTGGCTCACAGCTCAGGCGCTTCAGCCGAGCGGATTAATGAGCTTATGCATGAGATGCAGGAGAAAACCAATGCGGTGCAATCGACCTTTGCCCGTACAGGTGAAGGTATGATCAAGAGTTCGCAGATGGTTACGGAGGCGGGCGAAGCCTTCCATAACATTCGTACTGCCGTACAGTTGGTGGCTGCACAAGCTGGAGAAGTATCCGCGGCTTCCCGTCAGATTGATGGGGGCATGGGTCATATCAACAAGGCAGTAAATGATACGATGGTTCTGTCAGACAAAATTGCCTCTGGAACGGAAGATGGATCAGCGGCTGCTCAAGAGCAGTTGGCTACAATGGAAGAGGTCGCAGCATCTTCGGCGGCATTGTCACGTATGGCTGAAGATCTGCAAAGCATGATTGAACGGTTTAAGTTGTAACAGGGATTGAAATGAGACTGCAGGGTTGCGACCCTGCGGTCTTTTTTCTGTTGAACAAGGGGCATCCGTTATTTCTTCAAACACAGCATCCTTTTCCGTTACGTTGACATAAACTAAACAAAATTATATTATGTCTATAAATAAACAAACAATAATAAAGATAAGTTGATGGATATACGATTAAAATGACCATATCAATAAAAAAAGGAGCTTTTACATGAAATCCTCGGAATCCTGGTTACAAACCGCTTCGTTGGAAGAGATCAAACGTGGTTATATGGAGGAAGGTCCCGCCTATATATGCGTCTGCTGCGGATACAGAACGGAAGCGGGGATTATTTACCCTGAAGAAGGGGTGCTCTATGAGGCTGCCCGCTATATGCGTGTTCATATCGAGAAAGCTCATGGATCGGTATTTGAGTATTTGCTGGAGTTGGATAAAAGCGTAACCGGATTGTCTGATGTGCAACGGGGCTTGCTGGCCCAATTCTATGAAGGCAAGAAGGATGCTGAAGTACAGAAGGCCCTTGGCATCGGGAGTGCTTCCACAATCCGGAATCATCGGTTTGTATTGAAGGAGAAGGAGAGGCAGGCCAAGATATTCCTGGCATTAATGGAGCTTCTCAAGAGTAAGGCTACCCAGGCTCCAGCTGAATGGGTATCGCCTGTGACAAGACATGGACATACGATCCATCGTGACTCATTTGATATTACAGAACAGGATCGGGAGAAGGTGCTGAACAAGTATTTTCCAGAGGGTACCGGTGGTCCACTAAAGACGTTTCATATGCAGCAAAAGCATAAATATATCGTGCTCACTGAGATAGCCAAACGATTCGATACAGAGCGCAAATATTCCGAGAAACAGGTCAATGACCTACTGAAGGAAGTCTATGAAGATTACGTGGAAATACGGAGGTATCTCATCGACTATGGCTTGCTGGAACGTGAGCCAGATGGCAGTCAGTATTGGCTTGAGAGCCGTACAGATCAACAGAGCGCCGAAGATAGCACACAGGGTCTTATAAAAGAAAAGGGGGAGCAGGAGAACATGAATCGTCGTAAAGAATTGCAGGAGCAGGCCAAGGAAGTTAAAACGGAAGCGGGCATCTACCAGATTCGGAATGAACGTAACGGCAAAGTTTATATCGACAGTACACTTAACTTAAAAACCATTAATGGACAACGGTTTATGCTACAGATGGGTAGCCATCTGAATCGAAGATTGCAAGCTGAATGGAATGAATATGGAGAGAATGCGTTTGTGATCGAGGTGTTGGAGACATTGAAGCAAGACGATAACCCGTATTACGATCCCAAAGATGCGTTGGCTAAATGTCTGAACCGCTGGTTTGAACAGTTAGAGCCTTATGGAGATCAAGGATATCACGGAGATAAAAAGCAATCTGCTGATTAAGTAGGACATTTTCCTCTCTAAAATACCTGACCTTTTATAAACTAAAGCCCCTTTGCCAATATGATGGCAAGGGGGCTTTGGGTGTTACAGACCACTAAACTTCGCCTGCAAGCTTTCTGAAAGAAAGCTACATCGGAAGCATACGCTATCCCCGGATTTTCCCCTTTGGAAAAGGGAGTCGAAAAATCTGGGGATAACAGCGATTGGAAGGTTATTCTGTCATCGTAGTGTTAATGTAAACAATCTTTAGTTTAACGATTACAGCTTGAATTGTTCCACCAGCTTCTGCAGCTTATGAGCCAGATGTGCGAGCGAGTCAGCAGAGGATGATATCTCCTGCATGGAAGCAACCTGCTCCTCCGTAGCTGCAGAGATGTTCTCTGTTCCATCCGCATTGGTTTCGGATATGGTGTGGATCTGATCAATGGACTGCACCACTTCGGCTGTACTTGCAGACATCTGTTGTGAGGCTGCTGCAATGTTCTCAAGCTGATGATTGACGACACCCACAGCCTGGCTAATCTGGGCAAAAGCTTCATCTGCAAACTGAACGGCGCGAATGCCGTTGCTTACATCCTGTTGCCCGATCTGTACATTGTGATTGGCCATTGAAATCTCCTGTTGAATCGCTCCGACCATCTCTACAATCTTCTGGCCGGACAGGCTGGATTGTTCAGCGAGCTTGCGGACTTCGCTGGCAACAACGGAGAAACCGCGTCCATGCTCACCTGCACGTGCTGCTTCAATCGAAGCATTCAGTGCAAGCAGATTGGTCTGTGCAGCGATGTCTGTAATAACAGATACCATCTCGCCAATGGATGTGGAATGCTGTTCAAGTCTTCCAGCAGTATCTGCCATACCTTGCACAAAGCGACTGACGGAATCCATCTCGGATACGGCCGTCTGCATGGTAGCATTTCCTTTATCCGCGAGTTCACTTGCTTGCATGGCAGCTTCAGATACTTGCTGAGTACTGTGCGTTACTTGCCCCACTCCTCCAGCCAGCTCATTCATCTGCTGTGCCGTATGCTTGAGGTTACTTGCTTGTTTCTCAAGTCCAGCTGCGGATTCTTCCGTGATCAAGGCAACTTGCTCTGTTGCTTTGGTTGTCTCCGATGAGTTGACTGCCAATTGTGTTGAAGAAGCAGTTAACTCGTCAGCCGTGTGTCGCACGTCCTGAATGACGGTTCGCAAGGATTCGCTCATTTTATTGAAGCTGGTACTCAGCTTGCCGAATTCATCCTGCCCCAATACAGCAACCTCGATGGTCAGATTACCACCACTAATTTCGTCAGATGCCTTCACCAAGCGGTTCAGCGGTTTGGTGATTGACTGCACAATCCAGAAAATGATGATGGAGCTTACAGCAATTGCAATCGCTACAACGACAAGCGTGGTATAGAGGATCGGCCGGACAGACGCTGTCACTTCACCACTGTCAATCACACCGACCACGGTCCAGCCCGTCGTTTCATTGGTGGCGAAAAAGGCATGTTCCTGGTTTCCGTTTAGTGTATAAGTCAGACTTCCGTTCTTCTGTGCAAAAATATCTTTATAGGGTTCCATGGTTCCTTCAGTTCCCGGTTTTTCGGTAGGATGTACAATGATTTTGTTGGCATTATCGATGATATAGACATAACCCTTCTCGCCAATCTTGGTGGAATTAACCGTCTTGGAGAGGGCTTCAAGCGACAGGCTGACAGAGACAACACCATGGCCATCCGCTGAGGTCTGGGCTACCGAAGCAACAACATTACCGGTATTGCTTGATATGTAGGGTGTAATTACGGTAGGGACATCTTTGTTCTGTGTAGCAGCCTGATACCACGGGCGTTCGCGCGGGTCGTATCCCTCTTTGTTCACTGCAGTTACAGGGGAGTTAATATACACACCCTGATCAGTACCGATGGAGGCGAGTTCTACGTCATCATGGGTTTCCTTATACGCGTCGAGCAAGGTACGGATGGTCTCTGTTTCGTCACCCTGGTTGGGTCCGACATTGCCTGCATCCAGCTGACTTGCCAGGAAATCAACATTTTTGCGTGTTGCACCAATGATCTGGTCAATGGTCTGGTTAAGTACGGTAACACTGCTGATTGCGTTCTCATACATTTTCTCTTCAACCTTGGCATCGGCTGTTTGGAACGAGATAATGCCCAGACTTATTGTTGGAATGAGTAGTACGATGGCAAATGACAAAATCAGTTTTTCTCTCATCTGCAGCGTTCTTTTGGCCCCTTGTTTACGAATCTTCTTCATACACATTCCCCCTCTGTGTAACCCATCCCTATGTCTGGTGGACAAGTCAATCTGGTAAAAGATAGTTCATTCCATCCTTTCCAGATGTTTCTGGTGCTATCGTATGACAAAATTCGAGTTTATTCAACATGATTTATGAGTTTTACGAAAATTTTTTCGGATTTATTAGGTATTTAGGATTACATCTGTTCTGTAAAAAGTAATCTGTCTCTCCCTTAGTGCACATCTTGTGGTATATTTCTGAATTAATGTGACATGAAAAATGAACCTGAATGGATATACATCGATATATATCGGTTTATGGAGACCAAAATTGGAGAGGGGTTGTACCGGAGTTGGACCAAAGTACATTACAGATATCTGGACAGGAGAACACAGAAGAGGTCCAGGATCAGGCTACATTCATGCAGGGGGTCAAAGATTGTATCCCAACGCTGCTTGGCTATTTGAGTATTGGCTTTGCTGCGGGTGTCATTGAAATGACAGCAGGTCTGAGTCTGGCGGAAACGGCTCTGCTTAGCCTGATTTTATATGCAGGATCGGCTCAGTTCATTGCAGCAGGCATGCTCGCATCGAATGGATCAGCAGTAGCCATCATGTTCACCATATTTTTCGTAAATCTACGTCATTTGCTACTCAGTGCAGCTGTATCACCTTATTTTCGTCATCTGACCCCGCTTAAAAATATGTGGATTGGTTCACTGCTTACGGATGAGTCTTTCGGTGTGGCGATGACGCGTGCCATTGGCAGAGAAAGGCTCAGTGAACGCTGGATGCACGGTCTGAATATTACCGCATACCTGAACTGGTTCGTGGCTAATATGGCGGGAGCATACTTTGGACGCTGGATCACCAACCCAGAACGACTGGGTCTGGATTATGCCCTGCCAGCGATGTTTATTGGACTGGTCGTACTCCAGTTGGTGCATCGTAAAAACAAAAAAATACACATTAATGTGGCTATTATCGCCGTTGTCTGTGTAATCTTCGCCAGCATGGCTTCACTTGGCAGCATGAGTGTCATTGTGGCTGCGGTCATTGCGGCAACGATGGGAGTGTTCATGGAACGATGGAAGTAAGATGGGATGTATTTTGGATTATTATGGGCTCGGCACTGTTAACATTTATTCCGCGTGTACTGCCACTGATGCTGTTCAGCAAGATACAGATTCCAATGTGGCTGTTGCGCTGGCTGGAGTATGTACCCGTAGCAGTCATGGCAGCGCTGATTGGTCAGGAACTGTTCATGTCGGACAACCAGTTGGTGCCAATTACGCACAATGCAGCTCTGTGGGCATCCCTGCCTACGATTGCAGTTGCTATCTGGACACGCAGTCTGCTCGGAACCGTATTGGTCGGTATTGTGGCTATGATGATTTTGCGATATTGGATCGGATAGTTGCTAGGTTGTATTGTAATATCCGGTAATTCTTTCGCCTGATCGGTTAATAATGTCTATTAAAGGACAGATAACCTATCTGAGCGAAGGGAGCTGGATTCATGAGTGAACTGAGGCGCAAGCTGTTAATTACGGGAGCTGCCGGAGTCATTGGTCGCAGTCTGCTGGAGGGGCTGAGAACCAAGGGTGCGTATGACATCGTTGCAGCGGATCTGCATGAAGATGAGGATGCTGGCATTGTAGCAATGGATGTGACAGACGGGGATCGCCTGAAAGAACTGATGAAGGGGGTCCACACCGTTCTGCACATTGCATGGGCCAAGGATGAGGAAGATTTTCTGGGCAAAGTTCTGCCGATCAACGTAACCGGAGCGTACCATGTATATGAAGCAGCACGGTTGAACCGTGTTCAGCGGGTGATCTTCGCAAGTTCCAACCATGCGACAGGCTTTTATCCTACGGGTGAGGATATTGAAGTAGATGATCCGTATAGACCGGACAGTTTCTATGGACTTAGCAAATGTTATATTGAACTGCTGGGACGTTATTACGTCGACAAATATGATATGTCCTCATTCAACATTCGGATTGGAAACTTCTCAGGTGATACATACCCGCACTCGGAACGCTCGGCTCACATCTGGATCTCGCCAAGAGACATGGTCCAGCTCGCCGAGTGTTGTATTGAGGCGGATTCGGATATGAAGTATTTGAATCTGTACGGGACTTCAGCGAATACAGATAACTATTATGATATTGGATACTTGGCGCAAAAGATTGGATACCGTCCACAGGATGATGCAGCCGAGCTATGGGAAGAGGCTAAGCTTAGGGGAGTACCGAATAAACAGGACGAGACAACCTATCAGGGCGGAGGCCATGTGGAAAAAGAACCAAAAGATTCATAGCTGGCGATATCCAATTATGAAAACGCTATTTTCAATTGTGGTCGAAAGGGATAAAATGGAGACTGAGGTGTTCAGTGTTTTCATTTTGCACAAGAGGAAGGAACGATTTCAATCATGAGTACAAGTCCATCCGTTATATTGTTTCAAGGAGACTCGATTACAGATGGGGGAAGATCACGCAATGATGATCCGAATCATTTTCTCGGCCACGGGTATGCGTATCTAATCTCCAGCAAACTGGGTATGGAACTGGCGGGCAAGCAAAAGACGTTCTATAACAGAGGCATCAGCGGGGATCGGGCATCCGATCTGTATGCACGCTGGAATGAGGATACGATTAGTCTGAAACCGGATCTGATTAGCATCCTCATTGGGGTTAATGATGCCTGGCGCACGATGAATGGTGAACCTAGCGGGATTACGGATCGTTTTGGACGAGCGTATCGCCATTTGCTCGAAGAAACACGGGAAGTGATGCCCGATACGGGACTGGTTTTGCTGGAGCCATTTATTCTGAAAACCGGAGCGACTGTGGAGAAATGGGAAGCCTGGGAAGAGTATATCGGTCAATATCAGAAACTGGCCCAAAGTCTTGCTGAAGAATTCGGAGCGGTGTGGGTGCCATTGCAGCAAACGTTCAATGATGCTCTGAAGCAGGCGGATGCAGCCTACTGGTTGTGGGATGGCGTACATCCAACTGCAGCAGGCCATGAGCTGATTGCACGCCAATGGTTGTCTGTTGTGCAAAAATCTCCACTTGCGATTGTGTAACCAAAACGGAGGACCTGACGAAGGTTCTTCGTTTTTTTAGTTTAGGAAGGAGAAGGATTTCAGGTTGTGGAAAGGGTTCAATGGATAATTCTTCAAAAATGCTATCATATCCGGTAAAATGAAATCGATTACATTATAATGTTTGTATGACAATCCATTAACGAAGAGTGGTGAATCCAGTGGTAGATTCCATTCACGAAGTCGAAAATGAAAACATAAACAAGCGTGGAAACGAGAACAAAGCAGTGAGTTCCCTAAGTGCCAGCAGACTTCGAGAGAAGTTATCCCGACCTGAATTGGCTACGCTATGCACGGACTTGAAGTCATATGGTGAACGCGCTTTGATTGAACCCATGCCTTCCTTAACGTTCCGTCTATATCGCCAGTTCAGTGATATGGGTGAGCGGAAAGCCTATGAAGAGGCTTATTTCGATCGGAGGGGCCGGTTGGCTGCTGTGGCGATGCTCGCTTTGGACACGATTAGGCCGGATGCACTGCAAGCGCTGGAAGAAATGTTGTGGGACGTGTGTGGTGAGTATACGTGGTGTTTGCCCGCGCATCTGGGTACAGGTGAAATCAACCAGGTCAATGGGAACATCGATCTGTTCGCCGCAGAGACGGTACATATGCTGGCCGAGATTGTGTCCATTCACGCCGAGCGGCTGGACCGCCTTGTCATAGAGCGGATCAGATCTGAAGCAGAGCGGCGAATTTTCACCCCGCTTTACCGGGAGCAACGGAAGTTCCACTGGCAGACAGCGGATCACAACTGGTCTGCTGTCTGTGGTGGGTGCTGTGGCATGGCCGCATTGTTGCTGCTCAAGGATGAGATTACACTACAGGAATCGATCTCCCATACGATCAGCTGTATGAACGCATTCCTGAGCGGTTATGGCGAGGATGGCGGCTGTGCCGAAGGCATTGGATATTGGGTATATGGATTTGGTTATTTCACCTATTATGCCGAGATGCTTCGTGAATATAGTGAGGGTGAACTAAATCTGCTGACGGGTTCAAAAATAGCAGCCATCGCAGCCTTCCCGCTGCGAGTTCATCTGTCGGGCGGCACATATGTGAATTATTCGGACAGTACCGAGCAGGAAGAGATCCCTTCCGGATTAATTTCCTTACTGGCATCCCGGATCGGGTTGCAGGTGGATCTGCCACTTCATATTCCACTGCTGACCGATGATCCCTGTCATCGCTGGGCACATCTGTTGCGCAACGTGATGTGGAGCGATCCGGCAGTGTATGGTGATGAAGGAGCCTTTGGACTGGCTGAACGTGGATTTATTTTTCAAAACCTGGGCTGGATGATTGCAAAAGGGGCGCTCGATTCTCCGGATACAAAACGTACGAACGGCGATCCCCTTCATGTGGCTATTTCCGTTAAAGGCGGACATAACGATGAACCTCACAACCATAATGATCTGGGGCAGTTCATTATCCATTGCGGTGGTGAGAATATTCTGTGTGATCCAGGAGCAGGGTTGTATACTCAAGCGTATTTTGCACCAGGCAGAGAGCAACTGTTCCACATCTCGTCATCCGGTCATAGCGTTCCGCTCATTGAAGGCCAAGAGCAAAGCTCGGGTCGGCAAGCGCAAGCCCATGTGTTAGAGACAAAGCTGGCAGAGGGTGGCGGTGAGCTGGATACTACTTTGGATCTGACATCCGCGTACTCTGGGGCTGCTTCTCTGGCTCGTTATACGCGCCAATTTCATTGGGGAATATCTCCTGACGGTAGCAAAGCTAGAGCAGAATTGCGTCTGATTGACCGTTTTCAATGGAAAAGCAGGATGGTGTCTCCGGCTGAATCCTACTCTTCGGTGGACGATTCAGATGCAGGATGTTCAAGCGTTGTAGAGCGATGGATGAGCAGAGTACAGCCTGAAGTGGTGAAGAGCGGTGACCTTCGCTGGCAAGGTACACATGGAACGGTCCATATGACGTATGATGCGAACCAGTGGCAATTCCTTACGGAGGCAATAGACACAGATGATCATGACAATGTTCCAGTCACATTCTATCGGACGTCACTATCATGGACAGGTGTGATTAATGAGACGGATGTTCGGATAGGGAGTCCTAATCCGCTTGAAACGGTATGTGAGGTACGCTTCATTATTGAACCGAAAATGGGAGAAACCGAGGTGAGCATGCGTGAGTAAATATACATCCGCGTCCACGTATCCATGGAAAGATGAACTCGAACGTTACCGTACATTGGCAGAACAAGCGGGTCCCGCTCCGGCAGACGGCTGGAATAGGGATCGAAAGCTGGCACTTGTTGAGAGTGTTGTTCGCGCTTACACACCTTATCAGGACAGCCAGGGTGCAATTATCGACCCGTTCTCGGGTGTGGAGAGGTATTATTCTACACCGGCCTATGCGATGGCTGCGGCAGTTCTGGTTGATGCAGGGCGTACAGATTTGCTTCAATCCGCAGCGGCAGCCCTGTCACAGAGCATTGATGCCGTGGTCAAAGGTAGCGCACCAGACAATCACCCCGATTTTTTTCCGGTGCTTGTGATGAGAGCTTATATGTTGTTGAAATCACATCTGCCTAAACAAGCGGAGATCTGGGCTGAAGCACTCAAGACGATCAGTCCTGAACAAGATTATGTATTTACGATGAGCAAGATGAACACTCCCAACCGCATGATCAACTGGAACGCCATTATGATCTCTGGTGAATACCTGCGATGGCGTGAACAGCTGGCAAGTGAGGATACGACGTGGATGGATCGTTATCTGGAAGCCTATCATGTGCCCCGATTTACGGCCCTTGGGTTATATCAGGATGGACCGCTGGACCGACCGAATTGTCCGTTTTCCTATGATATTGCCACCCGGTATCACCTTGGGGTGATGCTTGAAGCTGGTTACGAGGGAGCTACTGCCGATACGTTACGTGAGCAGCTGCGACATGGTGCGTTCAGCTCGCTACTGACGCTCTCACCGCTAGGTGAGATTCCACCGCGTGGTCGCAGCTCCCAGCACCAGTGGAACGAAGCAGCCGCGGCTTATGTATGCTCCACACATGCAAAACTAGCTTTGCAGGCGGGAGATCGGGTGATGGCGGGTGCTTTTGCACGTGCGGCTAATCGATGTTTTGCTGCTGTAGAGCGCTGGAAAATGGATGATGGGCGCCTGAAAATTGTACGCAATGAATACGCGCCAGAAGATCGCCACGGGTATGAGATCTATACCAATCATACCTGTTACAACCTGTGGACGGCAGCAGCGCTGGCCCACGCTTGTCTCAGTGATCCGGGAGAGGATGTGGGCGAAGTGTACCTTCCTTCCGAGGTGGGCAGCCGAGTTTTGCAGACGGATGGGTGGTTCGAAACCGTGATTGCTTCCATACCTGGTCAGCAGCTGGTATTACACACGGCGATGAATGATCCGTATACGATCCCTGGTTTGGTACGGATTCAACAGATGGGGTTACCTGGTCTGATTGGTCCGTCCGCCGCCAGCCATGTGCAGGCCGGATTCACGGAATTTGCCGAAGGGGAGGTCCGTCCGCTCAGCTACTGTCCTGCCTGGAAGACTCCAGATGGGGTATGGCACAGTCTTGCAGAGGGGATTCCATCCGGTGGTGCATATGATCGTGACGTTGGATTAGACCCTGCTCAGGGAGGTGGTTCCATTGTGTATGAGAAGGTGGACTATGATTCGTGGAACCAAGTGGAGCAGCATCTGGCGGAAAGAGCGGCAGAAGATGACGTGAATGCTTTGGAGAATGCTTTTGCCGTGACATGGGTTGGTCCATTCCCCGGAATTGAAACATTGCGTACCCATTATGTGCAACAGGCGGATGTGCTGACCATAACGTATGAATTCGATGGTGAGATTGCGGCGGCAGGTGCACTCATTCCGATGATGTTCCATGATGGTCGTGAACAGGCGGTGATTACTCAAACAGATCTTAGCGTACGAACGGAGTATCGAGGGGCCTATGTAGAATCTACAGCGCTGGATCAGGAAGCCATAATTCATCTGGAAGAGCAGGCTGTGGCTTCCCGTAATGGGTTGCTGAAGGAAGCACGAATTGAAGTGAACGGAGCACGTAGTCTGTCATTTACGATCCGATTGGGCGAGGTTAGTGATAATTAACTGATAGATATTGCAGTTACGGCATACGACGCTATAGATAAGTTGAGGATGAGCTGGAGCATCAAGCATAGATGTCTGGTATTGAATCGAGGAGGGATATGTTCATGAACACATCAACGTCGGTAAAATGGCTCGAGGAAGCGTGGCAACAGGGGGCTGCCAAAACGATTCGGAATGCAAAGCGGATCAAGGATACATTTCCACACATTGCCCCGCAGGGGACGTATGACCGGAATGATCCGGAATGGTGGACAGCAGGTTTCTGGCCTGGATTGTTATGGCTGGTCTATGGGGATGCTCCAGAAAGTGAAGCGGTCGCTCCGCTACATCGCATTGCCGAAAGCTGTGAGCGGCAACTGGAAGGTTGCCTGCGTGATCCCGAATCGGTCGATCACGATCTGGGGTTCATCTGGCTGCTTAGTGGCGTAGCCAACTACCGCCAGACGGGCAGCGAAGATGGACGGCGGCGTGGCATGCTTGCCGCCAACCTGCTCGCTGCCCGCTTCCACGTGCGCGGTGAGTTCATCCGCGCCTGGAACTTCAGCTCGTCAGCAATGGATACGCGCGGCGTAGCCATCATTGACAGCATGATGAACCTGCCGCTGCTCTACTGGGCATCCGAGCAGAGCGGCGATCCTCGCTTCCGCTGGCTGGCGGAAGCGCATGCGGACACCGTGGCGCGCGAATTCATCCGCGCTGACGGGTCCATCTGCCACGTGGTGGAGTTCGATCCACACACGGGGCAGAAGCTGCGAGAGCATGGCGGACAGGGCCATGCTCCAGGTTCTGCCTGGGCGCGGGGCACCGCCTGGGCGTTGCACGGGTTTGCGCTGTCTTTCCGTTATACGGGCGAAGCCCGATATCTGGAGTCAGCGGAGCGCGCGGCCGATTTCTTCCTCGCCATGCTTGGCGAAGAGATCGTGCCGGTGTGGGATTTCCGCGCACCTGCGGAGCATCAGGTGGCGTGGGACTCGTCCGCTGCGGCGATTGCCGCGAGCGGGTTGCTGGAGCTGGCGAAGCTGTCGCCACGTGGGGAAACCTATGCCGCTGCGGGAGAACGTATCGTCCGCGGCTTGCATGAGAACTATAGCTCCGGCGAGTCGGCAGCGGAAGAAGGTCTGATTATGCAGGGAACGGTGCATTACCCGGAAGGGCGAGGGTTGAATGTGCCGATTATATACGGCGATTATTTCTATATGGAAGCGCTGGCGAAGCTGCGCGGACGTGAGGGGTTATTTTAGAAGAAGAGATAAGAACTAGGCACAGGATGAACCGAAGGTGAGAACTGATCAGTAGGGTCGTGTTCGTGTTATTAGCCTGCGAGTTGTTCATTAGATTCAATCCATAAATCAGTTGTATATTCAGCAGTCATTAGCATCAGTAGTCAATCATCATCACCTGTCCGCGTGAGGTTGTGTCCAATACTAGGGAGGATATCTCTTCTATTGGAGGCGGAGCACAACTAAAGGTAATCTTGAAGTAGACGAGTCAAGCCAAGCGGACAGGTAGATGATGTACATAAGTGAAGGAAAACGAACGAATTTAACATATAAAATCTCACTCTTACGGTTCCCGCTGGGGAACAGATTTGCAATTGTTATGCTCTATTGAAAGGATCAGGTCTCACTTCGAAGGCGTACGTCTCAGGATAACAAAGTCGGCAGAAGATTGATCGGGATAGCGCTGCGGAATAATCTCATGAACTTTGAAATCAGGATAGTCGAAGAGATAATCGAACAGATTACGGTCCTGGATTGTATCGATCTCCGGGTTGCCGGCTTCTTTCAATCGCGTGTATAACACCACCCATGCTGTGGAAGAGTGCAGTACATCATAGAGGGTATTGCGAAAATCTGTTTCATCCGTAATGTGATATAACACATCCAAACAGACCGTCAGATCGGCTTGCAGGAAACCACGGTTAATCCACAGACCTGGTGTATACAGCATGAAACTTTTAGACGTATCCTTGGCAAACTGGGAAGCACAACGTTTTACCGAAGAGGCAGCGACATCAACGCCCAGGTAATCCTCATAGTTCATGTATTGCAACTGGTTGCCATCCCCACATCCAAACTCAATGACTCGATGAATACCCTCCCGCTGGATCAGTCCGTTCACGACCTCGGCTTTGAATTCGGCCAGTACCCCGTACGAACCCCTCCCAGAAGTCTCACCCGAACGATATGTTTGCTCCCAATACCCGATGTAATCAAAAGGCTGACGCATATGTTTCCCCCGATCCTGTGAAATGAAGTTCAAGACAATCACTATACATAGGTTATGCGCAATATTCGCAGGTATGAATTAGTTAGAAAATGAAGAAAGAATGAATTAATTTCCACAGAATTCCCTGAAAATTTCCTGAAAGTCTAAACATCTGGAAAGGACTTGCCGACATTAAACATAAGGAAAAAAATGATGATAATCGGGGGGAAATGATGTTAAAGCCAAGATTGACCAAGTACATGGTGATGATGCTGGTGTTGATGCTGAGTATTTCCAACGTAGGCTTGGCCGCTGCGGCAGACAAAGAACTGTCCAAAATTGTGGTTTCCAAGAATGAAATGTCGCTCGAAGTTGGTGATTCCAGTTCAGTTACGGTAACAGGGGTATATTCTGATAATACGTCGGCAAACGTAACGATCAGTTCATCCTGGAGTACCAGTGATACTTCGATAGCAACTGTATATAATGGCGCAATTACAGCCAAAAAGGAAGGTACAGCGACGATTACCGCAGCTTACCAGGGTCAAAGTCAAACCGTCCAAGTGAAAGTGACGAAGAAGGTCAAAGCCCTTTCGAAGAACGTGCAAAGTCTGGATTTGCGCACGGGAGATACGAAAGAAATTATTTTGACAGCAACTTATAGTGACAATGAAACTAATAATGCAGCGGCAAGTACCGCTGAATGGTCTACCAGTGATGAGAAGGTTGCTACCGTTGTGAATGGTAAAGTAACTGGACAAAGCGCAGGTACGGCAGTTATCACAGCCAAAGTTGGCAGCCAGAGCGTAACGGTCGATGTTAACGTTGAAGTGGTTAAACGTGTAGATGTAGACAAACAGCAGGTTAACCTGTTGTTGAACAAAAGTGAAAGTGTAAAAGTGACGGCTACTTATCCAGACGGTACAACCAAAGATGTAACGGATCTGGCGGAGTGGACATCCAGTAATGAGAAGGTTGCAGACGTTCTTAAAGGCGAAATTACAGGATACTCGGCAGGTTCTGCCAAGATCACAGCCAAATACGGTACGAAATCCGTATCCGTTGACGTGGATGTAGATCTGACCAGCAAACTGAGTGTGGTGAAACAAAGTATTTTCTTCCGTTTGAGCGATACAACCAAAACGGCTAATGTCGTTGTAACGGCTTCTTATCCAAACAGCAGCGATGTGAATGTAACAGATCAGGCAACATGGACATCGAGCAACGAGAAGGTTGCAACGGTATTCAAGGGACAGATTACAGCTATTAGCGCAGGTTCAACAACGATTAAAGCAACCTACAGTGGCAAAACCGTAGAAGTTGCTGTCGATGTAGATACGGCAAGGTATTTGGATATCAAAGATGTGACTGACAAGCTCGCCATGAGTGTTACAGGTGATAACAAGTCCAAGACATTGGTAGCCAATGCCGAATATATTGATGCGAGTACGGAGAATGTAACTTCCAAAGCAACATGGACTTCAAGCAATGCAGATGTTGTATATGTATCGAACGGCGATCTGATCGCGTACAAATCCGGTACGGCTACGATCACTGTAGCTTATGGCGGTAAAACGGTTAAATTTACAGTAAATGTAGACGTACCGGACAAGTATGAAATGGATAAGAAAAAAGCATCCGTAGCTGTTGGTGGAACGACTTCTGCCAAAGTACTGGCGTTGTATGGTGAAACATCCAAAGATGTATCCGAAGATGCAACCTGGAGCAGCAGCAGCGACAAAATCGCAGAAGTAGATAGCAAAGGGGTTATCACAGGTGTTGCTACAGGTAAGGTAACCATCACAGCGAAGATTGAAGGCAAAACGCTGACTCTGCCTGTTGAAGTAGGTATGGCTAGTGGACTGGAAGCAGATGTGAACTTCGTTGTTCTGTCCGCCAAAGAAACACAGACGATCCTTCTAACAGGTACGGATGAGGACGGCAATACCCTGGATGTTACATCCGAAGCAACTTGGAAATCCAGCAATGCACGTGTAGCTGACGTGAAAAAAGGCGTGATCACGGGTAACAGCAGTGGTAAAGCCAACATCACGGCAGAATACGGCGCCAAAAAAGTAACCATTCAGGTCGAAGTGGATGTCATCTCACGTATTGAAGCTTCCGAGCCGGCTCTGTCCCTGAAATCAGGCGATACTGCTGATCTGACGGTAACTGCGATCTTGAGCGACGGTAGCGAGCGTGATGTTACGGACAAAGCTGAATGGAAAACCAACAGCTACAAAGTAGCTCAAGTGACCAAAGGTAAAGTCAAAGCTACAGGTTCTGGTAAAGCCAAAATTACTGCAAAATACGGTAGCAAGTCTGTCACGATCGCTGTAGATGTGGATACACTGAAATATTTGCAGACGGATAAAGTAACGTTGACCATGAAACCTGGTGAAAAGGTAACTGTAGCGGCTACTGCAACGTATGCCGATGGCAGTGAAGCGAATGTATCCAAGCCGGCGCTCTGGAAATCTTCCCGTATTGCGACAGCATCGGTGAAAGATGGAATCATTCAGGCGAACGGTAAAGGTAAAGCGACGATTACGGTGACATTTGCAGGTGTGAAAACCAAAGTAACCGTAGTGGTTGAAGCGAAGTAACTTGGTTTTTCCAATGTGAGCGTGAAACGCGCAATATATTAAACGGTGATGCCCAGCTTAATAGCGGGTATCACCGTTTTTTTGTATATAACCTATTAAAAAAAGAAACGTCCAGAACCCCTGCATACACCCATTGCAGATGTATAACCAAGTGGTTCTATGACGTTCCCTGTATGTTCTATCACTACATCGTGTGAGACAGTACCAGCGCACCATAGGCAAATGCGATCACGATCAGAATGGCTGGGTGCAGCTTGGTCTTGGTCATGACCCAGAGCGAGATACCTGCAATGATCAACGTCTGCCAGATACCGATGGAATCGGTGGATAGCTGACCGAATTCCCATGTGAGCAGAATCATGAGCACAGCGATAACAGGCTGCACGAGTAAAGTCATACCTTTGACTTTCGGTGAAGTACGATGTTTGTTCAACAGACGAAGTAATATAATTAGTGCGGTCGCGGAAGGCACGATTGTGGCAAAACTTGCGATAAATGCCCCAAACCAGCCTGCCACGTGGTACCCGACAAATGCAGCAATTTTGGTTGCAATCGGACCGGGAAGGGCGTTACCAATCGCCAGCACATCACCGAATTGCTCGGTGGTCATCCATTGGTAATGGTTCACAATCTCTTCCTGCATTAGCGGAATGGACGCCGGGCCGCCCCCATATCCCAATATGTTTGCTACGAAAAATCCCCAAAATAATTCCCACCATGTCTGGAGCATCCTTAGGACACCCCCTTATCGGATTTGCCTTTGGATTTGAAGCGCTGGACCAGATCCAGATGGAAGACACCATATCCAAGGAAAACCGCGATCACAATCCCTGGATGGATATCCAGCAGCTGCAGCAGTACAAAGGCAATCACGCCGAAGAGGGCGGCAAAAGCTTTGCCGAGTCCCTTCCAGGCTTTCATGGCGAATTCATAAGCCATCATGCCCAGCATGACAAAAATGACTGGCCGCACGGCGGCTACCATGCCGGCAACCACTTTCGACTCGCGCAGCGCGTACATGGAACCGAGCAGAGCAATGATAGCAATGCTTGTCGGCAAAATATGAGCGAGTACGGACACAATTGCGCCCAGTACACCTTTGGTTTTATAACCGAGATAGGCGGCCATCTTGGTCGCGATGGGACCCGGCAGGGCGTTGGCGATAGCCAAAATCTCGCCGAACTCCTCATCACTGACCCATTTGTAACGCGTAACGGCTTCGTAACGGATCAACGGGATCACCGAAGGGCCGCCGCCATATCCGAGAATTCCGGTTCGTACCATTCCGATCACGAGACCGTTGTAATCTTTCCAACCCATGCTGATTTCCTCCTAGAGTCTCATGCCCATCCGGCTTTTATAACGTTTTAATAACAGCTGTGATTCCACTTTGACGATACCCGGCATCTTATAGAGCTTCTCCAGCAAGAACTGCTCCATCTCTTCCATATCCGCAAAAATACCGTGCATGTGCAGGGTACTCGGGCCTGTCATATGATAGAGGCTGGTGACAGCTGGCTCTTCGTCCAGTTTCTCTGCCACTTCATCCAGGAAGGGCGGTTCAACATCGACATTGAAAAAGGCCGAGACCTGAAGCCCAACTTTGCCAGGGTTGATCACAACGGTGAAGCGTTCGATGATTCCTTTTTCGGATAACGCATTAATGCGTGCTTGGACTGCTACACGTGACAACCCGATCTGTGTACCCAGATCCGTATAGGAAATCCGGCTGTTTTTGTGAAGCGCAGCGATGATTTTGCGATCCATCTCGTCGAGATTGTACATTTGCGGAATTTCTCCTCCCTTGGAGGAGCGTTTTTCTGACATGTTGACCATCCTTTTCTCTCGCTATATAAAATGAACAATGAAAATATATTAATCATACAATGTGTATGTGGCATTCATATTTTAATGACGAATCGTAACTCAAGTCAATCTATTTATCATGATTATTGAATTTAACCGATTTTGATCTTTCATTTTGTTATTTTGACCAATTGAAAAAAATAAAAAGGCCACTCGCGCGTTCCAATAGCGAGCAGCCGTTAAATAATAGATAGCTGGAGTGAAGCGCAAAGCACGATGCGAAGCATATTCGTTATGCTTGTGCTGTCTTGGGCAGTAAAAGGGTAACGGTAGTCCCTTCGCCAGGCTCGGAAGAAACTCTCAACGTTCCTCCTGCACCACGGGCACGCTCTTCCATACTGAACAATCCAACGCCATTGCCAGCGGTTGCTTCGCTGAATCCAGCCCCCTGGTCTTCAATAATAACCATCGTCATGTCCTGAGCATCTTCGACAGTAACACGTGCCTCGGAAACATCGGCATACTTTGCGACATTCGTTAAGGCTTCCTGAATAATCCGGTATATGGAAATCTCCCGGTTCATCTCCAGTCGCTTGCGCAAATTACATTCCAGATCGACTTCGATCCCGTAGTGACGGGTGTAGTTCTCAATATACGTCCGAATCGCAGGAACAACACCCAGATCATCCAGAACGGATGGCCTCAGTTCCCATGCCATACCGCGTACATCTTCCATGATGCCCGTGACCTGCTTCCGCAGTGCTTCAACACCCGGTTGAGGCTGGTCTGCCAGCAGTCGGTCCATCTGAATCACCAGAGAGAAGAGACTCTGTCCAATCCCGTCATGCAGTTCACGCGAGATCCGGCGTCGCTCTTCTTCCTGAATGTTCATGACCTGGGACATCATCTTCTGCAATTCGGCTTCGACGGATTTCAGCTTGGTGACCTCGCTACGTACAGCCAGGTATTGATAGGGCTCACCGTCATTATCGAGGAAAGGCACGATGGTGGTGTTGACCCAATAATGACTGCCGTCTCTGGCACGATTGCGAATTTCCCCGTTCCATACCTTACCTGAGGATATCGTGTCCCACAGGTTTTTCATAAAGGTTTTGCCATGGTATCCGGAATTAATGATTCGATGATCCTTACCAATCAGTTCCTCGCGCTCATACTGCGAGATTTCACAGAATTTATCATTCACATATTGGATTTTGCCTTTGCGGTCCGTGAGGGCAACTATAGAGGACTCATCCAGAGCAAATTTCAGATCACTCAGTTGATGGAGGGAACCCTTTAACCTGCTGCGAAATTCGTTATCCGTAATATGATTGTCGATTTCGTTCAGCAGGAGGCGAACAGGCTGGTCTGCGAGCCCACTTAATCTGTTCTTGCGTGCACTACTCAAAGTTCAGCAACCCCTTTTTCATGGCGAACTTCACAAGTTCCGGTCTTGTACGCAGGCCAAGTTTCTCCATCAGATTGCTTTTGTGGGATTCGACCGTTTTGACACTGATGATCAGATGTTCGGCGATCTCCTTGTTGGCGTAGCCTTTGGCAATCCAGGACAAAATCTCTTTCTCCCGCTCTGATAACGTGTCATACGGTCCGGCATTTTCCTGTTTGGCTTTGTCCAGGTATTCACTCATCAGCCGCTTGGTTGCACTGGGGTACAGATAGGCGCTACCCTCTGCTACGGAACGAATCGCGGCAAGCAATTCTTCATGCGGCGCACTTTTGAGTATATATCCGGATGCTCCCGCGTGGATGGCGCGGAACAGATATTCTTCATCGTCATGCATGGTTAGTATCAAAATGGAGACATCCGGCATCAATTTCTTCAATTCAGCCGTAGCGGTCAGACCGTCTTTGCCCGGTGGCATGCTGAAATCCATCAAGACCACATCTGGTTTCAACTCTTGAGCCTTGGCAATGGCTTCATCGCCATCTGCGGCATCTCCAACGATATGTATATCATTCTTTCCTTCGAGTAAGGCGATCAGCCCGGAACGCACGACGACATGGTCGTCTACAACTAATAGTTGAATCACATCATTTCCCCCTGTCCGCTTCCTCAGTTCTATCTATATCATAACAAAAAAAGAAGCCATCCAGAGCTTAATCTCCGAATAGCCTCTCTTACTCTCTAGTTAAAACTTTTATCCAAACACCTTCGGCTGAAGATGTAGAGCGACTTGCTCCGTCTGCCGGACCATGTCCGGTGAAAAGGTGCAAGGCAGTCTGCTGCCAACGAGCAGCACGGCACCAGGCACGCTACCTTCCTGGAACACTGGGACCGCTATGGCACTTACCAGCCGCTCAGCAAGCATTAACGGGCAGCGAGCGGGTGTATGTTCGCCGGTGGATTGTGCATCAGATAGGGCTGTGCGTCCAGTTCGAAGAGCTGTGCCTACCAGATCTTGTCCGGGGCGCATTTCCATGCGTTTCACCCGTTCATTACTAGCCCCAGAGGTATACTTCCAGCGCAGCATCGTCCCGTTCAGACAGGCAAGTCCGCAGAAGTCGCTGGATGTGTTCAGGCGCAGGCCGTCGATCATCTCCTGAATGCCAGATGGCAGTTCATCATGCATGAGAGGACACTTCCTTTTTCGGATTATAACGTACATAAAGTAGAATCAATATCATTAACCTTTGATAGGATCATCTTAAAGTAAGGGTATTACGATGTTAGTTCTATTGTAGACCCTTTCTCGTACATTGTAATTCAGGGAAAACCCCTATTTCCGTTCTATAATCTACTGAACCTGGGCCGTGGAGGACTCCTAAATCAGGTACACCAAGGGATTGGAGAAATGCGAAGGATGAGGCATATCGGTGAAATGTGACTTTTCTCACAGCAAATTCAGGGAGTTTCTCCTCAAGGATCAGGTAATCCCCCGATAACCCTGACGATACTTTCGCGGTATGATGGATACATAAGGAATCACCGAGGGGGACGAAGGTTATGGGTACAGTATTTGTAGAAAGAACAACCCAAAGAACAGAGCAGAAACAAACGGAGGCGGGCAAAATGACACGAGAAACAGGCGGAATCCTTTCGTTCGTTACACCTGAGCAATGGGACCTGATTGAAGCGAAAATGCAGCCCAAACGGGTAAAGTCGGGGTATAGTCTCTTTCTCGAAGGCGATGAAGCCGGATATCTGTACTACATTCGTTCGGGACGAGTGAAAATGACCAAGTCGACGGAGGATGGCAAGGAAATTATTTTATCCATTCAACAAAGCGGCGATCTCATCGGTGAATTCGGCGGCATCGGCGGATTGAATCATAGCTACAGTGCAGAGATGGCGGAAAAAGGGGAACTGGCCATTATCTCGCTTAGCGATCTGGAAAGTATACTCAGCAAACATGGCGACCTTGCCTTGAAATTTTTGCAATGGATGGCACTGTCGCAGCGGATCACCCAGTCGAGATTCCGTGATTTGCTGCTCTATGGCAAGGCGGGTGCACTCGCTTCGACTCTGATCCGTGCCAGCAACTCGTATGGGAAGATTACACCGGATGGTATTGTGCTGGACATGAAGCTGAACCATACCGAGCTTGCCGAGATGATTGGAGCTACCCGGGAGAGTGTAACGCGGATGCTGGGGGCATGGAAGGAACAAGGTACGCTGGATATGATGGACGGCAAACTGATGATTCGGGATCTGGCAGCCTTGCGCTGCATGTGCGGATGTCCGACATTCCCAAGCTGCCCGGCAGAGCTGTGCCGGTTGTAACATAGCTTGTTCCGAGGATTCACCTCCATTGGCGATTGGGGTCGTTACGGAGAAAAAGAAAGAAAAGAAAAGCTGGCGTCCCATATATGGGAGTCAGCTTTTTGCGTTTCCATGAAATTGTTCATTAGTATATTCTCTGGCGAGAATCGAATAGAGCACCGAGTCATGAAAGGAACCTTTGTAGAACCAATGCTCTCGCATTAGACCTTCACGCTGCATACCAATCTTCTTCATAACGTTCTCCGAAGCCGTGTTGTGCGGACGACATTTGGCGTAAATGCGGTGAATGCCAAGTTCGTTGAAACCGAAACCCAGTAAAGCACGGGCTGCTTCGGCGGCATAACCTTTCCCCTGGTAAGCAGGGTTGAGGACGTAACCGATCTCTGCATTGGTTTTCTCCATAACGTGAATACCCACTCCGCCAAGGAGAGTCCGGTCACTTTTTAAACATATCGCAAGTTCAAAGCCCTCTCTTGGATGTGCCTGCTGTGTGTCCAACACAAACTGCACGTATGCCCGTGTATCCTCTTCCGTATTTGGACCCCATGCTGTATGCTGTGTAACTTCCGTCATGGAGGTATAGGCATGAATCCTCTCCCAGTCGGTCTCCCGAATCTCCCGGATAATCAGTCTGTCGGTCTCCAATTGCATCGTTGTTCACTCCTTCACGTTTGAATAACTTTAATGTACATTGTACAACAAAAATAGCCCACAACAGATTCAACGAATGAATCGGTTGTGAGCCATGATGTAGATCTATGTTGTATGTCGAATACTATTGTGGTTGTTTACATTGAACTGCGGGATACGTATATGCCAGCTTGCGAATAATTTCCTTTTGCCATTTCGTATCACCCAGATTGGTTGCCAGGTTCAGAAGATCCAAGTAATCGTCAAGCTGCAGGTCAGCCTTTTGCAGAGGTGTATTCATTCGATGTTCGTTCCCCTTTATCTATAAAATCGTAAAATCATATGCAGTAGACAGGTACATAGAGACAAGTTCAAGAATGATAATCATTATCACAGTTATATACTCATTATGCAATGAACGATGGCAAAATGCAATCCCAAGTCCGTAATGAATTCAACTTTTTTCTGAAAAAAGGCTCATCCACAGCACATAGGGGATATATACACCCAGATATGCAGACGGATACAGGAACCAGCCATTCAGCAGGAAATGGTGAATCTCGGTCGTGAATGTGGTCATATGGGCATTCGTCGCATACACATCACCTGCGATGACCGTTGCCGCACTATAAAAGCAGAGCAGCGCAACAATATGAAACAATCGTCTAACCATCCGGGAACGAAGAGCAACATAAGCCATAATCAGCGGAACAATCAACAAGAGTATCAAAAATACCAACTTCATTATCGTTTTACTCCTTCGGTAAATGGAATCCTCATGATAATCAGTATGGGCAAATAGATACGACCTCAAAACTTTTTCAAAAAGTTTACAAAAAGAAAGAGGAATTCATCATATGAACAATTAAATTAAAGGAGGATAACCCATTATCAGGTAATTTGGAGGAGGAGAAAGGGAATATGAAGAAGGCGTTATGGCAGCACTGGATCGGGGCATTCCTGGTCTTTATCATGATGGCAACCGCATTGCTCGGGCCGGGTTCGCAAAGTCCGGTACAAGCTGCAGCACCACTTACGGTATCTCAGGCCATCGCTGCCCAGAGCGGTGGAGGAACGGCAACGGTTGAAGGGATCATTGTTGGACATGCTACCGGGTCACTTACCGCGAAGTTTACATCTCCGTATGCCAATGATTTTAATGTTCTGATTGCAGATTCAGCGTCAGAGCGAACCAACGCCAGATTATTGGATGTACAAGTTCCCGCATCTTTCCGTTCGCAATATGGACTGGCTTCCAATCCGAGTCTTGTAGGCAAAAAGATCATCGTAACCGGAACCTTAGGTGCCTACAACAGCTATGCAGGAGTCAAAAACCCAACGTCCATCGCGCTTTCCTCCGGAACAACCAATCCTGATCCAGATCCGAACCCAGGTACAACACTGCCGGATGGTACCGGTAAGAAAGTATTGTTCGATAATACCCACGCCCAGACAGCAGGTGCTGCCGACTGGATTATCGACGGGGCATTTTCGGATTTTGCCAATGGTTTGCGAAACGCAGGCTTTGCCGTGGATCAGCTGGAACGCAGTATCCCGTATACATTTGGTGAGCAAGCCATCACCTATAATAAATTGAAAGATTACCACGTCTTCGTCATCGGCGAAGCCAACGTGCCGTTCAAGGCGACTGAGCAGGCTGCGCTGGTGCAGTATGTACAGAACGGAGGAAGTATCTTCTTCATCTCCGATCACTATAATGCAGACCGCAACAAAAACCGCTGGGATTCTTCCGAAGTATTCAACGGTTATCGCCGTGGTGCCTTCCTGAATCCAGCCAAAGGCATGTCCTCGGCTGAAGCTGAATCACCTGCCATGCAGGGTGTGATTAGCTCCGATTGGCTGGCGACGAACTTTGGTGTTCGATTCCGCTACAATGCCCTCGGCGATGTGAATGCATCGGATATCGTTGCACCTGCACAATCCTTCGGCATTACAGCTGGCGTTAATTCTGTAGCCATGCATGCCGGATCGACCATTGCAATTATGGACCCGAACAAGGCCAAAGGCTTGGTGTACGTACCAAGTGGTGTATCCAAGTGGGGCAATGCTGTGGATCAGGGCGTATACAATGGTGGTGGACGAGCTGAAGGAGCCTATGCCGCCATTGCGAAGATTGGTGCGGGCAAAGCTGCATTTATCGGCGACTCCTCACCTGTGGAAGACGCTACTCCGAAATATTTGCGAGAAGAGACTGGCGCTACCAAGAAGACTTATGATGGATTCAAAGAAGTGGATGATGCTACTTTCCTCGTGAATACCGTGAAATGGCTCGCAGTCAAAGAGAGCTATACCAGTCTTGCGCAAGTGCCAGGACTGACATTGGATACGGCAACAAGCCTGCTTCCGATGGAAGCTCCGGCTGCATCGACCGAGCCGCAACTTGAGCCGTGGGCTGCACCCGCAGCAGGATACAAGTGGTATGACCCGACTACATTTAAGGCAGGTTCATACGGGAAAGCTCAATAAGTGAAATAGGCAAAGATCAAATCATTATGCGAATAGGGCCTGGCCGTGAAGGTTTGCGGACAGGCTCTTTTTTTGCTTGTTATACCCGTTACAATAAGACCTTGATTAGCTCATACAGCCTTGCTGCCATTGCATAAATACCTGCTCCGAAGGGGAAGTTATGGGTACTAATGATGTGGTGCGAGGTACAACAGGTCCAACCCAAAAAAGGAGGCGACGAATGATGAATCGGCAAGCAGACTGTGACAGTTCTTCGATGAGACAGAAGCTCAAGGCGGACCTCCATCGTGTGGCGGATCGAATGAATCTGACGTTATCCCGGTTTGACAATGACAGTGCCTGTCTATTGGGACAATTTGCAGAGATTCGTGCGGAGATCAAGCAGATCGAGGTACTCGCCTCTTCGTTTTATCTGGATTGTTATCTGTCACCCTTTACCGAGAAGTTTGCCGAATTAACATCGAGCGTACAGCATCTATCTGACCGGAGATATGGTGCGCTGATTGTGATTGAACGCGAAGTTCCCTTGGAGTCGATCATCCATTCAGGGGTGGCGGTGGATGCGAGAGTGACGCATGCGTTGCTGGAATCGCTGTTCATTCCCGGTGCGCCTCTGCATGACGGGGCTGTGCTAATTCGTGGCAATCAGATCGTATCCGCGGGAAATGTGTTGCCATTGTCGCAGGCAGAAGTGCATGAACGAAAGATCGGCACCCGTCATCGGGCTGCATTGGGACTAAGCGAATTGACGGATGCGGTTGTGCTGGTCGTTTCTGAAGAGACGGGGCAGGCCTCATTCGCTGTGGATGGCGATTTGCATCCAATCAATGTGGTCGAGGTCCTTTCTTAAAAGTGAACCGGTGCTTCTCTGACATTGCGATGTGATTTTGCACAAACTGGGTATTCATGGGTACAATAGAGGATGGTAATTAAATAGAGAACACTGCGATTGGATCGCAAAAATGGTTGGAGGAGACGGTTAGCACATGAGTTGGTTTGAAGCAATGGAGCATCACGATTATGAGGAACTGGTTCTGTGCCAGGATCGAAATTCAGGGTTAAAAGCAATTATCGCCATACACGACACAACACTCGGCCCTGCGCTGGGAGGAACGCGGATGTGGACTTACGCTTCAGAGGAAGCAGCCATTGAAGACGCCCTGCGCCTTGCCCGTGGTATGACATATAAGAATGCGATATCCGGCCTCAATCTGGGCGGTGGCAAGACCGTTATCATCG
This sequence comes from Paenibacillus sp. FSL K6-1318, assembly GCF_037976905.1. Lineage (NCBI taxonomy): Bacteria > Bacillati > Bacillota > Bacilli > Caryophanales > Paenibacillaceae > Paenibacillus > Paenibacillus sp. FSL K6-1318. The sequence goes on from NZ_CP150270.1 coordinate 398,611, forward strand.
GAGATCCGCGGCGTGACAAAAACGAAGCAATGTTTCGGGCGTTTGGCCGCTACATTCAAGGATTGAACGGACGTTATATCACGGCCGAAGATGTGGGAACGACGGAAGAGGACATGAACCTGATCTATCAGGAAACCGATTATGTAACAGGCATCTCGGCAAGTTATGGTTCATCCGGGAATCCATCGCCTGCAACGGCTTGGGGTGTATATCGCGGGATCAAGGCAGCAGCCAAAGAAGCATTTGGAACGGATATGCTGGAAGGCAAAACGATAGCGGTCCAAGGTGTGGGCAATGTCGCGATGCATCTATGCAAATATCTGTATGAGGAAGGTGCACGTCTGATCGTTACGGACATCCATAAGGATTCGGTCAAGCAGGCTGTGGATCGCTTCGGCGCGACCGCTGTGGATCCCGCAGACATCACGGGTGTGGATTGTGATATCTATGCACCATGTGCGCTGGGTGGCACGATTAATGACGATACGCTCAAGACGCTCAAGGCGAAGGTAGTAGCGGGTTGTGCGAATAATCAGCTACTGGAGACCCGTCATGGAGATCAACTGTATGATATGGGCATCGTTTACGCGCCTGACTACGTCATCAATGCTGGTGGTGTGATCAATATTGCAGATGAGCTGAATGGTTATAACGCGGATCGGGCGTGGAGCAAGATCGGAGAGATCTATACCAATCTGGAGAAAATATTCGAAAGCTCACGTACCGAAGGCATCGCAACTTATGTTGCCGCAGATCGTCTGGCTGAGCGACGGATAGAACAGATGAAGAATACGCGTAGCACATTCCTGCAGAATGGTCATCACGCTTTGAGTTCCCGGAGATTGCGCAAGTAAGCTTCATCCATTCATCTTGTAATCTGAAAACTGTCTGTTAGATAACGGCAACATCCATTCCAGAGATGGATCGTGTCGATCTGACAGGCAGTTTTTGTATTACTATTAGAATTAAAAAAAGAAAAACAGTGGCAATATCTCCCTAATACATCAATTCCACTATGCATATTTCCGATAATGAATATACATCGTTCAGATGGAGATGGTTCAGGAAGTGGGGAGAAGTGGAAATGGGGAAAATGGGGGAAAAGCAAGGGATAGGGCATAGGATCAAAAATATGTCCCTTAAAATCAAGCTGCCGATCATGATCAGTGTATTGGTTGTGCTGGTTCTGCTTGGTGCAACGACCACAAGTTATATGATTTCATCTGATGTTGTGGTCCGGAAAAGCAAGGATGAGATTAATGTGATGGCTGACCGCCTTGGGGAAGGGCTTTGGACAGCGATGCAGCTTCAGCAACAGATGAGTCATGCGATATCCGTACATAACACGTTCAAAGATCTCTTGAAGTTGCGTGATACGAACGAAATGACAGATGAGACCTTTTTCACAGATGAGAATCCATACTTCAATAGAGCGAATACGATTCTCGCGGACAGTATACCCGATACGGTAGGCACCAAGCCGGACTTGTTTGTGTTCGACAAGGAAGGAAACATTGTGGCGGGAACGATGCCGGAAGTGATTGGACAGCCACGGGGAGACCGGGAATATTTCAAGGAGTCCATACAGGGGAAATCCTTCATCAGTGATGCAATCGTATCGAAGAACAGCAAGAAGCTTATTATTGCCTTCTCAGAGCCTATCACCGATGAAGAGGGCAATATTCTGGGGGTGTTCGCCATGTCGGTGGACAGCAGCTTCTTCCTGGGGCAACTCGGAGATATTAAAATCAATGGTCAAGGCAGAGTTGAAGTGCTGAGCCGGAGTGGCATCATTATGTATGATTCACTGGACCCTTCCGTTGTGGGACAAACGCTGGAAGAGGACAAGGAAGCGATGGGAGTTATTGCGGATAGAGCCACCGATGAAGTGAAAATTACTTCGATGGATCGAGATGATACCTATTATCGTGTGAATCAGATTCCTGGTGCAGATCTCTCCGTGGTCATTATTGATGATTATGACGATATCAAGCGTCCATTAGAGGATATGCAGCGCCAGATGGTTATCGTGACCTTGATTGGAATAGCTCTGGCTATTGGCGTGGGATTGCTGATCTCTCGTAGTATTACGAGACCTATCATTCGTCTGATCGGGCTGTTCCAACAGCTTGCTCAGGGGAATCTGACCGTTAAGGCCAATGGCAGATATAATAGTGAATTCAAGGATCTGGCTGAAAGCTTTAATGGTATGGTGGAGCAGAACAGGAACCTGATTACCGATATGAATAGTTCGATTCATGTCCTTCAGGCCAGCACGCAGGAGCTGGAGGAGACATCCAGACAGACGGCCAGATCCATTGATGAGACATCGGCGACGTCCATGGGGATCGCGAAGGCGATGGAGGCCCAATCGGAAGATACGGAGCAGATTGCAGGCAAATTCAACAGCTTCGGCGATAAAGTGGCTGCCATGAACAGCAGTGCACAAGATGTGAAGGCAAGAGCAGATGAGATCGAAAATGTATTCCACAACGGGAATGAAGTCGTCAATGAACTGATGCGTATCAATGAGTTGAACGAACGGGAAGTGGAGAAAATCTCTGAGATTACCGTTAAACTTCAAACCAGTTCGGGCAGTATTAGTCAGATCACGGAAGCCATCAGCCAGATCGCCAAGCAGACGAACCTGCTTGCATTGAATGCTTCAATCGAAGCATCACGGGCTGGAGAGCATGGCAGAGGATTTGCGGTTGTGGCCGAAGAGATTCGCAATTTAGCCGAACAGAGTTCCCGCCAGTCCAAGGAAATCTCCAGCATTATCGAGCAGAATCTGGCCGATGTCGCCGAGAACAACCAAAGTGTTGCGGAAATTCACACCATCTCGTCCAGACAGGATGAGCTTGTCATTCAGACCCGCCAGGCGTTTGATGTGATTTTGGAGAAGGTGACGGTCATTAATCAGCAGATCGCCACGATGGCAGGACAGATGCAGGAGATGTTGCAGAACAAGGACGACGTACTGGAGTCGGCACATAGTTTGTCAGCTTCAGGAGAGCAGGTGTCCGCTTCGGTTGAAGAGGTAACGGCAACCATGATGGAGCAGTCTTCGACAGTGCAGCAGTTGGCGAACATGGTCGATACGATCGATCAATTGACGCAAAAGCTGGCCGAATCTGCCGCAAGATTCAAGGTGGAGTAAGCGCCAGTTGAATGTGATATAGGGGAAAGAAGACAAAAGGCACTCTTTATGAGTGCTTTTGTCTTCTTTTTTATGGTCTAGATTCCATATGTTTTAAGTCTATTTAGTGATCAATGAGATGCAATAGTTGAGGGAGAGGTGCGCGAGGCTTGGGCATGGGCTGATCTTCAGCGTTAAAATACCCCATGTGAAGTGTACCTACTATTTTTTCCTCTGATGTCACACCAATGGCTTCACAGAATAGTGGACTTTCGTTGAAAGGACTTGTCTTCCATACGACGCCGATGTGTTGTTCCCAGGCAAGCAACTGTATGTTCTGGATCAGTGCCGAGGTTGCAGCAAAAGCCTCTTCCCACGCTTTGGAGGGCAGGTTGGCTGTCATAACCACAACCAGATGCACAGGTGTCTGTGCACAATAGGCAGTTCTGATTTGTTGTCCGTACTTTGCTACAAATTCAGGATTGCGTGTACTCAATACAGCGCTCGCGAATGTTTCTCTGCCCTCATTCATAAACAGGATGAAGCGCCAAGGTTCCTTTTTGGAATGAAAAGGTGCCCATATCGCTGCCTCCAGAATCTCATGAATCGTTTCCAAGGGAATGGGTAGGCCATTAAATTCCTGAATCGTACGTCTTTCGATCACGGTCTGCCTAAGACTTGTTTTAGGTTTCATCATGTCCCTCTATAACTCGAAGGAAGCAGCGATCTCATCAATAATTTTGTTCAGACCGATGGGACCGTATCCTGCAAACCACAGGTTGGCATCACCGATATATACATGATCGTTCTGGACTGCATTCAGATTGGACCAGATGGAAGTATCCATGATGTTATTAAGCACAACCTTGTTTTCTTCTCCTGGACGAAGAATAATAAACAGTCGATCCGGGTTCAGCTCAGGCAGAATTTCCTCGGAAATTGCCACATTCCATGATCCCTCGAAATCTACACTGTCTACTGAAGCAGGGGTCAAGCCCAGAGCACCAAACAGAGTGAAGTTATCATCAGGTTTAATCAACTGAAGCTGTTTATCCTGTACGCGCATGTAGGCCACCGTTTCGTCTTTGGCTTTTACGGCAAGCTCATCATGAGTTGTGGCCACTTTGGCATCATAGGCGTCTTTGACCGCTTGGGCTTCTTTTTCTTTGCCAAGAACGGTTGCCGTTTCCATGAATCGCTCCCAGTCTCCTTTTTCTTCATTATCAAAAAGGATCGTTGGAGCAATCTTGGAGAGTTGCTCATAGTTTGCTTCATTTAACGTTTTGGAGGCCAGAATGAGATCCGGCTCAGCCTGGAGCAATGCTTCAAAATTGGGTGACTCGCCGGAACCTACGGCAGTGGTATCTTTCATCTGATCTGCCAGATATTCAGGGAATCCGAGATCGTTATACGTAACCATGGCTGTCGGTTCAATGCCCAGTGTGAGCAATTGGTCGGCAAAGACGTAGAGCATTCCCGCGATTTTCTTGGGTTCAGCAGGAATTTCGATATCCCCTTTGATCGTGGAAATGGTGCGTGTATTCTCACTTCCCTGTTCAGCGGTTGAGGGCTCTGCCCCATTGGACCCGGGTGAAGCGGAGTTCCCGCTGTTCTGGGAAGTTCCACAGCCTGCAAGCATGCTGCATAGAAGAAGAATGGTTATAAGGAATCGTCCTGATTTGAAAAAGGAAGAAAAGCGTTGGTTGTTAGGTAAAGACACGTTGTACACACCCTTTAACTGATTTTGATTATCATTATCAAAATAATTATAGGTGCATTCCAAATCGTAATCCATGGATATTCCTGTTTAATGCATGGACGTTTGGCTTAGGAACAATTGACTAACCCGATTCAGAAACAGATTATGAGCCAAGGAAGTATAACAGGAGTAGGGGGAGGAATCGCCCAATTCATAGACTTGATTCGTACGAACCGCCTCCCATTGCTGCCAGATTGAATTTTGCATAAGCGATGCTACAGTGTGCGCACGCTCGTCTGCTTGGCCACTTGTAAACAGAATGAAGTGTTCAATATCCGACTGGACGAGCTGTTCCAGTGACATTAAACGGGAATGGGATACGTGGTGTAGAGCTTGGGGTACGGATAACTGCAAATCATCATAGAGTACCGTCCCCAGATTACGGTTGCCGTAGACCCGGAACTGTCCATCCTCGTATTGCGCCACAGCCACAGGACGGTCATCCAGGGCATGTTGTATGCCGGATATGTTGCGGTTGACCGATAGCTCATAACGTTCCAGCCATTCTTCACCAGCTGTTATTTTGCCCACGGATTGTGCAATGGAGTACAACTGTGAACGCCAATCTCCTGCAAAAGGTATGGTACAAGTGGAGGCGATATGCCGAAATAATTCGGCTTTTTTGGGCTCTTCATAATCGGTTCCTTCATACCCAATGATCAGTTCCGGGTGTGCGTTCAATAATAGTTCCAGATCAGGCTGATCTCTGCCCACTTGAATCACATTTTTGAATTCATATGATGTTCTATGGACCGGATTAATCAGTGCCGCATATGGCTCAATACCAAGGGCAAGCAGATGCCCCGTATATGGATGGGCAATTGAAGCGATACGTGTTACGGAGCGATGCTTTTTGATATAAACCATGGGAGACAATCCGGTGGTTGCTTTAAATTTTCGGCTGAAATAGAATTCATCTTCATACCCGACCTGGCGTGCTGTTTGTTTGATCGTGTTGTCTGAGGCCAGTAGCAGATCACCGGCTTCCCGGATGCGTACGGCGTTCAAATATTCGATGGGGCCTTGTCCGATCATTTTTTTGAACAATCTGGAATAACGGGTGACACTCAGTCCAGCTATTTCAGCCAGTTTTTCGCGTGTGAAGTTCTCCTGATAATGTGTATTGATATATTTCTGGCTCTGTCGTACTGCTTCACTCGCGGTATCTTCCTGAAATTTTTGCTTCTTCTGCTTCATTAGGACAAGACACAGTTCCTGAAAGAGGATCTGACGTGCCATTCCAGCCCATGGATCTTCCTTCTGCACACCTTCATGGATTTGAATGGCGAGAACGGGAGCTGAGGGAACAACAGCGGCAATGAATTCCAGATGTGGATCAATAACTCGCTGCATGTTGCCATCCAATTCTTCGTTGTAGACATTGTAGGTTAAGGTGACACATTCAAAATCAGGCTGTACCTCGGTAGTTGCGTTACAGGTGTGAGAAGGTGGGACGGAAAGGACTTGAGGGGCGCATAGGGAGATGATTTTGTCTTCGACTTTGACAGTTAAGTTCCCTTTGATCACAACAAGCAGCGTATGATGTGGACAGGATGGAAAGGACACTTGTTCTGCATTGTTGTCGACACGCCGGGCATCAATGAGCCTATATAAAAGATTCGTGAGTTTCATCTGATCTTCTCCTGACTGCTGTGAATGTACATACTATACTGCTGCTTATAAAAGTTATCTATATCAAAACGTAATGCACTTCTGATTCAGCAGCTTCATGAATTGATCCAGCGCACTACTGACATAACGATCCTCACCGCGGACAAAGGTTGTCGTGGTATGAGTAAAGCGATCTGCCAGATCGAATACGGAGAAATCATTCGGTTTCTTGTGAATAACGCTGCACGGCATAATAGTAAAAGCAATTCCAGACGCCACACAGCTGAGCAGGTTTTCCATCGTACTCACTTCAATGATATTACGAGCGGACAGCCCCTCTTCCTGCAAAAATTCTTCGGTTATTTCACGATACGGGCAGCCCTCGGGGAAAACAACCCACGATACTTGGCACAGGCTTTCGGGTGGTGCGTCTGTCTTTTTGGCGATGATATGAACGGTGTCCTGCATCTCGTACTCCACCTTCAAACCTTCCTTCACACAAGCCCCGCTGATAAAAGCACCATCAATTTCATCGTCCTGTATTTTCTTGCGCAGTACTTTGGGTGAAGTGGCGTTGACGAGTGAGATGGACACCTTCGGGTAGGTTATTTGATATTCATTCAGAATTTCCATAAACCGGCTCGATGCTGCCGTTTCCACAATGCCGATTTTCAGCGTGCCAGAAGGCTCCCCGGGGTCGGTCATATCCTGCTTCAGATCGTGCAAAAGATTGTGAATGCGCGTGGCGTACTCAACAAACTGTTCTCCTTTGGAGGTCAGCACAACGCCTTTGGGAAATCGGTTGAACAGCTGTATCTGATATTCCTGCTCCAGTTTTTTGATGCGTGTGGTGACATTGGATTGCGCGTAATTCAGTTCTTTGGCAGCTTGTGAGATTTTGCCTGAACGTGCCACCGCGAGAACAATATCAATATCGGAAAGTTCCATGCTATGTCCTCCTGGACGTGGATTAACTTCAACTGCTTCAGCTGATGCCGATGTTAGGTATCTCTCGGAGAGATACAACTATATATTTCAATCATTTTACGATATATCAGGGTCGCCTTACAATATCCTTAATGACGAAGAGAGTAGGGATATGACATGGATAACATGAATACACGTTCAACATTATTGAGCCCGGTGACGATTCATCAGTGGCAATTAAGGAACCGAATTGTGATGGCGCCGTTGACCCGGGGATTTGCTGATGATCAGAAGGGGACCGTCACGGATGAGATGGTGTGGGGCTGATCATTACCGAGGGCATTAACCCGAATCTGGCAGGCAAAGGCACTTACGGCATCCCTGGTTTATATACAGATGAACAGACGATTTCTTGGAAAAGGGTAACGGATGCTGTCCACAGTCATGGCGGCACCATTATTGCTCAACTATGGCATGTCGGCAGGTTGTCCCACTCCGATCTGATCGGAACCGCTCCATTGGCACCCTCCAGCCTTGCGGCAGAGGGAAGAGTGCATAAGCTGCATAAGCCGTATCAGGTTCCAGAAGCGATGAGTACACAGGATATAGGGGATACAATTCAGCATTTTCAGACGGCCGCCCGCAATGCGGTTCTGGCAGGGTTCGACGGGATCGAGCTGCATGCTGCGCATGGGTATCTGATCGACCAGTTTATCAATGAGAAGACCAACCACAGAACAGATGAATACGGAGGCGACACTGCAGGCAGATTGCTGTTCCTGCGGGATATTATTGTGGCTGTGAAAAAAGAGATCCCTGTGGATCGCATATCGGTACGATTTTCCGAGAAAAAGGATGATGATGCATCCTATGCTTGGGCAGATAAAGCTGGAATGATCGATGCATATCTGGACTTGTTCCGTGAGACGGGAATTACAATCTTGCATCCCTCAACAGATCAATATACGAAAGCGTGGGAAGGGGAGCAGTCCTTTCACGAGCGGATTCGAAGTCAGTGGGACGGAATCATCATTGGTGTGGGGGATTTGGATGTTCATACCGCGGAGCACGCTATTGGCAAGGGAAGCATAGATCTGGCTGCGTTCGGAAGACCGTTTATCGCAAATCCCGATCTGGTCCGGAAATTGCATGCCGGTGAGCAATTGGTGGAGTATGATGCGAATACGCATCTGCCCGTGTTGGTGTAAGAGAGAAAACGAGTAAAAGAAGAAATCAAAGAAACCGAGAAAATCGAAAAAATGAAAGAACACTACTGACATACTGTTGGCAAGAGCGGCCTTGTATGATTTAGATATACAAATATGAAGGAGGACATTACATTATGTCAGCAATTGGACCGGATTTCATTTCACTTCAAGTGAGCAATCTTGAAGGCTCTGCCGAATTCTATCAAAACTATCTCGGACTGGTTCGCTCACAGGCGGGACCACCTCATGCGGTGGTCTTTGAAACAAAACCTATTGCATTTGCTCTACGTGACCTATTGCCGGGAACCGAACTTGGTTCAGTTACTCAGCCGGGACTTGGTATCGCTCTGTGGCTTCATGCCCCGGATACGCAAGAAATTCACGACAAGCTTGTTGCAGCAGGCGTAAAGATTACATCAGCACCAATAGATGGACCATTCGGGAGAACCTTTACATTTGCCGACCCAGACGGGTACCAAGTTACCCTTCACAGTAAAGCCTAATACGCAAATGTATCTATCTTAATCATAGTGATAACTTCCTGTCACAGGGAGCCAAGTGATCATTACAACATGAAGGGCAGAACTGATCCTGAAGATCAGTCTGCCCTTTTTCCGTCGTGCGGATTGAACGATCTATTCATTCTATTCATTGCTGACAACTACCGCTTTCTTTTCCGTAAAGTAATACACCAAAGCGAGTAGTGGCATGATCAGGCCAATCAGCGTTGTAAGATTCCAGCCCCCATGGGCGTAAGACCAGCTTCCAAGAGATGAACCAATCGCACCGCCGACAAAAAAGATCGACATGAATATGCCATTCACGCGTCCTCTCGCTTCACTTCCTAAGGAATAAATGATTCGTTGACCTAGCACCAAATTCCCTGATACAGCCATATCCAGAGTGATCGCCACGATCACAAGCAGGATCAGTGCTAACGTGGAGTGGCTTTGGAACGCATAAGCAAGACCAAAAGAAGCAGCAGCGATCACCATGGCAGCACCCGTCAGAATTCGTGTTAGCCCGCGGTCTGCCAGTCTCCCGGCAATGGGGGCGGCAATAGCACCTCCGACACCAGCCAGTGCGAACCAGGCAATCCCTTGCTGTGACATACCGAAATCGTTAGCGAGTCTGAGTGGAACCGTGGTCCAGAACAAGCTGAAAGCACCAAATAGACTGGCTTGATAGAACGCCCGACGACGCAGCAGAGGCATCGTTCTGAACAGTGTTCCCAAGGACACGATTAATTGCCCGTATTTCAAGGCGGGTTCAGGCTGGCGAGCAGGAAGAGCACGTGACAGAAGCAGCATTAGAAGTGTTATGACAATAGCGGAGAATACAAAGACCGTCTGCCATCCGAAGAGGCTGGTGATGAAGCTTGCGACAGGACGAGCCAGCATAATGCCCAGCAGCAACCCACTCATTACATTGCCCACAACACGTCCACGTTGTTCCTCGGACGTAAGATACGTCGCATAAGGCACCAGAATCTGAGCGACAACAGAACCTATGCCAATGAACAGAGAGGCGGTCAGAAATACAACAGCCGTGGGCGAGAAAGCCGCAGCAATCAGGGCAACGACCAGTACGCTGAGGAAAAGCACGACCAGGCGCCGATTCTCGGTAATGTCACTGAGCGGCACGATGAACAACAAACCAATGACATAGCCAATCTGTGTCAACGTCACAATCAATCCGGCAGCGGCAGAAGACAGACCTGTTGTAATACTAATCGGTCCGATAACGGTCTGAGCATAATACAGGTTTGCCACAATCAATCCACAAGCTGAGGCCAGCAAAAAAATAATCCAGGTGGGCACAGGTGCCTGCTTCACTTGTTGTCTCATATTCATCGTAATCATCCTCCACAGATTTCAAATTTATGTTCGATCTAAACAAGTGGTATTTAAAAACGCTAATTACTAAACGTTGTGTTCACTAATTACAAACATATAATAAACTAAACGTTTAGTATTGTAAATAGGCATTACATAATTCTAATGAAACTTTAAATGAGAACGAAAAGGTAAGCGGAGTATGAATTGTGTGTACTCATCACTGTTTAGTATAATGAACGTATCGTTTTTATGAATATTACTGATGATGATATATATGATTTACAGCCAGGAGGGCTCAAAATGACTGCAAAAAGAGGACGTCCGCGTAACATGGAAACCCAGAATGCCATTCTTACAGCGTCGTACGAGTTGTTGTTGGAGCACGGATTCGGGACAGTTACGATTGAGAAGATTGCTGAACGTGCACAGGTAAGTAAAGCCACTATCTACAAATGGTGGCCAAACAAAGGCGCCGTCATCATGGACGGATATATGTCTGCCGCAACGGCAAGATTGCCAGTACCGGATACAGGCTCGGTATTGGAAGATATACGCATACATGCGAGTAATCTGGTTCGTTTTTTGACCAGTCGGGAAGGCAAGGTAATTACGCAGATTATTGGAGAAGGGCAGTCGGATGAAGGGCTTGCCGAAGAGTACCGTACAAGATATATCCAACCACGTCGGCGTGAAGCTCGGGGAATTCTGGAGAAGGGTGTGGAGCGCGGCGAATTGAAGAGTGGGATAGACATTGGATTGTACATTGATCTAATCTACGGACCAGTGTTCTATCGCATGTTAGTGACGGGTGAAGCAATGGATGATGAGTTTGTAGATGTGTTGCTCCGTTCATTGTTTGAAGGCATTCAGTCCAAGTAGGTACAGGAAGAGCGACGATACAAGTGTGAGTAAGAGGGAAGAGGGCGATTCGTAGGAATCACCCTGGAAGGAACTTGTGTATATTGTACGGGGCAACTAAACCTGGAATATAGGTGAGATGGCTGTGGGCCATGAATCTGTAGCATTAGAGGGAAGGAAGGATGAGTGCTGGGTTAACACCGGGGGTTCATTCCATACCGAACTAGGTAGCTCGCGGCGTAATACAGGGGCCACTTCCTTGGCAAAACGCTCCACTTGCTCCAACTGCTCGCTATGCGTCAGTCCATCTACGCTGATACTCAGCACCTGATGTCCGTAAGCGGCATGATAGTCCAGAATTTTCTCAATGACCTGCTCCGGACTACCGATCAACGCGGGCCCACGTGCAATGTTGTCCTCCAGATCGGTGAAGGGAGACAGGTTATGCTGTGCGGCGGCGGTGGCATGGAACGCTTCATAATACGGCTTATATCGACGGATGGCTTCTTCACCGGTATCCGCAAGATAGAGACTGCCGGCACCGGAGCCAATCACTGCCTGCTGCGGATCATGACCATAATAATCGAGGCGCTCCCGATAGTGATCAATTAGCGCTTTGTATTTGGCCTGAGGATGAAAAGAGTTCGACGTGAAGAGCGGCTCGCCATATTTGGCAGCGAGTTCGGTCGAGACCGTGCTGGACGCGCTACCATGCCAGATCGGGATGGATTGCTGAAGCGGCCTTGGCCAGGTGGTCACTCCCTCAAGAGGAGGGCGATACGTTCCCTGCCAGGTTATATTTTCTTCAGACCACAGCCGTCTTAGCAGATGATAGCGTTCATCTAGTGAATCCCATTGTTCCTCTTCGCTTATGCCGAACAGCGGATAGTGCCGAGGGTCATTGCCTTTCCCGATGATCATCTCCAGCCGTCCGCCCGATAATTGATCCAGCGTGGCATAATCCTCGGCAACCCGGACCGGATCAAGTATACTAAGAACAGTGACGGTGGTTAGTAACCGGATGCGTGTGGTTGCTGCGGCTATTGCGGTTAATACGACAGGTGGCGAGGAAGATAGAAAAGGCGCACCGTGTCGTTCACCGATTCCATAGGCATCGAATCCCAGTCGTTCAGCCAGCTTCACTTGCTCTAATATATTGTGGAATTTCTGTTGAGTCGTCAGAGCTTCCCCGGTTACTGCATTAGGCAGATTCATCATGAGACTAAACAAGGCAAATTTCATCTGACCTTCTCCTTGAACTGATTTGATAATGTCTGTGTCGTATAATCCTATTGAAATAGTAGGATATGTAAGTTGGATTAAATGTATCACGTTCTCACGGATTCTTCTAATGGATTTTTTCTATAAGCAGGAATATTCAGGCTTCCTTGCTTACATGTGAAGGAAATTGCCACGATTTTTATTGACCGCTGTAAAAATTAGGATTAAAATTGTGCTTATCATATAAATTCAAAATTATGGATTTTCATTGTGGAGGTGGGATACATGGAACCTACAACTACGATACGCTCATATATTGAGGACTACATCAGGAAACAGGGGTACACCCTTCAGTATTTTGCCGATATATCGGGGGTTAACGCTGGAACGCTTAGTGCGATTATTAAGGGGACTCGGCCCATCGCTATGGCTCAACTGGATCTGATTACCCAAGGCATGAAGCTGGAAGAGGGGTATTTCTACGAGGTTTATGGGGCTGAATGTTTCGTGGAATCGGCGCCCCATTGGAGAAGACTGGAGCCGTTCCTGCAGCGTTGTGCTGAATTGGACAAGCTGGAATGTATTCAGAAGGTTATCCAGCAAGTGACGGATGATCGCTCGTATATCTCAGAGTTGTTCGAGATGGCGGAAGGCATGCTTGAACGTGGACAGACGAAGGCTGCACGGATGTTGTACGAATGTGTGGCGGAATGTGAGAAATACCAGCACTCGGAACGTCTGGCTCTGTGTCAGTATCGCATCTTTACGTTATCTCTCGGTCAGGACCAGCATGAGAATCTTCGTGCGGCCGTACATTTCGAACCGTATATTAACCGGCTGGATGAGGAACGGCAACTGGATGCGATAAAAGACCTGGCGAATACATACTTGGCTCTAAGATACTGGGACAAGGTATTCACTTTGGCTGAAGATCTAGAGCAGAAGACTAAAATTTTGCAATCATACACAAAGAAAAAAATTGATAAAAGTGATCGGATAACCGCATATCCTTTGTTTGTGTATAGAGCATATTCAAATTTGCTGAAGTCTTCCGCATGTGAGAGACAAGGACGCTACGAAGAAGCTCTACAATATACAGAGCTCTACGCCAGTCTTACAAAAATTGCTGAACCGGATGAAGAAGATCAGATTTATATTGATAAATTCGAGGGTTGGACGGAAGCAAATAGCTATCTATATAAGTTAATGATGGGCGATCAAGGTGTTTTGCCGGCTTACGTGAATTATATAGAGCAAAATGAAATGGAATTGCTGCCTGCACTGATAAATATTTTGGAGGCGGCTAATAAATTCGATCATAATATTGATGATATCATTTACAAGTTCAGCGATCAGATTAATTCAGAAGTTACGCGGTTAAAGGGATATACTGAACAGGTGGAATTAGATATGTACATCACGTTCTTACTCGAACGTACTATCTATCACCTCAATCGTTGTGAGTATCCAGAAGGTATGAGGCAGCTGATGAACTGTTTGGGAGAAGCCGTCAAAATAAAAAATCAAACAGATATCATCCATTGTGTAGCGTTATATGAGAGATATAGAAATATAGCAAATGCTGAAATTGAGCATCAGTATAAATTAATAATGATGGAGGTTCAGAGCTATTATGATAAAAAAGAAAATCCTGCATTTAATCTTGCTTAGCTTTATTGTTATTAACGTTAGTCAATTGGTTACTTTCGACGATGTTTCTCTTATTCAATCATTATTCAGCGTGCATGGAGCAGGCGGTCTGTAATAATTAAATCAGAAATTTGTTGATTGTTATAAACTTACTTCCGAAATTGGGAGTGAGTTTTTTGTTATGAGGAGATTGACCGCTGTAAAACACAAGATTAGAATTACATTTATTATAACTTATTGAATAATTAATTCATTTTGGTTAATGGAGGTGGGAGAATTGAAACTTGCACCTACGATACGCACATATATTGAGAGTCACATGAGGGAACATGGATTTAAATTGCAGCAATTCTCTGATATTACTGGTGTTAACGTTGGAACCTTGAGTGCTATTCTTAAAGGTAGCAGACCAATGGCAGTGAGTCAGCTAGATCAGATCACTGCAGGTATGGGATTGGAAAAGGGTTACTTCTATGAAATGTACAGCGTGGAGTTCTTTATTGAAGCGGCTCCGCATTGGAGACGTTTAAAGCCTTTCCTTCATCGTTGTGCTGAGTTTAATAAGTTAGCTTGCATTCAAGAGGTTGTCATTCAAGTTACGGATGATCGCTCCTACATTTCAGAATTATTTGAGATGGCCGAAGAATTTAATAAGAATGGGCTAAGTGAAGCTGCGCTTATTTTATATGAATGTGTGGCAGATGGAGAAAAATATCAGCATTCGGAGCGGTTGGCTTTATGCCAGTACCGTATTTTTTTGCTCCATAAAACCATTAAACAATTCGATAATCTAAGTGCAGCGATAAAATTTGAGCCATATATTGAGAAGCTCGATGAAGAGATACAATTGGATGCAATCAAGGACCTAGCAAATGTTTATAACACAATACATCATTGGGATAAAGTCGATAAATTGGCGGAAGCACTTGAACGGAAAGTTGATTTTCAGCTTGAACTTCAATCTCGAAGGCGGAAAAATATAAAGAGGCTTACCTTTTATCCCATATTCACATATAAAGCGTACGCAAATTTATTGAAGGCAAGTGTATGTGAAGCACGTAAGGAATTTGAAAAGGCACTGGAATACACAGATGTTTATGCAAAAGTTGTTGAGGTTTCTAACCCAACCGAAGAAGAGCAGATATTAATAGATCGTTTCAAAGGATGGGCAGAAGGGAATCGGTATTTATATCGCTTAGGTAGTGGGGAGCATGAGGTTATTGAATTCTATTTAGATTACCTTGAATCTAATCCTCACGAAATCTTAATAGCATTCGTAAATATTGTTCAGTCAGCTAATCAACACTTGCTGAACATCGATTTCGCATTGGATAGATTTGATTCGTATATTCAAGATTTTAATACGGAGAGACATTTAGAAGGAACCTACAACCAGCAGATGTTAAACCATAGGTATATACGCTTTTATTATGAGTTATCGAAGTACAGACTCAACCAGCAAAATTATGTGATGGGTATTGAATATTTGCTGACAAGTTTGAAAATAGCTTCAAGTAGTAGCGATGATCTTATGTCTATTAAATTGATTGATCTTTATGGGAAGTTTAGAAGCCAAGCAACGACTGAGCAGGAAGAACTGTACACTGGTCTAATAGAAAACAGGAGTATAGAGAAATATTATATATAAAATCCTAATCTATAAAGAGTATGAGATATTGCCGATGCACTTAAACATTCATTATGGTGAGGTTTAGATTTTTGCAAAGTATTCGATTATCCATTGTTTAGAGAATGTACCCTAGAATAGGTTGAAAAAGGGGTGCATGCTGTGAGTGAGCTGATACAGATTAGAGACCAAATAGAACAGAGTAAACAACATCTTCGTCTCTTGGTAGAGCAACATGGCATGCAAGACTATAAAGTTCTTCAACAGTCTAGGGTTCTAGATGAACTGATTAATAGATATATTCATCTTAATAAGAATAAATTAAAAAGGAAGTAGTTATTAAATATGACATAACGAAAAGAGGATTCTCCATTGCAGATTGATATACAGAAGCTTTATGACAAATATATAACTTTAAACATTCCTAATCCATTCACTTTAGAGCAGATCCATGAACGACTAACAGAGAAATACTATGCTGAGAAGGTCGATTTAGAGGAGTTTTCCGACTTGCGTAACGACCCTTATGCCGGATTCGATCAGGCGGTTGCAGCTTATGTATTTAAGGATGAGAGGGGAACTAAGCAATTAATTAGCCTGAACAAGGATGAAGATATCCATGAGCCACTAGAATTTGCATGGATAATTGAATCTACTGTACGAGGATTTTCTCTTGTATTAAATCTTGAAATTGACGTATTTTATGGGATGGAAGAGAGTGAGATGACTCTTGGTAATCAGCGTTTTGAGGAATATCTGATCCTGCTCTATTTAACAGGTTACATTGAGTTTGAAAATGATTACTTCATAAATCCATTGCGTGCTCGTTATCGAGAGGGATACAGACTTCGTTATTTTGGCATGCAGAACGGTGATGATAATTATCTATATGAATAGATTACTTTCTGATAAAGTTATTAACTTTTTGGAGAGAAAGGTACCAAAAACACGTGGGGAAAAAATGATAATATGTCCATGACTCACTTTGGTGTCAATTGATTTGAACTTTCTTGAATACGATATGTAGACATGCTATAAATTTCTTTGCCCACATCTTGTAGAGATGAGGAGAGTTCATGTCTCCATGCAAAATGCTTGATGTTGAAAGTATCTCGATGTAAATAAATATTTTATTCTGCAAAGGAATAAAATATGAATTTTTTGGCAATGTATCCTAAAATGTTATACAAAGAGGGGGTGCATGCTATGAGTGAACCGAGGCAGATCAAAGATAAAATCGAACGGAATAGGCAAGAGTTAAGTCGTTTGGCGGAGAATCATGGCATGCAAGACAACAAAGTCCTTCAACAATCGATGCTACTGGATGAACTGATTAATGAGTATAATCGTTTTAAATATAAGACCGGATTTATGAATAGGCAACCGATTGCATAATGCAGTCGGTTGTTTTTAGTTGGAGTATATGGGGCGGAATAGAATGGGAGAGAGGCTCCGTTCGTTCCAAGCCTAATGCCAATAGAGCTAATAAAGATAAACAAGACTCCAAAACCACGTAGAAGTGGATTTGGAGTCTTTGGACTGTCTCAATTCATTCGTGCCTCAAGTCGTCTTGCGACAATGGACAGCGCGTAGTTGATGACAAAATATAGTACGGCTGCAAGCAGCAGGGCCGGGATGATGTAATCGAAACTTTGACCGCCAAGGATCTGCACGTTGTGCATCAGCTCCGGCAGGGAGATGATGATCGCCAGTGATGTATCCTTCAGGAGTGAGATGAACTGACTGACCATCGGCGGGGACATGCGGCGTAGCGCCTGTGGCATGATGATGCCACCGAGGGTCTGCATGTAGCTCAGGCCCGAGGAGCGGGCGGCTTCCACCTGACCGCGCTCAACGGATTTCAGACCGCTACGGACGATTTCGGCGATCATCGCGCCTTCGAACAGACTCAATCCAACGACCGTGGACCAAAAGACGGACATTTTGATCCCGAGCTGCGGAAGTACGATGTGTATGAAGAAAATGATGAGCAGCAGCGGCAGATTCCGGATCGTATCCACGATCACCGCCACGATCTGCGACAGAACAGGGATGCGGGTAAACCGCACCGTCCCTAGCACGGTACCGAGCACGAAGCTGAATACAATAGATAGCCCTGCTACCTGCAGGGTAATCAGGAATCCTTGAAGCAGGAAACGAAGGTTGGGCCAGGCATAGGCCCCGCTAAAGTCCATATTTCATCAGCCTCCTTCTGTATGCAGGAATGGAATATCGAAGATCAATAGATGGGGCATGGACTGTTTATAGAGCGATCCAAGTCAATCTGTTACATGGTGACCTGACCTGCAGGTTTGTTCTTCTTCGGTTTGCCCTTGGTGCTGCGCGCCTCTGCATCGCTCTGTCCGAACCTGCGCTCCATATAGTGCACCAGAAAGCTGAGTGGTAGCGTCAGCACCAGATAGAACAGCGCAACAATGGTGTACACACTTAGCGGCTGGAACGTATCCGAGTTAACGAGGTCGGCAAAATACATGAGATCCATACCGGCGACGACCGCAAGAATGGATGAGTTTTTAACCAGGTTGATGAACTGGTTGCCAATAGACGGCAAGACAATCTTGATGGCCTGAGGCAAAATGATCAGGTTCATGGCCTGTACATAGGACAAGCCTGAGGATCTTGCAGCTTCCAGCTGTCCACGCGGCACAGTCTGAATGCCCGCTCGGATCGCTTCGGCAATGAAAGCGGCGGTATAGATGGTCAGACCCAGAGTACCGGAGACAAACCCATCCAGCGAAATGCCGAGTGCAGGCAGTCCGAGATAGAAGAAAAATACAACCAGCAGAAGCGGGATGTTCCGGATAAATTCCACAAAAGCCGTGCCGATCCAGTTCAGCGGTTTCACAGGGGATATCCGAAAAATGGCTAGAATAGCGCCAAGGATAAAGCTGCCGATCAGAGCCATAATGCTCACTTGAATGGTATTCAGGAATCCTTCCAGGAACCGATCCGAGTGTCGCATCAGTACGTTGAAATCCAATGTGCCCATATAGGCGAAGCCTCCGTTCTCCAGATGTAGAAACGGCGATTACGCCTGCTCATGCATCGCATCCAGCAGACGAAGTCGCCGCTTACTCATCATTAATCGGGGTTACTCGGGCTTCGCGCCCAGCCATTTCTCATGTAATGTGTCGTATTCCCCGCTGTCTTGCATGCTTTTGAGCAGTGTGTTGACCTCTTCGACGAAGGCGGTGTCGCCTTTACGGATGGCCATACCATAAGGTTCACTTGTGAAATTGCCACCAACCAGTTGGAAGCTGTTATCCGTCTGTTGCATACCGATGAGGATGATGTTATCTGTGGTCAGCGCTTCGCCTTTACCGGCTTTGAGAGCGGTGAACGCATCCTGATAGTTATCGAATTCAAGCACCTCAGCATCCGGGGCTTTCTCGCGAATGTTCTGAGCGGATGTGGAGCCTTTCACCGCGAGCACTTTCACACCGCTGAGGCTTTCGAGGCCAGTAATCGCACTATCATTTTTCACGAGCAGGGACTGCCCGGCTTCAAAGTAAACGTCACTGAAATCCACCTGTTCCTTACGCTCATCCGTAATCGTCATTGTGGCGATAATGATGTCGATGTCTCCATTTTGCAGCATGGGAATACGCGTCTTGGAAGTGACCTCTTTCAGCTCGACCTTCGTTTCATCTCCGAGGATCTGCTTGGCGAGTGCCTTGGCGATATCAATGTCGAACCCCTCAACGTTGCCACTTGCGGGATCTTTCAATCCGAATAGCTTCGTATCATATTTCACGCCAGCAATGAGTTTGCCGCGCTCTTTAATCTGCTCAATCGTGCCTTTGGCCTCAGCATCACCACCACCGCTCGCGGAAGGTGTATCTGTACCTGTACTACAACCGGACAATACAAGCGAGAGAATGAGGACGAGCATAAATGATGGCCATTTCAATAATTTCTTCATGAATAAAGACCCCTTTCAAAATGGAATATTGGATTATTCTCAATGATGAATCAGACGGCTCAGGAATTGCTGTGCTCGTTCTTCTTTGGGGTTGTCAAAAAATTCAGCGGCGGTGGCCTCTTCTACAATTCGGCCTTCGTCCATGAAGATGACCCGGTCCGCAACTTCGCGGGCGAATCCCATCTCATGGGTAACGACGACCATGGTCATGCCATTATGGGCAAGGGAGCGCATAACATCGAGGACTTCCCCGATCATTTCGGGATCGAGTGCAGAGGTGGGTTCGTCAAAAAGCATGATTTTGGGCTCCATCGCGAGTCCCCTGGCGATCGCTACCCGTTGTTGCTGTCCACCGGACAACTGGGAGGGATAACTGTCTGCCTTATCAGCAATGCCCACCCGGGTCAGATACTTCATTGCCGTTGATGCTGCCTGTTCTTTGGGTTGTTTGCGCACCTTCATGGGTGCAAGGGTAATGTTATCGATGACTTTTTTGTGAGGATAGAGATTGAAGTGTTGAAATACCATGCCGATGTCACGGCGGAAGAGGTTAATGTCCACCTTTTTCTGATGTAGAGGGATCCCACTGACGACAAGTTCACCTTCAGTAATGGTCTCCAGGCGATTAATACAACGGAGTAATGTGCTTTTGCCGGAGCCGGAAGGTCCGATAATGACGACGACCTCTCCTTCTTCAATGTGAAGATGGATATCCTTGAGGACATGAAAATGACCGAAATGCTTTTGGACACCCCTAAATTCAATCAAGAGTACACCCCATCCTTTCTGCAACGTTTGTGTGGAAAAGGAATAATAAGGAATTAATTGAAACTAGTTATTTAATCATACATAGTCATCCTGCTTATGGCAATTGGTTTGTGATAAAACATGACATAAGTAATGGTCTTTCTAGGGCTATAGCCAGTAATTGTGTTATATATCTGTCAAGTTATTAAATCTCTTGTGACGAATCCTGACAGAAAAATGAATCTAATCTCCTAGTTATTTACCAACCTTTGGAATAGTTGTATAGAGTATACTAAAAGTGATGTTCGATTTATGACTCTGATCAACAGAACAAATTCCATCAAGTTCTAACCGTACATGGCAAAAAAGCTCAACCCTATGCATCATGCCATTGATATGATGGAGCGGAGAGCACTCGTCTGAATGAAAAAAGAAGGTAGAAGCGAAATATTGATCCCATAACGATCCCATTACAAGTAGAGAGGATGATTCTGCACGATGAATACATATCACTCCCCATTGTCGACAGGAGCAAGTGCTCCGTCCGATGTTCGAGCTTATGAAGTTAATTTGCCTGTCATTCCTGCTCAGGATTTTCGAATTATAGACTATGGAGCTGTTGGAGACGGTGTAACGGATAATACGGAGATGTTCCGACTTGCCATTGCGTCATGTGCCGAAGCAGGAGGTGGCAGAATTGTTATCCCTGCGGGAGTATGGCTCACAGGCCCGATTGTAATGCGCAGCCGTATCGAACTGCATGTGGAAGCAGGGGCACTGGTTACGTTTAGCCGAGATTTTGATCAATATCCACTGATTGTATCTAGCTTCGAGGGCTGGCAGGTCGTACGTTGCCAATCCCCGATCGACGGGGATCAACTGGAGGATATTGCGATTACTGGTGAAGGGATATGGGATGGGGGCGGTGAAGCCTGGCGTCCGGTGAAACGTTCCAAAATGACGACTTCACAATGGAACCGATTGGTTGCCTCGGGTGGCGTTGTTGAGCAATCCAGTGGAGATGAAGAGATCTGGTGGCCATCCGCATCTGCACGTGAAGGCGGTAGCATTGCGAATCGTTTGCATCAGGAGCAGGTACGTGATGTGGCATCTTATGAAGAAGTCAGAGACTTTTTGCGCCCCAACATGGTCAGCTTGCGCAGATGCAAACGGGTACTGCTGGACGGTCCAACGTTCCAGAACTCGCCTGCATGGAATCTGCACCCATGGGCATCGGAGCATGTAACTATTCGTAACGTGAGCGTACGGAATCCGTGGTTCTCACAGAATGGAGATGGGTTGGACATTGAATCCTGCCGTCATGTGGTGGTGGAGCAAAGCGTATTCGATGTTGGCGATGATGCAATCTGTCTGAAATCAGGCAAGGATGCCGAAGGTCGTGAACTGGGTCTCCCATCGGAGTACATCACCATTCGAGATTGCACGGTGTATCATGGGCATGGTGGTTTCGTGATTGGCAGTGAAATGTCCGGCGGTGTGCGGCATGTGCGTGTGTCGGATTGTACATTTATCGGAACCGACATTGGACTTCGCTTCAAAAGCGCACGTGGACGCGGCGGGGTGGTAGAGGATATTCAGATTGAGCGCATATATATGAAAGATATCATTATGGAAGCTATCTCGTTTTCCTTTTTCTATGCGAATCAGGAAGGGTCTGCTCGGGGCAGTGACCTGTCTCAGGAGATTAGCGAAGAGACGCCAGTGTTCCGGGATATTCGAATATCGGATGTGGTCTGTGCCGGTGCCGACACTGCATTGCTCGTGAGTGGGTTGCCGGAGCTGCCTTTGGATGGTGTTAGAATTGAGCGCTACAATGTGCAAGCCCGCAGTGGTGTCCAATGTGCTCATGCGAAACATCTGCATATCGCTGAATTGTATGCTCAGATCACGGAAGGTCCGCTGATTCATTTGCATCAGTGCAAAGGAGCAGAGCTGGAAGATATTCAGGGCAAGGGTGCAGATGGCCGCCTTCTGATGGTGACCGGACATGAGTCCGCAGGCATTGTATGTCGTGAAGGGGATGCCGACACAGACGGGCGTCAGATCTCTGTGGGTCCTGAGGTACGAAGTGGTGTGATCATTCGCAGGTAAAAGGTGTGTAACAGGTAAACGGTATGTGATTAGGTTTATATAAGTTGGTCCAATTCAGCCGTAGTGGCGTAGCTATAGATCCAGTAATCGTGATGCCTTTTGATATAAGGAATACGTAATCTCTGGAGCAAGGCTACCCACTCGGCTTCTATATGGAGTTATCTAATGATCTACCGGTGTTCCTTGCGATAGCGCAGCGGTGTTGTACCGGTGACCTGTTTGAATGTTTTGTTAAAATGAGCCGTATGCTCGAATCCTACTTTTTCTGCAATCATTTGTACCCGCTCTTGTGTAGACAGCAATCTTCGCTGTGCCTCCCGGACACGAACAACACGCAAATATTCGCTAAACCGAAACCCGGTAAATCGGCTGAACATCCGGCTCAGATAGGAAGGGCTGATATAGAAACGATTGGCTGCACCCTCCAGCGTAAGTGGTTCCGTATAGTTGTTATTTACATAAGTGACAATTTCGCTGATTTTGTCCTGCATCGGATGCAACGGACCTGGGCATGACTGCCGGATGACCTCCTCCACCCGATGAATACGAATCAAAAGTTGGGCAAGCAGGCTTCTGACCGCGATCTCATAGTGAGGACGGCGCTCTTTGCATTCTTGCAGCATCTGCCACAATATGCGCTCCATCTCGGGCTGTTCCGCTTCAGGCAGGTGAAGGAGTCTTGAGCAATTAAAAGGCAACAGACCACATATGCCGAGTTCCATCCCCGTCGCAAAAGCAGGCGAAAAACCGATTAGAATCCGTTCAAAGCCGGGAATGCTTCCTTTGGAGGTGGTATGTACATCGTGTGGGTTAATCAGAATAAAATCACCCTTGCGGGCAGACAAAATCTGACCATTCATGGAATAGACCCGTTCCCCTTCAAGCAGGTAATACAGTTCGTAGAATGGATGAGCATGAGGCTGTGGCATACCGTTCCCATCCTGTCTACGCATATGTTCAATGGTAAATGAATGTTCACCAATTCGATATTTGGGTCCAATCCGATCCTCTATGAGACTCATGGTACAGCACCCCTCTGCTTCACGGATTAACAACGATATCCATATCATAACGGAAAATCCATCTTTTTGTAAACGCTATCATTGGAAATGAAATATTTCTTTAATCCTATCGTTAAATACCGGGAGAACGAATCTGGCATGGCCCATATGCGCTGTCAAGGTGACAAAACTTGAATGATGTTTTAGAGTAGGGAGAGAGAGGCAAAACTCTGGTTAAGGAGTGTCTCGACTATAATTTGGAAGGAAGGAAACAGGTTATGACGACACATGAATTATCGCCATTGGTTGCTGCGCTCAATATGCAGCCTCACGTTGAAGGCGGTTGGTATAAGGAAGAATGGAAGGCATCCTATCAGATTCCACAATCCGTTCTGCCAGATACATACTCCGGCCCACGATTCTCGGCAAGTTCCACGTATTTCCTGCTACATGCGCATGAAATCTCCGAGTGGCATACGGTTCTGTCCGATGAACTTTGGCTGTGGCACAGCGGCAGTCCGGTTGAACTGAAGCTGGGCGGCAATGGGGAGAACCCGGAGAACGAGGAAGTTCTCGTTCTGGGAATGGATATTGCTGCAGGACAATCACCACAGGTGCTCGTTCCCGCTGGTGTATGGCAGACAGCACGCCCGCTGGGCGATGAGCCTGTACTGGTAACTTGCGTGGTAGCGCCAGGTTTCCACTTTGATGATTTCAAGCTGGTATCCAAAGGCGAATAGTAAATACTTGATATGAGAAATGAAAATCCCGATCCGAGATGCTCAGGCATCCGAATCGGGATTTTTTAGTTATTTGAATGATGTAGTTAGAAGTTAAAGTTGTCTGGATCCGAACCAAAGCGTTTGTTCTCGTTCAGGCCGTTAATCTGCTCTACTTCTTCCGAAGTTAATTCAAAATCATAGAGATCGGCATTCGCGTGAATACGCTCAGGCGTAACGGATTTTGGTATCGTCACGATGCCGTTCTGCAGATCCCAGCGCAGAATGACTTGTGCGGGTGACTTGCTGTATTTGGCGGCGATGTCCTTCAGCAACGGATGATCCATCAGATGACCTTGTCCGAGTGGAGACCAGGCTTCGATCTGAATCTGATGTTTGTTGCAGTACTCCCGCAATTCGGTTTGAATCAGTAGCGGATGAAGCTCCACCTGATTAACCGCAGGTTTGATCGTGGCATCGATCATCAGGTCTTCCAGATGGTGAATCTGGAAATTGCTCACGCCAATCGCGCGGATGCGTCCTTCTTTATGGAGTTTCTCCAGCGCTCGCCATGTATCTTTGTACTTGCCTTTAACGGGCCAGTGAATAAGATAGAGATCCAGGTACTCCAGTTCGAGTCGTTCCATGCTTGCTTCGAAGGCAGCGAGTGTGGATTCATATCCCTGATCACTATTCCATACTTTAGTGGTAATGAACAGATCCTCACGGGCTACTCCGGATTCACGAATACCTTGAGCAACACCTGTTTCGTTGTTATACGCTTTGGCTGTGTCGATACTGCGATACCCGGCTTGAATGGCCGTTTTGACAGCGTGAACGACTTCGTCTCCGTCTTTAACTTTGAATACGCCAAAACCCAGCCATGGCATTTTGACTCCGTTGTAGAGCGTGGTTGTGTCCTGCACGTGTTTCATGGTCCGAAATTCCTCCTCTTATTGATCCATGGTTCCACTATGTAATTACCCTGCTGTTCCGCGGCCAATCGATATTGAAGAGCCGTCGTAATTGATTATACTAAAAACTTCCTTGTATTGGAAAAGAACACGGATTCATCTTGCGAAGTAAACGTCGTGATTATCCTTTTTCTTCAACCAGAGGTTTGGTTTTGACGCTTGTGGGTGATAAGATGAAGTATACGATATATGGAAGTCGAAATTTTGCTATTGGAGAGTTTACATAAGCATTTTGCATAAATCCCATGAGCGTCTTCCAATCAGCAAGATATAGATCGAAATGATCCTGTTCGTCTATATCTTGTACCCGTGAGCGTTTAGAATCGAATTATGCAAGATGCCGACATAAGAAACGAAGAAGTGCGGAATCGGGTACAGGCCGGGCCGTACGATTAACGATAAAGGAGCAAGAATACAATGGCTAAACCTAAACAAACCAAAAAAGCAGCAGCCTGGTCTCTCGTGGTGATGGGAGCAGGATTTGCTGCATCCTTGCCTTTCCAAGGCGTTCCCGTGGGCAAGTTGCTGGTAGGATCATTTGAAGCGGGACTCGTGGGTGGACTGGCGGACTGGTTCGCAGTTACGGCGCTATTCCGTCACCCGCTCGGCATTCCAATTCCGCATACGGCATTGCTGCCGAAAAATCGCGATAAAATGACGGAAGGTCTGGTCTCCGCAGTAGAGAATAACTTGCTCAACAAAGACAGCATTACCGAGAAAATTGCAGATTTCAAAGCAGCAGAGACGGTGCTCGATACGTTGACACGTGAGCTTCACAGTGACGGGATCAAGATCATGATTGATACGCTCTGCAAACGAATTCTGGCGGGTCTGCCGTTAGAGCAGATTGCTCCCCTTGTAGCGCGTGAGATCAAGTCACAGGCGGGCGCCTTTGATCTGGGGCCGATTCTGGAACGGGCTGCCCACCAGATGACGGAGCGCGGTTATGACGCCAAAGCGTTGGACTATGGACTGAAGCAAGCCGAGGAATGGCTCGTTAAGCCCGAGACGATCATGTTCTTGGGTGAAAGCGGCATGAAAGCCATCAGCGGCATTCAGATGAACGGGTTGATGCAGTTTGCGATGAATGCGTTCCTTGGTTATATGAACGAGGAGCGTCTGGGTGGCATTTTGCAAGGATATCTCTTCGATCGGGTAGAGGATATGAAACGTGAAGGCAGCGCGCTAAGGTACAAGGTGCTTGATATGGTACGTACCCAGACGGTGCGTTTGGCAATGAGCGAGGCTATGCAAGATGGAATCAACAGCTGGAAGAACAATATGCTGGAGGGCTGGAACGCAGAGGAGACCGTGCTGAACAAACTCACCGAACTGAGAGACAAGGCGCTCGCTGCGATGGAAGATGGACAGTATGTAGATACGTATGCACTGCCTGCCATTGAGCGGGTATTGGTTGATCTGCGGGCAGATGACGAGTTGATGACAGGCATGAATGCCAAGATCGTAAATGGCGTCACAACACTGCTGGAGAAAAATCATTCCAAAATCGGTAAACTGGTACGCGAAAATGTGGACAAAATGGACAATGCCACTTTGGTTTCGATGATTGAGGATAAGGTTGGACAGGATCTGCAATGGATTCGGATCAACGGAGCCGTTACCGGATTTGTTATCGGGATTGCGCTGACTGCGCTACAGATGGCATTGGCATAATAGTTCAACATGGCATAAAAAGGGCCGCTCTATCGAAGAGCAGGCTCTTTTTGTCGTGAATCGGAAAAAGCACAATACTCTATAGAATTATGATGCAAAATTCAGGAAATCGGGTAATATACACGCGAACACGCGTATGAATCATTTAGGAAGAAAGATACATAAAAACGATGCTCTCAGCCGATGTGGCGATGTTGATTTTGTACTATGATTCAGGTAACACAAGGTAAAGGCATGAATGAGTGGATATTCCTGATTCTATGGGTGCACATATACATTGAAATCATAAGAAGAAGGTGATGGGTATGGGGCCAATACAAAAAAGGGTAGGTGTATTCTTTTTAATTGCGCTAGCTATCTTTATTTTGGGAGGTTGTCAGAACATGAAGGAAAGCGAGAAACAGGCACTTTTTCAGGAAGCAGAGACAAAAGCAGTAAACTATTTCAAAGACAAGTATGAGCTGAATGTTGTTATTACCAGCAAGGAGTTATTGCCCGAAATGGCACTTGATTCTATTGCGATGGAAGGGCACGTGGTCGAGCAAGAAGAACAAGAGTTTACCATTTCATATGATTATACCGATAAGAAAATCAAAAATTTTGGTATGAGTCCTGCGATCAAAGCAGCCATTATTGCGAAGGGCTATGATCCTTTTGCCAAGTAGATTGTACTGATTCTTTGGAGGTGAACATAACATGAGCGATACACCACGAATTGATGATGAAACATACCGACTGATGTCGGAACTGGCTTACGAAAATGCTAAAGCAGGCACCGAATATGCGAATCTACCAGGATGGCAAGTGCTTGAGGATACGCATGGCAATGGTTATTCCGGGTTTGATGCTGTAACTTTTTACAATCCGGAAACGGATCAGGCGGTCATTTCTTACCGGGGAACGGAAGGAAGTGCCGGATGGGATCGTAAAGGGCTTGATTTTCTGGCGGATGGTCAGATTGCGATCCCGGAACTGGGCAGAAAAATTGAACAGTCTACCGATTTCACACCCGATTGGTTATCAGGTGGCATTCAAAAGGTAAAAGACGTCACCGGACTGACCCATTTGGATAATGCAGTGGGTGAGCTTGATCGACAGCTTGATAAAAAGTTGAATCCTTTTCCGAATCAAATGTATGAAGCAGAAGACTACGCAAAGGATATGCAGAACAAATACAAGAATTTGGACTTCTCCTTGACCGGTCATTCGCTAGGCGGCGGAAATGCCCAGTATGCAGCAGCGCATACGGGAATGACGGCAGTAACCTTCAGTGCGCCATCTGTCATATCCAGCTTGACTCCATCACTGAAACGTAAGGCAGAAGAGGGCGGATTCGATAGTCAGATCACAAATTTCGGTCACCCGGGTGACTTTGTTGCCAGTGGATTCTTTGGTGGCTATGATCGCCATGTTGGTTCCATGTATTACATCAACTCCAATTATGAAGACATGAACGGCAGCATGAGCATGTTGGATAAGATCAATAACACCTTTGGTGGAAAGGAATACCACGACCTGAAGCAGTATCAGTTTGAGAATGGTTATATTTCCAATGAGCTGTACGACCCTACCACGGGTGAAAAAATCAATAAAACGCCTCGTGAGCCTTCCAATATCATGACGGAGCTTGCAGATATTATGCGTAGTTTTGGAGTGCAGACCAGTAAGATGGTTGCAGGTGTGGGCGCCGTGGGAGGAGTTTCCGGTCTGATTCAGGTAACGCCGGAAGAACTGAAGAGTGTCGCATCCCGGTGGAAGCAAAATGCACAGCAATGTAATGCGGAGCTGAATCAGGTCCGAAGCCGAATGGCTCAATACCTGCATACGAGCCGCAGTCGCAGACTGGAGCCAATTGTCACCCAATTGGATGCGTCCATTCATGAGCTTGGCACATGGCATATGAAACACACCAGCCAGTTCCTGAACTTTATCGATGAGAAGGCGGATGCCTTCCGGCAGGCGGACGAGAGTCCGGTTCATTTTAATTAGGATTCCTAGGTTAGCGTTGATATCACGTACATAGGGGGAGGGGAACGCGAGTGGGTGGACAATTGCTGGTGGAATTGAATGATCTTCGGATTGCGGAAAAAGAACTGACACAGCTGCTTGCCCGTCTGCAAGCCGATGAACAGGAAGCGAGGGCACTATACAGTCGCCTAAACGATTGGAAAGGGCAGTCTGCAGATCATACAAGGCAGCAGATTGAAGAGTTTTTTGCGGGCCTGTCCAGACGCATTCAATCCATTGAACAGCAGAAGAAAAGCTTGCTGCAATACATTGAGATTATGATCCAGACGGATCAGCAACGCTAAAGAGTGGTAAGGCTATTGCCATATTGCGGATGGCAATCAGCGGTAAGATGAGTGTGATCCTGGAGCGGCATGATCGAGTGCATAACCCATGGAGTGAAATGAATATGGGTAGCCAAACAAAGAATTGCAGATAGCCAATAAAAGCCTATAGCACACCGGGTTTGATCCCGTATGCCATAGGCTTTTTAGTTATCTGAATTTGTCTCAAGTTATCGTGAACTTAACGTTAGTTCTTAACGTTTTTTGCGACGTGTAGCCAACGCGATCCCCAAGAAGGACAAGATCAGGGCCAGAATGGATACGATCAATGTTGCTTGTTGAAGCTTCAGCGTACCCGGATCTGTATCCGTGTTGTTCGGCTCACCTGTAACGGTGTCATTGAGTGCATCGCCCAGTGTGGTGTCATCGTTTGCTTTGCTATCGTCGGTAGCTGCATTATCCCCAGCGGCTCCTTCTGTACCTGCACTATCATGTCCATCGTTGGCATGACCTCCACCTGCCGCAGCATTACCAGCAGCAGCTGGATCTTCGCTAATCGTTGTAATACTGTGCGGGTTGGCGTCACTTGGTTGGCCTGTCCATTCTACGATGCTGCCGTCGCTGTAGTATTGGAACGCATCCCAAGCCACTTCAGCTTCAGCCGTTGGGTTCTGTGCAACGAAGTTGAACTGTTGGAATTGTCCTGCCAGGATTCCTTCGTTATCGCCGTCAATTTCCCACGTAATCGATGTTACTTCATTGGAATCGTTCTTCTCGGTGGTGATTTTCCAGCCTGCCAGTGGTTGATATTGCTTGAATGCAACACCTTCCGGAACTTTCATCGTGATTTTGGTCGTAGGCAGTTCCTTCTCGGATGGAATCTTAATCGTGTACGTCTGCCATGCGCTTGTCTGTGCAACGGATGGGCTAACGGTAACGTGGGCGCTCGCAAATCCGGCGAATAGCATAAATGCTGCGGTACCTGTTGCGATAGTGGATGTTAGTTTGGAAATCCATGATGTTTTCTTCAAAATAAATAACCCCTCTCAGTTCTTATCATATATGATTCAATTTGATCGTTGTGTAACTACGGCTTGGCGGTGTCGATCTCAAATTCGGCATCCAGTGCATCCAACGATTTGGTCAGGAGATGTACCTTGATATTCCAACGTCCAGGCATGGAGATGTAATCTTCAGCCTTGTACACACCGGTGTCATTTTTCGGAATGGTAATCTCATAGATCCCCATATCCATGTCCAGATGTGTGAGTGACAGTGTGATCTGTTCCAGATCATGGACGATACTGCCATCTGCACCTTTGACGTCCACTTCAAATTGGTTCTCTCCCGTTACATTGGGACTCACCTGAAGTGTGATCGCTGAGCCATCTTCTGTAGTCTTCGTCTCCTGATACGGTCCGACCGCTGCTGGTTGCCCTGGAGACAGGTGGGTCAACACGGCAGCGAGAGCGAGAATTACAGCGCCGGTGGCAAGTTCGGCTTTCAGGCTACCGGATAATCTGCTTCCCGTTGCTGCTCTTGCCAGTCTGGCATGACGCCATGCGAAGACAAGCATCACAATTAGCAGGACAATCTTGCCGATCAGAACAAGACCATAGGCTGTAGTGAACAAGGAGGTCAGCACGGGTGCAGGCAGAATAATGAGACTGCTATATATTCCTGTAGCGACCAGAGCGGCTACGGCGCCAATCCCCCATGCGGTAAACCTGCGAATGGCAACCCAGTATACTTCTCCTCGAACCTTCGATGGCAGCTTATCCGCCAGTGGAGGCAGACATATCGCCATGGCCGTCAGTGCGCCAATCCAGAAAGCGGCACCGATCAGATGCACGAAATCCATGGTAATGGCGAGTCCGCGTTGATCGGCAGCAGCCGGGTGTCCTGTCATGGCATGTGTGAACAACCAGCCGAGCACGAGCACAAGTGAGCCATAGGAGGACCAGATGCGCACACGGATGGAGCGATCCCGATCATATCCAGATAGAATGGTGACTGCCAGCAGCATCACAATCAACATCTGTACCATCCAGATCTGGCCAAAGGATGTCAGCTTGAGCGCACTTCCGATCAGTCCCCAACTCAGCTCACCCAGCGCCACGCCAGATTCGTATAACGTGTTCAGTGGCAGGCTGACGAGAGCGGCAAAAGAAGCGGCAGCATAGCTGATCCACAGCATTCTGTAGCTCCCCGGAACGTCCATAGGTTCTCTTGTCATGGAAGTCGGAGCGATCCGCAGCAACATGAACGCGAGTGTACCCAGAATGACAGAAAGTCCGAGATACTGAATCCAGTCGGTTAGGGATACGATCCATTTCAGCGGTCCACCTGTTGAACCGGAACCGGATGTAAGATCACTCAGCCCGACAGGCGATCCGGAAGGTTCACCGATATGGAAAACATACACTCCCTGAATCGGATGCCCATCGGCAGATACAGCCTTCCAGTTGACGGCATATGTTCCGTTGCCAAGTCCGGTCTGCAGGCCAGTCTCCAGAATATGAGGGCGCTCCGCATCAATCTGCACCTTTCCATCGTCTGCCT
Source organism: Paenibacillus sp. FSL K6-1318 (assembly GCF_037976905.1). Lineage (NCBI taxonomy): Bacteria > Bacillati > Bacillota > Bacilli > Caryophanales > Paenibacillaceae > Paenibacillus > Paenibacillus sp. FSL K6-1318. The sequence continues at coordinate 430,472 of NZ_CP150270.1, forward strand.
GAGTGCCGTCAGGTCCGGTAATTTTGATATCATAAAAGGCCGTCTGCAAGGATTCGTTAAACTCCAGCGTCAGCCGCTCCGGAGCAGTTACGAGTATCTCGTTCTCTCCAGGCGAAGCCTTAACAATATAAGCATGGGCAGATGCCCACTGTGGCATAACAAGGCAGCACACGAGCATCAGGCAGGTGACTAATGCCCAGTGCCGTTTGCCCCATTTCAGGGTAAAGCTTGTAAAAATCAAAAAATCATCACCCTCAGGTTATAGATTTATAGTCACACATGGCCTTTAAACACAATCTAACCCATTATAACTTTGTCCAAAATGACTGCGTATGACTACATTGGGCTATAAAAAAACGATTTGGTCTGCATAATTGTGACAAAAGCATGAATGCTATGACATTCCGCACCTATGCATTCCATTTCGAAGCAGCGAGTTTATTTGCGAAGCTTGCGGCCCGCAAGCCCGCTCTCTAGTGCATAGCGGGTGAGTTGTACCCGATTTTCAAGCTGTAACTTCTGCAAAATGTTTTTCAAATGATTCTTCACCGTCTGGTCGGAAATGCCGAGCTGATCGGCGATCTCCCGATTGGTATATCCTGCGGATACCCATTGCAATATCTCAAGCTCCCGTGCCGTTAGCGGGTTATCTTGCACATCTTCACTGCGTGGTGCCGGGAATTCCTGCAAAATCCGATAGGCCAGTTCCTTGCTGAGTGGTGCATCGTCACTGACGATGGCGCGCAGGTACTCCAGCCAGGTGGAAGGCGTTAGATTTTTCAGCAAATACCCTTGAGCTCCTTGTTTCAGTGCTTCGAACAGAAAGCTCACATCATCCGATACCGTGACCATCACGATAATAACATAGGGAAAGCGTAGCTTGATCTGACGGGTAGCTTCCAGCCCATCCATGTCAGGCATCTGCACGTCCATCAGGATCAGGTCAGGCATCCATTGTCCGGTGAGCTCCAGCGCTTCCTGTCCATTCGAAGCTGTACCAATCACTTCAAACAGACTATCCTCGGATAAAATGCTACAAATCGCTTCACGCGCATGCGCATGATCGTCAACAACCAATACACGTACATGTTCCATGTTAGGCATGCTCCTTTCCAATCGTCATTCGTGTATGCCCCGGTCTTGAATCGAGGGTAAAAGACCAACCCATCTCGGCAGCACGCTCCTTCGTAATTCGCAGTCCGTACCGATCCTTCAGATGAAGAGGATCTCCACTTAGTCCATTCCCATTATCCTGAATATAAATGAACCAGGCAATCGGGTTACCCTCCGCGTGAATCTGTACGCGGGTAGCCTGCGCATGTTTGCGTACATTTAGTAAACCCTCCCGGATACAGGCCAGCAGTTCCACTTGCTCCTTGGCAGTGAACGTTACACCGCTTAGATCCCAGTGAATCTGTGCGCCAGGTACTGTCTCCTTGACGAGCACTTCAACCTGCGCATGTAGTGAGATAATCTCGGGTGCCACCGTAGAGGAGGGAACATAACGCAACTGGGCAATGGCTTGCCTCACGTATGTATTGACTTCATGCACCGTTTTTTGAATCTCCTGGATCTCATGCTCATGCCCGCTTCCGGCCAGACTACGGCCCGCTTTATCCGTTTTGACCGACAGCAGAAAAAGGGACTGGGATATGCCGTCGTGAAGCTCTCTGGCCAATTGATCGCGGGCTTCCAGTGCGGCTTTGGCAGCACGTTCTTGCTCCAGAGCAGCCCTGGCACCTTCAAGCATGCGGAATAATCTGCTGAGCAGAGTCACGCTGACGAGGTAAACGATGACGGGCGTTAGCCAGTTTCCGGCATCCATCGAAAGGTACGGCATCAGGAACTGATGGCGAATATATTCCCAGATGCCTACTGTGAATGTGGGGATCAGCAGAATCATCCATTTGATTTGTTTATAGGACATGAATGCAGAACTCCTTTGATCTAGGATTAGCTGAATAACGTACTTTAATTATGCAGGGATGGGACCATTATAACGCAAGCTTGTCCAAGACCCTAGTCTGTGTCTTTGGAGAAACCTGGGGAGGATCAGGGAGTATTTAGAAGGATATCTAAGAATGACAAGGGGTGAAATGTTGTCACGCTAGGTGAGGGTTGGTGTATCCAGCTGAGGAAGGCTGAGTCCGTTTTCCCTATCGGAGAAGGTCCTCTATACTTAATATAGAACGTGAATTCATTACAAAACATGTTAAGGAGTGACGCAACAACATGAGTCAAGAAGTATTGGAACGTCGCAGTGAATTGCTCAAAAAGAACATTCATCAGATGCTTGTTCAAGACAATCAGCACGGTATCAGTCGCCAAGACAACATGTTTTTGCAGCAGATGATTAAAGAGCTGCATCAGACCTCACATGAGATGAATACCAAATCTTAATGTAGAATCTGCACGAGAATGAAGTTGTCTGGTGTACGATTCATTCCATGAAAATGAAAATGGCGCTATCTCCGATCAGACCGGGGATAGCGCTTTGACTTTTTAAGGGAATATAGAAGAAGCTTCGTTTAACTTACAGCAACTGTTGCTGAGCGGTTCTTTTCTCAATATATCGAATGAACAACTCGGCAAGCTCCGGATCGAACTGTGATCCCGAACATGCGCGTAGCTCCCGAATGGCTTCCTCCACATTCTTCGTCTCCTGATACGGGCGCTCTGTCGTCATGGCATCAAAGGAGTCGATCACGGTCAACATCCGGCACAGCCGGGGAATCTCGTTACCCTTCAGACCATAAGGATAGCCCTTGCCATCATAGCGCTCGTGATGCAGTTCAATATACGGAATCAGATCGGCGAAGCGATCGTTCGTGATCACCATTTTTTTGCCCCAAGTGACATGCCCTTTGATTGTTTCCCATTCTTCTGCGGTGAGCTTGTCCTTCTTGTTCAGAATGGACCAGGGAATCTCCAGTTTGCCGATGTCATGAATTAATGCCCCCAGCACGAAACGCCGTTTCTCCGCATTGTCCAGCTTGAGCAATTCACTGATATCCAGTGCGTATTTATAAACCCGTTTGGAATGTTTGAACGTATCCATATCCTTGTATCTGAACAGATTGAGCTGCTGCTCGATGTCACGAACATCCTGTACCAGATCAATCTCGTGCTCCATGCCATCATTGCTGCCGTGACGGTGCACGTTGTTCTTGCCTTGTTTCTTCGCATAATACAGTGCTTTATCGGCCTGATCCACGAGCTGGGATTTGTTATACATATCCACCTGATAGGGAGCGACGCCGCCCGAGAAGGAGAGGCAACCGTGCGGAAACACTTCAACGCCTTCAAACGGCGTATCATTCAGTTGCTTTCGCAGCTTGTTCATGAACTTGTAGGATTCGTCCAACTCCATGCCTGGCATGAGCAACGTGAACTCTTCCCCGCCATAACGAAATGCGGTAACAGGTGTACCTTCCGTCTTTCGCATCAGAAAATCTCCAAGCAGAGCCAGCAGGCTGTCACCTTGAAGGTGACCAAACCGGTCATTATACTTTTTGAAATCATCGATATCTAATAGTCCCAGACAGAGCGGGGTTCCCTGCGTACGGGCGTTAGTCAGTTCACTTTCTAACATGCTTTCGAAATAACTATGGTTGAACAAGCCTGTGCGTTGATCAGTGTTGGCCTTTTCCTCAATCGTTTGATACATCACAAACAATTGCTTGAATGCGTGGGAGAGCAGAATGCTGAGACTCAGATACAATAACAGGCCCAGTACGCCATTGTGCACAACCAAAATTGTCAGGACAAGCGCCAGAATCAGCGTACACAGATAAACCAGCAAGGATTCGGTAACGAATGCCCGCTTCATCTGCTGTAATGCATCCTTCGTGGAGAAATGAAAGAACAAGCCGAGCGTGATCGTGTTAATAATGAAGTAGGCTGCGAGCGCTGCGAAATAAGGAAACAGGTTATACCCATTCAACGTTCCCGATTGACCACCCGTCCATTCAAACACGGCAGCTGCTCCTGTAATCATGAGACTGTAGATGCTGAAGTTGACAATGTGTTTCCACCAGGTGAGCTTGCGCTCTTTGATGAGCAGGATGATGGAGACAGGTAGCAGCACGGACAGACTGAACGCTCCGCCAAACATGAATATACAGGCAAGGTACACCGATGAGTCCATGGATTGCTGATTGCCTTTGGGTGGAATCTGGAACGTGAAATAATCCAGAATCAACGCCGCACCCAGCATGGTGTAGACCATAACCCAATCTGACGTGGATAGATGAAGATAAGACCACTTGTTCATGTACAGAAAAACACCGATACCGGTGCAGCTAAGCAAAATAACATACAGACTGCTTCGATCTGCCTTATGGATAAGGTTACGAATAAAGTTCATAAAAAATCTCCTGCTTGGGTTTAGTCTACTCTTGATGTGTATATAAATTGAGCTGATAGGTATTAACACTTACACTTCGATGACAGAACAACCTTCCGATCGCTGTTATCCCCAGATTTTTTGATTTTTTTTCCAAAAGGTAAAATCCCGGGATAAAGGCGAACGCTCCGCTTCTTCAGGTTATTTCTGTCCTCTCCGTTCTAGTGTAAATGTTCAGTTCAATATATAATTGGTGCGCTGGTATAGAGGTATACTATATAGATGTATAACATATCAAGTTGACTACCAAAAATCCAGAAAGAAAAAACAGGCCGCGGGCAGCCTGTTTGTCTTGTTTGGCGGTATGGATACTAGCCGCCCAGCTTGTATCCCGAAGTTAATGCCACAACGACAGAAGCCACGATGATTGCGTTGATGACAATGCGGGAATATTTCACACCTTCAAATTTTTTCATGGAGAAGACCTCCCTTCCTTGGAGTCTGACTGATCTTCTTCAAGCCTGATGAGTTTTAGCCGGTTGCACAGCCTTTTTGTCCCGACTCACCATCATGTACTGGATAAATAGGAATATGCCAACGTTCATGACCACATCACCGATGCTAATCACCTGAGTCCGTGGATAAGGGCTGGACAGTGGGATGATATCACCGAGAAAAGGCAGGTGTGTAGACGCATCCATCATGAAATGCTTCGATACGGCTCCGCCTTCCCGAAGCATGTCTACATAATACGGTCCCAACACAGCGGAAGCTTCCACAGAAACCGGCATGCGCCCACCGTTGACAGCCATCACGGCAAAATTGAGAAACACCCCAATCCAGATGAGCATGAAACCGGTATGATGCCTGTTGAGCCACAGAAATGCGAGCCCTGTAATGTAGACGGCAGCAAAGAGGTAACCATTAATGGAAGCCACCCATTCGAATCGTTCCTGCAAATAGAAAATAAAGAACTGGATAAGTAGCAATACAGGGAAAATCCAACCACTTCGTAGCTTGAGTGCTGCAAACTGGTTGAGCCCATGTCGCAACCCGCCCCGTAAAAATCCAACGATCAAGCCGAGTAGAATACCGTCATATACCATGAGTAACTCCTGTTCGTGCGGAGATATGCAATGTAATTGCGTGTTTATGTACATATAGGATTCGACCTTATATTGGTAATTCCTGCATGAGAAAAATGATTTTCTAGAAGAAATTTGCAAAATGCTGAACAAAAAACCGTCTTTACGAATCCATAGGTCGAAACCCTTGTGAAATTCGGTAAAGACGGCTACTTATGATGCCAAAATACGAGCTTTAAATTCGGTTGAAGACGGAATTTATTTTATTCAGATCCACCGTTCAGATAGTTGAAGAAAGGCTGATCCACCCAGAAGTCATACGTCGTAATATCCGCATCAGGTGCCAGCTTCAGGAAGCCTTCACGAATGGCTTTGGCATTCTCTTTCAGAGAGAAGGACTGAGCATAGTAATTGCCAAGCGCAATCTTATTATTGGAAATGACCGGATAGTTCGCCAAAGCAGTTGGTGAATAATACAGCGGCTGCCACCAGGAGCTGAGAATCAGTGGAGATGTGCTATCGCTGTTCTTCTTGGCATATTTAAGAACAATGTCGTTGAAGCGAACTTTGTCTGCCGCATTGTTGAACTCGAATTGAATGTCATATTCCTTCGCAGAGGCAATATAGTTGCCATTCTCGATCTGTGTCACTTTATAGTCAGGCGTTTCTTTCGGCTCGCCCCATTCCTTCAAATAAATGAAGGCAGATGTCTTCGGCTGGAATTGTACATCAGCATCAATACCTTCGCTACGCAGCAAACCAATCAATTGTACAGCGTGTTGGATATTATCGTGGCCGTAAGTAAGTGTCAGCTCATCGATAAAGTTGGAATCAAAGCGGCTATCCTTTAGGTTGTAACCTGTGACGAGATCATCTCGCAGGGCCTGATCCACAATTTTTCTCAGTTCAGGTGACTCGATCAGATCCGCTGTGCGATATGCAGCATACAGTTTGGAGTAGATGTCTGCATCACCGGAACGTCCAATCTCGTGTTTATATTTTCCTTGGCTGATCAGAACGCGTCCAAGCAACGTATTAGAGAAATCTTTACTTGCTACGCCACCCTTAAGAAGAGCAGGGTACAGGCTTTCGGGAATTAGACCTGTATCAATCGCTGCAGCCAGTTCCTGTGCGGCTTGTCCCTGAACACGGTTTGGGCTAATGCCCACCTTGGCAAGTGCTTTGGCTGTTTTCTCAGCAGGATATGTATAGGCGAGTTCCTTGAATCCAGCTGCTTTTACCGCGATGAAGACAGCTGCATAGGCGCTCAGTTGATCCTTGGCACGTACTTCTGTACCTGTAAGAACCCCCTTATTGTATAAGGATACGGCAGCATCATAGGAAGAATCACCAGAGGCTAGATCGGTAAAGGCTGGAGCCTCAGCTGCACTGTCGCTTGCTTGAGCTGCTGTCGTGATGGCTGCAATGGCTTGAATGAAATCACCTTTGGTAATCTGTTGCGGCAATTGAATGCTGTATTTCGCTTGCAAGAATTGAGCAAAATCCGCTGCGCTTTCCGTATAAGCAACAGGAGCCTGGGCTACCGGTCCTTTGACACTTTGTGAGGTGGTTGGTTTAGCCGGAGTTGCAGATGCTGCAGAAGCAGAAGCGGGCAAGCTTAGGCTGCCGAGTGTTACCGGAGCGGCGAGCAGGGCCGCCAGTGTGATCTGGGTGATTTTTTTCAAATGAATAGCCTCCTTAAAATGGGTTGGAAAATAATCAGCTTTGCGTTATAATTCTGACAAATCCTATATGAATAGAATAATTGGATTGACTTTAGCACGGAGACGCGCTGGATGTCAACGAAAAAAAAGCTTGATACAGAGCGCTTTCCAGAGGTTGGAAGAAAGCAAATCGTCAATTATATTCTAATTGAGTGTATACGCTCAAAGATTTATTGACAAGGATCGACAGTATCCGCTAGGATAAGAAAAAAGAATGTTGAAAAGGGGTATTTTCAAAATGAAAAGAGGTTTATCGTTCGTCTTATCGATCATCATGTTGGCTATTTTGTTGGCAGCTTGTGGGAATTCGGCTTCCAAAGACGAACAATCCGCCCAAGGCAGTGATTCGGAGAAATCTCTTCGGATGGCCCTCGTACTTCCCGAAAAAATAGGGGTTAACCCTTTCTTTGTACAGATGGATGAAGGCTTCAAAAAAGCAGGCGAAGAATTCAAAGTAGATACCAAGACGATTGAATCGACAGACCCGGCAGCATTTGAACAAAATCTGCGTGCTGCGGTTGCCGAGAATTATGATCTGATTATTACAGCCACTTTCCAGGCAGAAGATGCATTGAAGAAAGTTGCTGCAGAAAATCCGGACAAGTCCTTTGCAATTGTAGATACAACAGTGGATCTGCCTAACGTACGTAGCGTTGGTTTCCGTGAATATGAAGGGGCGTATCTGCTTGGTGCAGCTGCTGGATTGTCCACCAAAACAGATAAAGTCGGCATGATCGCAGCAATGGATGTACCATTGATCAAGAAATATACGGAAGGTTTCAAAGCAGGATTGGAATCCGTGAATCCAGACGCAGAATTCCTCGTGAACTATGTAGGTGGATTTAATGACCCGGCCAAAGCAAAAGAATTGGCACTGGTACAATTCGGCAAAGGCGCTGACTTCATCGCTGGCGCATCCGCTGTAGGTGATCTCGGCGTGTTCGAAGCAGCCAAAGAAAAAGGCTTCTACACTTCAGGTCAAGATACGGACCGCACAGTTGAAGACCCGGAGCATATCGTATTGTCTCAATTGAAATCAACCGATACAGTTGCTTATGAGACCGTGAAAGATTTCGTAGAAGGCAACTTCAAAGCAGGCGCTGTTAACTACGGTTTGAAAGAAGACGGTGTAGGCCTGACTTACGTTACTCGTGATAGCGAATCTCCGCTGAATGCTTTTGTTGGACAAGAAGTGATCGACCAAGTTAAAGCAATCAACGATGATATCGTATCCGGCAAAATCGTAGTCAAAGATCCATTGCAACAATAGTTTTGAATGTTCTTTTCAATGAATGAGTGATGGAATTGATCAGCCGGCTGCCCGATCAGGCAGCCGGTTTTGCTGCTATTAAATGACCGAGACCGAGGGGAGCGAACGCGAGATATGCTGTTGGAGATGGAGCAGATTACGAAGAAATACGGCGGCTTCACCGCTAACCGTGACATCCGTTTTAATTTGCGTGAGGGAGAGATTCATGCCCTGGTAGGTGAGAACGGAGCCGGGAAAACAACCCTGATGCGCATGCTGTACGGTATGGAACAGCCCACGTCAGGTACAATCAAAGTCCGTGGACGCGAGGTGAGCTTTGCCACGCCTTCCCAGGCGATGGCAAGTGGCATCGGCATGGTGCACCAGCATTTCATGCTGTTCCCTTCCTTTACGGTGGCGGAGAACATTGTGATCGGACGCGAACCGGCTAAGGCAGGTGCATTTGACCGCAAAAAAGCAGCGGCCCAGGTGAACGAGCTTGGCAGACAATATGGCATGCCGGTTGACCCGTGGAAAAAAGTGTCCGAATGCCCGCTCGGCATGCAGCAGCGTGTTGAAATCCTCAAGGTGCTGCATCAGGGCGCAGACATCATTATATTGGATGAACCTTCAGCGGTGTTGACGCCGCTGGAAGTGAAGGAACTGCTGGCGAACATGAAATCTCTCGCCAAGCTGGGCAAAACCTTTGTACTGATTACACATAAGCTTCAAGAAGTCATGGATGTAGCCGACCGGATCACAGTGCTTCGGGATGGTCAGGTGACTGGAACGCTGGAAGCCAAGGATACACATGTGGAGGAATTATCTCGTCTGATGGTTGGTCGTGAACTTGTGCGTATGGACAAGCAGCCATCAGTACCAGCAGAAGCTGTGCTTCAGGTCGAAGGAGTCAACTTGTCCGGAGCGAAGGATCGTTCGGCGCTCAAGGACATCCACATGGAGGTACGAAAAGGCGAGGTCGTTGGTATAGCAGGCATCTCGGGTAACGGCCAGTCGGAACTGATTCAGGTCATTGCCGGACTGCGTAAGGCAGACAATGGTCGTGTCTTGCTCTCAGGGCAGGATACAACAAACTGGCCTGTGCGGCGCATTCGGGAGCATGGACTTGCTCATATCCCGGAAGATCGTTATATGTGGGGAGCGGCCAAGGACGCAAGCGTTCGCGAGAATGGACTGATGGGACACCATCATCGATTGCAGTCACGTGGCATCATCAAAGCCAAAGCAGCAAGAACGATGGTAGAGAGCTGGATCAAACAGTTCAGCATCAAGACGGGTTCTGCGGAGACCAAGGCACAGTTTCTGTCGGGAGGAAACTTGCAGAAGCTGATTGCTGCCCGTGAATTTGCACAGGATACACCGTTTCTGATTGCAGCCGAACCGACTCGTGGTGTGGATATCGGTGCTATGGAGACGATCCATGCTGAATTGTTGCGCAAACGCAGTGAGGGTGCGGGTATTCTACTCATTTCATCGGAGCTGTCCGAGATTTTGCAATTATCTGATCGGATTATTGTCATGTATGAAGGCGAGATTGCCGGAGAACTGCGAGCAGAGGAAGCGACAGAGGAACAGATCAGCTTGTTAATGGCGGGAGGGAAAGAGCGGATATGAATCGGGTAAAAGAAACACTTCGCGGACTCGTACAGCCGCTGCTTGCCGTATTCATCGGTCTGATTGCAGGGGCTGTGGCGATTCTGATCGTTGGCGGTAATGTGGTGGATACGTATGCGGAGATGTGGAAAGGGGCCTTCGGCAATTTCTACTTCTTCACGAATACGCTGGCTCGTTCCACGCCAATTATCTTGGCAGGACTGGGTGTGGCGCTTGCATTCCGTGCCGGGTTTTTCAACATGGGAGCCGAAGGTCAGATGATTCTCGGCGGACTCAGTGCTGCGCTCACGGCGCTCTATCTGCCAGGGCCAGGCTGGTTCGTGTGTATTGCTGCAATTGTGGCAGGTATTGTTGCCGGGGGAATCTGGTCCCTGTTTGCAGGTTGGCTGGATGCACGCTTCGGTATGAATCTGTTGATCACAACCTTACTGCTTAACTATATTGCCATTTATTTTGGCGGATACATGGTCTCTTATCCATTCAAGGATCGGACTGGATCAGCTGCGATGGCTCAGACACCCATGATTGATCAAAGTATCTGGTTGCCGAAGTTGTTCCAGGGCATGGGACTGCATGCAGGCTTCATCATTGCCATTGTAGCAGCTATTCTGATCTACTGGTTCACGCACAAAACGGTGACTGGTTACGAGATTCGCATGCTCGGCAGCAATCCGTCCTTTGCAACCTACGGCGGTGTTCGCCGCATTCGTATGATGATGCTGTCCATGGTCATCAGTGGCGGACTTGCTGGACTCGCGGGTGCAGGGGAAGTCCTCGGTACACAGTACCGTTTCCTTGATGGCTCGCTGTCATCAGCAAGTTACGCATGGAGCGGCATTATGGCGACGCTTCTTGCCCGCTCGCATCCACTTGGTACAGCTGTGGCAGCCATTTTACTCGCTGCGCTACAGACAGGTGCCATGGGGATGGAACGGAATACGGATGTGCCGCTGGAAGTGGGCAGTGTCATCCAGGCCGTATTGACGTTATTTGTATCAGCTCAGATCGGTTATTCATTCCTGAAGCGGAGAAAGGAGAAAAAGTCCAATGCAACAACTGTTTGATGCAGCCATGTTTGGCTCAACCTTGCGGATTATGACTCCAATCCTGCTTGCAGCGCTCGGTGGGGCTTTATGTTCCCGTGTCGGTCTGTTCAACGTCGGTCTCGAAGGACTGGTGCTGATCGGTGCATTCTCCGCCATTGTCGGTAATTATCTGTTTGGCAATGTGCTGCTGGCTGTACTCTTTTCCATTATTATTGTGATGTTATTCTCGGCGCTTTTTGCCTTTATAAGTATTAATCTGAAGGCCAACGCCATCGTGGTCGGGATCTCGCTCAACTTCCTGGCTGCGGGTGTGACGACCTTTGCACTGCGTGCGATTTTTGATGTAAAAGGTGCATACTACGACAAAGACATGGTGGGACTTCCCAAGTGGGATATTCCGCTGATCAAGGACATTCCATGGGTGGGCGATGTATTATCGGGACATAGTCCTTTGGTTTACCTCGGCATTGTGCTCGTGATTGGACTGCAATTCTACCTTTTCAAAAGTGTATCTGGCTTCCGTCTGCGCTCGGTCGGTGAGAACCCGATTGCAGCACAGAGCATTGGGATCAAGGTACGTGGCATCCAGTATGGTGCCGTTCTGATGTGCGGCGTGTTGTGTGCTCTGGCTGGAGCGCAGTTGTCGCTCGGTCAGGTGACGATGTTTACCGAAGGCATGACTGCTGGTCGTGGCTTTATCGCGCTGGTGGCAACGATGCTGGGGCAAGCGAATCCGCTTGGCGTCATGGGCTCCAGTGTGCTGTTCGGCTTCATGGAAGCATTGAGTATTCGTCTGCAAGGATTCTCCCTGCCAACGCATTTCACGTTGATGCTGCCGTATATTGTGACGCTGGTCGCGATGTTCTTTTTCAAAGACCGTACCTATGCACAGGATGCACTGAAAGCGGGCGGAAGCTCGCGTTAATTCCTGAATGCCTATGCTAGAGACAGAAGATGAAGGAGGAATCCAACTTGCATAACAAGGCTGAACGTTTGAAAAAAAGTAAAAGCCCGGCATCCAAAACAGGTAACGATCACGGAGATCGGCTGCCGCCGGGACAGATGCTGACGGAGAAATTCCCGATTCTGCATGAAGGGGAAGTGCCGGAATATGACCTGTCCACATGGGACTTGAAGGTGTTCGGCGAAGTTGAAGAGGAGAAGGTCTTCTCCCTAGCTGAGTTGCAGGCGATGCCACAGGTGAACACGGTGAGTGATATTCACTGTGTCACACGCTGGTCGAAATTCGATACGCCGTGGGAAGGGATTCGCTTTTCCGATTTTGTGAAACTTCTGGGGGTTAAGCCGGAAGCGAAATACGTCATGATCCATGCAGATTACGATTATGAAACGAATGTACCGCTTGAAGAATTGATGCATGATGACGTATTGCTTGCATTCAAATATAACGGCGAGCCACTAACGCCCAAGCATGGTTTTCCGCTCCGTATGGTCGTGCCACAACTCTACTTCTGGAAGAGTGCGAAGTGGATACGTGGTCTGGAGTTTATGACAGAAGACCGGAACGGATTCTGGGAAGTGAATGGTTTCCACCACTTTGCTGATCCGTTCAAGGAACAACGCTTCTCGGGTGAAGATCTGCCGATTCCGGAAGACGAGTGGACGAAGAAGGAGTTTGATTGATATGTTGATGCCTATTTTGCAGATTCATTCGGAAGACATGCCGGCATACGCCATCGTCTGTGGTGATCCGGCACGAGCAGAGAAGATTTCCCGCAAGCTGGAGCAGGTGAAAGAACTGGCGTTCAGTCGGGAGTATCGCACGTTTGTTGGTTTGTATGAAGGGGTACAGATGGCTGTCGTCAGCCATGGTGTAGGTTCACCTGGAGCAGCTGTCTGCTTCGAGGAATTGATTCGCGCGGGTGTAACGACTCTGATTCGTGTTGGTACAGCGGGATCGTATACAGCCGATTATCCGGCAGGTAGTGTGATTGTGAGTACAGCCGCTGTTCGTTCGGATGGGTTGACTCGCCAACTGGTGCCGGATGGTTTCCCAGCAGTAGCGGATATCGGTGTGACGCAAGCACTGGTCGCGGCTGCTCGTGAGCAGGAGAGCGCAGATGCTGCAACCTTTGCAGGCAAAGTGGGCGTTGGTATTACCGTAACGCTGGATGCGTTCTTTGCAGGCGTGGAAGAGATTCCACACCGCAAGTACAAGCAGGCTGGAGCGCTTGGGGCCGAGATGGAAATTGCGGCCCTCTACATCGTCAGCACCTTGCGTGGTGCTCGCGCCGGAGCCATTGTCGCGATCGATGGATTCGCAGACAGCGATCTGGCTGCCGAGTATGATCCGCATACGGATGCGGTTGGACAAGCGGTGGAGCACGAGATTAATGCTGCGTTACGTGCACTAGCCGCGCTTGCTCGCCAGGATCAAGCATGATACAAAACCAGTAATTTAATCGGTTAAACGTCCAGCTGAGATGGACATAAGGAAAGAGGGCATCCCGTAAGGTCATGAAAATGACCAGTGGGATGCCTTTTTTTGTGCTTTAAAGAGAGTGTATCCAATTAACGAACTCAGCACGTCTTATTCGGGCGGAAATCGCAAGTGTGAAATCCTAACGAATCTTAGGCACGCTAATGCCTGGATAGGCCCCTTTTTTCCAACCAATTCGATGAATTACCGTGATATAACGTGTCTGAGATTCGTTACATTTTCATTTTGCTCATATTTTCCCTTATAAGGTGTGTACGATTCGTTAGCTCTGACGCCTGCCTCTCGCGGAGAATGATAATGCAGAAATTGGGCACGTTATATAAAGGAACATCAACATGAATACGAAAAAAGGGAGGACTCTACGATGACACAGAACAATCAACCTCAGGACGAGGCGGAAATTCGCAACAAGTTGGATGAAGACGGGGATTCCTTAATGGAGAAAAAGAAAATTTTAAGCGGAGTCGACATTGAGCCGCAGGCGGACGAATGGGCAGCGAAGCCATCACCTGTTGCTTTTAATGAAGGAAATACTTCTTCGAAAAAATAAACAATGAGCATCACATGGGCTTGATGGAATGAAGATAAATTTAGCGAAGCAGGTACCCTTATGGTATCTGCTTTTTGGTTGTATAATAATGTAAAATTCATGTGATGAAAGAGTGATGAGGATGAGTACTGGGACGATTAACATCAGAAAGGCAGAAATGAGGGACTACTCTGGCGTGTCATTACTGATGAATGAGCTACATCAGATGCATGTTAAGGCGCGCCCGGATATATACAGAGCGTTAGAGACCAGAATGGTGGAAAAGGAGTTTACCGAACTGCTGGAAACGGACAAGCGGTACCTGTATGTTGCCGAGTCTTTGGAAACGGGCTTGATTCTGGGTTACGGGAGTGCGCAGTTAAGTATTATTCAAGATAACCCATTAATGGTGGACCGCAAGATGTTATACATCCATGAACTTGTAGTGGATACCAAGCATCGGGGTCAAGGAACAGGCAAACAGTTACTACAAGCATTCATCGAGCTAGGGAGAGAGCTTCAGGCTGACAGCGTGGAATTATCCGTGTCGACGTTTAACTCTGGCGCACAGGCTTTCTATGAACAGATGGGTCTGGTCGTCCGCAGCAGCAGGATGGAGTATACCTTGTAAGGCGGGACCAGTAGAGTGATAGGAACATTGGCATGGAGGGGAGGGAGGTGCATGAAGGGGATGAGAAGCATTAATGAAAAAGAACAACTGGGCCAGAATAGCATTCTGCAATCTACTGAGGATGTGGAATATCTTGTTCGCAGTGTGCAAAAACTGTTGGAGGAGCCTGACACAGTAATACAATGTTGGGAAGTTGAAAGCATCAATCCAGGGCTACTTAATTTCACCACATCAGGTATTTATCGAATTCGTGGAACGGCTACCGTAGTTGGAGCATCGCTGTCATGGTCACTTATTTTGAAATGCATTAAACCGGACTCAGCAGAGAAGGAAGATGTTACATACCATAACTATTGGAAAAGAGAAGCAGAGATATTCTCATCAGGGCTACTCGATCATTTACCAAGGCGTATCATAGCTCCACGCTGTTTCGCTATACAGGATAGACCGGATCAAACCATTGGGTTGTGGATGGAAGATGTGTCTGGTCACTCGAAGTGTGATCATGTCTGGCCTCTGGACGATTGGGGTTGGATTGCGGAACGCCTTGGTGAATTTCACGGAGCTTATCTCACGGGAACTTCACTACCCCAACAAGAATGGATCTGTCCATATTGGCTCAAATCCTGGGTTAGGGGTTGTCGTCAGTATGCCCCTTCAATCCAAGAACCTAAATTGAAAAGTGGATTTGGTGATGATGATACTGGAGCTAGAGGAAGGCGTATTGGCGTAGGTGGTTCCGAGAGGTATGCCATTGCAGGAAGTATACAGGAGCAGGCCCATTCGATCTGGCAGTGGTTCAACCAATATAGCGAGCAAATGGACAAGATTTTAAATACACTTGAACAATTACCACGAGTTCTGTCACATCAGGATTTGGGTAAAGGCAATATATTTTTGCCATCAGAACGTCTGGACGATAGCGTACTTACTCTCATCGATTGGCAATTCATGAGTATTTCTGGCGTTGGTGAAGAATTAGGGAAGCTGTTTGGGGTTAACGCAAGTTTTGGGCATATTGCAGCAGAGGACATATCTGCAGTTAAAGAGGAAGTGTTCGATCGCTACGTGCACGGACTTCGGACAGCAGGGTGGATAGGCGATAAAAGACTTGCAAGATATGGATACTGTGTCGCAGTTTCAGCTAGAAGTCTGTGGGAAGTTCCTGAGTGGTTAAAATGGGTGGAGCAGTCATGTACTGCTTCAGATAGTAATGAGGAGCTTGATCAGAAAATAAGTACCCGTGCCCGGATCATAACTATTCAGAAAGAGATGTCATTTGAAGCAGCTGAGTTGGCTCATGCTCTGTTTAATTAGGAAGGATTCATCCATTTTAAACAAAATATCAGAATACTATTGAATACCCCCATGGGGTATGTTACTCTTAGAAAAGAACGAAAGAAAAGGGGTGTTCATGATGGATCATCAGAGCCATCCCGAGGAACCTTTGCAATCCTCCGTAACTGATTCAACTGAAGCTTCGGGTACAGATCAAGAAGCGGTATCCTGTCATGCCGAGGGCAGTGATGGGAAGCATGTGCGCAAGAGTCACCATTCGCAGGAGATGAAGAGTAACCTGGTTTCTCGCTTGAACCGTGTGGAAGGACAGATTCGCGGGATCAAGGGATTGATCGAGAAGGATACGTACTGTGATGATGTGCTGACGCAGATTGCGGCGGCTCAGTCTGCTCTTAATTCGGTAGGCAAGCTTCTCCTTGAAGGCCATATGAAGAGCTGTATCGTTGAACGCATTCAGGCTGGTGAACATGAGGTTGTGGATGAACTGCTGGTTACGATGCGGAAGTTAATGAAGTAAGCTATATCAAAGTTACTAGATCAAGTTATCATTTTAATATACCCCAAGGAGGAATTTACAATGTCTAATGTTACGTTGAGCGTTACAGGAATGTCTTGCAATCACTGTGTGAAGTCGGTTGAAGAAGCTGTGAAGAATGCTGGGGCGAGCGGTCAGGTTGATCTGGCAGCGGGAACGGTAGCTGTGGAATATGACGAGCAGAAAGTGAACGTGGATCAGATTAAGGCTGCGATTGAAGATCAGGGGTACGATGTAGTCTAACTGCATCACAGGCTTAAACCGAACATTCTCATGGGCGAAAAAGAGGTCAAAGGCCTTTCCCACGAGCTAGGTTTAAGCCTAATTTTCTGTCTAATATATACCCCTAAGGGGTATGTTAATGCAACATACAATAAATTGAATCGATATGAAAGGAGCTGACATGATGGATAACTCAACCAATAAACCAACGGACAGATCATCTGAACCCACACCAATGCCGCCTATGGCAGACGCGCCAGGACTAAAGACAACACTGCACATCACGGGGATGACCTGTGCTGCATGTTCCACGCGAGTGGAGAAGGGCTTGTCCCGCATGGAAGGGGTGCAGCAGGCCAATGTGAATTTGGCCATTGAACAGGCAACCGTTTCTTATGATCCGAAGACAACCAACGTGAATGCGTTGCGAGATAAGGTGGAAGCATTGGGCTACGGTACGGTGTCCGAATCCGTTGATCTGAACATCACGGGTATGACGTGTGCTGCTTGTTCTGCCCGGATCGAAAAAGGTCTTTCCCGACTACCGGGGGTATCTCAGGCGAATGTGAATCTGGCCCTGGAGACAGGACACATCGAATATGCCGCTGGCGCACTCAAACCTTCGGATATTACCGCCAAGATCAAGCAGATGGGCTACGGTGCTGAACTGCAATTGACGCAAGAAGAGACCAAATCGGTTCGTGAACGTGAGCTGCAACGTAAAAAGTGGAAATGGATGATATCTGCTTTGTTATCGATTCCGTTGCTGTGGGCAATGGTCGGGCATTTCTCGTTCACATCCGGAATTTATGTCCCCGATCTATTCATGAACCCTTGGTTCCAGCTGATTCTGGCAACGCCAGTACAGTTCGTGATTGGATGGCAATTCTATGTGGGGGCGTACAAAGCCCTACGTAACCGCAGTGCCAATATGGACGTTCTCGTCGCACTGGGTACCAGCGCAGCGTTTTTCTACAGTCTGTATCTGACATTATCCAGTGGGTATTTACCTTCTACGACGATGGATCATGGGGCAATGGGAACGAGCACAGCCGTCATGCCCTCGGTAGAACTCTATTATGAGACAAGTGCAATTCTAATTACGTTAATTTTACTGGGAAAATGGTTCGAGGCTGTGGCGAAAGGTCGCTCTTCCCAGGCGATCAAAAGCTTGATTGAACTCGCTCCACGTGAAGCCCGTGTCATTCGTGATGGACAGGAAGTTATGGTTCCTGCCGCATATGTGGCGGTGGGTGATCTGATTTTGGTGAAGCCGGGGGACAGCATCCCGGTGGATGGTATCGTTGAAGAGGGGCAGTCCTCTGTGGATGAATCCATGTTAAGCGGAGAGAGCCTTCCCGTGGATAAAAAACCGGGAGATGCCGTTACAGGTGCTACGCTGAACAAAAACGGGGTATTACGAGTGCGTGCGACCCGAGTGGGATCGGACACGGCTTTGTCCCAAATCATCAAAGTGGTCGAGCAAGCACAGGGCTCCAAAGCACCGATCCAGCGGATCGCCGATGTCATATCAGGCATATTTGTACCAATTGTCGTGGGTATTGCCGCGTTGACATTCCTGATCTGGTATCTGTTTGCAAGTCCGGGTGACTTCGCCGGTTCCCTTGAAAAAGCGATTGCCGTGCTCGTTATTGCCTGTCCATGTGCATTGGGGCTGGCAACACCAACCTCCGTCATGGCTGGATCAGGACGTGCCGCCGAATATGGCATTCTGTTCAAAGGCGGCGAACATCTGGAGTCGGCACAACAGATTCAGACTGTGGTTCTCGACAAAACAGGTACAGTGACCCAAGGTAAACCGGTCCTTACCGATGTTGTCATGGCTCCGAATTGGACGGAATCCGATCTGCTTGAGCGTGTAGGAGCGGCTGAACAGAGTTCGGAGCATCCGCTGGCAGAGGCGATTGTTGCAGGTATCCGTGCCAAGGGTCTGGAATTGACCCCAACAGAGAAGTTCGAGAACATACCGGGATACGGCGTGCGAGCTTCATTAAAAGGGCAGGAAATTCTGGTCGGCACACGTCGTTTGCTCGCAGATGCAAAGGTGAATGTCGCTGAGGAAACCGTTCAGCAGATGAACCATCTGGAGGAGCAGGGACGTACAGCGATGCTGGTTGCAGTGGACGGTCAGTGTGCAGGGATCGTCGCTGTGGCTGACACCATTAAGGATACCTCTCGTGAAGCCATCGGTCGTCTTCAAGCGATGGGGATCGATGTCATTATGATCACGGGAGACAATGAGCGGACTGCTCGCGCTGTAGCAGAACAGGCAGGGATCGGTAAAGTTCTGGCTGAGGTTCTGCCGGAAGGCAAAGCCACGGAAGTGAAGAAACTTCAGGAGAGTGGCCTGAAAGTCGCTATGGTAGGTGACGGCATTAATGATGCTCCGGCACTCGCCACAGCGGATATTGGGATGGCCATCGGAACAGGAACAGATGTAGCGATGGAAGCGGCGGATATTACCTTGATGCGTGGTGATCTGAACAGTATTGCAGATGCCATTGAGATGAGCCGGCGTACGATGGGTAACATCAAACAAAACCTGTTCTGGGCACTCGGATACAATGTCATTGGTATTCCCATTGCGGCAGTTGGCTTCTTGGCACCATGGCTGGCAGGGGCGGCGATGGCATTCAGCTCCGTGTCGGTTGTCCTGAATGCGCTGCGTCTGCAACGCATGAAGCTGAAGAGAAATGACTGACCGACCCATGTTTAATGATATATTCAACGTCTCATTGTAATGAAGTGAGGATAAATCAATGCGCGGTTCGCTGCGGCGGACCGTGTTTTTTTGTTGAGAAAATACGGTTTGAATTTCCAGAAAAGTAGGTCTGAAACGTTGGCATAAGTGTTCTTTTCTTTGGGAAAAGGATAGCATAATGCTCTTTTGTGAAAATGGATCGATTGTATTCATGAATAAAGCTTATGTTTTCTGAATATTTCAAAAATCAGTTGACAATATGGACATATTCACATAAAATTTAAACGATCGTTTGATTCAAACAACTGTTTAAATCAAATTAGAACTATTTTAGTAATGGAGGACACCTTTTATGTTGCAGGCATTACGTACATTGTTTAAAAAACCGCCAGTGATCGTGGGGATCGTAACAGCACTTATGTTCCAAGTGATCTTTAGCGTGATCTGGATGACCGCATATTCGGGAGTAAATGACCGTACGAAAGAATTGACGGTTGCGATTGTGAATGAGGACGGTGAAATGTCCAAAGGAATCGCAGATTCCCTTGCAGGAACACTGCCTTTCCACACCGTATCCAATCTGAGTGCGGCTGAAGCGTTGGATCAGCTGAATCATCACAAAGTACACATGGTGCTGGATATCCCGGCTGGATTTAACGAATTGCTTCAAACGGCTGGCTCAACCGCTGAGATTAAATACACGATTAATGAAGCGAACCCGGTTACGATTAAAAGCATGATGCAAGGTGTATCACAAAGTGTGACAAACACGATTAACAAACAAGCTACAGCACAAGGGGTACAGACGGTGTTAACTGCTTCAGGTGCACCTGCCGATCAGGCTGCTGAAGCCGCTACGAACCTGACTACCCGAGTGGAAGGAACGACAACGTCCATCAACCCGGTTAACGGGATGAATAATCAGATGGTGCCAATGATGATGGTACTGGCTTCCTATGTAGGTGCCATGATCATGGGGATGAACCTCCAGACAGCGATGGGTATGTTGTCATCTACCTATTCCCGCTTGACTTTGTTTGGCGCAAGAGTAGTCATTAACGTAGGTTCTGCATTGGTCGTTTCCTTGCTGGGATCATCATTGATCGTGGCATTGGGCGGACAGATTGAACAAGGATTCGTCGCATTCTGGTTGTTCCAGGCGCTATTCCTGTGCACGTTCATGTTCTTCTCCCAGTTCTTCCTGATCTGCTTCGGACCAGCAGGAAGTCTGTTCAACATCATCTCACTGTCCTTGCAACTGGTATCCTCCGGTGCAATGGTACCGCGTGAATTGCTGAATAGCTTCTATAGCGGCATTGGGCAGTACCTGCCTGCAACATACGCCGTTCAGGGTATTCTGAGCGTGCAATTGGGAGGCCCAGGAGTTCAGTCTGCTGCGGGCTCTATCGTGATTGTACTGTTGGTTGCAGTTGCTTTGTCACTGGTCGTGACGTTGTTGAAAAAACAACGCATGCCAGCTGGGGCGCCAAGCCCGGCTCAAGCGGCGAACAACTAATACATCCATATTATGGATTTATAGGATAGGACAAGCACCCCGATGATTTTCATCGGGGTGCTTGGTGTAATATAATAGACAGATAGATTACCTGACTACAGCCCTTGAGCTGGAGCGAATGAAATGAACGGACAAGAGGGAGCGGGACGGAATGACGGAACCGGAGTTGGATATCAAAACGAGGATACTGCTTGCAGCTAAGAAGCTTTTTGCACAGCAGGGGTATGACGGGACGAGTGTTCGTCAAATCTGTGATGAGGCAGGTGCTAATGTGTCACTGGTCTCATACCATTTTGGCGGAAAAGAAAAGGTGTTCGAAGCGTTATTTGAGCATTTTTTCCCTGGGCATATGATGAACTCGCTGGCGGAAGAGTCGATGTCCTCGCCTGTGGAAGGTATCCGACGAATTATTGGTGAAGTTGTGAAGTTCACGATGACGGACCGGGAGATGAGCGATATTGTACAGCTTGAAATTACACTGCGTACACATCGCACAGCTACCGTATTTCGTTTTCTGGACCCCGTCTGGACCCGAGTTAAGGAACTGCTGCAAGAAGGTAAGGACCAGGGATTGTTCCAGATCGAGTCCGTGTCTTATGCGATGCTTCAGGTTATGGGTGTGGCTTTGGCGCATAAACGGGCCAAGAATTCACGATTTGGCTTTGATTATCAGGATATGAATACAGACGAGCTCGCTGAGCAGACGATTGAGTTCGTACTTCGAGGATTGGGAGTGAACAGCCATGAATGAAACTATTGAGTTGATGATGAAACACCGCTCTGTACGCAAATTCAAGCCAGACCCGGTGAGTGATGAGCAGCTTGCAGCCATCGTAGCGGCTGGGCAGATGGCTTCCTCTTCAAGTAGTGTGCAAGCCTATACCGTAATTGCTGTGACGGACTTAGAGCAAAAAGCCAAGCTGGCTGAATTGGCAGGCAATCAGGCCTACGTCAATGAATGTCCGGTGTTT
This sequence comes from Paenibacillus sp. FSL K6-1318, assembly GCF_037976905.1. Classification (NCBI taxonomy): domain Bacteria; kingdom Bacillati; phylum Bacillota; class Bacilli; order Caryophanales; family Paenibacillaceae; genus Paenibacillus; species Paenibacillus sp. FSL K6-1318. The sequence goes on from NZ_CP150270.1 coordinate 452,442, forward strand.
CTTGTATGGTGTGCTGATCTATATCGGCTGAGTGATGCTGCGAAACGTCATCTTCCTGAGAAGGAATCGTATGCCGATTCCACAGAGAATTTCATGGTAGCCACAATTGATGCTGCACTGGCTTCGCAGAATGCTGCTCTTGCAGCAGAGTCACTTGGCTTTGGAATCGTATATATTGGCGGGCTTCGTACCCGGATTGAAGAAGTCGCTGAGCTGTTGGGATTGCCGGAGGGGGTATATCCGGTGTATGGCATGTGCATTGGTGTTGCAGATCAGGAAACGGGAATTCGGCCACGTCTGCCACTGGATGCAGTCCTGCATCATAATCGCTATAATGCCGAGCAGAGCATCAAAGGTGTCGAGCAGTACGACGAGACAACGACGGCGTACATGAAAGAACGGACCAATGGTGAACGAACGACCCCATGGTCCGAACTGATGGCGAAGCGCCTGACTGAGCCAACACGGTTGCAAGTGAGACCGTTCCTGGAAGGCAAAGGATTCTTGAAGCGTTAAGTTGAACTGAAGGTAGTTACACTTGCCACTCCGATGACAGAACAACCTTCCGATCGCTGTTATCCCCAGATTTTTTGATCCAATTTTTGTGAAGGTGAAAATCTAGTGATAGCGTATGCTTTCGAAGTAGCTTTCTTTCAGAAAGCTTTTAGGCGAACGCTCTGCTTCCTCAGGTTATTTCTGTCCTCTACGTTCCTGTGTAAAAATTTAGTTAAACTGATATATATATAGTAAATTAGAAGTCAGTCGGTGGCGAAGCCGACTGGCTTCTTTGTGCTGTGTTGGCACGGGCAAGCGAGAGTGCTTGCTGCTACCAGATTGTACTCAAGTTAAGCCATAGAAACGCTTCGTATTCTGATAAAAGAGACGGGCTGCCCGCTCGGTTCCCATGCCGGTGATCTCGCTCCATGCCTGAATGACCTGTCTGGTCATGGCCGGGTGTGTCATTCGTCCCTGAAATGGCCCTTCGAAGGGCCAAGGTCCGTCGGTCTCGGCCATCACTTGTTCTGATGGATATTGCCGGGCGAGTTCACGAATCTCATCTTCATACCGAATATCCGGCGTGAAAGAGATGAAATAGCCGTTGTCCGCCATACGCTTTATGGTTTGGCGAGATCCTTTGAACCAGTGGAAATGAGCACGTCGGAATTGATAATGCTCCAGCAGATCACAGACGATATCCGCATCTTCGTATACCGCATGAAGGACAAGTGGTTTGTTATGCTTTTTGGCGAGTTGGATAAAACGTTCGAGCAGTTCGATGTACCCGCTCTGATCGAAGTGTTGCCCTGCCTGCTCAGCCTCCTGACGGTTGTAATAGGGAAGCCCAACTTCTCCTATGGCTATGGCTTGTCCCATATGCTTCTCAATCCATTGGAAGAACAGGTCCATTTCTGCAACGGAGGGCAGTTCCTGTTCCGGATGGAAACCGAAGGCCGGATAGATGTAGCGTGGATGTTGCTTTGCAAGCTTCAGATTGGCCTGGGCAGAAGCAAGATTCATGGACACGGCGATGATTGCTTCGACTTGCTGAGACGGAAACGATAGCAGCATCTCACGTTGTTCATCAGGCGTATACTGATCGAAGTGAATATGAGCATCAATTAAGGGTGCGAAAGCTTGAGCATGCACGAGGGAATTCCTCCTTGTGGTCATTTATATTCTAACTATGTTACGCAGGATTTCTTATGGTGGATCACCCATTAAAGGAAAATAATAACTTAAAAAACCCGCGCTATTATGATAGGCGGGCTTTCTGCTGTTCTTCTCTCATCCACTGTGCAATCTGCCGTTTACGTTCAAGGAATGCGGATTCCTCTGTAATTTCTTCTCGTCTTGGGCGATCAAAAGGAACATGTACCTCGTGCAGCACCGTTGCAGGTCGGTTGGATAACACATAGACCCGATCGGCAAGCAGCAATGCTTCTTCGATATTGTGGGTGATGAACAGCACCGAGCGGCGGTTCTGTTCCCAGATATCGAGCAGCCAGCGCTGCATGTCACTACGTGTCAGTGCATCCAGCGCGCTGAAAGGTTCGTCCAGAAGCATGAGTTCCTGCGGACTGAGCAGGGCACGCAAAAATGCAGCACGCTGCTGCATTCCGCCCGACAGCATATGAGGATAGGCCTGCTCGAACCCGGCAAGACCCACGCTGCTTAACCACTTTCGAGCCTCTGCAAGTGCTTCGGCCCGAGAGGGAGCATTTGTCGCTACTTCACCAGCAAGTAGTACGTTATCTTCAATGGTACGCCACGGGAAAAGAGCAGGCTGTTGTGGCATATAACTGATCTTGCCACGTTGGCCCGTCACATCGAGACCATTCATCAGCACTTGCCCTTCCTGAGGCTTCAGCAGACCACCGATGATATGGAACAGGGTGCTTTTGCCGCAGCCAGAAGGTCCAACGATAGCGACAAACTCACCTTGCTCCACAGTCAGGGACAGGCCGTTCAGAACCGATAACCTGCTCCGTCGTTCGCGGAATGATGCATGAACATTAACAACGTCCAGTGCAGGTGGAACCAGAGCAGGAGTAGCATTGGCAGGTTGATCAGGGGTAGCCGAGTGAAACTTTTCACCATGCTTGGGCTCCATTACGCTTGCTCCTCCTCTAGGCAGGACTTGTGCGTCCTGTTGCCGATTCATATGATCATCACTTCCTAATATACAGATTACATCTTTACTACCGCTTCTGTGGCCGCCAGCGCACGAGCAGCTTCTCCAGTAGCGCAATGAGCAGGAAGAGCAGCAAGCTGAGCGCGACAATAATCATGATTGCCACGAATAGACGATCGGTGCGATAAGCCGACTTTTGCAGCATCATATAATAACCAATACCCTTGTCTGCACCAATCCATTCGGCAATGATGGCACCCATCACGCTATAGGTAGCGGCGATTTTGACACCGGAGAACACGGATGGCAGCGCATGGGGAAGCTCCAGCTTCCAGAAGATCTGGCGACGTTTCGCACCAGCCATGCGCATATAGTTCATCATCGCCGCGTCGGTACGGGTCAAGCCGTCCATGGCCGCCACTGCGACAGGGAAGAAGCAGACTAGGATGATGGTAATCAGCTTGGGCAACAGCCCGAATCCGAACCAGATCAATAGGAGCGGCGCCAGCGCGATGGTCGGGATATTTTGACTAAGAATAAGTAAAGGATACAAGGCTGACTTGAGAAAAGGGACCAAATGCAGCACCATCGCAATCAGCAATCCGACCGCTGTGCCAGCCGCGAATCCGATCAGCGTTAACTGAATGGTTGCGGAGGCATGCATGCCAAGTCGCTCGGCCTGGGATGCCGCTTGGCGGGCGATATCGGACGGTGCTGGCAGCATCCATTTCTCAATATGGAACAGGGAGACAGCTCCCTGCCATATTGCTATAAAGAGAATAACCGCCACAAAGGGCGGCCATACACTTTTGAAATAGGCATGCATTAGCGATATTTCTCCGTCAGGGTGTCCATACTGAAGCCGGTTGGGCTATGGGCGATTTTGATCTGAGAGATGATGCTTGGGCTGCCAGCCTCCACGAGTACCTCGTGCATTTTACGGACAACCTCGAGCAGTTCCTCCAGTTCCCCCTCCATCGTGGTGTCGAGCGCGTTCACCTGATACTTCAGGCCAGATTGCTGAATGACTTCAATGGCGCGATCTACGTAAGGATAAGAATTCTCGCCATTTGGCGTTTTCGGAATAACCTGAATGCTAAGTAGTGTGCTTGCCATGAGAGATCACGGCTCCTTTCGTGATAAATTGCATGAATTGAACCAGGTTTACACTTATCACTCCGATTGCAGTACCCTCTTCCGATCACTGTTATCCCCAGATTTCTTGAATCCATTTTCAATGGGGAAATCCGGGATAAAGGCGAACACTTCGCTTCTTCAGATGGGTTCTGCACTCTTCGTTCTTGTGTAAAAAAGTTAAACTTAAGCAATTTTTATTGGGGTAAAAACTCGTTCGTATATGCTTTGCTCACATCGATCTGTTCATCCAGCAGTTTTTTGCTAAACATCCAGTCAGTGTAGTTCTGCCACACTTCCTGTTTTTGTTCACCCCAACGCGGGGCGTCATCCGTGTACTTTGGACTAAGCCATTTCTGGCTTGCCAGCACCAATTCCTTGTCCAGATCCGGTACAGCTTTGATCAGAATGTTCGCTGCGTCTTCGGGATGATCAATCGCGTATTGATATCCTTCGGAGGTGGCTTTCAGGAATGCTTTCACCAGCTCAGGATCGTTCTGAATCGTCTGCTCGTTCGTTACGAGGACAGGCGTGTAGTAATCCAGTGCATCTGAATAATCCTTCACATATAACATGTCGATCGGTTCTCCGCGCAGTTCGGCTTCAATCCCCGTCCAAGCGTAGAAAATCCACGCAAAATCAATGTCCCGTTTTATTGCGGTGAAAAAGTCAGCGTCACCCATGTTAATGTTTTTCACTTTGGATACATCAGCTCCGTCGCCTTCCATAATGGATTGCATCACGGCTTCTTCAACAGGGGAGCCCCAACCGCCATAAGTTTTACCCTCGAAATCTTTCGGTGATTTAATATTCCGATCCGCCGGAGCAGCGAACCCGGATGTATTATGCTGAATAACTGCTGCAATGGAGACGAGTGGAACACCCTGTGTGCGGGCTTGAGTTACACTCTCCTGATAACTTACGCCAAAAGGCACTTCATTTGATGCAACCATCGTATCCGCGCCACCAGCACCTGGTTGTACAATCTCCACGTTCAAGCCTTCGGCCTTATAAAAACCTTGATCCACGGCCGCATACAGGCCGGTATGATTCGTATTTGGTGTCCAGTCGAGCACCACTTTAATATCTTTCAGGGCGGCAGTGTCACCTTCGTTGCTGCTTTCCGCATTCTTGCTGCCGTTCTGTTCTGCCGGGGCAGCTTCTTTGCCGCCACATGCGGCCACCGTCACCAGTAGTACGCATAAGAGCAACAGTCCCATTGTTTTACGCCAATTCATCTTTGATTCTCTCCTTCGGTATGTCCGGCCGATTGGCACGGGGTACTCCTTGGCTTCATATCCAATCATCTTGCATAAATCGACAGATTTATACCAGTTGAGATCCGGATGACGTTATTTTTGAACGTAAGTAAAACGTCCATCGATGTCATTCAAGGAAGCCAGACCGCGTTTAGCGGCAGTTTTTCTTGCAATATCAGAAAGGCGATGCTTCCAAACGTATACTTTCCGATAGTAACAAAAAAAGCGCCCCGTATTCCGGGACGCGTGCAGGCGTTAGAGAGGTGGCGTTCAGCCATAGGGCTGTGCCATTTCGATATACTCCGATTCCTACGCTGGCATGATCCAGATCAGGTCTAAGGGTTAGTATCTTGGTGGGATACACTCTCAGCCGGCCAATTCCGACTCCCCTGGGAAACTATGAAGTTACGGGCATTACTAGGTGTAATTATAGGCCAGCCGGTGGAACGTGTCCAGTCAGGAACTGGATAGCGTGCGGTCCGAGTAGAGCATTCCATCCATTAAAGGATTTACACAGGTCACTATTGAACCGATCTAATTGTCCACACACTGCTGATGTACTTAACGTTGGAAGAATTCGATCCATTCTCTCTCCGGACCATAGATGAAGAAGTAACGGTAACCGTTAGGCAGTGTGATGATTTCTCCATCGATAAATTCGGCTTCGGTGGCTTGGATGCGTTTGTATTCAGAATCAAGGTCATCCACATGGATGGCAAAATGGTGCACAGTTCCTTCGGCAGGCAGCTTGTCGCTGTACCCTTGAATTAACTCAATCTCTGTCTCGTTACTTCCATTGAAGCCGAGGAAGGCAAGCTGAATGACGCCGTTTGTATGTGTCACGCGGTCTTTCAGTTCCAATCCGACAACCTCCGTATAGAAAAGGAGTGTGGTATCCAGATCACGAACGGCAATGCCGACGTGGTCGATGCGCTTTTGAAAACTCATCGTAGTAATCCCCCTTATGATCCGTTAATGTAACCGGAAAATGTTACCTGACATATTAAGGAGTATGATAGATTTATAAAACCTAGTTGTCAAGTGGGGATTGTTCATATCTACACGTGTGAAATTCAGCTGGAGTAACCATCCAATTATTATGTAGTTCACAGAATGTTCACTTATGTGGAGGCTTTCCTCATCTCTATAATTACGAAGATAAACAGAGAGGATGAGAGAATTGCCAATAAGCAAGAAGGAACAAATTATTTTCGGATTAATGATGTGTATAGGGATGGTAATAGTCATGATGTTCTTCAATCTATGGCACAGTGGGTTACTCGGTAAGATGTCCCCGCTTGAGATACTGCTTCAATTCATATTATGTTTTGTCATCGCGTTTCTGGTGGAGTCTTTCATTGTTGGCCCTGTGGCGAGAAAGATTGCATTCTCCTTGCCCTTCGACAAGTCCAACAAGATTTTGGGTGTGCTCGTCATGTCATTTTTCATGGTGATTGGCATGGTTCTGATCATGTCCATGTATGGAATGATTTCAGCGTATCTTGCAGACCAATTAGGTGGGGGTTCCATATTCTGTACCTATCTTCAGACGATCGCTCGCAACTTCAGCCTGGCGCTTCCATATCAGTTAATCATTCTGGGACCACTCGTGCGATATGTATTCGGTAAATTCATCAAGGACAACGGGCCTGTATTGCCTGCCGTTAACAAAAGTGTGTGATTCAACGGGGTCCAGAGTATTTCCTGGGCAATCTTGTGCAAATGAATAGATCATATTCTCACTTTTAATGAAAGGTGATCAGAGAGGCAAAGATAGGGCACTTGCCACCATTATTGCAGCCCTAACGAATCTAGAACACCTTATTAGGCCGGTTTTTAAGGAATGAAAAATCTAACGAATTTCAGCGGCGTTATTAGGTTAAGAAACTGCAACGAGATCTTGATTTGAAGCTAATTACCTACAATAACGTCTCTAGGATTCGTTAGATTTCAAACATACAGAAATGGAGATGAATAGCGTGTGTCAAGTTCGTTAGAACAGAGTAACGATACAAAAAAATGTCCACCGTCAAGTCATGACAGTAGACATTTCATTTTTTTAATAGGTAATTCTAATTCTCAGAACTGGATTGATGCATAACTGTTAAGTTGCTGGATCGACCATATGTTTGTTCTGCCATTGATACGTGATTACGCTAATGACAAGCAGGCCAACTGCAAAGATCGCAAGCATCCATGCAGACTGATTAACCGCCAGATGATCAAGACTCCACCCCGTCGTCAAAGGCAGAATGGCACCGCCAACCCCGCCTGAGGCAATCAAAATGCTGGGTGTGGATTCTTCTGTTCCGGGCAGCAGTTTACTGGCGAAGACAAGGGCAATGGAGAAAATGCCTGACATCGCAAGTCCAAGTAGCAAGATGATGAGAAACGCAGACCAGATCTGGTTCGTAAATGGAAATACCATTAACAAAAGAACAGACGCGAGACAACTGTACAGGACATAGACGCGGTATTGGAATTTCTCTGCGATATACCCGGCGAAGAGTCGTCCCACGGACATGGCAATCCAGAAACAGGTAACACTAAGCGCTGCTCCGGCTTCCTTCATGTTCATTTTCTCAATCAGGATCGCTGGCATGAAGTTCGCAAGACTCATCTCCGTGCCAACGTATAGGAAGAAGAACAGGACGAATAGTACTAGCAGAGTCAGGTTACGTCCGCGATAGGTTGGGCCGGATGAACTGGCAGGTGCGGGGTGCATCTCACCCGATGTCCCAGCAGAGTGCGTATGTACCGAAGCATGATTTGAACCTCGTCGATCCAGCACCTGGTCTAGCTCACCGAATGATCCTTTCGCCCAGAATATAAAGGTTAGTGCTGCGCAGATCGCAACAACGAGAAAGGAGAGGCGCCAGTATCCAGCAGCAATCAGACCGCTGGCAATGAGCGGCATGACCATCGCCCCGATTCCGAATAACACTTCCAGTCGACTCATGGCAACAGCTGTATTGTCTTTGATTGCAGCGATGATAATGGTGCCAATGACAGCTTCAACCATTCCGAATCCGAAGCCGGCTGCGGGTGCGATGACGAACATCCAGCCCCACGGTGGCAACAGCATGTAGGATAATTCTGCAATACAGAGCAACGCTGTGGCGATTAACAGGCCTCCCCGTTTACCAAAGCGTCTGTTCAGCCATGGAGATAACAATACACCACCCAGGAATCCTGCAAATTGAGCGAAGATCAGCGTTCCGCCATGGCTATAATCTTTGCCGTAATGTTCAAGTGCAACCGGCAGAATGGAACCGAGTACAACGTGGGCAAGTCCAATCAGGAAATAGGACAGACATCCGATCCACAGTAATTTTTTCATAAGGAACTCCTTCTACTTATATACATAAATTGAGAATCAGAATAAAGCGTAATCATGGAGACAAAGTCTATCATAACAGGACATGTAAAGTTGTGCCATGAATTCCTCATCGATACAGAAGGTTGCAATTTGGTCTGACGTTCGTATATACTGAGACACAACAATTACAGATCGGACCATGCCGTTGAAGAGCATCCAACTCGGAGGCGTTTTCGCCAGGGGAGCGATATTTCCCCAAGTTAACCGGAACCGCCCGTTATCGCGGACCAAGAGGCTGGAAGCAGGATATCCTGATTCAGCAAGTTGGGTGGCACCGCGAGCAGAGCGCTCCTCGTCCCAAGGGATGAGGGCGCTCTTTGTATTTTTACAGCCAAAGGAGACGGTGACCATGTTAGAAATGAAGTGGATTCGGGCACATGCAGAAGAGGTTCAGGCCGCAGCAGACGGAAAAAAAATCAAAATCAACATTCGCACATTGCTGGAGCGGGATGAGGAACGCAGGGCAATTTTGCAGGAATCGGAAGAAGGACGCAGATTGCGCAATACGTTATCCGCGGACATTGGCAGACTCATGCAAGCCGGGAATCGGGAACAGGCCGAGGGATTGCGGGCTCAGGTGAAACAGCTCAATGAACAGTTGGAACACGTGGAAGCGAGGCTCGCCCCTGTGCAGGAGGAAGTAACCAAACTACAATGGCTGGTACCCAATGTCGTATCTCCGGATACCCCGAAAGGCATGTCGGATGCGGATAATGTGGAGCTGCGACGTGTGGGAGAGGTGCCAACGTTCGAGTATATCACCAAAGATCACGTGGAACTTGGGGAGTTGCATGATCTAATCGATATTCCCCGTGGAGTTAAGATTGGCGGTACGCGAAGTTATGTATTGAAAGGCGCTGGTCTGTTATTACATCGGGCAGTACAGCAACTTGCGCTTGATCTCCTGTTGAAGCATGGGTTTACACCAATGGAGGTTCCGCTGATGGTCAGGGAGGATGCGCTGGTGAACACCGGATTCTTCCCAACCGGTCGAGATCAGGTCTATGAACTTGAAGGGGAGAACAAGTGGCTCGTGGGAACTTCTGAAGTGCCGCTGGTTTCGTATTATGCGGATGAGATAGTCGATGTTAAGGAGCCGGTGAAGCTGGCCGCGGTATCGACGTGTTTCCGCAGTGAGGTTGGCTCCGGCGGACGTGATGTACGCGGATTGTACCGTGTGCACCAATTTGCCAAAGTCGAGCAGGTCATTCTCTGTGCTCCTGATGCAGAAGAATCGGAGCGCATGCTGCAAGAGATTACGGGACACGCTGAGGAATTGCTGCAATTACTTGAACTGCCGTATCGTGTTGTCGCTGTATGTACCGGAGATATGTCTCAGAAAACGTACAAACAGTATGACATCGAGACCTGGATGCCGAGCCGCGATGCCTACGGAGAAACCCATTCGTCGTCGAATCTGCATGATTTTCAGGCTCGCCGTTCGAACATTCGTTGCCTGGATGCCGAAGGCAAGTTGGTCTATTGCCACACCCTGAATAATACGGCGGTGGCATCGCCGCGTATCCTAATTCCTTTGCTTGAGAATCATCAGCAGGAGGATGGAAGCATACGCATTCCGGTAGCCTTGCGGCCCTATATGGGCGGTGCCGAGAGCTTGATTTTGCCAGAGCAGGATGAAGTGAATTAGAAAGGTTAGTTAACGCTCTAGTAATTCAAAAAGGGGATGTTCCAAACGTCATGTTGCATGTGACGATGGACATCCCCTTTTCAACGATAACACTATTTAACGAACCGATCTCCTACTATGTTGTGCCAAATATAACTGATGGTTAGTGCTCGGACCTAAGATATAGCTTTCTTAATCAGAATTTTCTTCGTTTATGTAAGTAAATAAAATTATTTCTTAAATGTTAACGCAGCTTCCATTCACGCTCGTTAATGATTTCAATTTGTCCAGATTCAAGGGCTTTTTTGAAACGATTGCGGGCTGTTTTCATCAATAGAACCATCTCGTCTTCAGGACGAATCTTGGTGGATGTCGAAGTGACAATAGCTTTCATACGTTTACGGTTATTTTTAGGTGAAACCATATCAAGCAAATTCTTTTCGATCATACATATCCCACCCCCATCTTTTAGGTTTATTAAAACAGTATTACGCGACCTTCCCATATTATACAATGAAAATCATGAATTGTTCCAAGACTCCCACTTACGTTATTCAACTTTATGCAATTCGTATCCGATATAATATAATAGAAGTAAAATATTGGATTATGGGAGATGGATATAGAAATGAGTAGAATCAAACTGGCGATTCGAGGCACACTTGCTCTAATTATGGCATTAACAATACTGGTTCCTTCGTTGGCCTTGGCGGCTACAGGTGATGTGACATCGATTGAAATAACCAATAGCAGTCCGCAGAAGATGAGTGTCTCCGAAACAGCTACGCTTCAAGTGATGGCAACGGTAGAAGGTTTTGATAACAAGCAGGATGTTACCGAAGGTGTGACATGGTCCACCAGTAATGCAGCGGTTGCGACGATGGTGAAAGGCAAAGTCAAGGCTGTGGCTGCTGGCGAAGCAACCATTTTTGCAGAGGTAGACGGGGCTAAAGCCCAGTTGGTTGTGCAGGTGCAGGAGAAGATCAAAAGCATCAAAGCTTCACCGAACTCCTATAATTTTGTTAAAGGCAGTGAAAGCACCCTCCCCAAAGTAAGCATTACCCGTGCGAATGGTAAGGAAGAGGATGTGACGTCTGAGATTGTGTGGTCCGTATCCACTTCTTCGGCTGTGCTGGAAAACGGTAAAATCAAAGGCGTTACACCTGGCAGAGTATTGTTGCAAGGCAAATATGGAACAACGATCGTGAAAGTCCCCGTTGCTGTGACGGATGAGATTACCAAAGTCGAGGTTACCCCTGCCACAATGCAGCTGAACATCAAGAAGTCCAAGGCGTTGAAGGTCATCGGCACCTACGCGAATGGTAAAACCATTAACCTTTCAAAACAAATGATATGGACCTCTTCCAATACGAATGTAGCTATCGTGAAAAATGGAGCCGTCAAGACGCTGACAGAAGGACAAGCGACCTTGACAGGAACTTATCAAAATCAGACAATAAAGGCAGAGGTTACCGTTGTACCTTTGCTCAAAAAGTTGATTACAGGGCAGAAAAAACTGGTTTTATCCCCACAGGGAAGTACAACGCTGAGTGTGATGGCCCAGTATGATACAGGCAAAACCACTGTTGTAACTAACAGCGCGGTATGGAGTAGCACAAAGCCGGGCGTAGCGACAGTAACAAATGGAAAGATTGTGGCTGTAGGCAAAGGTAAAACGTCCATCACTGCCAAGTGGGGCAACAAAAAAGTGACGATTCCTGTTACGGTAAAATAAATATTTATATTAGTGAAGCGTTTTGCATTACTCCAAAGATTAATTCAGTACATGACATCGTTAAAATCATCAATGTAACAGACAACTAGGGGCGTAGACATACGCTCCTTTTTTGGATATATAGAAATATGTATCTGAAATGCCTTCTGCTTTTTTTAAAAACTATATAAGGGGAGTGGATGGGATGAATATGAAAGCTTGGATTATAAGCTCAGACGCTAACTCTAGTGATCTGGCTTACCTGAAATATCTTCTTTTATCCCTAAGTTCCACACTTACATTTCAACGGAGTACTACGATTAAGCGGATGAAGCAACGCACCTATGAAAAATACAGAGAAGGCTACCATTTGAAATGTCATGTTGAAGAGGAGATACCTGAATGAAAGATCCAATGCAACCGGAAAATTGGCCTGCCTGGGCTACAGAGTCGGTAGAGATTGCTCCGGCCAACCCCAATTGGGGCGCACAGGCTCAGGAAGAAATCCGGCAACTCAAACGTCTTCTACAGCAGTTTAACATCCATCAATTCGAACATATCGGAAGCACGTCCATTCCAGGGTTACCCGCCAAACCCATTATTGATCTGATGGCAGAGGTACATTCATGGGATGATATGGATCTGATTGCGGATCAGCTGAATCCGGTGGGCTGGAACTACGTTCCGCCTGAACTGGATGGACGGGAATACAGACGATTCTGGGTCAGGGTTAAGGATGGCAAGAGAGCTGTACACCTTCATCTTATGCGCCCAGGAGAGGAACGTTGGGATCGTCAAATTCGGTTTCGGTATGTACTGAGAAAACGCCCAGATCTGGTGGAAGCTTACGCCGTCCTGAAGACGAAGCTTGCTGATGAGAACAAGGAAGATAGGGAATCGTATACCGCTGCCAAAACGCAATTTATTTTACAAGTGCTTGATGAAGGCATGTAATCAATTGAAATACATGCTCATGAAGGACAGACTGATCTATTTCTTCGCAGTCATGATGACCATGGCGGCAGGACTCGCCTCCAGACACTTTGGTGATCGATTACCCAATTGGGTGCATGAACATTCCGGAGACGCATTGTGGGCGGGCATGATTTATTTCGGAGTACGCATGGTGTGGCCTCATCGCAGCTTGGTATGGGCGATGTGTTTGAGCTGTGTATTCAGCTGGTTGATTGAGTTCTCACAGTTGATTCAGACGCCTTGGCTTATTGAGATACGCTCAACTGTATGGGGTGCTCTTATTCTGGGACATGGTTTTCTGGTGATCGATCTGATTCGATATACGGTGGGTATTCTGTGCATGGTAGTGATAGATCGTTATTTCCTGAGAAATAAGATGGATGGATCTTGAACTCCAGTGAATCAAGGAGGTGCGTAGAATGAATGTAGAAAAACTTTTTGCCGAATCGCCCGAATTTGAAACACAGCGGCTGAAGCTGAGACGCCTTGCGATGGATGATCTCGAAGATTATTATGCGTTTGCCTCTGATCCGAGAGTGAGTCAGCAAAGCTTGTGGAACTGCCATGAGACGGTGGAGGATTCAATTCAATATATTCAGCGGGTACTGGATAATTATGAACGGAAAACGGTACATATCTGGGGTTTTGTCCTGAAGGAAACAGGGACCTTGATCGGCAGAGGTGGCATTTTTCATCTCAACGAACCCATGCAGAGTGCTGAACTGGGGTACGCGATAGCCAGCAGTCACTGGGGTAAGAGTCTCGCAGCAGAAGCGATGCAACCCATCGTGGATTATTGCTTTCGGGAACTGGACTGCAATCGGCTGGAGGGGAAATGTAATGCAGGCAACATAGGCTCTGCACGCGTCATGGAGAAGCTGGGCATGTCGTACGAAGGTTTGCTACGCAAACAGTTGAAGATCAAAGGTGTATTTACGGATCAAAAATTGTACTCCCGTATCCGGGATGATCTATAATACTTCCAATGACACATAGGGTACATATCAGAAATTGAAGGAGGCGGAACCATGATCTATAGTATTATTTCCCGTTCGTTGTGGGAGCAAGTGTCGAAGGGGACTGAGTATGCACCAGATAGCCTGGAGACAGACGGATTCATTCATTGTTCCACCAAGGAACAGATCCCATGGGTAGCCGGGCAATATTATGCAGGCCGCACGGATCTGTTATTACTTAGTATTGATGAGAAAGCGTTAAAGCCAGAACTGGTGTATGAGGATCTGTACGAATTGAATGAACTATTTCCACATATCTATGGAGAGCTCAATCTGGATGCGGTGCGCAAAGTCATTCCATTTGAACCGAATGCAGACGGCACATTCTCATTTCCTGAATAAATAACATGTGACGCTTCTGTTTGGACGTGATCAGGGGACAACATACTTTTCCGAAGGGCGGTTAGCGGATGGATATGAATCAGGTTTTTCTGGAAACAGCGGAGAAGCAATTTCTGTATTACAAGCAGCTCGGGGAAAAAGCCATGGCACAACTGGAATCCGAGCAATTGTTTCTATCCTGGAATGAAGACGCGAACAGCATTGCGGTGATCGTAAAACATCTATGGGGCAATATGCTGTCCCGTTGGACAGATGTACTGACAACAGATGGTGAGAAACCGTGGCGTGAACGGGACGCCGAATTCGTGAATGATATTTCTTCCAAGGAAGAGTTACTCGCCAAGTGGGAAGAAGGCTGGACATGCCTGCTCGAAGCCATTCGTTCGTTTACCCCGGAACAATTGTCTCATATCATCTACATTCGCAATGAAGGACACACCGTCATGGAGGCCATTATTAGGCAATTAGCACATTATCCGTATCATGTCGGGCAGATTGTATTTGCCGCGAAAATGCTTAAAGAAACAGCTTGGGACAGTCTCTCGATTCCGAGAAGCGGGTCTGCTCAATATAATGGCGGCAAATTTGCCAAGCCGAAGGCACGCAAACATTTTACAGAAGATGAACTTCATATAGAAAAAGGTGAGGAACAACAATGACTGAAATCGCATTGATTCGCCATGGAAGCACTGCATGGAATAAGGAAAAACGTTCACAGGGACAGACGGATAATCCGCTGGATCAGGATGGAAGGGAACAGGCGGTATTACTTGCCGCGAGACTAGCCGAAGAATCCTGGGATGCCATCTATGCAAGTGATTTGGAGCGCGCAAGTGAGACGGCTCGCATCATCGGTGACCGCTTGGGGATTCGGGAGATTCATCTGGACCCTAGGCTCCGCGAGATGGGCGGGGGACAGGTCGAAGGAACGACGGAAGAGGAACGGTTAGCCAAGTGGGGAGCGGACTGGAGTACCCTGGATCTGGGACGGGAGCTTGCGGATGCAGGGACTGTTCGAGGCAGCGCGGTGCTTGAGGATATTGTACAGCAGCACCCCGATGGAAGAGTGATTGTTGTCAGTCACGGAGCCGTCCTGCGGAATACACTGCGAGGTCTGGTGCCTGAGCTTGATATCAGCGCGAAGCTATCCAACACATCCATTACCCGGATCGTCAAGAAAGAGAATGTTTGGCAATGCGATCTGTACAATTGTAGCGTGCACTTGGATTCGTCCAGGGAGTCTCAATAGATGGATGCTCTGACGTTAAAACAAAAATTACAGCATATTCAGTCGTCTAATCATTCCATTGATCACGAGGAACAGCCTTACGAATTGGCACTGCATATGATGAAGCACATTGGCAGTCCTGACCCTGTCCTGCGGGATGAATTGATCTATGTTACGTTTGCGACCTGGATTGGGCAGGGGGTGTTTTCGGAAGACGAGCTGAAGCATGTGTTGCAGTTGGCGCTGGACGATCAGCACCTTTTCTATCGGATCGGAGAGCAGGGGACTGATAGTGTGTTTACACGTACGTTCTCCGTGTTGTTACTGCCTCCAATTTTGAGTGTGGATCGTGAGCAGCCTTTCCTGAACAAGGAGGATATCGCAGGGATTCATCATCGGTTGACTACATATCTGGAATGTGAAAAAGATGTTCGCGGCTACGCCGATGATAAGGGCTGGGCGCATGCTCCGGCACACGCGGCTGACGCAGTTGAAGATCTGGCACAGTCGGCATATCTGGAGCGAACGGATCTACTGGAACTTCTGCATGCACTCGCTGTGAAAATAACCGAATCAAGTGTAGTCTACATCCATGATGAGGATCAACGAATAGCGCATGCCGTTATGACCATTCTTCGTCGCAATCTGTTGGAGCCAAAGGATATTACGGTGTGGATCGATTCTCTTCATCAAGGAGACCAGGCGGTGAACAGATCACTTCTGGAAACCAGTCATAGGAGCCTGAATGTGCGTCTATTTTTGCAGACACTATATCTTGCGATACGTACAGAAGAAGCTGAGCCGTTTCCGGCAGTTCGTTCGATGGTATTGCAGGCATTGGGAAGAGAAAAGTAACGGGATACTAGATATATGGGTGTGGGAAAAGGGGGAGGTGGCACATGAACGAATTGTCGTATTCATGGACGGAGGAAATCCTGTCTCCGCTGGGTGAGACAGCGGTTATCATCGATTGCGGGGATCACTTGTCTGAGGCGGTGCACCGCAGAGTGATGTCTGTATGTGCTTTGCTGGAAAAAAGCACTCTGCCAGCCATGATCGAATGGGTGCCTTCTTACACGTCCGTTACACTATTTTATGATCCGTTCATCTCCTCTTACCCCGAGTTATGCCAGACTCTGCTTCAGCAGCTGAATCAAATGAAGGAATCCGCACAAGACAAGCCCAGGACAGTCACGATTCCCGTATGTTATGGTGGCGAGTGGGGGCCTGATCTGGACTACGTTGCCAGTGAGCATGGACTGACCGCAGAGGAAGTCATTGCGATTCATACATCCGGGGACTATCTTGTACACATGATTGGATTCGCACCGGGTTTTCCGTATCTTGGCGGGTTATCCGAACGGATTGCTACGCCCAGACGGGCAACGCCAAGGCTTCGGGTAGAGGCCGGTACAGTAGGTATTGGTGGCAAACAGACGGGAATCTATCCGGTGGACACACCCGGGGGATGGCAATGTATTGGACGAACGCCACTCCGGTTGTTTCGGCCGGGTGAGAACATACCGAGTTTACTGGCAGCAGGTGATCGGGTTCGATTTGAACAAATTACGATGCAGGACTATCTGGCGTTGAAGCGGAAGGAGGGCGAATGATGAGTATTGAAGTGATTCGCCCTGGTCTGTTATCTACCATTCAGGATGAAGGCAGAACCGGCTATCGCCGATATGGTATTCATCCTGGTGGGGTCATGGACACCTTTGCAGCCAGAGCAGCGAATGTGCTTGTTGGTAACTCTCGTCATGCGGCAGTACTGGAGATGACGATGACGGGGCCGGAGCTTCGATTTCAGGAGAGCCAGCTTATCACACTATGTGGAGCTGATTTGACGGCAACCGTGGATCAGCTGCCTGTACCTTTGTGGCGTCCTGTGCTGGTGCGGGCAGGAAGTGTACTGAAGTTTGGCCAATGTCGTCATGGCTTGCGCGGTTATCTGGCGTTTGCGGGTGGAATAACTGTGCCTGAAGTGATGGGCAGTCGAAGTACAGATCTCAAGACAGCTCTTGGCGGTTTGGAAGGTAGAGCCCTGCGTGTGGCAGATCTGTTATCTACGGGTGAACCTTCTGATGAGGCGCAAGTATGGATGCAGCGTATGGAAAAGCACGCAGAGAAGAGTGATCAGGGACGCCGAATAATTGCACCGGCTTGGTTCTTGTCTGAGCGAGAAAGACCTGACTATTATGGTCAACCTGTTATTCGTGTGATAGAGAGCAAGGATAGTTCGCTGTTCAGCGAGGCAAGTTTGGGGAAATTCTATGCGGAAAAGTACGTGATCTCTTCGCAATCGGATCGGATGGGCTATCGCTTACAGGGCTCCAGACTGGAACTGGATCAGCCGCTGGATCGGTTGTCTGAAGCCGTTACCTATGGCACGGTGCAAGTGCCTCCGGATGGGCAGCCGATCATCTTGATGGCAGACCATCAGACGATTGGAGGTTATCCTGTCATTGCACAGGTAGCTCGGGTGGATATGCCAATCCTGGCTCAAGCTAAGCCAGGAACCCGAATTGCTTTTAAACAAATTACGCATGATCAGGCCCGTCAGTTGTACATGGAACAGGAACGCAACATGCAGCTCATGGATAAACTGATTCGCAGAAGAATGGCAGAAATGGAGGGCGCTCAATGAATACCTCAAAAACCTTGGATATCAATTGTGATCTGGGCGAAAGTTATGGTATATATCGCACGCTATCGGATGAAGCCATTCTGCCCTTAATTACGTCAGCCAATATAGCCTGCGGGTTTCATGCAGGGGACCCGGCTACGATGCGACTGACGGTGGAGAGGGCATTGGAGCATCAGGTTGTGATTGGAGCCCATCCAGGGTTGCCGGATCTGCAGGGGTTTGGCAGAAGACGTATGGACATTACGCCACGGGAAGCATATGACATGGTGGTATATCAGATCGGTGCACTGGATGCCTTTGTCCGGGCAAGTGGAGGTCGCATGCATCATGTGAAACCACATGGTGCCTTATACAATATGGCCGCAGAAGATGCGAAGCTTGCTGAAGCCATCGCCGAGGCGATCTATCAAGTGCAGCCTGAACTGTATCTGTATGGTCTGGCGGGCAGTGAGCTGATTCATGCTGCGGATCGCATCGGTCTGCGTAGTGTAAGCGAGGTGTTTGCGGATCGAACCTATGGGGCGAATGGGAAGCTAACCCCTCGTAGCCAAGCCGGAGCCGTCATTGAAGAGTCGGGACAAGCGATTGCGCAAGTGCTTCGGATGGTGAAAGACGGAGTCGTTGTATCCACGGATGGTACGCTAGTTCCCATTAAGGCTGAGACGGTCTGTATCCACGGTGACGGAGCAAACGCGTTGACATTTGCTCAAGAAATCCGTCGCGTATTGGAATCGGAAGGTATTAAGCTCTCTGCGCATACAATGGGATGATATGCCTGTTCAGCAGAAAACAGTAGTTTACAGAATGTTTTGTTAGATTGAACTTTGAAATTTTGGAATGACAAGGAGTGAATGAACAGAATGAAACCCATACGCAACTCGGCGAAGGCCGTTATTGTGCAGGATGGACGATTGCTGGTGATTCGACTGGAAGATCAATATGGTACCGCTTATGTGTTCCCGGGTGGAGGACAGGAGAAGGGTGAAGAGCTCAAGGATGCGGTCGCGCGCGAATGTCTGGAGGAGATTGGTCAGGCCGTGAACGTGGGAGAGTTGTTACATATTCGAGAGTATATCGGAAAAAATCATGAATTCGCCGAGTGGGATGCAGATATCCATCAGGTTGAATTTTATTTTGCGTGCAGCCTGATCGATCCGAAGGCAACTATTTTTGAAGGCTCCAATCCAGATGACCACCAGGTCGCCGTGGAATGGATTGCCCTTGAAGAGCTGTCCCAGATTCGTTTATATCCAAAAACGATTGGCGAATTGCTGCTTAAATCAGACTCTTCCTCAATCTATCTTGGAGATCTGAATTAACTCAGCCATGAAGAATTTAAGCGCTAATCCCTTTATGTAAACATTTTTATAAAGAACTTTTCCAATTTTGTCACGTTAGCGTATCGGTTCATGGATTCACCATAGGTGAGGTGGGTACACTATAAGTACAGGCTTATTACACCTAACGTAAGTTGACTGTACTTATACACTGCAACGGAGCGGATATAATCTAAAGAAACGAAACCTGCAAAGTTAAGTACAGGTTTCTGTTTGAACTTTAGCTTACCCACTCCTCAAATTGGAAGAACGGTAGACGTAGTGGAGGGGACGAAATCGATTCTGAGGAAGCGAAGTGTCTGCTGGTATCCTGGGTTTTCACTTGTATATCCATTGAATTAAACATTTACACTATAACGGAGAGGACAGAAGAAACCTGAAAAAGCGAAGCGGTCGCCTTTGTCACCGGATTTTTCCCTTGAGAAAAGGGAATCAAAAAAATCTGGGGATAACAGCGATTGGAAGGTTATTCTGTCATCGTAGTGTAAGTGTAAATCGCTTTAATCCAACGTATACGATGAAGAGATCAGGATCATCGCGAGACAACAGCGATCCAAAGAACGATCCGTACCCGGAACGGCGCCTACAAGAGTCTCCAAATATCCCCCAAATCGAAAGGAGCACTTCCCATGAACCAGACTGAATTGGAACAAAACATTGTAAAAGCATTGGAAAACAACCCTTTTTGCAGCTTCTCCACTGTGGAGGATGGTAAACCGAAATCCCGCTATATGGCGCTTTTCAACGATGGACTGAACATTCATCTGGCAACGAACCGCCGTACACACAAAGTAGAGGAACTGGAGAATAATCCGAATGTTAGCCTGCTACTTGGTTATGAGGCTGGTGGCTCCAAGGAAGTGGTTGAGATCGAAGGAACTTGTGAAGTGACGAAGAACGAAGGTTTGCGTGAGCAAGTGTGGAACGACGAACTGAAGGCCTGGTTCGATGGACCTAACGATCCGAACTATGTCATTCTGGACATCACACCGGCTCGTATTGAGTATACGGGCAAGGACCATGAACACCACGTGTGGGAACAATAAGCCGAAATATGAAAATAACCTCTGCCAAGTAGCATTCTTATGCGGAAAACCGGGCAGAGTTCAATTCAACCGTGAAAGCCATCTAGGCTTCACGGTTTTTGTTATGAATGAAGAACGCTGAACTGGACATAGTTGTAAGGTTTATGTAATATACGTATTTTTAAACAACCAAGCACTAATTACCTACTAAAATGTTGAAAAAAATGTCGAAATCACGCATGATAATGTAAACTCGGCCTGGTATGTGCGGGTAATGTAAAAAATAATGCTTTTCAATGGCTGAACATTGCGTTATGATTTGGAATGTAAACGACAAGCACAGACATAAATAGATGTTCATGTGAGATAAACTTACCTGAAATTCCGATGCATGTCATCAGAGCGTCAGTACGCACAACCCATGAAATCTATCTTTTTTCTGCGCTCTTCGTTTGCCCAATAATGCATGATTCAATGTACATAACCGGGAGGGGTTATTTTGAAAACGAGTAAAAAAGTATTATCGAGCCTGACTGCCGCTTTGGTTGCATTAAACGTGCTCGCGGTATTTCCGGTACCTGTGTCGGCTGCGGATGCTGCCAAAGTGAAACTGCGGATCATGGAAACCACAGATATTCATACCAATCTGGTTAACTATGATTATTATTCCGACAAAGAGACAGACCAATATGGACTCGCGAAAACAGCAACACTGATTAAGAAAGCCCGTGACGAAGCGAAGAACAGCCTGCTGTTTGATAACGGGGATCTGATTCAGGGAAATCCGCTGGGAGACTACGCTGCCAAAATTGATCCACTGAAAAAGGGTGAGACTCACCCTGTATATAAAGCGATGAATCTGCTCGATTATGATGCAGGGAACATCGGTAACCATGAATTCAACTATGGTCTGGATTTCCTGGACATGACGCTGGAGGGAGCGAACTTCCCTTACATTAATGCCAATGTCTATGTAGACGATGGTGATGATGATGAGACAAATGACAAAAATTATTTCACACCGTATGAGATTTTGGACAAGAAAGTAACGGACGAAACGGGTAAGGAACATACGATCAAAGTGGGTGTGATCGGATTCGTGCCACCACAAATCATGCAGTGGGACAGTGCTAACCTTGAAGGCAAAGTAATCGCCAAAGATATTATCGCTACTGCGAAAAAATTCATTCCTGAGATGAAAGCAAAAGGCGCCGACATTATTGTAGCTATTCCTCACTCCGGATTTGAGGAAATTCCTCAAACGGATCTGATGGAAAACTCCGTATTGTATCTGAGCCAAGTTGAAGGCATTAATGCCATTTTGTTTGGACATGCCCACAAAGTGTTCCCAAGTGCTGATTTTGCCGGCAAAAAAGGGGTAGACCTGGAGAAGGGCACCATTAATGGCGTTCCTGCTGTAGAGCCAGGATTCTGGGGGGATCACCTGGGGATTATTGATCTGGATCTAGAACAAGTGGATGGCAAATGGAAAGTGGTGGATTCCAAAACGGAAGCACGCCCAATCTATGACACAGCCAACAAAAAACCATTGGTAGAAGCGGATCAGGACATCATTGATGCGGTTCACGAAGAGCATGAAGGCACATTGGAGTATGTTCGTGGTCCGGTGGGCGAAACGACTGCACCAATCAACAGCTTCTTCGCTCTGGTTCAGGATGATCCATCCATTCAGATCGTAACGAATGCACAGAAATGGTATGTTGAAAAACATATGCAAGGTACGGAATATGAGAAAATTCCTGTATTGTCCGCAGGTGCTCCATTCAAAGCAGGTGGACGTTCAGGCGCTTCGTATTACACGAATATTCCTACGGGCACCATTGCGATCAAAAACGTTGCTGACTTGTACGTGTACCCAAATACGGTACATGCTGTAATGGTTAACGGCGCAGAATTGAAAGAATGGCTGGAATGGTCTGCAGGCCAATTCAACCAGATCGACCCGGCCAAAGGTGGACAACAACAACTGATCAACAATGACTTCCCAACGTACAACTTCGACGTTATTGATGGTGTAACGTATCAGATTGATGTAACCCAACCAGCCAAATACGATAGCAAAGCTACGATCGTTAATGCATCCGCAAGCCGGATCAAAGATCTGAGCTTTAACGGCAAACCGATTGACCCAGCACAAAAATTCATTGTAGCGACCAATAACTACCGTGCTTCTTCATCCAAACTGGCTAACCCGGACGGCAAACGAATCGTTCTGGCTGCACCGGATGAGAACCGTCAAGTGATTATCGACTACATCCGTGAAAATAAAACGATTAATCCAGCAGCGGACGGCAACTGGTCCCTGGCACCAATCAAACCATCTGCTGGTGTAACTGCAGCAGCGCTGAATGATCTTGAAGTTGTGTTTGCTTCTTCCCCAGATGCGAAAGATCTGGTTGAAGCGAATCCGGCAATGTCATTCATTGGTACGAACAAAGAAGGTTTTGCAGAGTATGGCTTGAAACTGACAGGTGAAGCAACGACAACACCTGAAACAGGTGTGGAGCCAGCTCCGACGCCTAAACCAACACCAACGCCAACGCCGACACCTAAGCCACAACCTGAGAAGCCGGCAACCAACAACAAAGTTGTATATGTGGTGAAAAAAGGGGATAACCTGTACCGCATCGGTTTGAAATATGGTGTGGACTGGCGCAAGCTTGCGACAGCTAACAAAATCTCAAATGTGCATAACCTGAAAGTTGGACAGAAAATCGTGATTCCCGCTTCTTAAGTTTAATAAGCGGTGAGGAGGAGACCGACAGTCATCAGACTGTCGGTCTTTTTTTCTGCAATTTTGAATATATTTGTTTCAATAACCGTCATATAGGAAGTCATCAAAACAGTAGAGATTAATTTCAAGACCCATGATATAATATTTACAAACTTTGGGTATATACCAGTGAACATTAATGACATGGCATCATAAATTGGCAAGGGGGTCCTACATGAATTGCAGTGGCTGCAGTCCAATCTATCCTATAGAGGGTCAAGGTACCTTGTACCTGCGTCCCATTTCCCCCGCTTTGCTGGAAGCGCTGCAAACGCCGGGAAGATATATCGAGACGTCGGATGATATGATGTGGATGCATTTTACGGATCTTGAGGCGGTTCAGAGCTTAATAGAAGAGATCGGCATTATTGATCCCACTTTACGTGATAACCTAACCGTTCAGATTACACCTTTATATGAACAGGCTAATGAAGAAGGCTGGATCAGTCTAACCATGCAGGAGTCCCGTTTCAAGCATGCGGAGCTCGTTTCCATTATTTTGGAGCATCAATTCAGCAGTCATATGCAGCCTATCGTTGATGCATCGGAGCAGATTATCGGATATGAGTTTTTGCTTCGTCCTGCTGAGAATGGAAAACCCTTCAGCTCCTATGAATTATTTGAAGTTGCGCGCGAGACCGGATTACACTCTTTTCTGGATCGAACGGCGCGTATTACCGCCATTGAGACAAGTGCCCTTTTTCTGCCGCATGGTGTCAAACGCTTCGTGAATTTCCTGCCTTCCTCCATATATAATCCCGAATATTGTCTGACACATACGTTTGATGCGATTGAACGTCTTGCGCTTGACCCTAAAGATTTTGTGTTTGAAGTCGTGGAAACAGAGCAGATTCAGCATATGTCCATCTTGCAGCACATCTTTGAGGTGTATCGTTCACGCGGAATGTCGGTTGCGTTGGATGATGTGGGTGCCGGATATTCGACAATAGAGTTGATGAATCGGTTAGAACCGGATTTTGTCAAAATAGATCGAAGTCTTATTGATCGTTGTGATCAGGATTCGACCAAACAACAGAAGATTCTTGATATTGTTGAGATGTCGAGTCGATTTGGGGGTCAAGTCCTTGCCGAGGGGATCGAACGAATGGAGGAGTTTGAATTCTGTCGTTCCATCGGTATTGAGCTTGCCCAAGGTTACTTTTTCGGTAAACCTGCGGCACAACCTCTAGACGGTCCGTGTTCCAACACTTGACCTAAATTCATTAAAAATTTAGTACCTCGTACTTTGTACAAGTCACTTCTGCTCAGAGGTGGCTTGTTTGGCGTACCTGCACATTTTTCTCTCAAATAAATACCCTCATTCAGCCGATATATAAGATAAGCCTTGTAGATTGATCCATACATACAAAGAAAGAGGGCATTTTTACATTAAGAGGGGGAGAAAGCAATGAGTGGAGATCCGAATAATAAACCAATGAAAGCAACAAAACCCGCTAAGCCAAAACAAAATAAAAATAAAAAGAAGAATAAAAAGAAAGGTTTTGTCTGGAACATAAGGAACAAATTGTTGGTCTCCTTCCTGGCAGTTCTGCTTCTGCCAAGTCTGGCAGTCGGCTTGATCACACTTAAGATGGCTGAAAACGGCGTACAAGGACAATTGGTGGATAGTGCCCTGCAAAGCGTGAGCACTGCCAATACAATTGTAGAAAGCCAAGTGAATTACAAGATTCATGATATTAACTATTTCGCGGATTCCCTTGACCCGAGCCTGATTAAAGGGGAGAACGATAGTCCTGAGCTTCAGGTGAAGCTGCAGCAATATCTGGGCTTGCATCCCGATGCTATGAACATTTTTGTAGGAACGACAGACGGAGTTATGGTTCGAGGTAAGCCAACGGCGAGCAGCACGCGGGGAGATGCATATGATCCACGGGAGCGGGAGTGGTACAAGCTTGCGATAGAGAAGCCGGGTACGACTGTGGTGTCACCTGTATCCATCAATACGGATGGCGTTGCTGTTGTGTTTATTTCCAAAACATTAAAGGATCAATCCGGTGTCATCGGTTTGTCTCTGGACCTGACAGACCTGCAAGAACAGGCATCCATTAAGGTAGGCAAAGAGGGCTACGTTATCATTATGGATGAGAACAAAAATTATGTCGTTTCTCCTGTAGTTGATGCAGGAACACAGGAAACTAGCGGTTTGCTGGACGAAATGTATGAGGGTCAAGAAGGTCAATTTGATTACGTATTCAACGATCAGCCGAAGATGATGATTTTCTCAACGAATGAAGCAACGGGTTGGAAAATTGCCGGCACGATGTTCAAGAGTGAAATAACCAATGCGAGCAAGGACATACGCATGATTACATTTATAGTGATTCTCGCAGCCACGTTCCTTACGCTCATCTTTATTATCTGGTTTACACGCTCCATGCTGCGTCCGATCAAACGACTGCAGGAATCTGCGAGAGCTGTAAGTAAAGGTGACCTGACCGTGAAAATGGAAACAGGGCGTAAAGATGAAGTCGGAGATCTGGCGAAGTATTTCGAGCGTATGGTGGATAACCTGCGAATGATGATTCTGGGTGTACAGGAAACGACAGAGCAGGTATCCGCTTCTTCTCAAGAATTGTCTGCCAGTGCAGAACAAACCACCAAAGCGATTGAACATTCAACACTGGCCATTCAGGAACTGGCTGAAGGTGCAGAGCAACAAGTGAACAGTGTGAAAGACGGATCTGGACAGATGAGCCGAATGGCAGAAGATGTTCGAATGATGTCGGAGCGTGTGCAATCGATCACGGCAAATATGCGGAATACATCTGGTGCGGCTTCTTCGGGTAATGAGGCAGCAGGACAGGCGGTAGAGCAGATGAACAGCATCCAGGAAACGGTGGAGCAGCTGGGAACGGTGGTTCAATCTCTGAATGCCCGTTCGGTAGAGATTGGCAGCATGGTTGATGTCATTGCCTCCATCTCGAAACAAACGAACTTGCTCGCATTGAATGCTTCCATTGAAGCGGCAAGAGCGGGTGATGCGGGTCGTGGGTTTGCCGTCGTAGCGGGAGAAGTACGTAAACTGGCAGAGGAATCCGGTAGCTCGGCAGCACAGATCGGTGAGGTGGTTCACAATATCCGTCAGGATATGGATGCCGCTCTAATCGCCATGAATGCCGCTCAGACTCGGGTGGGAGAAGGAATTCAGGCCGTGAATACGTCCGGACAATCGTTTGCCCAGATTCGGGAGGCGGTGGAAGATGCCGTTCATACATTGGATGACTTGTCCGAAACAACGAAGCAACTGGAGAACGGTGCATCCCACGTTGCCAAAGCGATGAGCGATATTTCGAATGTGACCCAGGAATCGGCTGCAAATACAGAATCCGTGTCTGCATCTTCGCAAGAACAACTGGCATCAGTAGAGGAGATTGCATCATCCTCGGCACATCTGAACAGTATGGCGGAGCAATTACAAGGACTGCTTGGTATGTTCAAGATGGTGGAGGATACACCGAAAGATAAGGGTAACGATAAATCCTAACGTCGGGACAGCGAAACCGACTATATAAATTGAACTAAACGTTTACACGAACGGAGAGGACAGAAAGAACCTGAAGAAGCGGAGCTACAAGTTTTCTGTAAGAAAACTACTTCGAAAGCATATGCTATCCCCGGATTTACCCCTTATATAAGGAATCAAAAAAATCTGGGGATAACAGCGATCGGAAGGTTGTTCTGTCATCGGAGTGTCCAGTGTAAATATTTTTAGTTCAACTTATATAGATATATGAGAAAATAAAGATAGACATTGCTCCTGCGGCCCTGTATAAATATATCGTCTGGTTCTTCCGTGCATCGTGCGGTGTAATCTTACAATATAATGATGGAATGAACGATAGAATATATCGAGACAGGGTACAGCAGGAGGCTCTATGGTATACGTAGCAATATTGATTTTTGCAGTAACAATCACCTTGGTGATTTGGCAACCTCGTGGATTGGGTATCGGCTGGACTGCCTCGGGTGGGGCATTGCTTGCCCTACTGTGTGGAGTCGTCAGCTTGAACGACGCATCGGATGTGGCATCCATTGTATGGAATGCAACGCTGGCTTTTGTCGGTATTATTATGATTTCTCTCATTCTCGACGAGACGGGTTTCTTCGAATGGGCTGCCCTTCACATGGCAAGGCTCGCTGGAGGGGACGGTCGCAGACTGTTCTTCTACTCGATTTTGCTGGGTGCCGCAGTATCTGCCCTGTTCGCGAATGACGGAGCGGCACTCATTCTGACGCCAATTGTACTGGCAATGGTACGTGCATTGAGGTTCGATGAGCGCATGGTGCTGGCTTTTGTAATGGCGAGTGGATTTATCGCGGATACCACATCGTTGCCGCTCGTTGTCAGCAATCTGGTTAACATTGTGTCCGCTGATTTCTTTGGTATTACATTTGTGGAGTATGCGGTGCGCATGGTTGTACCGAATCTGTTCTCGATCGTAGCGAGTACGGGCATGCTGTTCTTGTTCTATCGCAAAAGCATACCCCGTCGCTACGACATCTCCGCGGCACGCGACCCGAAGGAAGCGATACGTGATCCACGGATGTTCCGAATCGCCTGGTTCATGCTTGGGCTGTTATTGGTGGCCTATGCATCCAGTGAGTTTCTGCCGATTCCCGTGTCGGTTATCGTTGGCTCCGTTGCGTTGCTGTTCGCTTTACTGGCACGCAAGAGCGAGGCGGTTGATCTGAAACGGGTAATCAAGGAAGCGCCATGGTCGATTGTGGTGTTCTCGGTGGGCATGTATATCGTCGTATATGGACTGCGTAATGCGGGGTTAACGGATCATCTGAGTCGCTGGCTGGATGCCATAGCAGAGCATGGTCTGCTGGCTGCTTCGCTGGGAATGGGCATCATCGCTGCCGTATTGTCATCCGTCATGAATAACCTGCCGACCGTGTTGATTAACCTGCTAGCCATCCAGGGTGCACATACGGAGGGGATCGTTCAAGAGGCTTTGATCTATGCCAATGTTATCGGTTCCGATCTGGGTCCCAAAATGACCCCGATTGGATCACTTGCCACATTGCTGTGGCTGCACGTGTTGTCTCGCAAAGGTGTGAAGATCACATGGGGGTATTATTTCAAAGCAGGTATCATCCTGACGATTCCAACATTGTTAATTACCCTAGCCGGGTTGGCATTGTGGTTATGGATCCTAGGTTAGTAAAATTAGATTTTACATTAGGTATTAATAAGATAATCTGTTTTAATGTAAAGCTGCTCTCACAGCTGGTGCTACGCACTGGCAGTGGGGCAGTTTTTTTGTTCCTCTTTTGTTTCTTCTATAGAAGAAATGAATGCTCTATTTCAATTAAGCAGTTAAGCATTTACATAAGGCCAGCCCATTGTAGGGCTGGCCTTCTTTGCCTACTCCCCAGGCAGAAGATTGAAATGCCTGAGATCCAACAAGCGCTGACATAGCGCAGGGAAACCGCGATCGTAGTGGAGGGGACGGAATCGATTCTGAAGAAGCGGAGCGTTCGCCTTTGTCTCCTAATTACAACAATTAAAATTATTGATCAAAGAAATTTGGAGACAACAGCGATCAGAAGAACGATCCGTAACCGGAACGGCCACTCAGGGTATCAGCTACTTAATATTACTATAAGTAAATTTTTTTCATGGAAATCTGGACACAATACGGATTAAAACAACGTCCGTTCCCTAAGCGACCTCTTCAGCGCTAGATTAAATCCCAAATATTTCAATATACAGCCGATATTTTTAACATTGCGTTTACAAAACACTGATTTTAAGATGACATACCGAAACTACAATGAGTAAAGAGTTGATGGTGAACAAACAAATTCACAAAACGCCATCACTACATTGGGGGAGGAAAACAAAACATGTTTAAAAAGTTGCCGTTTATTTTGATGACCTTAACGTTCGTACTGGTACTCGCAGCATGCGGATCGAAAAATGACGCTGGTACAGAGGGTGCCGCAAGCAATGGATCAGGAGAAGCTGCTACTGAGCTTAGCGGTAACATTCTGGCAGTCGGATCGACAGCATTGCTACCTCTGGTAGAACAAGCTGGACAGAAATTTATGGCAGTTGATGAATATAAGAACGTAACGGTTCAAGTTCAAGGTGGCGGTAGTGGTACTGGTTTGACACAAGTATCTGACGGACAAGCTACAATCGGTAACTCTGATGTATTTGCAGAAGAGAAGCTGGAGGACGAGGCCAAAGTAAAAGAACTGGTTGACCATCAAGTAGCGGTAGTAGCTATGGCGCCAGTTAGCAACAAAGATACAGGTGTAGAAGATTTGACGAAGCAACAACTGGTTGACATCTTCTCCGGTAAAGTAACGAACTGGAAAGACGTTGGTGGTGCGGATCAAGCAATCGTTATTGTAAACCGTCCAAGTAGTTCCGGTACTCGTGCAACTTTCGAAAAGTATGCATTAGGTGAAAAAATGGGTGATATCCAAGGTTCAATTCAAGAAGATTCTTCTGGTAACGTAAGAAAATTGGTAGCTGAAACGCCAGGTGCTATTGGTTACCTCGCCCTGTCTTACTTGGATGACAGCCTGCAAGTATTGAAATACGAAGGTGTAGAAGCGACTGTTGAGAACGTAGAAGCAGGAACTTATCCAGTATGGGCTTACGAGCACATGTACACGAAAGGTACACCAGATGCAGCAACACAGGCATTCCTGGACTACATCTTGAGTGACGAAATTCAACAAAATGACGTGACAGAACTTGGATACATTCCAATGTCAGGTATGAAAGTAAAACGCGATGCAGCAGGTAATGTGGTTGAGTAATCTTTGAACTTGCGCATTCAGCGAAAGAGGCGGACTTAGGTCCCGCCTCTTTACGCGGTTTGCTCTAAAATAATCCCATATTTTGCATTAATTCTACTATAGAAGGATGGTTGTTATGGAACAGACCGAAGGGGGAACGGTAATGAATAACAAGTTGAAACCGCGCCGGCCCTTAAAAGAGAAACATTATTGGGAAGAGTGGACGGGACGGATCTATACGTCGATTTGTGTCGTTTTCCTGATCGTTGTCATGTTTTCCATTGTGTATTTTGTAGCGTCCAAGGGACTATCAACATTTTTCCAAAACGGGATAAGCATAAGCGAATTCCTTGGTGGGAAAACGTGGAATCCAACGGGGGAACCTGCTTTCTACGGGGCATTGCCGTTCATTACAGGTTCTTTCATTACAACCTTGCTTGCAGCACTGATCGCAAGTCCGCTTGGCTTGTGTGCAGCACTCTTCATGACAGAGATTGTTCCGGGTAAAGGAAAAAAGATTTTGCAGCCTGCGATTGAGCTCTTGTCCGGAATTCCGTCCGTTGTGTACGGATTTATCGGTCTGAGTGTCATCGTACCTTTGTTGCGTAGTATCTTTGGTGGAACAGGCGTCGGGATTGCAGCCGGATGTCTTGTTCTCGCTGTAATGATCCTTCCTACGGTGACAAGTATTATGGCAGATGCATTGTCCGCATTGCCCAAAGGATTGCGTGAATCCTCCTACGCACTTGGTGCCACTCGCTGGCAAACCATCTATCGTGTCATTATCCCAACAACTTTGCCAGCTTTGTTGACAGGTGTCGTTTTGGGTATGGCTCGTGCTTTTGGTGAGGCACTTGCTGTGCAGATGGTTATCGGTAATGCACCGCATGTTCCAACATCCTTGCTTGAATCAGCTTCAACATTAACAAGTGTAATTACACTCAGCATGGGTAACACCACGATGGGTTCTGTTCATAACAATGCACTGTGGAGTATGGCGCTTGTCCTGTTGGTGATGACCTTTGTCTTCGTCATTCTGGTTCGCCTGCTTGAAAGGAGAAACCGGGTATGAAAATGAAGGCAAAGACGGTAGATAAAATTGCAACATCCGTTATCGTTGTATTGGCCCTGTTCATTGTTATTCTATTGCTCGGCCTGCTCGGCTTCATCATGTATAGAGGCATTGGACATATTAGCTGGAACTTCCTGACAAGCGCACCACAGTTACTCAAAGGTGGCGGCGGGATTGGTCCACAGCTCTTCAACTCCGTTTTCTTGCTGATTCTGACCTTGATTGTTACCATTCCACTCGGATGGGGCGGCGGGATTTACATGGCGGAATACGCCAAACCAGGCAAGATTACCAGCTTCATTCGTCTGGTCGTTGAAGTATTGTCATCATTCCCATCCATCGTTATCGGTTTGTTTGGTCTCTTGCTGCTAGTAAATCAATTTGGTCTTGGTTTCTCCCTGATCTCGGGTGCATTGGCTCTGGCGATCTTTAACTTGCCACTGATGGTACGGACAACGGAGCAGGCCTTCCGCGCCGTTCCGAAGGAACAGAAGGAAGCAGGTCTGGCGCTTGGACTGTCCAAGTGGAAGATTATCACTTCCATTCTACTGCCTGTGGCATTGCCGAGCTTGATTACGGGTACGATCCTGGCATCGGGCCGGATCTTCGGTGAAGCCGCCGCGCTGATGTTCACCGCAGGTATGAGTAGTCCACCATTGGACTTCACAGATTGGAATCCGACGAGTCCAAGATCACCGCTTAATCCTTTCCGTCCGGCAGAGACACTTGCTGTCCATATCTGGAAAGTAAATAGTGAAGGCATTGGGCCAGATTCCAAAGAAGTGGCAGCAGGGGCATCCGCCGTGCTTGTCATTCTCGTGCTGGCGTTCAATCTAAGTGCACGCTGGATCGGTCGGGTTGTATTCCGCCGCATGACAGCTTCGAAATAAGGAGGAACCAACATGGCCATACCTTTTGGTACGGAACAGTTAAGCATATATTATGGACATTTTCAGGCAGTTAAGCAGATCAGCCTGACGTTTCCCGAAGCAAGCGTAACAGCGCTTATTGGGCCGTCTGGTTGTGGTAAATCCACGTTCCTCCGGTCGCTGAACCGGATGAACGACGAGATTGCCGGTTCCCGCACAGAGGGACATATCTGGATGGACGGTAACGATCTGAATGAGCCTGGAACTGATGTAATCAAGCTTCGTCAGAAGATTGGCATGGTATGGCAGAAGCCGAACCCTTTTCATAAGTCCATCTACAACAATATCGCGTTTGGCCCCCGCTACCGTGGTACGAAGAGTAAGAAGGCACTGGATGAAATTGTGGAAAAAAGCTTGCGCCGTGCTGCGCTCTGGGACGAAGTGAAAGACAGGCTGAACGAGTCAGCCCTGTCTCTCTCAGGTGGACAACAGCAGCGTCTATGTATCGCACGCGCCTTGTCTGTTGACCCGCAGATCCTGCTGCTCGACGAGCCAGCATCTGCACTTGACCCGGTATCTACGGGTAAGGTTGAGGAATTGATTACCGAGCTTAAGAAAGATCTGCGGATCGTCATTGTTACCCATAACATGCAGCAGGCGGCACGCATCTCGGATTATACGGCTTATTTCTATCTGGGTAGCATGGTTGAGCACGGGGATACGGAGCATATTTTCACCAACCCCGACAATCGTCTGACGCAAGAATACATTATGGGTCGTTTTGGTTAATTGGATCATGGAGTGTCACATAGAGTAACATAAGAGAGATAGAGAAATAATAGAGACAGAAGAAAGCACAATGCCTGGACGATTGTTCGGGGATTGTGCTTTTTTAATTTATTTTTGGAAGAATTTGCTGTATATCAAACAATCATGCTACGATAATCAGTATTGAGAGAACGTTTACATAACTTCGAAGGGGATGTTGATAATCACTACGGATCAGACGTCTTACGACCACATGGCAGCCCAGATCATACAGAACTATAGCATGGAGAAACCTGTCGTTTCCTATATTCGACACAATGAAAATCTGACGTATCATGTCGTCGATGAAGCCAGCCGGCAGAAGTATCTGCTACGGATACACCAAGCCGCCTATGCAAGTATGACAGGCATTCAGCATACGCTTCCTGCACTGGAGGCGGAGATGAACCTGCTTCATGAGTTAAACGCGACGACAACATTGCGTGTGCAGCATCCGGTACGGAATGTAATGGGAGACTGGGTCACGGTATGGACAAGTGAAGCGGGTAAAGAAATCTGTTGTACAGTACTGGAGTGGATTGAGGGCAGGGACATCCAGCAGGGAGAACGCCTGACAACAGAGCAAATCTATGATCTGGGTGTCCAACTGCAGACACTTCATCAATATGGACGTGTGCAAGATACGGCCGAAGCCACTGAGGGAACGGTTGAGGGTAAAGGAGTAGTGGATGGCAACGATCATCAGCGGACAGGGAGAGAGATGAGCCAGCTAGATCGAACGAAGGTGCGCCCGGCATATGGCAACATCCATGAGAATCTGGTCATGCTAGGGCAACTGGAGGAAGGCGTCCGACTTGGGATTTTTACAACGGAAGACTTCGATCTGCTTCGTGAGACGTTCGAGAACATTAATGAACAGTTGGAAACGTACCCGCACGATGCAAAGACATGGGGAGTTATTCATGGGGATATTACTCGCAACAATCTGCTGATAACGGATCAGGGAATCTCCATGATTGATTTTTGTCTACACGGTTATGGTTACTATCTTTTCGATGCCGGAGGGGCAGCACTGATGTTCAATCGGGAGGAACGTGACATATTCTTATCCGGTTACACGAAACAGACCGCACCACTGACGGATCGTGATATCCGATTAATGGAAGGGTTCATGTTGATCTTTACACTAGGGTATTATGCTTTTCAGATGGCGAACGTGTCGAGGCACGAATGGATGAAAGACCGCATGCCGAAGCTATGTAGCAAGTATTGCATACCTTATGTACAGAAGGAGAGTATCTTCTACGAACTGTGAATGATAATCCAGATGTGCAGACCCAGATGAGCTGCTGAGCAGTGTGCTTCAAAAGTTATGGTTGCCTGAGCACCCGAACGTTTTCATGGACAACATCATAAATAGTAGTAAGCACATCATTGCATGGATTACAGGAAAACAAAATGAACTTTTAAAAGATCTTTTATCGTATTAATGTGATGAAAGCTGACAAAATATTCTGTTTTTTATCGATTTTAAAGGAAATAAAGGAAATGTATCCAAAGAAATCGTTAAGTTTGTTGACACTAACCTTCCGGTCGATTAATCTTAATGAAGAAGAAATTAACGACTTCCATTACTGTTCTGCATAAGCTTAGAATAGTTCCATACAGCGGATGATAACGAGCGGGAGAGACCTGATCAGCCGAGCAAAATGGCTGTTGTTCAGGCACCGAAGGAGCAAGCTGCTGCGCACCCGGCGCAATGGTTAATCTCTCAGGTAAATGTACCATCGTTGGACGCAACTCTGGAGAGTGCGCGAACTGCGCCACCCAAGGGGTATATGATCAGTCAGTACGGTGACCTTGTCTGTAATTGCAGGTAATGCACCTTGTCGTGAGACGCTGCTGATCGTGAAACTCTCAGGTATCGAGGACAGAGAGAGGGCCTGAGGCCTTCTTCTGTCCTTTTTTGATGTCATCATTCAGTAAATAAGGAACAATATGGCTCAGATTCTGGATGGAAATGACGAATACAATTGGAGGGTTACAAGGTGCGATTTAAAGATGTTTTCTCAATTATTGGTCCGTCCATGACAGGTCCTT
This sequence comes from Paenibacillus sp. FSL K6-1318, assembly GCF_037976905.1. NCBI lineage: Bacteria > Bacillati > Bacillota > Bacilli > Caryophanales > Paenibacillaceae > Paenibacillus > Paenibacillus sp. FSL K6-1318. The sequence continues at coordinate 487,140 of NZ_CP150270.1, forward strand.
CAAGTTCACATACAGCTGGAGCGGCAAGGTTAGGAAGAATTGCTCGTCAATGGCTGGGTTGTACGCCGGATCGTGCACGACTGACGCTGTACGGTTCATTCGCTGATACGTATCAGGGGCACGGCACGGATCTGGCATTGATCGGCGGTCTGCTGGACTATGTCACAGACGATCCGCGTATTCCGGATGCAGAGCAATACGCAGAGGAAGCGGGCATGGAGGTTGAGTTTTATACAAGCGGCCTGCCTGCTCCTCATCCGAATACCGTCAAGATTGAGTTGTGGCATGGAGAACGTGCCTGCTCCTTGATTGGTGCTTCTATTGGTGGCGGCAGTGTATCGGTGCATGCGATGAATGATTTTCGTGTCCAGATCAGTGGTGAATTCCCAACACTCGTTCTGCGTCATGCGGATAAAGCGGGCGTGCTCGCCTCGGTGACGTCCACGATCAGTTCATCCGGGGTTAACATCGGGTATATGCAAGTAGATCGGAAAGCCCGGGATGGCGAAGCGCTGACTGCGATGGAGATGGACGGTGTGCCGAATCCTGATATGCTGAAGCGTCTGCGTTCGCTCGACCATGTGTTGGACATTCGTGTCATTGATTTGAAGAGAGGAGTTGATTCGGATGCGATTTAAACATTTGCACGAACTGAATACGATCTGTACAGCAGAATCCAAAACCATTGCTCAGCTAATGATCGAGGAACAGGTTCAGGAGACCAATACGCCGGAAGCGGATGTTGTGCAACAGATGTCTGAATATTATCAGGTGATGAAGGAAGCGGTACGCAAAGGGTTAACGGAAGATACCACTTCACGCAGTGGATTAACGGGTGGAGACGGCAAAAAAATGGCCGAGTACATTCGCAAGGGGGAGACTTGCTCTGGTGATGCTTCCGCACTTGCCATGGCGTATGCCCTGTGTGTATCTGAAGTGAATGCCTCCATGGGCCGGATTGTGGCAACACCAACAGCTGGTTCCTGCGGCATTATCCCTGGTGTGTTTATTAGCTCACAGGAGCGGTTTGGCTGGACGGACGAACACTTGGTAAACGGGTTATTCTGTGCAGGGGCGATTGGTTATGTCATTGCGAACAATTCATTCATCTCCGGGGCTGAGGGTGGCTGTCAAGCGGAAGTAGGTTCCGCGATAGGTATGGCTGCGGGTGCCATGGTTGAGCTGCGTGGAGGTACACCGGAGCAGGTCGTTCATGCCGTTGGCTTGGCGTTAAAAAATACACTGGGTCTGATCTGCGATCCAGTTGCAGGCCTCGTTGAAATTCCATGCATCGTCCGTAATGGACTGGGTGCAGTCACAGCACTGGCTGCGGCCGACATGGCATTAGCCGGAGTTCGTAGTGCCATACCGTCAGATGAAGTCATCGACGTCATGCTGGAAGTGGGTAGTGCGATGCCGAGCCGTCACCGGGAGACAGCCCAAGGCGGACTGGCCCAGACGCCAACCGGCCGCAAAATGATGCAGAAGCTGGCTAAACCGAAGGCAAAGCGTGCAGAGCCTGAACCGGAATCCCCTGCTGAAAATGATACAGAACCTAAGGCGTAATAGGATTGATATTTAAATAAATCAAACGCTAACTTGTGGAGCCTTGAGCCTTGATTATTAAAGGTGACACAGTGCTCTCTACATGATATGAAAAGCCGATACAAACCTTCCTGGTGAAGAGATGTATCGGCTTTTTTTGTCTTTTTCCAACGAAGAAGAACAAAAAAACATTGACGATCTATATATCGATTAGATATATTAACTATTGTCATATATCAACATGATATATAAGAGCGAGACAAACTAAAGGAGATGGATAGAATGAAAAGTATTTTCCAGACGAGTCTGCTGTTTTTGAAAAACGGAGCTACCATTGTAGGTTTAATTACAGCCGTGCTGTTTCAGGTTTTTTTTAACATCATCTGGCTTAGTGGATACGATCAGGTTAATGAGAGAATGACTGAGCTAGCTGTGACTATTGTGAATGAAGACGGGGGAGCAGCTGAGCCGGTGGCCGAGTCTTTGGCAGCGGGCCTGAATTTCGAGATCAAACCATCTGAATCGATGCAAGAAGCGAGACAGATGTTAACGGACCGGGAAGTATACATGATCATTGAGATTCCATCCGGTTTCATGCAGCAGGCAGAAGACTTGTCGAAGCCGATGACTGTTAAGTATGTGATGAACGAATCGAACGTGGCTACCGTTAAAAGTGTGATGCAGAACGTAGCCGCACAAGTTACAGCGACATTGAATCGTGAAGTACAAGAGAATGGCATTCGCGGAGTGTTGAATCAGTCCGGTATGACTGCTGATCAGGCCGATGCGTTGGCGCTGGGGTTATCTTCACGTGTGGAGGCAGAGGTGCAGAGGCTGAATCCTGTTAATAATTTTGCTTTCTCCATGGTACCGATGCTGATTGTAACGGCTACGTTTACCGGAGCGATGTTGCTTGGTATGAACCTGCAAAAGGTTTCTGGAGAACTGAGTGGCAGGGCAGGGAAATGGGAGCGCTTCTGGGCCCGCAACATCGTTAATGTCGGTGCGGCATTTATCGTTTCGCTCGTTGGATCGGGGATGATGCACGTTATGGGGGTATCGTCAGCAGATGGTTGGTTCATGTTATGGCTGTTCCAGTTGCTGGTCACCATATCTTTTATACTCATGGCTCAGTTGAGCTTGTTGTTGCTTGGCAATGCTGGGGCTTGGTTAAACAGTGCACTGTTACCTCTGCTGATGCTGTCCTCGGGCTCAACGATTCCGCGCGATGTGATGTCTGAGTTCTACCAAGGGATCGGTCATTATCTGCCGGCAACCTATGCTGTAGAGGGGATGACGAACCTTGTGCTTGGGGGAAACGGGATCGGCCGGGATGCATTGTTTCTTGGGATAATCGGGCTTACAACGCTGACTCTGGGTGCTTTTAGCATCTGGATCAGACGTTCCAACCCGGCAATCTCTGACCCTCGCAGGGAGAAACAGCCTGCTACTATACCTGCTGCTCTGGAAGCATCCGTGTCTTCATCCGATCATTGAATATGGGGGGCTGATTGTGATACGTTAAGAGGAATGGAAAGGAGCGGTGCACCGATGAACACGCAGCATGTCATCCTCGGAATACTGCACAATCAGCCATGTTCGGGATATGAGATCAAGCAGTACTTTGAACAATATTTTTCATTTTTCTTTGATGCGAGCTATGGCACCATATATCCTACACTCGCGAAGATGGAAAAGTCAGGGTTGCTCACGAAGGAATCGGTGAGGCAGGAAGGGAAACCCGATAAGAACGTGTACTCATTGACTCCGGAGGGAGCAGCACAGTTTCACGCTTACCTGATGAGTCCCCTGGAAGACGAGGTGTTCCGTTCTGATTTTCTGATGCGGTTGTATTTCGGAGAGTTGGCGGATAAGAATACTGTAACGGGGTGGATTTCAACAGAGTTGAAACGCAAGGAATTGTTATATGACGAGCTTCAGCGTCAGATGAAGGAACTTGGTGAACACATTTCGCCTTCACAACGTTTGTGCATGCAAGTGGGTCTTGTTCAGTATGAAGCCACCATTCAATTGCTCAAAGAGCAACTGGATCAGCCGGAGTAATCCCATGATAGTGGTTGATATGCGAAATAGGAGCTCACAGATCAGGACAGATCTGTGAGCTCCTATTTCGTTTAATATGCCGACGAATTGAACAGACTCCAGTCTTGCATATGAGCAAGTATAGCTTGGTGCTTATGTGAGATGAGTACTCAGTACGGCATATCCATACGCAGGCAGTTCAATGGCAAGCACGCCATCTTCCTTGGCCGTACGATGGTTTCCACCGAATAACTCTGTCCATTCCTCGTCACCAGCCTCCAGCTCGACAATAGCCGTCTCTTCTGAGCGATTGAACAGAACCAGAATGCGTTCCTCCTCATTTTGCCGCTCGAACACCAGTTGGCTACCCTCGGGACGAGCCTGCAGGAAACGAACGGTGCCTTCTGCACGCAGGGCAGGATGAGCATGACGCAGGGAGATCAGCCTCTGATAAAAGTCGAACAGCTCCCGGTCCTGCTTCGCTTCATCCCATTCCATGCATTTACGGCAGCCCGGATCATGCTCGCCGTCCATGCCAATCTCGTCTCCGTAATAGATGCACGGAGCGCCCATATAAGTGAACTGGAATAACGCAGCCAGCTTCATCTTGCGCTGGTCGCCTTCACACAGTGTGAGCAGCCGCGGAGTATCATGGCTGTCCAGCAAGTTGAACGCCACTTCGCTGGCCTGAAGCGGATAACGGGATAACTGTCGCCCGATGGAGTTCGCGAACTGTTCGGCGTGCATTGTATTTTTCACAAAGAACGCATTCACGGCATCGGTAAACGGATAGTTCATGGACGCATCGAACTGATCGCCTTGCAACCAGGAGGAGGACTCGTTCCATACTTCGCCCAGAATATAGGCTTCCGGATTAGCGGCCTTGACTACACGACGGAAATCACGCCAGAATGCATCATCCACCTCATCTGCCACATCCAGTCGCCAGCCGTCCGCACCCACTTCCTTGATCCAGTACTCGGCAACCTCCAGCAGGTATGCCTTTACCTCGGAATTCTCCGTATTCAGCTTCGGCATATGCGCTTCGAATCCGAAGGTCTCATACGTAGGAATGCCGTCCTTTACATCCAGCGGGAATTCTTTTACATGGAACCAGTCTTTGTATGTGGATTGTTCACCGTTCTTCTGCACATCCACGAATGGCGCAAACGTCTTCCCGGAATGGTTGAACACGGCATCCAGCAGTACGCGAATTCCGCGCGCATGGCACAGCTCGACCAGTCGTTTCACGGTATCTGCGTCTCCAAAGTGACGATCTACCCGCAGATAGTCCTCGGTATCGTATTTGTGATTGGTGGTTGCTTCGAAGATGGGGGTAAAGTAAATTGCATTTATGCCAAGATCACTGATGTAATCCAGATGGTCGATCACGCCCTGAAGGTCACCGCCGAAGAAATTGAACGGTGTCGGCTCCCCGCCCCACGGCTCAACCTTTTCCGGACTAATATCCGGGTTGCCATTGGCGAATCGTTCAGGGAAAATCTGATAGAACACCGCATCTTTAACCCATGCAGGAGGTGTGAACACAGCTCCGGGGTGGATATAGGGAAACTGGAACATGCGACCCGGATCGTCCGGTTCTTCTTCCTGGAAGTCCGTCTCGGTCATCCAGATCTGTTCGTCTCCGTTTTGGAGTAGAAAAGAGTACTTCAGTCGGTGGTAGGGAGGTTTCACTTCGCCCTCGTAGTAATCGAACATGGAGTCAGAGGTAAACTTGGTTAAGGGAACCAGCGCTTTGGTTGCGTCCCAAGCATATTTGTCACCGGTCAAGGCATGTACCTCAGTCAGATCATTCTTTTTGGCACGCAGGCGCAGATGGATTGTATCTTGGTCATAGGCATAGGCCCAGTTCCGTTTCGGTTGATGATAGATGGCTTCCAGCAGCATAATGAAATTCCTCCCGTCAGGTGTAGAACTAATATGTACTTGGTAGACTTGATGGATATGTCATTACCCAAGGTAATGGATAAGCTATAATTAGAATGCGTGGCAACATGAGACTTCAACATTTCAATAAGATATGAATCCATAGGTTATAGGCAGCTTTTATCATTATTATGCTCAGATATATCATTAACCCAATGGGGGCAGAAAGGAAACGAATATTCGGATGAAAACCAAACTGTTATATATTGAAGACGACACGGAAATTGCGACATGGGTCAGAGCCGATCTGGAGGAACGCGGTTATGAGGTGCAATGGCTCGGAAGTGGTGAAGGTGCAGCGGAGGCTGCTGTCGGTTGCTCCCTCATTATTCTGGATGTCATGCTGCCAGGACTGGATGGATTTACGGTGGGCCAGCGACTCAAAAAAGAACATCCCGCCGTGCCCATTGTCATGCTCTCGGCCAGAACGTCCATTGACGACAAGCTGCATGGTCTCGATTTTGCCGATGACTATGTGACCAAACCATTTCATCCTGATGAATTGGCAGCAAGGATTGAGGTCCAACTGCGTAAGGCAGGGACAGCGGTATCCTCTGATGCAGCCCTGAAGCTGGATCATCTCTCCATCTATGAGAAGGACAACCGGATCGTCAATGAGGAGACGGGGGATGAGATTATTTTATCGGGAAAACAGTTCCACATCTTCGCCTACCTGCTACGACATATGGGCATGATTCGAACGAAAGAGCAGATCTATGAAGCTGTCTGGAACGAACCCTATCTGGATGGGGATAAGACTTTGATGGTACATATTCGACATTTGCGCGAAAAGCTGGAGCTTGATCCGGCCAATCCTGTTGTTATTCAGACGGTCCGCGGTGTGGGATATCGTGTGAAGAAGCCATGATCCGGCGGTTCAGAGAACGGAAGATCATGAAGGAAGGACGGAAGGAGGAACGAGGCGTGGATCAAAAGCAATCTGGGCGTCGCAAGCTTCGCTTTGGGCAGTCCTTGATGTCCAGATACATCCTCCTGATCTTGGCGGCTGTATTATTTGTGCCCGTTGTGCTTCCAATCATATCCGTTATATATATTGTCGTAGTGAATAACACGGACACGAATATGAACCGAGCCGCGCCTTATGGTGATGTTACCCGAATCAGTAACCTATGGTCACGTGAAGCAGAGAACCTGGATGGTGCTTCGGATGAAGAGATTAAGGCCCGGTTGGAGCAATTACATGGATCGTATCCCAAATCTTCCATGTATCGTGTGAATTCGAGCGGTGAGACCCTCTTCATTATCGGTGGTGAGGGTGTAACCATTCAGAAATCCACATCCCCGGACGGCAGGACAGATACGACATTGAGATGGTCACTGGACTCCGGGCAAACGGCAGAGACTCGAATTCCAGCCATATGGAATGTGAACAACACAATACAATTCATGAAAGAAGCTTCCTTTCGCGATCCATTGACTGTAGTTGCATATATTGGCGGGGCTGAACAGGACAAAGGACAGGGCTTCATGATTATTGAAGTGCCGCGATCACTTCTGCAAATGACACAGAGTAACTGGCCGATGGAGCTCCTGTATCTCGGCATTGTCATGATGATCATCTTCATGATTTTCATCATCATGTCGGTTCTCTTCTTCGCACGCATTCGCAAAAGGCTTATACGATTGCAGACAGCAATGATGACCACGGGCAAGGAGGGCATCCCGCTTCCGGTTGATATCCGCCGGTCAGACGAAATTGGTCAACTGGAGGAATCATTTAACCAGATGGTGCATCAGCTGTCGGACAGCCGCGAGCGTGAACGAGAGGAAGAACAATTGCGCAAACGTCTCATTGCTGGGCTTTCCCACGATCTGCGCACCCCGCTGACAGTAATTCGTGGACATATGCATGCTTTGCACAAGGAAGCGCTTAGTGAGCAAGGTGACCGTTCATTACATCGCATGGAAACGAAGATGGAGGATCTCGGCGGGCTCATTGATAACATGTTATCCTACAATTTGCTCACGAGCGGGAAATATACGCTGAAGCTGGAGGAGAAAGATATGCTGCGAATCGTCAGGGAAACGGCGGCGGCCTGGTACCCAGTCTGGGAGAAAGAGCAATTCGACATTGATATCGACCTGCCGGAGGAACCGCTGATCTGGCATATGGATGAACAGGGCATGCGTCGTATCCTTGATAATTTGTTCCAAAACGTGATCCGTCATGCCGCCAGCGGGAAATATATTGGCATCTCAACCCAGGAGATTCAGGGCGAGACAGCCATCGTGATTCAGGATCGGGGTCCGGGAATACAGCAGGATTCCGACACGAAGGGGACGGGTCTGGGCCTATCCATTGTAGACCTGTTAATTCGTGAGATGGGACTGCGGAAGCGGGTGGACAGTTCCGACACGGGTGTCCAGACATATATCTACAGTGGTACGGGAAACAGGGAAACACCAAACCGCTGAAATCCCTTTTTTTTAAACTAAACTTAAACTGGAGACTACCTTGGCTTTAACCTTGGAAGGTTACGATAGTTCCGAGGTGATCATACAGTGAGTGAAAATATTATTCAAACGGCGAATTTATGGAAAACATACCGGGACCGTGCAGCGGTCCGTGAACTTGATCTGCATATTAAAAAGGGAGATATCTATGGCTTCCTCGGTCCCAATGGTGCCGGCAAAACAACAACGATTCGCATGCTTCTCGGCTTGATTAAACCAACCAAAGGCGTGATCCGGGTCTTCGACAAGGATATCCGCAAAGATCGCATGGATATTCTGCGCCGTGTGGGCTCTCTGGTGGAATATCCGTCCTATTACGGGCATCTGAACGCGGTGGAGAATCTGGAGACCTTGCGCCGCATTATCAATGTACCGAAATCGAGAATTGCTGAAGTGCTGTCCATTGTAGATCTGACGAAGGATGCCAAACGTTCGGTGAAGGGATATTCCCTTGGGATGAAGCAGCGTCTGGGGATTGCCAGCGCTTTGCTGGGTGAGCCGGAGCTATTGATTCTGGACGAGCCGACAAATGGGCTTGATCCTGCCGGTATTCAGGAGATTCGGGAATTGATCAAACGCATGCCTCTGGAACATGGCATTACTGTTCTGGTGTCCAGCCACTTGCTGAGTGAAGTCGAACAGATGGCAAGTCGCGTCGGTATTATCCGTGAAGGCAAGATGGTGCTTCAGGATACCATTGCGAGTCTGCATAGTCAGACGGGCAGCTCTATCCGGTTAACGGTTTCGGAGCCGGAAGAGGCCATGAAGCTGGCCAGAGAACAGGGCCAATTTGGTCAGCGGCAGGGTTCTGCGTTAACGTTCCCTTATATGGACAACCCTTCGGTGGCACTGCTTGTGCGCCGATTAATTGAGCAGGATCATGATGTGTATCGTGTGGAGGAACAGCGTCAGTCTCTGGAAGATCTGTTCATGCGGGTCATCGGCGAGGGGGCATCCATATGACCGGGCGTGCATTATCATCGGATTGGCTCAAGATTCGCGGGAAAGGCATCTGGTTTCTCGTCTTCCTGGCTCCGATTGGATTGATAGCCATGCAGGCGCTTAATTTCGGGCTACGGCTGGATTATCTGAAAGAACAGTACGCCGATAACCTGTGGGGCGGGCTATTGGGCAATGTGGTTATCTTTGTGCCTTTGTCTCTGATGCTGGGGGCAACCATTCTCAGCTCGATGATCGCTAATGTTGAGCATGAACAGGGATCGTGGAAACAGCTGCTTGCGATGCCGATTCCTAGACCGGCTGTGTATCTGGCTAAGTTTCTGCTTGCCTGTCTGCTGCTGATGATCTCCTGCCTGCTGTTAACCGCTGGAATCGTGGCTCTGGGACTGATACTCGGATTCCATGCCAGTGAGATCCCTTGGATGCAGGCGATTAAGCTGGGGCTGCTACCTTTGGCTGGTGCGCTTCCCGTGTTATCTCTGGAGTTATGGCTCACGATGGTAAACAAGAATCAGGCGCTTCCGGTCACCCTTGGTATTGTACTCGCGATAACGGGCATGTTCGCACTCAGTATCTCACCGAACTTTCCACTCGCATGGGCACAGATGGCCTGGAATGGACCCAATCCATATCTGTATGCAGGCATGGGTGCAGGTCTGGGAATCTTGATTCTGTTGCTGGGTATGGTGCACTTTAGCCGGAAGGATGTGGCCTGACATGAGCTTCGCGACAACCTATTTCCGAATTCTGTCTGCTGAACGGTTGAAAATGGGCAAATCGCCCATATGGCTGCTGATCCTGCTGAGTCCACTCATTGCGCTGCTCATCGGACTCTTGTCCACGCCTTCTGGGAATTGGCAGGTATTGATGGGCACCATGGTATTTCTGCATGGATTGCTCCTGTTGCCAATGCTGACCGGCGTGTTTACGTCCTTTATCTGCCGATTTGAACATGCAGGAGGAGGGTGGAAGCAGATGCTGGTTTTGCCGCTCACACGTTCAGGTGTATATGCAGGCAAACTGACGATTGTACTCATGCTTCTGGCGGGCACACAAGCATTGTTGCTGATGTCCATTCTGTTGGCAGGGTTGATTCATGGAATTACGGGGCCAGTCCCTTGGGCATTCTTGGTGAGCAAACTACTGCTTGGATTATTGGCCTGTGTACCACTGGCTGCCCTGCAGATGTTCGTTTCATTGGTGTGGAGCAGCTTTGCCGCACCACTCGCACTGAATTTTGCACTGACCGTACCGAATATTCTCATCGTGAACTCAGCTACATTTGGACCGTATTATCCATGGGCACAACCGATGATTCTGATGACGCCAATGGATGGCGGAGGTTTCGGAGCCTATAATGTCCCGTTGATGACGATGCTGGCGGTCGTCGGAGGCAGTGCTGTCATTTTCATTGGGATAGGTATGATGTATTTTGCAAAAAAAGAAATTTGAATAATCCGTTACACCCTTGGTTATCGTAGACAAGATCCTCTTTAAGCAGAACATGCAAAGCTCTATTGTATGTAGGCTTGAGGAGGATTTTTTCTAATGTCTGACCCACCCATCGTGAATGGTCAACTCCCGAATGATTTTGGCTGGCGCCCCGGCTACAAGTGTATTCTCGGGTACGTCTTTGGTTACCGTACTTCCTGCAGCCACGACTGCATTTCTGCCAATCGTCACTCCGGGCAAAATGAGTGCGCCTGTGCCAATCCAGGCATTATCCTGAATGATGATCCTTTTGGCGGTCTGGCTCCCGTCATCCAGCGAATCAATCCGGTGATAGGCACTGTCAAATATGCTTGTTCGAGGACCGATCATGACATTATTGCCGATCGTCACCTCTACGTTAGCCGCAATTCCCACACCGGCATTAATCATGACGTCATCACCAATGGTTAATCGTGCTCCTTTGACCACGGTTAGCTGGGTTCCCCAAGGTTTGCCTATGATGTTAAGCCGTTTTCCCACCTGCAAGTCACCCAATTTATTCAGATAAACCTTACCTCTGATTCGTGGCAGCAAGCCCATTGAGGGCTGGATTTTACCAAAGATGGCCAAGCCTCTTAGTTTGCCATAAACAATTTTAACTCTGTTGGGCAGCATGATTCATTCGTCCTCTCTGTAGTCAAATGATGCTTTTTAAAGATTATAGCTTTTTTCGATACAATTTGTATCGTTAAATTTCTGAAGTATAATCAAAGTAGAATTTTAAATTCCAACTATTACATCACACTTCATGTGAATTGAATCATAGATTGTAAGCAAAAGGAGACGAGAATCTGGTAAAATAAAAAAAGCTGTTTCTAGGCAGGCTTACATGGTTATTCGAGGGTAGGCCCATTTCTACGGAAATAATTAATTCCTATTGTTAGATGAAGATATTGGCTGAGAAAAGAGGGGTAAGCCTTGGATATTAATAAAACGGAAACCCTGAAGCGCATTATTTCTGAGGGAAGTTCTTACCAATCATTGTTTTTTAACCACCCGGATGCCATTTATGTGATGGACATCCATGGAAACTATATTGATGCTAATCCCTCGGTAGAGCGGATATCAGGGTATACACTGGATGACTTGATTCGTAAGAATCAGAGTGAGATCTGTCCTCCGGACAGTGAAAATTCACGCAGAGAATATATTAAAGAGGTACTGGCTGGACGTTCAGTCAGTAATTCCATTACTTTTTATCATAAAGACGGATCTCTGAAACACGCAGAGATAACGTATGTGCCCATCACGGAGGGTGAAGAAGTTGTTGGCATCTATGGTATTGCCAAGGATGTTACCGAAACGTTAGAAGTGGAGCGTGAGCTTCGGGAGACACAAGAGAAATATCAGGTGCTCGCTGACCATGCACAAGATCTGATTACAACCTGTGCAACGGATGGAACGTTGTTATACGTCTCACCTTCCGTGTACAGCTTGCTGGGTTATAAGCCGGAGGAAGTTACAGGAAAGTCCTTCAAGGATTATTGTTATCCGGGAGATTATCCTGATCCTATGGAGCTTTCCGAGATTGGCAATGGCTGCAAGATGCGCGTGTTACACAAAAAAGGACAATATATCTGGATGGAGACATTGGCGAAGCCTGTCGCTGGAGAGCGGGGCAAGAATACTCAGATTGTAAGCATTAGCAGGGATATAACCCAGCACAAAGATGCGGACAGACGTCTTCGAGAAAGTCGTCAGCGTTACAGATCACTGTTCGAACATAATCCGGCAGCCGTGTATTCACTGAATATGCAAGGCCAATATAGTGCGGTGAACAGCAAGCTTGTGCAAATGCTGAATGTTCCACGCAATAAGCTTATTGGTAAATCGTTTTTATCCAATCTGGATAAATGCGAAGTGCAATACGGCCAAACGAATTTTGAATTGGTGAAGCAGGGCGAACCACAATATTATGAGACCCGAATCGTCAATTCGAGTGGTCGGAAGATCGAAGTCTCCGTTACGAATGTGCCTATTATTGTGGATAAAGAAGTGGTAGGTGTCTATGGAATCGTGTCCGATATTACCGAGCGTAAGGAATATACGGAACGGATTCAGGAGCTTAGCAAGCAACATGAGCTGATTCTTAACACGGTTACGGAAGGAATCTATGGTTTGGATGCGGATGGGATCACCATGTTTATGAATCCTGCAGCAGCTTCGATGTTCGGTTATGAACCGAAAGAATTCATTGGCAAAAACTCACATCCCATTATCCATCACACTCGTGCAGACGGAAGTCATTTCCCAAAAGAAGAGTGCCCGATCCACATGACCGTGTTGGATGGACAGAGACGCTCAATCAAGGAAGATGTGTTTTGGCGTAAAGATGGTAGCAGCTTTCTGGTGCAGTATCAGGTGACGCCGATTATTGAACAGGGACAGATTCAGGGCGCGGTGGTCGTGTTCAATGATGTGACTGGCGAACGTGAAATTGTACGTGCCAAAGAGACAGCTGAGCTGGCAGCTCAGGCCAAGTCAGAATTTCTGTCGATGGTCAGCCATGAGATCCGCACACCGATGAACGGGATCGTGGGTATGACCGAGTTGTTGATCGGTACCGATTTATCGGAGGAACAGCGAGAATATGCCGAGATTATTCAAGATAGCGGCGATGCTCTGCTGAACATCCTTAATGATATTTTGGACTTCAGTAAGCTGGAATCCGGGAAAATGGCGCTGGCTTATGAACCATTTGCATTACGCAAGATGCTGGAACAGGTGGCCGAACTGTTTAAATCCCGTGCAGATGAGAAACATCTGGAGATCAGGTATCGTCTCAATCCAAGTATCCCTGAGTTCATGGTAGGCGACTCCATACGTATCCGACAGATTCTGGTGAACCTGGTTGGCAATGCGCTCAAGTTCACAGACCGGGGAAGTATTGATGTCACCGTAGATATCATCAAGGGCAGAAAGCCCGAAGACAGCGTTCTTGATTTTGCGGTGCAAGATACGGGGATCGGCATCCCCGCTGACAAGCTGGATCAGTTGTTCCAATCCTTCTCTCAGCTGCATCCGGTGATTAACCGGAAGTATGGTGGTACTGGCTTGGGCCTGGTCATCTCCAAGCGACTCGTAGAGATCATGGGAGGCAGTATCAGTGTCGAGAGTATAGAAGGAGAAGGTTCGACCTTCCGGTTTGCTGTCCCTGCGACGAGTGTAGAAGCTTCAGCGGAACAGACAGCAAGTCAGTTCCATCATGATCGCACACGTCAAAGTGACAAGGTCGCCATGCGTATTCTGGTGGCGGAAGATCATCCGGTAAACCGGAAGATTCTGCGAGAATATCTGGAGAAGCTCGGATACCAGGCAGATGTGTGTACCAATGGTGTAGAGGCGATTGATGCCATCTCTCAGAATGCCTATGATATTGTCCTGATGGATATTCATATGCCTGTGATGGATGGATTGAAGGCGACAGACCTTTTGCACCGCCTAATTCCACAGGATCGCATACCGCCAATCATTGCAGTTACAGGCAATGCCAAACGTGAAGACAAGGAAGCTTGTCTGGAGATGGGGATGCGTGACTTTATTAGTAAACCGGTTATGCTGAGTGAGTTGAAGCGGGTGTTACAGCAATGGGGACCTAGGGACGAACCTCAGCTTGCACCGAATTGAACAATAGTTCGACCGTGAAAAATAATAAACGCAAACATGCCAATAAGACTCCTCGCATGGAGTATTATTGGCATGTTTGCGTTGACAGGCTTTTGAAATTGAGCTGATGCATAAGAAGTGAAGTGGAGCTTATACGTATGGCTTATGCCAGTGTCAGACGATTGATGTTACCTGATAGGATTTCACAGGAATTGTTGAATTTCTCACGTTCCGTTGCATCCAGATTCAATTCGATAATCTCCTGAATGCCATTTCCGCCGATGATTGCCGGAACACCGACGCAGACGTTGTGTTGCTCATACTCTCCGTCCAGAATAGCTGATACGGCGATGATTTTGTGTTCGTCATTGAGGATGGAACGGGTGATGTGCGCGAGGGCGTTGCCGATCCCGAATTGGGTAGAGCCTTTGCGAGTGAAGATCTCCCAGCCGGCATCTTTCGTTTTGCGTGCGATATCGTCCAGATCCAGATGTTTGAAGCGCTCCTTGTGCTGATCCATAATATGCATAATCGGTTTACCGCCGATGGTCACATGCGACCAGGCCACGAACTGGGATTCTCCATGCTCCCCGAGAGCATAACCATGCACACTGCGAGGATCGATGGAGAAGACTTCAGACAGCAGCGTTTTGAGTCGTGAAGAGTCAATGGACGTGCCTGTACCGATGACGTGTTCGCGCGGGAGGCCGGATAATTTCCATACCATATAAGTTACTATGTCAACCGGATTGGCAGCGACGACAAAAATCCCGTTAAATCCACTGTTCATGATGGGAACCACGATGTCTTTGGCAATGGACTCCGCTTCCTCCAGAATATCCAGCCGAGTCTGTCCTGGCTTGGGATTCGCCCCAGCGGTTAAGATAATCACATCCATATTGCCGCAATCGGCATACGTCCCTGCATATACTTTGGTGCGGTTATGTGTGAAGTCCATGCAATGGGAAAAATCCAGTGCCTGTGCCACAGCACGGTCATACGTCCGGTCCACCATCATAATTTCCCTGCATATCGATTGATTAATCATGGAATACGCACAACTCGAACCGACAAGACCCGCCCCGATCACCGCTACTTTACCTGATTTGCCTAACACTGCCGTTCAGCCCCCATTACATTGATATTTATCCGTCACTTACACGTCCTATGTTAAGTATAGTCCTTTATTTTATGCTGAAATGTACTTCTACGTTACATAAGATAACACATGGAAAAGCTGTGCAGCAATGATATCCGCTATCGCGGGAGCGTATTGGAGTAACGGAGTTAACAAAATTGACATGAATAATTCACAATCAGTTGATTTGACGGCATTTGCACCTGTCTTATTCGACATGACAGCATTCATGCTCGTTGTCGGATCAAGGGTTATTTGTGCGAATCATATACCTGACAAAAGTTCTTAGGAATCCGCAGAAACAGAACAAAACCGCCAAAGGGATCTGCCGAGAAGCTGACGAATAAATACGGACAAGCAAAAGATAAGCATACATGATCCATGAGACAGGTTGCCCCGATCCGATGACGGTTCCATAAAGGAACGCTGAAGCCATAATGTTTTTATTCAAGAATCAATTTCATAACTCACTAAAGGTATGATGAAATTGATTCCCAAAAGACTTCATTCCGGGAGGGAATTAATGATGATTGAAGAAGCAGGAGCAACGACGGAAACGGCCAAGAGCCTGGGCATAGGTGCCAGTACTCTTCGTAAATATGCGGCGGCACTGGAAGAGCAGGGATACCGGTTCGAACGTTCCGCCAACAAATCCAGACTATTCAAATCAGACGACATCGAGTGCATTGAACGCTTGATGACCGAACTTAGAGAGCATAATCTGCCATTAGCTGATGCTGTGGTGACTGTATTGGCTCCAGACATACCTGTCGTAGAAGTAAATGTAGATGTACCCGCAGTGAGAATTGAAGGACTTTCAGAGCCAGAATGTGCAGCAACATCGATGTCATCTATATACCCTGAAGAACCTGAAGTAACAGGTAATCTGAGATCCTATGAGGGTCTGGGACAGCTGGTAAGTGAGGTCACTTATGGTGCTGTGGAACAACAACAACAGGATGATCGGGTACAGCTGCTGCAACAGCGGGTCGATGAACTGGAGTTGACTCTTCAGCATCTGGCCGATACACATATGGCGCTTCAGGAACAGATGGAAAAACAGCGTATATGGATGAACGAGAAACTGGAAGAGGAGCGGGATCGTGAACTCGTGACCAATCTGCGTAGCTTTCAGGGAAGAAAACGCAAACCCAAAGGAGTATCCCTGCGTATGTTGTTCGGGTTGTTGCCCAAGAAGCATAAGGAAGCTTGAGCAACAGGCTTTTGCCCATCGTGATTTTACAGTATCGGCCTGATATAATAAGCTCCATACAACATGAAGACTGGTAACGGATTGCTCGGTATAGAATTAGACCGGGGAGATCTGGAAGCTGGCGTGGGAGGATCTGTGGAGCTGCGACGAAGTTGGCAAAGATTGCTCGGACTATGGACTGACCGTCCTAGGCGTCAGGGGACGACCATTGCTGAGCGTTATACGATACAGGAATTGCTGGGCATGGGGAGCTATGGGCTGACATATCTGTGTACAGATGACCGGACTGGTAATGAAGTGGCGTTGAAGGAGTCCAAGCCCAGCAAGGGCAGACTCGCTGCGCACCTGTTGGACCGGGAGGCGGACGTGATGAAACGTCTGCACCATGAGGCGATCCCTGACCTATTGGATGTGTTCACATCCGGGAGAAGAAGCTATATCGTTACTGAGTATATTCGTGGACAGACGCTGGAAGATTGCATATTTGAGCAAGGACTTCAATATTCGGAGCGGGAATGTCTGGAACTGGCAGGTCAACTGCTTGCTCCGGTGGCTCATGTGCATGAACAGGGGTATATTCATGGAGATGTACGGATTCCCAATGTTATTTTACGTGAAGGGATGTTGCATTTGATTGACTTTGGCCTGGCGAGACGCTTGGGGGAGCCGTTGTTGCCGGAGCTGAAGCGACGTATGCGAGAGGTACCTGAGCCAGAAGATGAACCGGCTACACCGGATCATGATCTGCAGGACATCGGTCACTTTCTTCTATTTATGCTGTATTCCGCCTATGAGCCAGAGAAGGGCCGGGAACCTGCCAGCTGGCAGGAGGAACTGAAGCTTACGCCTGAATTGCACCAGATGCTGGAGAGACTTCTTGGACTCCGTCCAGGTTATGAGGGTGGGGCGACAGAGCTACAGGCAGAGATTGAGAATGTGTTGTTGAAATTACAATGAAATAAGCTCTATAGGCGGACCTATATTTGTTATCCGTGACCTCTTCGTAGAATAGCTGTAGGGGTCTTTTTCCTTTTCGCTGTATATAGAAACAATAAAGGGGTGTTCTGCAGGCCGTGTGTACGGCTGTCGAACACCCCTTTGTTACATATTCATTAATTGTAGCGTCCAATAGTCTGGCACGATCATTGCTCTTTACAGGCACTAGTGAAAGAAGCTTAGCTGGAGCTGTATTTTCTGCTTTTGTAATACCCGGAGCCACTGCGGCTATCCCGATATTTCACATCCGAAGAAGAATAGCGCTTGTAGGAACGCTTGCCTGAGGAACTGCTGTGACGTTTATATGAGCGCCTGTCCGAGGAGCTATAACGTTTGCGGTGAGATGAAGATTTCGAATCGATCAGTTTGCCAATAATCTTTTTGAACATGAGCTTTCACCCTTTCGAATTCAACTGTTTTTAACCATATACGTGGTCTGATATGAAGGGGTTTCGAGTTTTTCATGGAAAATTGTATTCATTGGACAGGAGCTTGGCGTATAATAGGATGTTGCTGATTGTACGGAATTTTTTATTTTGAGCGTTTAGCGTTACAATAGAGGACAGGATAAGATTTTAACGGACAGGAGTAGTTATTATGATTACATTGAAGACCAAAGAACAGATTGAATATATGAAAAAAGCCGGAGAAATTCTCGCCGCATGCCATAGAGAAATTGCAAAGATGATTCGTCCAGGCATTACGACACAGGAGATCGACCAGTTTGCAGAGGCTTTTATGAAGAAAAATGGCGCTACGCCGGAACAAAAGGGATATAACGGGTACCAATATGCGACATGTGCGTCGGTTAATGATGTGATCTGTCACGGTTTTCCGGGAAAATATGCATTGAAAGACGGCGATATCGTTACAATCGACATGGTAGTTAATCTGAATGGCTGGCTGGCGGATTCGGCTTGGTCATATGCCGTAGGTGAAGTGACTCCGGAAGCACAACATCTGCTGGATGTAACCAAAAACTCTCTGTACAAAGGCATTGAACTTGCTGTGGTTGGCAACCGGATCGGAGATATCTCCCATGCCATTCAAGTGTATGCAGAAGGTGAAGGTCTGTCGGTTGTACGTGAGTTTATTGGACACGGCATCGGTGAGAAGATGCATGAGGAACCACAAGTCCCTCACTATGGTCCACCACATCGGGGTCCACGTCTCAAGGAAGGCATGGTTATTACGATTGAACCGATGCTGAACATTGGTACGTACCGCAGCAAGCTGGATTCGGATGGATGGACTGCGCGTACGATGGATGGAAGTCTATCTGCCCAGTATGAACATACGATTGCGATTACAGCAGATGGTCCCGTGATTTTGACAGCACAATAATAGCTAAAAGCAGCTACAATGTGACGATATTTGCATATTTCAAGGCGGCCCACGTTTGTGATCCGCCTGTTTCGGTTTAAACTAATAAGAAGTGATAACACAGAGCCAGTGGTGAGTGATCTCAGCTGACAAGGGTTAACCTTGCGTCCACTTGGCAACAAGGAGGTAATTTTGGTGTCTGTAAATAAACAGATCGTACTTGCGTCTCGTCCCGAAGGTGCCCCATCCAGAGAGAATTTCAAATTCATTGATGCACCCCTTCCCGAACCGGAAGCTGGTCAAGTCCTGGTACGTACATTATATTTGTCGGTCGATCCGTACATGCGGGGCCGCATGAAAGATACAAAATCCTATGCTGCACCGTACGCATTGAATGAAGTGATCAAGGGTGGAGCCATTGGACAGGTTGTGGAATCTTCGGAACCGAATCTGCGCAAAGGAGATCTCGTATCCGGCATGTGGGGCTGGCAGCAATATGCCGCAGTGAATACGGGTGACCTTTCGCTGATTGATACGGAAGAGGCACCGATCACGGCTTACCTGGGTGCGCTGGGCCTGACGGGGCTGACGGCTTATTTTGGTATGGAAGACATCGGCAAACCCAAGGACGGCGAAACGGTAGTGGTATCGGGAGCAGCCGGAGCGGTAGGCATGATTGCAGGTCAAATTGGTAAAATCGTAGGAGCACGCGTGGTCGGCATTGCAGGCTCTGACGAGAAATGCGATTATCTGAAAGAAAAACTGGGCTTCGACGTGGTGTTGAACTACAAGAAGGAGCAGGATATGTCAGCGTCTATTGAACGGGCTTGCCCGGATGGCGTAGACGTCTACTTCGACAACGTGGGCGGTGACATCTCGGATGCAGTGTTACGCCACATCAATCGGAATGCACGTATTCCGTTATGTGGTCAGATCTCGTCTTATAATCTGGAGAAGCCGGATATCGGGATGCGCCCACAGACGTTGCTGTTAACGAATACAGCATTAATGAAAGGTTTTCTGCTGGGTGACTATACAAAATCCTTCAAAGAAGGCCGCGCCAAATTGGCGAAATGGATTAAGGAAGGTCATATCCAGTATGAAGAGAACATTGTGGACGGATTCGAACAGACGCCGGAAGCATTCATGGGTCTTTTCTCGGGGGATAATCTGGGCAAGCAGCTGGTTAAAGTTGCAGATCCTGAATAGATATTGAATGTTTTTACATTTATAAATGAATCAATTTCATAATACCTTTGGCTGCTTCAGTTACAAAAATCCATTTTTAGTGAGTTATGAAATTGATTCAAATAGGTTGGGAACACCAAAAGACACGTTCTGCACACTAATGGTGCGACAGAACGTGTCTTTTTTGTCTGTGAAACTGTGCTTGGTCTACGGTGACTAGTGTTCGGCAACCAGCACTTCTTTGTAGTGTTTGTACATATATACACGCCAGCGTACAATCATGCCAAAAGCCAGCAGGAAGAACAATCCGCCCGTTTGCGGAATGCTTACATATCGCTGAATGACTTCATGCAGGATCAGGCGTACGGCCAGCAATCCGAGCAGAATGAAAGCAAAGCTGCGGGAACGCGTGGCGAAAATCTCTTCGCCTACTCGTTCAAACCGTGTACTGCGAATGAGGGGATACGAGAAGAGAAACCAGCCCACCAGCAACGCAATGAATGCCCAGAGTAGAGGAACATGTGTCTCCGGTACAACAAACATGAGAAATCCTGTGCTCATGCCGAGCGGAGGAATAAGGATTTTGCGAATGGTCACAGGTCTGTGACTGGCTTTCATGCGGATGAATATAGCAAGCAAGGCCATGACAAGCATGCCCACGGTTGCTCCGATTTGCAGGTAATACGGACTGATTTGAGCCACGTAGAACTCCCTCTTTCTGGAATAATATGTTATCCGGAGATCCGGAACCCAGTACGAATTGCCGGAATTTTCAGTTCCTATTATATCACAAACGTAGAAAGCCGATAGAAAGCTTAGTGTATCATATACCCGATATGTATTCACAGGGTGTATTTGAAAATTTTGTATTATTGTGCCCGTTGTAAGGCCGTTTATTCGATTAAGGGGAAATCATGCAATGATTGGACAAAAATGGATGTACATTAACCTCATCGGTTCACATCGCACAGGTTGGCTTGCCAGTAATACAGATTGGTTAGTACATGTGGTCAGCCTGATCTGTGCAAGTGTAATGCTTCTTTTGCTGGTTATCTACGGATATATCTTATGGACGAAATATAGCAGCAGACGCAGGGAAAAGGTCAAGACAGCACTGGTGCAGGAATTACTTGCAGAGGGCTCGGTTTTACAGCGGTACCTTGACCAAGGAGAAATTGGCGTAGAATTATTAAATATGAGTGGGGATCAACAAAGCGTGTTACAGCAGTTGTTATTGCAACGGCTCGCTCAAGGACCGGAAGAGCACGAGATCTTGCGGATTCGGCTGTTATCCTGGCAAGTCTTTGGCGGTTCATACCGGTCGGTACTGAGGAATGGGAAGTGGAGCCAACGAGTAAACACGTTGTTATATATTGAACAGTTTCATATGGTGGAGCTTCTGCCCAGGTTAGAGGATATGCTGCGGGTTAGCTCATGTAAGTTACTTGAACGCTTCATCATTTTGCGCATATATGCCAGAACCGGTTATTTCAGAATTGTGAAGGAACTAATGCGTGAGCAATATGTATTATCCGATTCGCAGTATCTTCAGATTCTGCTGTTGCTTACCGAGTCATCCTGGACTCGTCTGAAGGATCATTTCAAGGATGTACCTTATCAGGTCCAGTCTAATGTCATTCATGCCATTCGTATTCGGGATGATCAGACGGATGGCGCTATTGCTCTACTGGAGAAGCTCATTCTTGGAGACGAGGCGCAGCTACGTATTTGCTCTTATCAGGCACTGGCTCACGTTGGCAGAGGTCGTGAAGATTTGTTGAAGGGGCTACTGTTGATATGGAACGAACATGGTGAGGAAAGGCAGCGCTCTGAACGACTAACAGTGACCCAGCTTATGGGTACTGTTCACGCGGATGCTTTTATCCCTCGTCTGAAGGTGATGATGGGTGATCCTTCCTTTCAGATCAGGCAGGAAGCGGCGAACTCTCTTGCCCGGTATGAACAGGGACTTGAAGAACTTCGGGATACGGCTGTGAATCATCCGGATAAATATGCAAGGCAGATAGCGGAAGAAATGCTGGAAAGGATGCAGTATGGACGAGAGATGGATTGAGATGCTGCGGAGTTTTATTTTGGCGTGTTATGAGGGAATGTTTATTTATCTGGTGCTAGCAATTGTGATGTGCAGTGTACTGGTTGTCGCCGCTGCTCGGACATTGATCCGTGGGAGGGATCTGGACCCGCTGCAATATCATGAGATGTTAGATGACGAACTGGCTCCGGCGGTCTCCCTGCTTGTTCCGGTGCGGAATAGCGAGGATACGATCGTACAGCGAGTTAGCTGTCTGCTGGATATTCAATATGCACGCTATGAAGTGATTATCATTAATGATGGGTCAGAGGATGGGACCATGCGGCGTCTAAAGGAAACCTATGATCTGATGCCCATTCAGAGTAAAGTTCATTATTCAAGACTCGGCCAGGAGACGGCTCAGATTAATGGGGTCTACCAATCCAGGCTGCATCATCGTCTCATTGTGATCGACAAGGCGTATGGAGGACGAATGGACTCCCTGAATGTAGGCCTGAAAATCTCGCAGTATCCCTACATCGCCTCCGTTGGACCCCGCACAGTTCTGGAACGGGATGCATTGGTGAAGATCATGAAATCCGTTATGGATGCTCTTCCGGGAGAAGAGGTCGTTGCTTGCAGTGGACGAGTAGATCTCATGGCCCACGGAAATACGAATCATGCGGATTCCACCAACAACGGCGCAAAACGGACGGGCAGTACGTTGTTTGTAATGCAGACCATTGAATACGTGCGTGCTTTTCTGATTAGCGGCGTGGGACTCGTTCGGTACAATATTAATGTGCTTTTATTTACGGCTGAAGTATTCGGTGTATTCAAAAAGAACCGGGTGTTGGAAGTTGGGGGTTACAAGCGCGATGACCAGGTCGCTCACATGGAACTGGTGATGCGGTTACAGAAACATATGAAGCAAATCCAGGAGCGTGGCCGTATTATATATATTCCCGATCCGATCTGCAGGGTAGAAATACCCGGTACATGGCGTCAGCTGTGCAGACAGCGTATCGGTTGGCACATGCAGCTTGCAAGCAGTCTATGGACTCAGCGGAGCATGATCTTCAATCCGGCCTATGGCTGGATGGGGATGGTATCCATCCCGTATTTTATTTTGATCGAATTGTTGGGGCCTGTGTTGGAACTGGGAGCGATTGTGCTGTTCATTGCAGGCATAGGGCTGCAGTTGGTGGATAGTAACCTATGTATCATTCTCGCTCTGTTGCTGACACTCTATGGTTCCTTGTTGTCCGCAAGTGTGGTGATGTTCGAAATATGGTGTTCACGCAAGGCCTATACATCCCGAGAGGTGATACGTCTGCTGGTGTATGCATGTACGGAGACGTTCTGGTTCAGACCGCTGAATAACATATCCCGTATATATGGCATGTTGCAGGCTATGGGATTAAGGAAGGCAGAGGAAAAGGACAGCAGACATGGATTAGGGGAATCTACCGACCAATCCTGACAATACCTTGGAACAGAGCAAGGAGGAATACGCTTCATGAAAAAAAGTTACAGGCCAGCCACGATGTGGACGCTGGCTTGTTTTACAGTGGTATCGGTGGTGCTGGTTGTCCCCTGGATTATGTGGCAATCTCAGGCCCCGGTTCCGCTTAACATCATGATTATAGACAAGAGCAGACCTGATCAGTCCTACCAGGTGCACAAGGGATTGGTCTGGCTTCTGAATCAGCAGAAGATCGTACAGCAAACAGGGGAACACTATTCCTATGAAGAGGATTATTACGGCTATGATCTTCAGGACGGGCTTCCTCGGATGAAACGATTGCTGCCTGATGAGGTGACGGATACGGATCTGATCTATCTGACGGCGAATCGGAGTAGTCTGTCTGCAGACAAGAATGAACGGAAGCAAGACGGAATCTATGAAGGCTTAACAATATATGATGTGCAGAAGATTCGCGAGGCTGCTTATAAAGGCGTAACGATTGTCGCCGAATACAGCGCATTGGCGAATACGGCTTCCAAGATGACAAGGGAGCAGCTATATCCCATCTTGGGCGTGAACAGCAGTGGATGGCAGGGGAAATCGGTATCTAATCTGCAAAGTATAGAAGAAGTACCCCGTTGGATTCGGACGAACTATGAGCAGCAGGAGAAGAAGAAATGGCCTTATCACGGAGCTGGTATGCTGCTGGTTCATGTGGATGGACAGGTCATGGTGCTTGAGAAAGGTCCGGATGTGAAGGCAGGTAATATACAGATTGCATTTACACCGGAAGGCAGCGATTGGAGTGGCATAACCCAGGATATACATTATAGTGGCTGGTTCGATATCATTGTGCCGCAAGAGAAGAACTCCATACTGGCCTGGTATAAGATGGATCTGACGGAGACAGGCGAGCAGAAGCTGGTGGATGCAGGAATTCCCGCGGAATTTGCTGCACTTGTCCGATATGACGACTATAATCGGTCGTACTACATGGCAGGCTCCTTTGGAGAGATGAAGCACTATTCTTTCTGGCGCAGAATCCGAGGATGGGAGGTCGTCAGGTCCAAGCTTACGCCTGATCAGAAAGAGATTCCTGACATGTTCTACTGGAAGGTGTACGTGCCCGTGATGAAGCATATTTTAGAGGAAGTGCAGGATGGTCGGCAGCAATGGCCGTAGGGTGGCTGTAAATAAAAAACGTTCGGATGGAGAGCAGACAGCGAAAGGCCGTTCTACTGGAATGAGGAACGGGAGATGTACATATTAGAGAAGCGCGTAGATAGGATGTACCAGTACACGACAACATAAAAAGGACTGCAGCGGATCTGCAGTCCTTTTTCATGATGCCATGCGGTCTTTACTAATTTTCGTGAAGATGCCGGAGTCCGTGCAGGAATGCGGATACGGTTAGACGCAGACTTTCGTCTGGATCAAAGTTCATGCCGAAGCCCCCTTGTGCCTCAATGGAGGCAAACCCATGGCAGAGGCTTCGCAAACCACGAACGGCATGCAATGCTTCCGCTTCGGTTAGTGGATAGGGCTGCAAGCTGTGCAGCAGCAACTCCAGCGTGGCTGTGCTGGCCGCGGCGAGCTGTGGCTCCTCGCGGTCCGGGGCATGAAATGAGGCTTCGTAGAGCCCGGGGTGCTCGCGAACGAAGCCAATATATGCCGCGGCGATGGCCTGAATGGCCTCATCGCCAGTGCGGTCAGCGATAGCCGCGGTTAATGCGCGGCTAAGCTGTTGTACGGACATCAGCGCCATTTCCTGGCGAAGCCCGGGAAGTCCGCTGATGTGGTTGTAGAGCGACGGCGAGCGCACATCCAACCGCTGGGCGAGTGCGGCCAGCGTCAGCGCCTGAAAGCCGTCGCTGTCAGCAAGCTGGGTAGCGGCGCTAAGCAGAGCGCCGCGATCCAGCCCTTGCCGGGGGCTCACAGCTGCCCCCCGGCAAGACCAAGCCGCTGCTGTGCATCAGCGGCTGCCGCGCGCATGGCGGCCGCGGGCTGGCGCAGCATCCGTCCGTGGCCTACAGCCAGCACGGACGGTTCCAGCTCCGCCAGGCGCTTCGCGCTGGCCAGAGCCGCTTCGCGGTTCCACGTCGCCAGCGCGGGGAACGGGAAGAGCGGGCGCACGCGGCCGGATACAGCGAGGCCGCCTTGCAGCTGATACGCGTCGCCGGCGATGAGCACGCGGCTGCGCGTATCCATGAAGGCCATATGCCCTGGCGTATGGCCTGGTGAGGCAATGGCGACCAGTGATCCAATCTGGTCACCGTCATCCAGCAAGTGGTCCGGCTGGGTGCGGACCGCTTTAGGTTTGGGCACGCCGCCGCGTACTGGGGTCTGTGGCTCACCTGGAAGAAGTGAGGTATCTCCCGCTAATAGCCGGGCATCCCGTCTGGAGATGAAGAACTCCGCTTGGGATAGTGCTTCTTTGAGAAGATCCAGTGCACCAATATGATCGCTATGCGCGTGAGTCAGAATGATTTTGGTAATGGGTTTGCCAAGGGACTGGGCAGTTGCCAGAATCCCTTTAAGACTGAACGGCATTCCGGCATCAATCAGGGTTAATCCATCTTCCTCTTCAACAAGATACACGTTCACAGGGAAGAGCTTCGGAAGGAATGTAACTTGAACGACATCAAACTCTCGGGTAATGCGCATCGATAAAACCTCCTTAAAACTAATGATATTAGTATAATAACTAATGGCATTAGTTTTGGCAATACCTAGGATTCATTTTGTTCCAATAAAAAAAATTTTAAATAATGATGCACTTTACAAAAAAAGCGTTTTCAAAATGGAGATTACCGATTATAATAATCACGTAAGCCCTTTCATATGTCTATCTTATTGGAGCCTTTCGCTTAGCGAAAGGCTCACTTTTTTGTTCTTTTTGGATTGAAATGCAGATGGGATGTGGATCCTGGCTTGATTGTATAAGGTGCTGTAAGTATTGGTATAACAGGAAAAATCACGTTGGGTCTCCATCTTGGGCGAGAGTTGACAAACATAACTGTTATTCATATAATGACAGTTATACTTACCTTGGGTTGAAGTTCATCGGTGTTGTATGCCGGGAAGGGAGTAAGTTATGAACAGCGAATTTACCATAGCGGTGCATTGTCTTGTTTTTTTGTCGATGAGAGATGAGTGTATGGCCAATAGTGAAGATTTGTCCCAAAGTGTGGGTACTCACCCGGCCAGAGTCCGTAAGGTACTTAGTGTTCTGCGCAAGCATGGTTACCTTACGACGAAGGAAGGTGCTCATGGTGGGTACTTGCTTAGCCGTCCAAGTGAGGAGATCAAGCTTGGAGAATTATACAGACTGGTAGCTGGTGGCTCACTCGGTCCGAACTGGTGCTCAGGGGAGTCTGGTTCATCGTGCGTGGTATCTTCCAATATGCAGGATGTCATGGGGAACATTTATAACGGAGGCGAAGAGGCGCTCAGCGCTTATTTTGACCGTATATCCATTCAGGATGTGAAAGAGCGCATAGGTCATGGGGAAATATTAACCTTGTCGCTGAATGGATTGCCTGCAAAGGAGAAGTCCTGACGGAGTCTACAACGAATGGTCCTTCATGACATGGCCTTGGGTAGTCAGGCATGATGGACAAGTTATGGCAAGGGCGTATGCTCCGGTGAAGATCCATTGATTTCTCAAGCGATTCCGGGCATAACGTGAACACAGATGGGGAGAGATCGTCTGCGCTGATGTTATTTTCGGAAGGCAAGTCCTTGGTAGAGATGACTTCAAGATTACCTTGCGAAAGTAAAAAGAAGAATACAAACAAAATAGATTCTGGGGAGTGGAACACATGTCAGGCATTGAAAAAAATGAAACACTTCGCGTTATTAGCGAACGCCATGCTGTCAAAAAGTACGAAAAAGGGTTTGAATTGCCTGAAGCTGATCTCAATGCGATTTTGACAGCAGCTGCTGAAGCACCATCTTCATGGAACCTGCAACACTGGAGATTTCTCGTAATTGAATCCGAAGCAGACAAAGCGAAATTGCTGCCAGTTGCTTACGGTCAAAGTCAAATCGCGGAAAGTTCAGTTACAATTGCTGTTCTTGGAGATTTGGAAGCGAACCGTAACACCGTAATCTACGATCAAGCTGTTGAAGCAGGCGCACTGACTGCTGAGGTTCGTGACGCATTGGTTGGGCAGATCAACGGTGCTTACCAAAACGCACAAACGGCTCGCGATGAAGCGATCCGCAATGCATCCTTTGCTTCCCAAAATATTATGCTTGCTGCACGCTCCCTGGGTTACGATACATGTCCAATCGGTGGATATAATCCACAAAAACTGATCGAATCATTCAACATTCCTGCACGATTTGTGCCAACGTTGTTGATCACTGTAGGTAAAGCTGCACAGCCAGCTCGCCCGTCAGGACGTTTGCCGTTGTCTGAGGTTGTTGTTAAAGGTTCTTTCTAAGTTAGAAAGTTAAATCTGATGATTGCATCAGTGATATAGGTATAAACAAACAGCCGCACTTTCCTGTTGAGGGAAGGTGCGGCTGTTTGGCTTTATGTGTTGTATGAAAAGTCCACTAACGGTGACTCCAATCGAGCGGATTCACCATTCAAGTGAGTTCTTAGTTTCCACCATGAAATGATTACTTTTCAGGTGTTTCCGGGATTTGCGGTGCATGGAACGATTCCAGATACTCGATTGCGTTATACATCATAACGGCTGCTTCGGCACGGGTAATCGTTTGTTTGGGATTGAAGTTGCCGTCAGCATCCAGTTCATTGATTTTGAGAACGAGTGAACGTTGAATAGCACCTTGATACTCCGGAGTAACTTCCTGTTCGTCGGCAATGTCCACAGGTTGGATTTTAATCATCGGCAGACCGCCTTTGGCCTCGATGCCTTGCATTAGGAACAGCGTGTATTGTTCACGAGTGAGCCCTTTGGATGGATCGATATCCTGTGACATCTGAATTCCATTAAATTGGGCGCGGATAAATGCATCACTGTACCATACGCCATCTTTTACAGCAGAGAAGTAGTCACTTGGTACCGGCATTTTGATAAAACGAATCGTGTCCAGATTCAGATTCAGGCCGTCCGCAATCAGTTGAATGCCCTGAGCGGTATTTAACTCCAGTTCAGGTTTGAACAAGCTGTCGCTCACGCCTTTGATGAATCCATCTTTATGGAGAGATTCGATTTTGTCTGCTCCTGCGATACCTTGAATATCCGTGAATTGGGTCTGCGCAGCGTTGATCGGGCCTGCACTTAGAGACAGCGTGAGCAGAGCTCCCGCAGTTAATGTAGCAAGTATATTTTTTTTCATGATAGATTCTCCTCACTTTTCCAGGGATGATCCCTTTATATAAAAGCTATTTGCTCCTATAGACGACCTTACTGTTCGAAAGGTTGCTGTAATTTGCCAATAGAATTGGCGACAACAATTCTGAAAGATGTAAGTGAAGCACTGTGAAGACACTGCATCTATCCTTTGGATTTATTTCGGTAATCCGTGGGAGAACGGCCCATCATTTTGCTGAACAGTCGGGAAAAGTAGTACGGGTCCTTGAATCCAAGCTCGGAACTGATCTGCTTGACGGTCCAATCGGTAAAATCCAGATAGCGGCAGGAATGCTGGATCTTGAGCCGCAGGAAATAATCGATGGGCGAATGCCCGGTAGCTTGTTTGAACAACTGAGAGTAATGGGGGACAGACAGCCGAGTGTGTGCTGCCAGTTCCTTAAGGGTGATTCCGTTCTCCAGGTGCTCCAGCATATATTGAACAGATTGTTCAGCCGCACGTTTACTGCTCACGACCCCGCCATCTGTTCCTGTCGTCTCCGGTCCATAAGCGAGCATACCAAGCATATAACCGATAATCTGGGAGGCATATGTCATCGTCTGCATGGAGTAACCCGTCTCTAGCGCGCCGTAACATTCATGAAAAAGCTCAAGCCATTTTTGAGCCTTGGCCGGTGGCATGGTAGTAATATGATGGGCTAACAAGGGTTCTATGTAGGATAAAGCGTGTTGCCCGCGCAGATGAATCCAGAAGATGCTCCATGGTTCAGCTGCGTTGGCTCCGTACACATGAGGAACATGTGCAGGCAATATGACGAGGTTTCCCGGTCGGACATCATATGTCTTGCTGCCATCCATCGAATACCAGCCTGTGCCTTGGGCACAGTACATCAGAATGTGTGATTCACAACCATTGGGACGGTCACGGTAATGATGCTCTGCTTCGTGAAAGTAACCGATATCGGTAACATATAATCCGGACGTGACCGGATAAGCTGCGGTTTCTTGCAGCAGCGGGTCAGGAAGCACAATGAGTTTTTGCATACGAAATCCGTCAGATTTACGCTGTAGGGGTGGTCTGTTGTTAGGTCTCATACTTTGTATTATGGTGAGAGGGGATAATGGAGTCAATGACAGATATGAGAGCGCTCACCGGGGTTATACTCGATTTAGAAAGCCACGTTACAGGAAGTGAAGCAGTTGCCCGTGAATTGGGTAAGTACATACCAGTGGGAAGAATCAGACCAATGAATATATAGGATAAGGGAGAGATTAGATATGGACAGAGTCACAACCCAGGAAACGCTTTTCTATACAGGTACGTATGCTTCAGCAGATGAACCAGGAATATTCCTATGTGCGTTGAATGCGGATACAGGAGAGATGCGAATCGTCAATCACATGGAGGGTGTAAGCAATCCTTCTTATCTGGCGCTATGCCCGGATGGGAATTGTCTGTATGTGGCGAGTGAGACGGACGAGGGAGAGGTGTTGGTCTATCGCAGAGATGCGGCAACGAGTGAGCTGCACTTGATGGATCGAAAGCAGACCAGAGGGGCTTCTCCGTGTTATGTCTCTGTCTCCAAGGATGGCCAGTGGGTGTTCTCATCCAACTATAGCAGTGGCAGTGTCAATGTATTCCCGGTAGGCGATCAGGGGACGCTCGGTGAGATGAGTGCATGGGTGGAGCACACGGGAAGTGGAATCAACGAAGAACGCCAGGAAGGGCCGCATGCGCACTCCATCCAGCCAGATCCGTCTGGACAGTATGCTGTCGTATGTGACCTTGGTCTGGATCAGATTATTGTGTATCGGTTGGAAGAGGGACGTCTGGTTACCCATCGTGAGACGGATCAGCGACCAGGCGCAGGGCCAAGGCATCTTGTGTTTCATCCCAACTCGAAGTGGGCTTATGTAATCAATGAATTGGACAACACGGTTACGGCATTCCTGTATGATGAGCGCAGAGGGGAGTTCACTGCGGTGCAGCACATTTCGACACTTCCAGAAGGGCATAAAGGAGAAGGTACGGCTGCGGATATCCGTGTATCTCCATGTGGTCGTTTCCTGTATGCATCCAATCGGGGAGATGACAGCATCGTGCTCTATCATATTGATCAGGAGAGCGGTGAGTTGGAAGCCGTAGAGTGGACGTCCACCATTGGGCAGACACCGCGTAACTTCAATATTTTGCCGGGTGGGATTCTAGTGGTGGCGAATCAGGATAGCAATAACCTCGTAAGTTTCCAGATCAGTGAAGAGGACGGACGACTGACGCATAACGGATTCAAGCTGGAACTGCCTCGTCCGGTATGTATTGCGCCTGTGGTATAAGTTGTAATACGGTGAAGTAAACATGGAATATTACATCTGAAAAGTGGTCTATAAGCTGTGAAATCATGGGGAAACACATGGTTTTACAGCTTTTTTTAGTCTTTTTATACGATTAACTTGAAAATAGTGGCAATTATCACATTTTTTTATTGACCATCGTTCGAACGTTCATTATGATCAGAATATATGGTGATGAAACCTAAAATCTGGATGTTGCACGAAGGGTGGTGCTTTCCTTGGAACCTGCAAATTCAATTCGGGAGCAATTAACCCAGTTTATCGATAAGAACAGCATGACGCTCTCCCGATTCTCGGAAGTATCTGGCATGAATACAGGAACAATTAGTCGTATTTTACATGGGAATCGTCCCATATCCGTGAGTCAGTTAATTGCGATCTCATCAGGAATGGGCGTGGCAGCAGATCATTTTTTTGCCGATTATGTGGAAGAATGTTTCGCTTATTCCGTATCCATGCGGCGGATCAGACCGTTTATTCTCCGAAGTGCGGAGCTGAATCGGTTGGACTGCATTGAGCAGATTCTTCATCGGCTACTGGACGACCTGGATTATGCCACGGAACTATTTGAGATGGCAGAACAGTTATTTGAACGAAATCAGCGATCTGCGGCGGCATTGTTATATAAGAGTGTGAGTGAAGTTGAGAAATATCAGCATTCCGAACGGCTTGCGATGTGTCAGTATCGGTTGTTTTTAATTGCACAAGGAGAGAACCTGGAGGAAAATCTAAGAACGTCTATCTTGTTTGAGCCCTATGTTGACCGGTTGGATGAGGGATACCAACTGGACGCGCTGAAACATTTGATTCATTCTTTCGGCTCAGTGCATAAGTGGAACAAGGTTAATGAACTTGCCAACAAAATGCTTCATTTAGCCCAAATACAGTATGAGGCACCTAGAAATCGTAAACGTAAGGATCAGGAGCTGAAACGAACAGAGCGACCACTATACTTTTATATATTGTACTCCTGGTTAATCCAATCCACTGTATATGAGGAACACAGGGACTATGTCCGAGCACTCGACTTTGTGAAGTTATATGCTGATGGACAAAGATGGGTGAAAGAGGACGATGAAGAGTCTCGTCGTATATTGAAGCAGTTTGAAGAGTGGGCTGTAGCTAATACCTATCTCTATCGTTTAATGTCTGGAGAAGTGGATGTTATTCCCGATTATGCAGACTATATTGAGGGACGTAAAGACGAAATCTTCATCGCCCTTCGATATATAGTACAAGCTGCAAATAAATTTGACGTGAATATTGATCACATTTTGGATCGCTTCTCTGATCATATCCCCTTACGTACGTACAAGACTGAATTTGGGGAGTACAATCATGCGATTATGGGCGAGAGTTACGCACAGTTTTTAAGTGATTTAGGAGTATATAATCTTAGCAAACATCGTCGTAATGCAATTAATCTAATTTTGGAAGGTTTGCATTTTTCAGTTAAAATAAATAGTGATCGGAATATCATCACGTGTATGACCCTGTTTGAGCAATACAGGGATCAGGCCGATTCAGTTGCAAAACAAAAATTCAAATCTCTAACAAGTGAGGTGCATCGGATCAATGCAGAAAAAATGGTCGTTACTTCTATTTCTATGTAGTTCCATCATCATAAATCCTGAGATTATAGTGCTAATGGGACATGGATGGGGTGGAGGATAAACAGTCGAAATGAAACATTGCACCAAACAACCTTGTTTTAAATGCTGTACCTTAGAGTCGAGGGAGAAATCCTTCGGCTTTTTTATATACGAACCATTTAATTACTAAATTAGACCTATAGATGGAAGTATATGTTTAATTTAAAATAAATATATTAAAGCGCTTACATAAAAGATGGCGCTACAAGGGCATCGGGCTTACCACTACAATTGGGGAGGCAATTGTTTATGGGAAATCGATCATCATTGTGGAAGCGCACATTACGTACAGCCGGAGTATCGCTACTGAGTTCCGCGTTACTGGTCACTTCGCTTGGCTTGGGCAACACGCAGGTAACACATGCAGCGGGAGCAAGGCAGATGGAATATCTGGATCGCGGTGTGGTGGCTGTGAAGACCGGGACAGGTGTGTTTGTCAGCTGGCGGCTTCTGGGAACGGAAGGATCGAATGTATCGTTTAATGTCTATCGGGATGGGACCAAAGTGAACGCTACGCCCATAACGAACAGCACCAACCTTCAGGATGCGAGCGGGACAAGCAGTTCCAAATACACGGTTCGCGCTGTGGTCAGCGGAACAGAGCAGGCTGCTTCAGCGGCAGCGAGCGTATGGGGCAACAATTATCTATCTGTACCGCTCAGTGTGCCCGCAGGTGGGACAACGCCCGATGGAGTAGCCTACACCTACAGTGCCAACGATGCCAGTGCAGGTGACCTGGATGGTGACGGGGAGTATGAATTGATCGTGAAGTGGGACCCCTCCAACTCCAAAGATAACTCTCAGAGCGGTTATACCGGGGAAGTGTTTATCGATGCTTACAAATTAAACGGAACACGCCTCTGGCGGATTAGTTTGGGCAAAAATATCCGTGCCGGCGCTCACTACACCCAGTTCATGGTATATGATCTCGATGGTGACGGCAAAGCCGAGGTCGCCATGAAAACAGCCGATGGCACCAAGGATGGCACTGGCGCGGTCATCGGGGATGCAAGCAAGGATTACCGCAATTCCAGCGGTTATGTGTTGTCTGGCCCCGAATTTCTGACGATCTTCAACGGGCAGACTGGCAAAGCGCTCTCCACGGTGAACTACGAACCGGCACGTGGCAATGTGTCCGACTGGGGAGATAACTACGGCAACCGTGTGGACCGATTCCTTGCGGCCATTGCCTATTTGGATGGGGAACGCCCAAGTCTGGTCATGGCGCGTGGGTACTATACGCGTAGTGTGCTCGTGGCTTATAACTGGCGAAATGGACAGCTGACCAAGCAATGGACGTTTGATTCCAATACATCTGGCAATTCGGGTTATGCCGGGCAGGGTAATCATAATCTGAGTGTGGCGGATGTGGATGGGGATGGGAAGGATGAGATCATCTATGGTGCTATGGCGGTGGATGATAACGGCAAAGGATTGTACACGACAGGACTTCATCATGGCGATGCCATGCATTTGAGTGACCTGGACCCGGACCGCCCTGGACTTGAGGTGTTTCAGGTTCATGAGACCCCATCCAATGCCGGAGTGGAGTTCAGGGATGCAGGTACAGGCCAGTTAATCTGGGGTGTCAAAACAACGAAGGATATTGGACGCGGCATGGCGGCAGATATTGATCCAAGATATAAAGGTGCTGAAGTGTGGGCAGACGGCAGTCTGTATACAGCCAAAGGGCAGAAAATCGGGACAACCCTGCCTTCCTCCACGAATTTTGGGATCTGGTGGGATGGTGATTTGCTCCGTGAACTGCTGGACAGCAACCGAATCGACAAGTGGAATTATACCAATAGCACAACAGTGAACCTGCTCACTGCATCCGGCGTTTCTTCCAATAACGGAACCAAGTCTACGCCGAATCTGCAAGCCGATCTGTTCGGGGACTGGAGAGAGGAAGTCGTGTGGCGGACGAATGACAGTTCGGCGCTGCGGATCTATACCACAACAGCAGTTACGGACAAACGCATCTATACGCTGATGCATGATCCGGTGTACCGTCTTGGCGTCGCTTGGCAAAATGTAGCCTACAATCAACCGCCGCACACCGGTTTTTATCTGGGGGAAGGCATGAACACACCGCCTGTTCCCAATATCCGGTATGCAGGCAAATGAGGATTGGACTAAGCGTGGCGGTCCAATTTCGTTCATATTTACAATAGACAGCGAAGCATGGAATTCGCTGAAAGGAACAACGGACGATGGTTCGTTGTTCCTCTTTTTTTTGCCAATAGCGCAGAAATACGGTAAAAATCGGAAAAAACGTTTGACAGGTATATAGACTGCCTTTATTATACGTATATAACTTACTAAACAGGTAGGAATAATAAAAATGAATTTGTTTTCAATGTGAAAACGGTCATTTTACAGACACATGCAACCATGCAACCTGAACAGAATAACGTTCTCACCGTATAGACGGAGGAACACCGCAGCGCATCATTTCCGGATGAAGCATACACGGCCCAGGGGCCGGCATGACTTTATGAGGGAGAAGTGCGCGGGGGTTCCTCCGTCTTCTTGTTTTTTACGGGGCGTTCCATCCTGTTCAGCCGGCCTGAGGTAGTCATGCAGATCTATATCGGGGGAGTGTTATTCATGAAAAAGAGAATTCACAAGGGTATTTTGGTTGGTCTGGCACTGGTGTTAACAGGGGTACTGGCAGCATGCGGATCGGATAGCGGCGGGTCCAGTGCGGCAGGAACATCAGGGGGAGCAGAAGGCGGTACAGAAAAGGCCAAGGCTATCGAGCTGCTGAATGTTTCCTATGATCCAACGAGGGAACTCTATGAGCAATATAACAAAGCGTTTGCGGCGCATTGGTTGAAAGAGAAAGGCCAGGAAGTGACTATCAAGCAATCCCACGGGGGATCGGGCAAGCAGAGCCGTTCTGTTATTGACGGACTGGATGCCGACGTGGTGACACTGGCATTGGGATATGATATTGATGCAATAGAAGATAAAGGTCTGATTAATGAAGGCTGGCAGGATAAATACGAGCATAACAGCTCTCCATATACCTCTACGATTGTATTCCTTGTACGTAAAGGCAATCCAAAAGGCATCAAGGACTGGGATGATCTGATCAAAGGGGATACGCAAGTCATCACACCGAATCCCAAAACGTCCGGCGGGGCGCGTTGGAACTACTTGGCGGCATGGGGATATGCCCTCAAACAAAATAACAATGATGAAGAGAAAGCGAAGGAATTCGTGGGTGAGCTGTTCAAGCATGCGCCTGTACTGGATTCGGGTGCTCGCGGATCTACGACGACGTTTGTTGAACGTGGCATTGGTGATGTGCTGCTTGCCTGGGAGAATGAGGCTTTCTTATCGGTAAAAGAGCTGGGTCCGGACAAATTCGATATTGTCGTGCCTTCGGTTAGTATCTTGGCTGAACCACCCGTTGCAATTGTGGACAAAAATGCAGACAAAAAAGGAAGCCGCGACGTAGCGGATGCCTATCTGAAATATTTGTACAGTGAAGAGGGACAGACGATTGCCGCTGAAAATTATTACCGCCCAACGCTGGACAGCGTGGAGGAAAAATTCAAAGATCAGTTCCCGGCGCTTGAACTGTTCACATTGAAAGATGTATTCGGTACATGGCGGGATACTCAGGCCAAACATTTCAATGACGGTGGTATCTTCGACCAGATTTATGTTCCAGGCAGCTAAGGTTGCTCTGTTCAATGAACACTCGATCAATCGCGCTGTGAGCGGCCAACCAGCCTTACCGGCTGAAGGCAGAGAGGATGAACGTACATGAGCAAGGTGATGGTGGCGCGGAGACGCACATTGCCGGGATTCGGATTAACGATGGGTTACAGTGTGTTCTACCTGAGCCTGGTTGTACTTATTCCATTGGCTGCGCTGTTGTTTAACTCAACAGGGCTGACGTGGGCAACCATGATTGAGGTTGCGACCAATCCCAGGGTGCTGGCTTCCTTCCAGGTCAGCTTCCTGACCGCAGGTGCAGCGGCCCTGATTGATCTCGTGCTGGGGTTACTCCTGGCATGGGTGCTTGTTCGGTATGAATTCCCTGGCAAAAGGCTGTTTGATGCGGTCATTGATCTGCCTTTTGCCTTGCCGACGGCGGTAGCAGGGGTTGCCCTTACAGCGATCTATGCCGGCAATGGCTGGATTGGACAGTTTGTAGAGCCCTTGGGCATTAAGCTCGCCTATTCACAGGCTGGGATTACGCTGGCGCTGATGTTTATTGGAATTCCGTTCGTGGTTCGTACGGTGCAACCGGTGTTGGAGGAGCTGGAGGCAGAAGTGGAAGAGGCAGCTGCCACACTAGGGGCAGGAAGATGGCGGATATTCCGTACGATTCTGCTGCCTGATCTAATTCCACCACTGCTGACGGGCTTTGCTCTGGCCTTTGCTCGGGGCATCGGTGAGTATGGCTCCGTTGTATTTATCTCAGGCAATATGCCGATGAAAACGGAGATTGCTCCCTTGCTGATCATGGCCAAGCTGGAGCAGTTCGATTATGCAGGAGCTACAGCTGTAGCATTGCTACTGCTACTGGTCTCTTTCATCCTGCTGCTAATCATTAATTCCTTGCAGCGTTGGAGCCGGAAGGCGGGCAGAGCATGACCATGAAGCATGATGCAATATGGATACGAACAGATGTCACTCACCCAAACCAAAGGAGGTGCAGCATATGGCGGGTTCCGTTCCACTGAGCCCTGTTCAACCTGTGAAGACTGGCCGTGGAACTAACCGAGCAACAACGGAAGCTCCATGGGTCAAATGGTTGTTGATTGGACTGGCGAGCCTGGTACTCATATGGCTGCTTATTTTGCCACTGGTTATTGTGCTCATGGAGGCGTTGAAGCAGGGCTGGGGTGTGTACATCGCCGCTCTTACCGAGCCGGATGCCATGTCTGCACTGAAACTCACGTTATTGGTTGCGGCGATTACAGTGCCGCTGAATACGATATTTGGTGTGGCCGCTGCCTGGGTCATTACCAAGTTCCAGTTCAAGGGCAAGGGGCTCATGATCACCCTGATTGATCTTCCCTTTTCCATCTCGCCTGTGGTGGGCGGGTTGATCTTTGTATTGGTCTTTGGTTCCAATGGGTGGTTTGGGCCGTGGCTGTCCGAACATGATATCAAAATCATTTTTGCGCTGCCAGGCATTGTCATTGCAACGTTGTTTATTACCTTCCCTTTCGTAGCGAGAGAACTGATTCCGCTGATGGAGGACCAGGGAACCCGGGAAGAGGAAGCGGCGGTTACGCTGGGTGCTTCCGGGTGGCGAATCTTCTGGAGTGTAACTTTGCCCAATATCAAATGGGGACTGTTGTACGGTATTATTCTTTGTAATGCCCGTGCTATGGGTGAGTTCGGAGCGGTATCTGTGGTGTCCGGACATATCCGCGGGGAGACGAATACGCTGCCGCTGCATGTCGAAATTTTGTATAACGAATATCAATTCTCAGCTTCATTTGCCGTAGCTTCCCTGCTCCTGATTCTGGCTCTCGCCACGTTGCTTCTCAAGAGCTGGCTTGGACACAAAGCCGTTTCAGAAAAGTGATGATGAGAAGAAGAAAATACAGATTGACAGCTACTGGAAGCCCTGCTAATGTATAAACCAAGTATATAGGTTGGATAAGAATGATTTATAAATCCGTTGGATGACAGCGCACTTAGGAATATGGCGGGCAGTAGCCCGAGAAGAGGAGGCGGCTCTATGGCTAAGCCGTTAAAAGTAGATGAGGTATGGTTGGACCGAATTGCCGGACAGCTGAATGACATGGAGTTTGGTTCTTTGCACATCGTGGTGCACGAAGGTCAGATTGTGCAGATGGAGCGGACCGAACGCAAGCGTTTTGAAAACACGCCCTCAGGCAGCGCCTCCAAATCCGGAAGCACGGCACGAAGCAGTTCAGCCCGTTCACTACGCGGATCGAATGCGAGTGCGAAGGGATAGACAGAGACTAGCGTGAGGGAAGCGGGGATGGATGCATAGGAACACACATGTATACTTTCCAGAAACTCATGGGAAATGTATGTTCCATATCGTCCACCTATTGCGCGCGACTTGTCTCCTTATGCTCGTTATACCAATGATTCGCTTCAAGCAGCACTTGCTGCCCACCCGCATCCATGAATTCTTCCACAAAGGTATCGAAATACCCCACAGGCTGATCGCCAGTGATGATGGAGATGTACGCTCTGTCTCGCATGCGAATCAATTCAGATGAATATTGAATCAGGGCAGGGGTTGCAACCTCCAGGCGATTATAGATACCATTCTCCGTCAACCCTGCAGATGCAGCCCACTGTTCACGTTTATCCGAGGGTGTACCTGGAACCGTCATGCCGATGCTTGAGCCGATCATATTAATATAATTCTCCATTCTGTTGTATGGGTAAAGTAAATGGAACGAGTTTGAATTTTCAGCGCTCCAATTCCAGTGTTTTCCTGGAAGGCCATACTCCATTTTGATCTGCTCCTCCGGATCGGGGTTGGCACTTACATAATCGAGTATCTCCAAAATTTTCTCCAGTTTCCCCGGCTCGTTTGCAGCCTCAGCACCTATAGCAATAAAATTCATCAGCAGATTGTTCCCTTTGGAACCGCTATGTCCATCCGGACCAATAACAGGAGAACCAAATACAACCTCTGCAGCTGCATTCTTCTGTAGCAGCTCATTGACATTGAACGAGGCTCCCACGGGGGTTTCTTTACCATTTCCAT
The DNA here is from genome assembly GCF_037976905.1 of Paenibacillus sp. FSL K6-1318. Lineage (NCBI taxonomy): Bacteria > Bacillati > Bacillota > Bacilli > Caryophanales > Paenibacillaceae > Paenibacillus > Paenibacillus sp. FSL K6-1318. The sequence goes on from NZ_CP150270.1 coordinate 526,581, forward strand.
TCAGGACACTGTAATCTCCCTCTTGATTCCAATGATAGTAGTTGCCCATCGAAGTCATCCCAATTTTTCCATTGATAAAAGCATGGGATAGATGTTTATAGCCGCCTTTGTTTTCACCGGTTATGAACTCAGGGTCGATAATCCCGTCCCGATACCACTTTTGCATATAAGTCAGGGCTTTTTTCATCTCAGGCTCCAAAGCGCCGATCACGAGTTGGTCGTTTTTTTCATTAAAATACAGCTGCTCGGTGAAAACGGACTGTCCAAAAGCGCCAAACACAACATTTAAGCCCTCTCTGGATAGACCATACGTATCCTGTTTCCCATTTCCGTCCGGATCACCTTTGGCAAAGGCATACATGACCGTTTCAAATTCCTCTAATGTCTTCGGTACATCCAGACCAAGCCGCTTAAGCCAGTCCTCTCGATATACGACAGGAGTTCGATAGATGTTGGTCTCATTGATGGCCGGAATTCCATATAAGCTGCCGTTTATTTTTCCATACTCCAGGTAACGTGAGTCATAATCGCGAATTCGCTGTACAATATTTGGTGCATATTGTTCAAGGACCTCTGGGGAAATTTCCGCTAAGACCCCTTGCATCTGATATTTGAGCAGATCATGCGGCTGCCTGATTCGGAACAGATCCGGTATCTCCCCTTGAGCCAGCTCCATATCCAGCAGTTCCTCGTACCGCTTGTTCTCAAGGTTCCATACCTCCAGATCGACATCAAACCGATCCTCTATATATGCAATCATCTCCGCGTCCTCAGGAACAGCAACATTTTGATGCATGGTCCAGGATATCGTATACTGCGGTGCTGTATCCTTCTCAGCGCTTGCCAGATGACCCTGCTGCTGCACAGGTGTTCCTTCCCTGCTTAGAACGGTACACCCACTTGTAAATACGAGAAGGAGAAGCATTGCGGAATATAGCCATAGCTTTCTTGACAGGTTAAGGTTCATAGCAGCTCCTTTACTAATTTAAATTCTATATAGCTTCAATTTAACATTTACACAATAACGGAGAGGACAGAAAGAACCTGAAGAAGCGAAGCTACAAGTTTTCTGTAAGAAAACTACTTCGAAAGCATACGCTATTCCCGGATTTTCCCTTTTTGAAAAGGGATTAAAAGAAATCTGGGAATAACAGCGATCGGAAGGTTGTTCTGTCATCGGAGTGTCCGTGTAAATATTCCTAATTGACCCTATATAGATCCCTGTTCCATTAGACTGCGCATGAAGTTTTTTGGCGTACAGCCGTGAATTTCTTTGAACTTTTTAATGAAATAAGCAGGGGTACGGTAACCGACCGTATTTGCGACTTGCTCAACCGTAATTTCGCGTTGTGTCATGAGTTCCCGTGCGCGTTCCATTCTCTGATTCGTAACATATTCGGAATAGACAATCCCGGTTTCTTCCTTGAACAGTTTACTGAGATATTTAGGGCTGATGAATACTTGCTCTGAGACATGATCCAGCGTGAGATCACCCGAAAGATGCTCATGAATATAGGCTTTGACAGCCGAGATGGTATCCACACTCCGTACCTCGCTTCGCTTCTCCATATGCGTCACAAATTCGGTCACGAGATGAATCATCCACTCCGAATAGCGGTTGATGTTGTAGAACAATGAAAATTGCTTGTACAAATTCATCGAGCTTGCCTCGGCGGGTTGCAGGCGCACCTGCTGGATACATTCAGCGTAAATAGATACCGTTTTTAATAATATGATCCGGCTGTATTCGGCTGAATAGAGGCCTTCTTTTATTGTCGTGACCAACTCCTGAATGGTCTGAACCGTACCTTTCACATCTCGTGCCTGCAATTTCTTCTCAAAGTTTACGAGGTATGAGTCCGCAATTTCCAAGCTGCTGGATTCCCTGTTCAGAAGATGAAGATCCTGAATGGCAGACTGCTCGGGAAAGAAGTAGCTGTAACGAATCAGGGTGTTAGCCTGATGATAGCTTGTGTGAATCTTCGTAAAGTGCTCTACCCATCCGCCTAACGATAATACAAATTCCAGACCAAATCTGCTTCTCGCCTCAGCATGAATAAAGTCTACAATGTGATCAGAGAGAGGTTCCTCGGGTTGATTGGTACAGATGATGACCGCGATTTTGTGATCCTGCAATTCCTCTGCGAGCAGTTGAGTTTCGTCTATATCTGCGATCTCAAGTTGCTGAATCATCGTGTACAACGTATGCTGCAACTGTCGTGGCTGCAGATCCTTCCACTTCTCATTGACCGGGTCAATGACGATGCAACGGAAGCGGGAGTAAGCCATCGAAATCTGAACCGACTGCAGCTGCTCCGTAAGTTCCTCGGGTGTAAATCGGTTATGCAACATGTTAAGCATGATACTATGCTTAATCATCTTATGATTGGCCTGTAGTGTTTCCTCAAGACTATCAACTTTATTGGACAGACTGTTAATCGTTGTGTCGATGAATCGGTATTCGTCCTGCTTTAAGCTGGATGGGCTATCCATTCGGCTCTTGATATTATTCAGGATTCGCTTAAGGGGACTATAGTTGGCCCTGGTGAAGATGGACGACATCACGATCCCAACCCCAACAGCCAACAAGCCAAGAAGAACCGAAATTTCCTTCAAGCTATCCAATTTGTAATAGAAGCTTTCATTAGGTGTAGTCGTGTAAATCCGCCATGCATTTCCTTTAAATTGATCTTGGGTAACAACTTGCGAGTCATTGTTGAATACAGGCGTGAAGCTCTCTTCTGATGAATGAAAGGAGAGTAGCGACTGCGTTAGATTCTCCTCCGTGGAGCTGCCTAACAACGTTTTGTCCTCGGCAGAAATGACGGTTCCATCCTGATCTATGATTAATGTATTCGCATAGTCAGCAGGGAGCATATTTTTAATGATCTGACTGATCGCTGATTCTTTGATATCAATCGCAATCATGGCTTTACTGTCTTGTCCAGAAGATTGAAACGGGTAACTGTGGACATAGGAAATTAGAGGACTCATGTTGCTCTGTTCTCGTGATTCGATATAAGCATCCTGAGGAATCATGCGAGTCTTCATCCATAAGGAGCTTTCTTTGGTCTCTTTCATCGCAGTAATCCAATCCGTCGTATGATCCACACTCGAAGGCGTGTCCTCATAGAGCATCAGCCCATATACAGAGGAGACGATGAAGTGGTTCTTCGCATCGTACACATGAATAGCTTGAATGAGATCAGAATAATTTTGCACCATATTTTTGAGGGACTGTTCAATGTCCAGAATTTTGCTATGGTTTCCTTTTAAGCTATCTAAATTGATACTTGCAGCGTTACCCAGTGCCAGGGACAGATAGACCTGATTCACCTTCTGGATCACGGAACTCTCAATAGTATTGACCGTGCTTTTCAGCGACAGTTGATTATTGATGCGGATCTCTTTGCTGTATTGATGGGAGAAGAAGGAGTATAAGATGGAGCCGAAAAGAAGCGCAATGACAAGAACGACAGCGAGGTAGGAAAGAACCATTTTGGATCTCACAGACTGAAATGGCTTACGCATTCTTTTTCCCCCTTCGTTTCTCGTGTCTAAACAACTTCATCATTATATAGCAGGCCGAGGACGAGAAATCATGTTGATCGAAATTTAACAAACTCCTTCTCCACATTTTACACTAATTTAATAAAGCGTTTACATAAAAGGGTATTATAATTAACGAAAATAGTATCTCCTCTGTTTTTTGTGGGCAGAAATCATCGGAACGTACGATTTTGATATAAAACGGAATTTGTTCTATAGATGCGAAACGCTCCCTAATGCTACAGTAACGGCAGATCAGACATCTGTATAGAGACTTTCTTACTCATTTGCAGATGCAGAAGCAAAAAAATAATTTACTATAATGGGAGCGTGTATTTGCAAGCCATGAGAAAACCACTTAAAAAGTCACTGGCACTACTTCTAATGTTGTCTATGGTAGGTCCGACGTTTGCAGAGAAGAGTTTTGCAGCCGATCAGAAGATTCAGTTCTCTGATATTAAGGGACACTGGGCGGAAGCGAATATTCAAGCATGGGGTGATGAAGGATTAATTCGAGGCTACCTGGATCGCTCATTCAAACCGAATACGTATATTACTAGAGCAGAATTTATGAATTTGGTAAACGGTGCATTTGGATATTCCGGACAAGCTAAAATTACCTTTAACGATGTGTCTGAGAGTGCATGGTATTACGAAGCAATTTCTATTGCAAATGCGAATGGATATATAGATGGATACACCGATGGCACAATGAAGCCGCAAGATCCGATTACACGGCAGGAAGCAGCTAAAGTGATCGCTGGCATTTTGAATTTGGAGTTGAATGAAACAGCAGCGAATGTCTTCAGTGATTCATCGTCTATTGCTGCGTGGAGCAAAGGGGCCGTAGGTGGAGCGGCAGCAGCGAAAATTATCGCCGGATATGCAGATGGAAGCTTCAAACCGCTTCATTCCATCACTCGTGCAGAAGCAGTGTCTGCGCTCGTTAAGGCTGTGGAAACAGATGCTACTACAGCTGCCAAACCAGCTAAGCCAAAAGGAACGGCAACCGTACTGAACGTTAATCCCCCAGCAGATGAGGCTCGTTTGTCCGCCGTGAAGCACGGAGGCAATGCTGGAGACGACACCTTGAAAAATATTGCGGAGACCAATCCGTTTATTGATATTTTGGACGGTTTTGATCAAGTATGGTCCATGAACCTAGCGGATTGGAGAGATGGAACAGCGGCAACCAAAATTGGAGCTGACGGGAAGAATGCAAAGTATGGCGATGGACCGACTCCATATTATGACGGCTTTAAGAATGATCCAACCGTAGCTGTCGCTGATCAGAAAACATATGCAAATGAAGAGATTCGCAACAAAGCGACTTGGGAAGCCAATATCAAATATGTAGAAAAGGTAACGCAAAATCGTACAGGTGAAGAGACATTGGCAGCCTATTATGATGACCAAAGAGATAAGATCTATAGCGTGATGGAGGGCTTTGGTCCGTTGGCTAACACGTATGTCGACATCATCAAGCCAAAGACAAACGTTGAACGAACGGTGGACGAGATGAATGTGGTATTGACCGAAGAAACAGTGGAAGATGAAAGCCAAGGCATTGGAGATTGGGAAGCAAAGACGGAACTTTCAGACTTGGTCAATTTAGTTGATCTGGTTCGATTCAAAATTCCTGCCTCATCTAATCCCTCTAAATATTTCTACTCTTCCCCTAGACCGTGGAGAATGAATTCCAATGGAGAAGTGAAAGAAGTTGTTGACAGCAAGGGACTGCCTGTATGGGAAACCTTGGGCGAAGGTGAGAAAAAAGAAGTACCTTTGGCTTCAGGCGGCACCAAATCAACCGGAGAAAAACATTACCAGCAATACGAAACTAACGTTAAACTTATTCCTGCGTTAACTTATGTCAAACGAATCGCTGAAGATGGAAGAGGAAAAGATGGCGCATTTCCGAGCGGACATACCAGTGCAGCTTACTTATCCGTATTTCCTTTGGCATACGCTACGCCAGAACGATTCTCTGAATTGTTAACGAGAGCAGCTCAGTTGGGCGAGAATCGAGTCGTAACGGGGATGCACTCACCGCTTGATATTATAGGAGGAAGAATACAATCGACAGCCATGGCTGCCTATGCACTTAATCAGCCTGAGAACAAAGATGTGTTAGAGAAAGGCTATGAGAATGCAGGAGAAGTATTTGGAGCTGCAGCCAAGGAAAAAAATATGAGTCTGTATGAATATGCACACACCGTAACAGAGGATTACACGTTTAAAAGTGCTTACGATGAACACAAATGGGAAGATCATGACGCCAATAAAGCCTTCTACAGAGAGAAGATGACTTATGGTCTGCCACAAACCGGAACCAAAGGTTTGGCTCCCGTTGTACCGCAAGGAGCAGAAGCGCTGTTGGAAACGCGTCAACCGTATTTAACAGATGAGCAGCGCAGACAAGTATTGTATACAACATCCATTGACTCTGGATATCCTGTACTGGATGAATCCAAGGGCTGGGGTAGAATTGATCTGGTGACGGCTGCGGATGGATACGGGGCATTCTTGAACAATGTAACTGTGGATATGGACGCATCCAAAGGACGTTTCAATGCACAAGACTGGTGGAGAAATGATATCACGGGTAGTGGAATGCTTACGAAAAAAGGAACAGGCACCCTTACATTGACAGGGAAAAATAGCTACACAGGCGGAACCTTACTGCAAGCAGGAACACTGGTAGCCGAATCTGCAACAGCTTTTGGTACAGGTGATCTGTATGTTGAAAATGGAACTGTTGTTGTGAATGTCGATGGAGCATTGAACTTGAATAGAAACCTCACCATGGATAATGGTACTTTGGAATTGGTAGTGGCTGACAACAACAGTCAACTGAATGTCGGCAGAAAGCTCTATATTGAAGGAGGAAGTCTCAAACTGGACTTGTCCAACTATAAGATCGAAGGTTCCAAAGATATTACGTTAATCACGGCAAATGGAATTACAGGTGAATTCGACAGTGTAACGGCAGATGGTTATGACGTGACTGTCACGTACGAAAATGGCCGTGTCATTGCACATGTTGTAGCGAAATAAGTGAAGTAATTATGCTTGATATAAAGTGTAGAGTGAACTGAAGAATGTTACACATGCCACTTCGATGACAGAATAACCTTCCGATCATTCTTCGCAAGACAAGATTAGTAATATAGAAAAGGGCCGAAACTACAATGTAGTTTCAGCCCTTTTCGCGTACAGATACGTTGGATATAGTTAATGAAAGTCCGGCCATCTAAATTTAAAAAATGAGCTAAACGTAAGTTATTCACCAGTATGAGGACCTGATTTACGTAATGGACTCCCTTCAATCTCCGTAGAGACTTTCTTCGCTGGTTCCAGTTCCGTATGTCCTGCGTAGGGGCGGTCACTGCGAGAGCGTGTCCCGGTCAACCCGAAACCCGAAGTGAATATAATCAGCTGTAATCCAAGGGCATAGGGTGAAGCAACAGGTCCAATCAGATGGAGCAAGGAGCATAGCGCGATCAGCAAGGAGAGCATTTTGGTTACTGTACGTGACCTATCCCGTCGTGGGCTGGCCCAGAGCAGGTAACCATATACTATGGTGATCATCAGGGAAACCGCGCGAATCCATGGCAAGATGCTGTCCCATGAGTCCACAGAAACGTCCAACATCCGCTGACGAAATATCAGATCTGTAACCAGAAATCCTGTGGCGGCCAGTGCGGCTGGTTCGGCTACGGGCCGAAGGATGGTCCAGAGCGCTGTGCCCCAATGATCTGCATGAGTATCCCGGCTGAGTTCATCCGATAATACGGTGCATTCTCTTTCCAGTGCTCTATGCATCAGTCCGAGTCGGGCAGGATCATGTTCCTTAATACAGTCACGGATCTGGTCCTGTAGCTGTGGGGATAGGTAAGATGCAGCTTTGCAGGCTAACATTGCCGTTATCAAATCGTTATGTTCGTGATCCGACCGTTCATATTTCCGATTTTCCTGGATGGTAAGTTGTCCCAAGAGGGCTGTACTTATGTATAATGTATCTCGTATCCTTCTCATTCGCCTTTCGTGGCTGCGGCGAACTTCAGTGGCAGACCATATGTATATCCCTAGAAGCAAAGCCATGACTCCAAGCAACACAGCCACAGCGCCTGGGCGCGATGTTAGATCTTCAATCCAACGTTGAAACACACTTGTTCCTCCTTTGCACCAACTTCACGTATCATGAAACACGCTTCACGTAAGCTTTCTCTCACTATTACACAGGAAGTAGATGAATTCAAGCAGAAAGGGGCACAAAGTCAAATCAAAGATTCATAAGATATTTACGCAGGCTTATCCAAAATATTCTCACAATTTCGTTATTTTCGAGGATTAATTACAAATATCGACAAATTATGCGATTGATTTAATTGATTACAATATCTATTATTAATGAGATTGCTAAGTTGTTGTATAAATGTGGTAGTAAAAGTCGAATTAGGAGGAATATTGTTTGAGAAGTCTAAAACGTGTATTTTTATTAGTTTTAACATTTTCAATTCTGCTTGGAAATTTTGAAGTTGCAATAGGTTTTGCTGCTTCAGGAGGTGGTAATGGGAACACTTCAATTCCAGTCACTACGCAGAAATCGCAAGAAGACACATCAACTGACCCCGAAGTGGGTTCTGTGCCGATTGAGGAAGTCGATAGTGATATAACCAATGAGGAGGAAATACCAGAGAAGGAGGAAGAGGAGGTTGTTGAAGAAACTGCCCCACTGCCTGAAGAACCCGTTCAAATAGATTCTCCAAAGAATGATGTTAGCGATGTTTTAAACAATATTAGCGTTATTGGAGATGTACATAATAATAAGCCTCGTTCCAAATTCTTGGTTCGGCTTAAAAAGGAATTTTCGGTTCAGCTTCCTTCAGTAAATGAAAGCGTTTCTAGAGGGTCGGCAGACCAGAAGAGCATGAAAATTCAAGGTTTAATGTCAGAAGAACCGTCTAGCTCGACTGGTGACATCGAGTACAAACTTGATCTATATAATGTGAAAAGTTTGGAAAGTGTAAACTCTTTATCTATGGAGCTGAATACTGAAGAAGTTAATATCCTTTTATCTGATCCTAAAATAGAGTCAATAGAAGAGGATAAACCGATTGAAATTGCAGCTGACAATGTAACAGAAGTAGAAGATAAATCAGTAAAAGAGAGCGCGCAAACCATCCCTTGGGGAATTCATTCAACAGGTGCGTACATGCTTCAGTCCAAAAAGGGTACTGGTGATCGTGTTGTTAAGGTAGCGGTATTTGATACCGGAGTTGTAGATCATCAAGATCTTAATATTGCGGGAGGAGTAAGTTTTGATGAATCATCGACCAGCTATACAGATGACAAAGGACACGGTACACATATAGCAGGTACGATCGCAGCAATTGACAATGGAATCGGAGTAATGGGTATCTCTCCATCCACAGAGCTATATGCAGTGAAAGTGATTGATGGTACAGGTAATGGTTACACAAGTTCGGTCATCCAGGGTATAGAGTGGGCGATCAATAATAACATTAATATTATCAACATGAGTTTTGTATCGTCCCAATATAGTGAAGCTTTACATGAAGAAATTCTGAGAGCGAAAGAAGCTGGAATCATTATTGTGGCTGCAGCGGGTAACAGCGGTCTAGGAGAAGATACAATTAAATATCCTGCCAAGTATCCTGAAGTGGTTGCAGTAGGTGCTGTTGATTATTCGTATCATAGAGCCGACTTTTCAAGCACCGGTAGTGAACTGGACTTGGTTGCTCCCGGATTCGGCATTATTAGTACCACGATGGATGGTGCATACGGAGTTTCCTCAGGAACCTCCAACGCAGCTGCACATGTGACTGGTGCTGCATCATTGTTATGGAGCCATAATCCTTCTTGGACTGGTGAGGAAGTAGTTCAAAGGATATATGAAACTGTCACACCTTTAGAAGATACTCATGAAACTGGCCGTGGGCTTGTGAATGTGGCTAAAGCAGCCAATGTCATTGAAGGTTCAATTGCACCGCTCTCGGAAGAAAACTTATCTGGGTTGAATACGGTGATTCCAGTTGAACCGGAAGGTGAGATTACAACAGCATCATATGATTTGAAAAATAACGGTGCTACAATCGAGCCAGGAGAGACAGTCACCGTTTCACTTAAACTAGAGGGTGACCAGAATGGTAGTAACCCTCATAGACAAATTATTGTTGAGGTATCTGCTGCCTCTAATCCAAATAATATTATTGCTTCACAGACGATATCCAATCCAAGCTTAAATGTAGACATACCTTATACTTGGCGTACGTCTGCTTCAACTCCAACCGGAACTTATTATATCAAGTATCGCTATCCGGGTGTAACTTCGGGTAAGTTCGATGACACATTTATCATTAATGTTGCACAACAAGGATCAGGGCAAGATACGTATGAACCCAATAATACAATTCTTACAGCCAAAACTGTTAATCCAGGCAACAGCTATATTTCATATATCTCTTCAAGTAGTGATATTGACTATTACAAATTGACAGCTGATAAGGACGGACAAATCTCAATAACATTAGATATACCTTCATCTGTAGACTATGAGATGGATATCTATAACGAGTCGGGAATTCAGGTAGGTGAATCTTCTAATGGAACTGGCATCACTGAACGTATTGATTTTGAAGTAACGGCTACCAAATCATATTACATTAAAATTACTGGTTTCAGTGGTCAGTTCAGTACATCACCATATACACTTACGCTAAGCAATATAACAGCACAAGCATTCAAAGCGCCGACAGGGCTTGAGGCAGTGCCTTATGCAACAAGTATTAAGCTCTCTTGGAACACAATGCCAGATGCCACATCTTATGTAGTAAGACTGGATGGAAAAGAAGTAGGAACAGTTAATACATCTTCATATACTTTCAGCAGTCTTGAGCCCTTAAAAGCGTATAAACTTGAAGTGGCAGCAGTATATGCAGGAGGCAACAGCTCATTTGCTTCGATTCAGTCATCAACAACTATTCCTGAACTATTCGTAGCAAAGCCGGAAGATATAGATCAGCCTGCGGGTAGAGATCAAGTATATAGTTTTACACCAGCTACTACAGGGGTATATCGTATCCGTACGAGTGCATATCAAGGATCAGGCCCTGAAGTCGATACTGAGTTGTCTATTTATTCAAGCCTTCAGCTTACGAAGCAAATGGCTTCCAATGATGATGCCAATGATTCGGTGTTTTCAGAGATAACTATTAGTCTTGTTGGTGGGCAGACCTATTATGTGAAAGTAAATGGTTTTGATACGACACCGTTACGGGCAAGAATAACAGCTGATGTTGTTAGTTCAAGTATTCCTTATATTTATCTAAACCAGCCTCAGGATATTAATGAACAAGCAGGTAATAGCAATGTGTATGTATTTATCCCTGCGAGTAACGGTAAATTTAGAATTGCTACAAGCAGGTATAATGGCAGTGCCAGTTCCAAAATTAATGATACAGAATTAAATGTGTTCTCCGATGCAGATATGCTGACACCGATTACCAACGGATACAATGATGACAAAGGAGAATCTGTCTATTCAGAAGTAATTGTTAATCTAAGCGCTGGAACACCGTATTATGTCCGTGTAAATGAGGCAAATAAAAGAAAGGTATTTGCCAGACTTCAGATTACTGCTGCAGGTCAGACAGGGTTTGATTCTTTAAAACTAGGTGAAGCAGTAAGTCTATCCAAACCAAGTGGCGAGGAAGCATACCTTCAGTTTACTCCGTCCACAACGGGTAAATATCGTTTCTTCACATCATACTACCCTGGTAGTAATGAAGTGAATGATACTGACATTGCCTTGTATAGTGATCCAGAGATGGAACGACTTTTGGATTCAAACGATGACGTGAAAGGATATAGACCTTATGGAGATCTATTCTCCAAGTTAGAAGTCACTTTGAATGCCGGTACAACGTATTACATGGTTGTAGGCAGTTATGGTTCTGCACAAGGATTACGTGCACAACTGACTGTAGAGAGTATGGCACATAGTACAAGGGAGACTGCGCAACTCATTCCATATGGAGAGAGTGTTAATCAGGACCAATCAGGAAATTCCTTGTCAATTTCTTCGCTTTATGATGTAGATTATTACAAATTTGAGTTGAGTACTCCTGAGGAACTTAGTATTGCATTGTCTGAAGGCGAAGGGATTTTGGAGGATGGTAATGGTTTTACTATAAGTGTTTCTAACTCCGAATCCATGCAGGCTGTGGAACTTTATCCAGGGACGTATTACCTTAAGGTAAAGTCGGGACAATTCAAAAATACATTTAAACCGTATCTATACGATCTGGCTGTTGATATTAACAAAGTTGAATACCTGAACTGGGTCGACGGTGAAGAAGTAGTAACGATGCGTATGGCTAAAGCAAGTGCAAATAATGATCTTTACTTAGATGCAACTCCGGGATCAGGCAACTCGGCAAAGATAAATTATCGTGTGAAAAATTCGAACCAAAGGTTGTATTTTGATGTACGAACTAATGGTACGAATGAGCTTGTATATAGTGATTTTGTAGAAGGAAACTTTAAGAAAGGTCAGGATGTACCCATTGTATGGAAAGGTCAAGTAAGTACTTATAGTAAAAACAAAGAATTATTTTCGAGACATGCTGTAATTAACGGAAAAGATACTTACTGGGCAAAAAGTGCAACATATAGTGTGGTCATTTCTCGTTATAATGAAAGAGATCGGAGCCATAGCGATAAACAATGGGTGAGAGTTTACGTCACTAATGATGGTAAACTTAAATTAAATTGGACACCGGTTCCGCCAGTGAAGTATAAAAATAGTAATAAGCCTATTAAAGCAGGAGAGACCAAATGTTTGGAATGTAGAGATTACTTTTCTAGGTATGTATACATTCCTAACAGTACATTATACGAAACTCAGTATGGTGCATGGTTCTCTAAGATATACGGAAAAACTGGATTAGAAAACTTCTGGGCAGGCGCAGAAAAACTCGTAACCTGTAAGAATCTAAAAGGATCAGAACTAGTACACTGTACTATACAAAATATAGGTATGATCCCTATATTAGGTGAACCGTTTGACGGTATTGATGGAGTAATCTACCTAATAGAAGGTAACGTTGCTGATGCTTTATGGTCTGCAGGATCAATGATTCCATTTGCAGGGAATGGAATAACAGGATTCAAGACTGTTAAGAGGGTATACAAAAATACTTGTGGTTGCATGCCAGAGGGGACCTTAATCAAGACTAAAAATGGTGAAATTCCTATTGAGAAAATTAAAATAGGAGATCTTGTTCTTGCTAAAGATACTGATAAAGGCATACAGTCTTATAAACCCGTAGAGCAGTTGTTTAATACAACGGCAGAGGAAATTTTTACACTGCAGATTGGTAAAACAAGTCTTAGATCAACAGGAGATCACCCGTTCTGGATAAAAAATCGGGGTTGGGTACCAGTTGATGAGTTAGCTATTGGCGATCAGGTTGAACTTCAAGATGGTTCTCTAGAACGTATTAATTCCATTGAAATTAAATATGAGTCTGTAAAAGTTTATAATTTTACAGTTAGTGATTTCCACACCTACTATGTTTCTGAAGCGGGAATTCTAACTCACAACCTTCAAGAGGTATGTGATATCAAAAATTATAAAAACCTGAAATCTAAAACTACTGGTGCAAAAGGTAGCAGCAATGGTGATAAACTAGCTAATGAGATTGAGAAAGCAACTGGTATGAAGAGACCTACGGGGTGGGATGCTCATCATATAGTGCCAGTTGGTTGTACTTTGAAGACTTGTCAAGAACTACAAGACATTTTCAAAAAATTAAAGATTGACTTTAATGCTTCTGCGAATGGAGTCTATTTGCCAAAAGATAAGGGTTCTGCAACAACAATAATAGACGGTACAACAATGGCAACACATAATGGTGGACATTCAAAAAAATATTATCAGTTTGTATTAGACGAATTAAAACCGATCAAAGATGATCCAGAAGAGGTACTAGAAAAGTTGAATTGGATCCGTGGTGAATTGTTGAATGGAAACTTGAAAATTGGTAACTTAGGAAAAAATGGAGAAGCCTATAGTTTTTAGTTTGAAATGTTGCTCTTCTTAAAAGATTGTTTGTTATACAAAATCTCTACATCTAAAATAATAAAATAAAGTGTTTTAAGAGGTGAGAATATGAAAATTTACCGATTAAGTGGTCATCCAAAAAGTATGGATATAAATTTAGAAGATTCAGAGCACTTACTAAACTCTGATTTTAATGGTAATCCGTTAAGAGAAGATTGGGAACCGGCTAAAGTAGTGACAGTGCATAAGAGATTATATCAGGATTTCCCAGATTTTACTTTAGGAAAACTCATTGTAACAGATGAAGTAAAAGAAATAATGGCCTCATCTTTGCAGACACAAGTAGAATTTCTTAAATTGATACATGACAGCTTGGACCTATATGTTGTTAATGTCATCAATATACTTGATTGCGTTGATTGGCAACGAACAGATGTTATGTATACATCTAAAGGGCGTTTCTCTAGATTCAACACTATATTTTTTGATTTATCTAAAATACCATCTGGCACATCTATCTTTAAGCTTAAGGAGACAGCATCTCACCAAATTTATGTAACACATGAATTTAAAAAGTCAGTGGAGCAGTATAAGTTTAAAGGGCTTGATTTCACCATGGTATTTGATTCTGATTTTGATAAAGATCAGGAGGATAGACAAAAACAAGAATATGAAAACATGTTAGTGGAGATCGAGAGAAATAAAGGAGAAGAGTATACCTATGTCGATGCCCGTGAACTTGTAGATCGGGGAGAGGCTATGGCTAGCGGCCAGTGGAAAATGCAATTGAATCGGCAGGGACAATTCTTGCTTGGTGAGTTGCTGAAAGATGTATCGTATCAATGGATGATTCCAGCTTATATTCCACCAGTGTTACTGTTAAAGTCATGGCATAAGGTTAAGAAATCAGAAATTTAAATTGTTTTGGAGGATGAACATGAGAGGCTTGAGACGTAATATTGCTGCTACAATAGCATTGGTCATGATTATATCCTTGCTCTCTCCCCTTTTTGGGGGAGTAGGCATTTCATATGCAGCGGATATACCGGGGGCCCCCATTACTACACATAGTATTAAAGGGAATAAAAGCAGTAATGGTATCTACTATGGTGCCGTTGAATTGGAATTAATTGCTCAGGATACAGGTTCAGGCGTATCTATAACTAGATTCAGCTTAAATGATGGAGATACATGGTCTACCTATACTCAACCAATTCTTTTTTCAGATAAGAAAGTTTACAACGTCACCTATCAATCGGTTAGTAACAACAACCGAGCCGAGACGCCAAAAGAATTGAAATTTACAATTAAGAAAGATACAAACCCTCCTGAAACTACGATTCAAGTTGCGGGGACCCAAGGACAGAACTCATACTACCTAAGCCCTGTTACGATAAGTCTTCAAGGTACAGATACTCAATCATCAGTTGATTATACTGAATACAGCCTGGATGGTGGACTGAATTGGGCCAGGTATACAACTCCAATAACGGTCAATGAGGAGCAGAGTGCTATATATTATCGTTCACGCGATCTTGACGGTAATTTAGAGAAAACCAAAAAAAGTAAAATTAGTATTGATACAACTGCACCAACTCCTCCTAATTTTAGTTATGAACCTGAAGAGTGGAGTAATTCTACATATGTGGTCAACATCTTTAATGGCTCAGATGAACAAAGTGGAGTTATGAAATCTCAGTACAGATTGGATCAGGGGGCTACTTGGACTGACTATACAGTTCCGTTTAATGTAAGCGGTGAAAAGTTTAGAACGGTCTATGTTCGTACTCTTGATAATGCCGGAAATATTAGTGAAGTAGAGGAATTTACTTTGCAATTCGACAAAATGCCTCCTACCGCACCTAAAATTTATCTAGAATATGAAGAGTGGAGAGGTCACGAAATTTATGTGGAAATTGATGAAGGTACCGACGAAGATAGTAAGGTAAAGGGGTACGAATACAGAGTAGGCTCCAGTTTGGAGTGGAAGGAATACATTAATTCATTCCCTGTACAGCAAGAGGGGATTACCAAAGTTTATGCTCGAACCTTAGATAGAGCAGGTAATGTAAGTGCAACAGTGGAAACAGAAGTGAAGATTGACCTTACACCGCCATCTCCACCTGAGAATTTGTTCAAAGTAAGTCAGTTGGGGTCAGTAGCGGTAATACGCTGGTCTCCTGCAAAAGATAATTTGTCAGGCATAAAGGGATATGAAATTTACAATGGCGATACACTTCTAGGTGAGACTAAAGACACCAAGTTTACGATTACCAATCTCACACTTAATGAAATGCAGTCTATCTCAATCGTAGCGATAGATAAAGCTGAGAATTATTCAGAAAACAGCAAGCCTCTTATTTTCTTTACTAATAATTTGGCTGTCTCGGCCTATAGGGACCATACCTTTGCATGGAATCAGCAAGGTCAAGTCTGGGGCTGGGGGCTCAACAGTAATTATCAGTTGGGTGAAGCTACAACAGCCAACCGTACAAGTGCTACCAGAATAACGACTCTGGACGGTTTTTCAATGATCTCTACGGGTTTAAAACAGAATATTGGACTCCGCCCAGATGGAACTGTATGGACATGGGGCGCTAATGACTATACTAATCAACGTCTTCCGCTTACGAAAGTTCCAGGATTGGAAAAAGTAGTTTCCATCTCTGCTGGACTTCAACATTACATGGCACTTAAGGAAGACGGAACTGTCTGGACATGGGGAGATAACGGCTTAGGTCAACTCGGAGTTGGTGGCAAGATACCGTATAATAGCCTTGAACCAGTCCAAGTTGTAGGTCTAACTGATGTCGTTGCAATCAATGGAAGCTACTATAACAGTATGGTGTTGAAAGAGGATGGAACTGTCTGGATCTGGGGGAATGGGAGTCGGGCGATTGGATATAAGACTTCAACCAGTACTATTCACTACTCTCCAATTCAGATATCGGGTCTATCAAATATTGTTCAGATTGATATGACATACTTACATGGACTTGCTCTCAGAAATGATGGAACTGTCTGGAGTTGGGGAATGAATGAATCAGGTCAATTAGGCCTGGGAGATTTTATTGATCACCCAACTCCAACTCAAATACCAGATCTGAATAATGTCATTAAAATAACTGCAGGTTACTCACATAGTATGGCCTTAACGAATAATGGAGAAGTTTGGACGTGGGGTAATAACTACTATGGAGAAGTTGGAGACGGAACAACTATTCAGAAGCGTCCAACTCCTGTAAAAGCAGCTCACTTAAAAGGGGCTACAGATATTGAGGCTGGTGAAATGTACAGCTACGCTCTTAAGAAGAATGGTTCTTTATGGGCCTGGGGATTTAATACGTATGGACAATTAGGGAATGGAGCAACTACGGCACAACCTACACGTGTACTAGTAAATGGAATCAATTATCCCGTGGATAAGGATGCTCCGACTGCACCAGGACAACTTAGAATTACCGGAAAGACCTCTTCTACAGCAGTGATGTACTGGGATGAATCAGAAGATAACCACGCAGTAAAAGAATATCTGGTATATTCAGGTTCAACTTTGTTTAATACATTGCCAGTAGATGGTAAGTCTCTAGAATCTATTATTAATTACACTGCCACCGGCTTAGCCCCTGGTCAGACATATACCTTTACCGTTAAGGCTAAAGATTATCAAGGCAATATTTCTACTTCGAGTAATAGTGTAACTGTTACTACCGAGCAGTCTTTTACTAGACAGATGTCGGGAGGACAAAGTCACTCACTCGCACTTAAAAGTGATGGATCTGTATGGGCCTGGGGATATAATCAAATGGGGCAGTTAGGTGTTAAGGGCGCATTTCTTGCCAAAACACCGATTCAAATTCCCACTCTGAATTCCATTACCTCAATTACATCTGGACCAGACTACAATTTAGCACTTAAAAGTGATGGTACAGTTTGGGCATGGGGAAGTAATATGAACGGTCAATTAGCGAATACAAATTCAAGGCAGCAGGATACTCCTATGAAAATAGAAGGTCTAGATTCTGTCATAGCTATCGATGCCGGAACAAGTCATGCTTTGGCGTTGAAAAAAGATGGTACAGTTTGGGCATGGGGGAGTAACTACTATGGTGATCTGGGACTAGGACATAATAATAGTCAATATGCTCCGACTAAAATTCCAACTTTATCAGGCGTTAAATCAATTAGCGCAGGTGCCTTCTTCAGTTTTGCGATTAAATCGGATGGTACAGTCTGGGCATGGGGAGCTAATGGTTTCGGCCAACTCGGAGATGGGACAAAAGTTCAAAAGAATGTTCCAATCAGAATTGCAGGATTAACAGGAGTAGAAAGTATCTCCTTAGGTTTCTACCATGGACTTGCATTAAAGCAGGACGGCACTGTCTGGGCATGGGGGTACAATTATAATGGTCAGTTAGGTGATGGTACCAACACTGAGCGGCTAACTCCAGTTAGAATAAACAGTTTATCTGGTATTAGCCAAATCTCAACAGGAAACTTTAATAGTTTGGCCAGAACTTCAACTGCAGTGTATAGCTGGGGATCAAATAATGCCGGAGAGTTAGGTACAGGAGGATACTATGCTACAAATTCACCAGATAAGGTTGCTTCTATAACTTCTGTACAGAGCATTGCTGCTGGAACAAGTCATGGTATGGCTTTGTCCAATAATAACCTGTTGGCATGGGGGGCAAACAGCGATGGGCAATTGGGCAATGGTTTAACTACTAATTCATATGTTCCAGTTAATGTTACGGGAATGTCTACTGCTAAGGCAGCAGTTGCCTCAAAGGCAGCGGCGGCACCGAAAGCTCAATCAATGAATAAAACTCCTGAAGAACAGGAAATGCTTACTAAACTAGTCTCACCTGATTTTATAGCTCCTACAGTTCCTTCTAACGTGAGTATAACCCGCAATGGTGGAAAACTTGTATTGGATTGGGAACCATCGACAGATGATGTAGGTGTGAAGGAATATTGGATATACTTGAACGACGAGTTGATATTGAAGACACAATCGTATACTAAAGTTGAAATACAAGAATTAACTAATAAACTAGTTAATATCACAATTAAAGGCGTCGACGAGGCAGGTAATGTTTCAGTAGCCAGCGCCCCTGTAACACCATAATATTTTATTCTTAAAGTCTCCTGAGTTGTCAAATCTCAGGAGATTTTTTGATATACTAAAGAGATCAGATAGCTAAGAGCTAAGTGATTGATTACTGAATAGATATCCAATGTATCTTTTGCAGAAAGGGGCACAATTCATGGATCAAGTGAATATTGAACACACACCACCCGCAGCAGTGGAGTATCTTGCCCTGCGGCAAATTGCCGGCCTTAGTGCAATGAGCAGGGAAGGGGCGGAGATTGGACTACCGAATAGCCTGTTTGCCGTATGTCTGCGTGAAGAGGATATGCTGGTAGGTATGGGGCGAGTGATTGGAGATGGCGGTTGTTTCTTTCAGGTCGTGGATATTGCTGTACACCCGGATGTTCAGGGGATGGGTTATGGAAAACTGATCATGAGCGAGATTATGAATTATCTGCGTGACGCTGTGCCTGCTCGCGGTTTGGTCAGTCTACTGGCGGATGTTCCAGCTGATCGTCTGTATGCTCAATTTGGATTTGAATACACAAGTCCGAAATCGGAGGGTATGTGGTGGAGACAGGGAGAAGAAGGGCCGACTACCTAACGGAACGGAAACTGAATTTTGATGTAAGATTAAATTTAATATCATGATGAAATCATCTCAGTATAGCCGCATTAGCGGCTTTTTTCATGATCCGTGTTGCTTGATGGTGGGTAGAGGGGATACTTCTGAGTGTCGGTGTTTCTTCCCGTAGAGAAGTGAAGATTGGTTTTCTACATATAAGCTGTAAGAGATAGGTTTACAAGTGTTCATATCCGGTTTAAGATGGCGTGAGCCGTTTAAGGTATATAACAATAGGATTAAGTATTAAAATAACGGTAAGTTGACGAGATGATATCTATAGAAAAGAGGGAATTATTATGAAAGTAGCCATTTTTGGAGCAACCGGAGCGATTGGCAAGACGATTCTGTGGGAGCTGATGGATCGTGGGCATGAAGTGACAGCGGTGGTGCGTGACCCGTCGAAAGTCGAGATGGTGCACGAACGCTTGCGTGTGGAACAGGGAGATCTGCTTAACCCGGATCAGGTGGCAGATTTTGCAGCGGGTCAGGAAGTGGTTGTGAGTGCATATGGACCGAAGTTCGGTGAAGAAGAAGAGATGCTGGAAGTCACACGCTCATTAATTGAAGGTGTGCGCCGGGCAAAAGCAGGACGTCTGGTTGTAGTTGGTGGAGCGGGAAGCTTGATGACCGATTCCGGTGAGATGCTAATGGACACGCCGGGATTCCCGGAGGAAGTCAAACCCCTGGCAAAAGCACATGTAGAAGCATATGACCTGATTGAAGCATCGGGTATTCACTGGACCTACATGAGCCCTGCCGCGACAATCACAACTGGACGTCGGACCGGCCAGTTCCGTGTTGGCATGAACCGGGTGATTACGGATGATATTGGGGAAAGCTCGATTTCGGTTGGTGATTTTGCAGCGGCTTTGGTGGACGAACTGGACGATCCGCAGTTTATCCAAGCACGGTTTACGGTAGGTTATTAAGCGTAAATGGATGAGGTAAGAGGAAAGATAGCGATACACATATAAGATGCAGAGTTTAGGTGCGAAGTTGTTGCTTTTAGGTATGAGAAGAGCTTGTCACGGGGAGGGATGAACGTTGTTTATCGTAACCGCTGAACAGATGAGAGCTGTGGACGAGCATACCATTCATCAGCTCGGTATTCCGGCAACTAGTCTAATGGAGAATGCTGGCCGAGCCATTGCTGAGGAAGTCATCAAGCTGTGCCGGGAAGGGCAGGCAGAAGGCCGGCTTGCGGATTCAGGGCAGCTTGGCTATAGCAGCAAGACCGATGCTCGGCGGGCACACACCGGGCCCGGCGATCGGCAAGGTTATGGTGGCGACATCATCGCCGATCCGGCGCTGGTGATGGAGCACCCGGGAGATCAGCAGTGGTACATGCTGATCGGCAAGGGCAATAATGGCGGCGATGGGCTGGTGGCCGCGCGCCATTTGGTTGAAGCGGGGCTTGGCGTGACATTGGTCTACGCCGATGCCCCTGAGGCAATGCGGGGCGAAGCCGCAGTGCAACGGGATGCCGCTGCGCAGCTCGGCATCCCTGCGCTTGTCCACGGGCGCGAAGCCGTGGACTTCAGCCGGTGCACAGGCATCGTGGATGCGCTGCTGGGTACCGGCTCGCGGGGTGCGCCGCGGGGAGCCTACGCGGCGCTGATTGAGGCGGCGAACGACAGCGGCAAGCCGGTCGTATCCGCCGATGTGCCGAGTGGGCTGGACGCCGACACCGGAGAGGTGTACGAGCCCTGCATTCAAGCCCGGGTGACTGTATGCCTCGCGCTGCTCAAGCGCGGGCTGGTGCAGTACCCGGGCGCTTCCGCCGCGGGGCGCATTGTGGTGCGCGCCATCGGCATTCCCGCGCGGCTTGCGCCAGAGCATGGCCCCTCGGTCCGTCTGCTGACGGACGAGGTGCTGCGCGTTGCGCTGCGCGTGGACACAGGCCGTCTACGGGTACCGGACGGCCACAAAGGCACCTACGGCCACGTATTGCTGGCCGCGGGAAGTCTGCCGATGAGCGGCGCAGGCCTGCTCTCGGCCAAGGCCGCGCTGCGCGCAGGCTGCGGGCTCGCCACATGGGCGTTGCCCGCGGCACTGTTGCCGTATGTCATCGGCACCGTGCCCGAGCTCATGCTCGCTGCCGCCGCCGATGGCGACAGCGGCGAATGGAACGCGGCTTCCGCCTCCGCTGTGCTGCGTCTTGCGCAAAGCCGCGACGTGCTCGCGACCGGCCCCGGCCTCGGCCGCTTCAAGGGCGACACAGACTGGCTGCGCCGTCTGTGGCAACAAACGGATCGTCCGCTCGTCATCGACGCGGACGCCCTCAACATGCTGGCAGACGCTGGCCCACATGGGCCTCGCGACTGGGGCCAGCGAAGTGCGGCGACAATCCTGACGCCGCACCCTGGCGAGATGGGTCGACTGCTGGGCATGTCGACCCAAGAGGTGCAGCGTGACCGCATTGGACACGCTACACAATACGCCCGCGAGCAGGGCGTAACCCTTGTGCTCAAAGGAGCACGAACGGTCATCGCAACGCCAACCGGCGAGGCGTACATCAACACCACCGGGCACGCCGGCATGGCGACAGGCGGTGCCGGAGACGTATTGACCGGCATCATCGCCGGTCTGCTTGCCCAAGGTCTCAGCGCGGAGCAAGCCGCCGCGTTCGGCGCATATCTCCACGGACAGGCCGCTGAACGCGCAGCACTGCTGCGCGGTGACCCATCGTCCCTGCTAGCCGGAGACATCATCGACGCACTGTGAGGACGGGACAGATGTGGGACAAGCTCGCAGTTTTGGAATACTGCCTATGACGACTCGTTCCCAAATGCAAGTGATTCAACGAACCAGCACACCAAAAGTAGATGACTACTACTGAAAAGGGGAGCCCTGTCATGATCATGACGGAGGCTCCCCTTTATTTGCTTGTATGTCCACGCTACCTGATCCTTGCTCACTTATAACCTGCCTTTAACCTGCCTGAAATTTGCATCTAACCTACCCCTAACCTACATCCGGCCTATGTCCGGTGCGAATGATCCCTGCATTCTGCTTACAGCCGGAAACGCAACAATTCCTGATGCATCTCAGCACTGATATCACGCAATGACTTCACCTTGATACTCGCTTCAGCGAAGGAACGTTGTTGTTCCGACGTCGAGGCGGTAATCTCTTCACTGCTGGCAGCCGACTGCTCGGTGATGGCACTGATATTTTCAATAGCCTGTTGCACCTGTGTGCTGAGTTCGTTCGAGTGCTGCATGTCCTCAGCAAGCTGATGGATGCCGGTACTAATGCGCTCCACACTTCCGCGAATGGCAGAGAAGGATTCCCGGGTCTGGCTGGTGGCTTGTTCCTGTTCCCCGAATAGCTGCATGCTTTGTGCTACCGAGTTCTTCACCTTGTCCATGGAGGTTGTGATCTCGCCAACAGCCGCGTAGATATGCTTGACCGATTGCGCGGATTGTTCTGCGAGCTTATTCACCTCGCCTGCAACAACAGCGAAGCCACGCCCTGCTTCTCCGGCACGAGCAGCCTCAATGGAGGCATTTAACGAGAGCATGGTCGTCTGTTTGGCAATCTCTGATACATATGCAGTCATCGTGGTGATTCGAACCGCGCTGTCTTCCAGTTCCCGCACCGTCTGCTCCACCTCGGACATCGCCAGACGATTCACTTCGGCCAGACGGAGTTGCTCTGCGACGGCTTTATTGCCTTCTTCAACGGTAGTTAATACTTCACGACCATCGATCACCGATTGGGAAGTGGCCTCCAGATTACTGTTGAAGGTAGACTGCATTTTGTCCACGACCATCACCGTTTCACTCAGATCCTCAGCAATCTTTTGACTGCCAATTGATAGTTCCTCCGTTGTACGGGATACCTGTTGCACAATCGCTTGGGCCGTATCGTTGCCACGATCTATGTCTTGTGCCATCAGATCGACACGGTGACCCGCTGCACCGATAGATTGAATAATACCTCGGATATTATGGGTCATAATACCGAAGGAGCGACTCAGGTCATCGAGTTCATCTTTACCCCGAGCTTCCGGTAATTTTCCGGTAAGGTCGCCATCCGCAATTTGTCCTGCTGCGTCTTTGAGCGTACGAATACGCTTGGCGATCTGACGTGAAGTATACATATTGAACAGCATCACCGCGATGAGCAATACGATGGCTCCACCGAGAGAGATTTGCCACGTTTGCTGGATATCACGCTCCAAATCAACGGTATATTGATCATATCGATCCCGAGTTATTTCATCCAACGAATAGATATCATTCTGTATGCCCCGAACCCGAGTGCTATACCGTTTCGCTTCCGCCCCGTCCATCTCTGTCATGGCCGCGGTAGCTCCCTGACTCAGAGCAGTGAGTTTTATCTGGATGGACTGAATAAGCTGCAACTGCTGATCCGTTTCAAGTAATCCGTCCGCAAGCTCCTGAATCATCGTTTGACCTTCATCCAGCAAGCGGAGCACTGTGTCCTGATTTCCTGCTGTCAAGGAGAACGAATAGACATCCAGCGCCTGCTGGGTCTGAATCTGATTGGCATTTAGTTCACTTACCTTGAGCATGGCAGGTACCAGATTTTGATTTTTGGCATTCATGCCGAGCAATTCCATGATGATAAAGGCTACCAGCGCAAGGCATAGAAGTAGCGAGATTAGAGCATTAAGTATCAGTTTTCCCTGTAGTTTCATGTGCGTACCTCCTCGAATCCGATGGGTTATTGATCAAGCGTAATTTTGATTTGGCCGGAAGAGATCTGTGTTTTCAGATCTTCGAAGGTTTTCTGTTGTTCATCACTGAGCGTGATATTATGTAGAGCGGTCAGGCCCACGGCGTTCTCTGCCAGCCCCTCCACGATTTCCTTTTGAGGGAAGGCATGATTGTTTTGAATAAACGAGTTAACGGCATTATAGATGGATACATCCACATTTTTCAGCATGGACGTAAGAATGGCTTTTTCCGCCAAAAAGAATTGATCGGTATCTACGCCGATGGCGTATTTCCCTAATTTCTGAATCTCCGTCAGTGCGCCCACACCTGTGAGACCGGCAGCCACATAGATCACGTCAGCGCCCTTGTCCTGAATCATCTGTGCAGCGAGTTGTTCACCCAGATCGGCATTACCGAAGTCCCCTGCGTAGACGACATCAACGGTTGCATCCGGCTTGACAGCCAGAACACCTTGCTCAAAACCCTGCTCGAAATTACGAAGGACCGGTATCTCCATTCCACCAAGGAAACCAACATGATCTTCCGTTGAAGCCATAGCAGCAATAACGCCTGCCAGATAACTTCCTTCTTCCGCCCGGAATGAAATGGAGGCAATGTTAGGCAGTTCGGACTGACTGTCGATCATGAGGAACTGCTGGTCAGGATATTTGGCTGCAACCTTCTCCATATCCGCTTGGACCGTATCGCTCAGGCCGATAATCAGATCGAATTTGGCTTCTGCAAACTCCTCAAAAGCAGCTTCGGCAGTTAAATTGCCGCCCGGTTCACGATAGTCAAAGACAATGCTTTTCTCGTCTCTGGCCTGAACCAGTCCATCAAAAGCAGCATCATTAAAAGAACGGTCTCCCAGACCCACTTCGGTAAGTACGATCCCGACTTTTGTTCTTGTGTCTGTTACCGTTGTTGTATTATTGGCTGAACAAGCCCCTAGGATCAGTACCGTCAGGATCATCATTAATGTGAGACCTAGATCTGCGCGTCTGTTCTTGTTTGGTTTCATGTGTGGTACCCTCATTTCTGTAGTCGCATTTTTCTGATTTGAATTGTTCTTCAGCTCTAGGGAAATACGCATATATGGATGACACGTGTGGTGAGGATTTCCCTTTATCTATATCGGACAGAAAGGTACTGTGTTTTATGGTATGTAGTGAAAATTTACGAAAATCTAAATATGTTTCATGATTTATACATTAGTTTTACATTTCTCTGGTTAAAAGGGTGCATGAATAACTACAGTATGTTGTTTACTGACGTTAAAAGTCGAAAAAAGACACAACAGCGATGACTTGAATCATCGCTGTTGTGTCTTAGAATAGCATCCTATGGATCATAGGACGAACATTCCTATAAAAATTACGTAGGTTTTACCAAGCCGCAATCGAGCCATCCGCTCGGGTTTCCGTACCCCCGCATAATACGCCATTGTTCGGGTTGCGCCAGATAATCTGACCGCGTCCAAACTGGGATGGATCGAGCGCCACTTGAATATCATGTCCTTTGCGGGCGAGTGCCTGTGCAATGTGCTGTGGGAAGCCAGGTTCCACGAGAATCGTTTTGCCCTTCGTCCACTGCCAGCGTGGAGAATCCAGTGCGGCCTGAGGATTCAGGTGATAATCGATTGTATTCATGACCACCTGCACATGGCCCTGCGGTTGCATGAAACCGCCCATGACACCGAATGGTCCAACTGCTTCGCTGCCGCGGGTGAGGAACCCCGGAATGATGGTGTGATAGGTTCGTTTGCCCGGCTCCAAGGCGTTTGCATGATTCGGGTCCAGTGAGAAATTATGTCCGCGATTCTGCAATGCAATGCCTGTTCCCGGAACAACGAGTCCGGACCCGAAGCCCATATAGTTGCTCTGGATAAAGGAAACCATGTTGCCTTCACCGTCAGCCGTAGCCAGATAGACCGTTCCACTTGCTCGTGGATCGCCTGCCTCAGGTGCACGTGCGGTATCACCAATGAGTTTGCGCCGTTCTTCAGCGTATGCCTCGGACAGCAGTTCCTCCACCGTCACGCCCATTTTACGTTCTTCGGTAATATATTTCTCCCCATCGGCAAATGCCAGCTTCATGGCTTCGAGTTGCTGATGATACGCGAGAACGGATTCTTTCTCGTCAAACTCGTAACCTTTCAACAGATTAAGCGCCGCGAGAGCAATCAGCCCTTGTCCATTCGGTGGGATTTCCCACACATCGTATCCGCGATAGGAGACAGAGATGGGATCAACCCACTCGGGCTGGAATGCTGCCAGATCTTCTTTGGTTAGATAACCACCGTGTTCTGCCATAAAGGAATGAATGCGTTCCGCCAGTTCCCCTTCGTAAAAGTCTCGCGCTTCGCTCTCGCCAATCTGGCGCAAAGTCGCCGCATGATCCGGCGAGCGCCACATTTCTCCAGCTGCGGGAACACGCCCGCCTGGAGCAAATGTCTCAAACCACGCACGCCCTGCTTCCGCATCACCCTGGCGTGCATAGATCTCGGCTGCCCTTGCCCAGTGGCGGGCCAGCCCAGGCGCAAGCGGGTAACCTTCCTCCGCATAGCGGATGGCCGGTTCCAGCGCTTCCGCCAGCGTGAGCCGCCCGAAACGGCGGCTCAGCTCAGCCCAACCCGCCGGTGCGCCAGGCACCGTCACCGGAACAACCCCAAGCTTCGGCATCTCCGTATGGCCTGCCGCTTGAAGCGCCTCAATGGATATGCCCTGAGGCGCAGGGCCGCTGGCATTCAGGCCATGCAGTTTCCCCTCGGTCCAGACGAGGGCAAAAGCATCGCCGCCAATGCCATTGGACGTAGGCTCCAGCACGGTGAGTGCTGCCGCAGTTGCAATGGCGGCATCGATGGCGTTGCCGCCTTTTTTCAAAGCATCCAGGCCAGCTTGTGCAGCCAGTGGCTGTGACGTCGCCACCATGCCTTGCTTGGCATACACAGGCACGCGGTAAGAGGGGTACGGTTGGTAGAGTGGATCGAAGTTCATCAGGTTGTTCAGCTCCTTGTCGCAAGATGTCAGGTTCCGGTATAACCGGATCATACTCCTAACCCTCTTCGCAACCGGACAACCGATATCCTGCCACACCTGCCAAATCCAACCTGACATCAGTTAACGATATCACCCACATTCCATACTAGCCTATGTCGTTACCATATCGCCGCCATTCACATGAATGCATTCACCTGTGACGTAGGATGAATCGCGGGAAGCAAGATAGACGTAAGCTGCCGCCAGTTCGTAAGGCTGACCAGCCCGACCCATGGGCGTATCTGTTCCAAATACCTGTACATCCTCCGGAGAGAAGCTGGCAGGGATGAGCGGTGTCCAGATGGGTCCCGGGGCGACGGAGTTCACACGGATTCCCTGTGCAGCAAGCGATTGGGCGAGTACACGAGTCAGCGATACGACGGCTCCTTTGGTAGAAGAGTAGTCGATCAGTTGGGTGTTGCCTTTATATGCCGTAATGGAAGCTGTATTGATGATGGAGGCACCTCTGCACAGATGGGGGAGAGCGGCCTGGATCAGAAAGAAATAGGCGAACACATTCGTCTGAAAGGTGTGATACAGCTGCTCTTCCGTAATATCAACAATGCTTGGCTGCACATACTGCACACCGTGGTTGTTGACCAGAATGTCGATTTTCCCATAGGTTTCCATCGTCGTACGAATAACAGCCTCGCAATTTTTCTTTAGGCGGAGATCAATCTCGATCAACAGACAGCGCTGTCCCAGTTCCTCAATCCGCTCGCGAGTCCTTTCTGCATCTGTTACTTCATATAGATAAGCAATGACGATATCCGCACCTTCCTTGGCAAAAGCGATGGCCGTCGCCCGGCCGATTCCACTGTCACCACCTGTGATAATCGCAACTTTGTCTTGGAGTTTGCAACTGCCGATATAAGCAGGATCTTCGCTAATTGGTTCAGGCACCATTAGGGTTTCCAGACCGGGTTGCTGGTCCTGATGCTGGGGTGGGAATGCCAGCTTTTGCTCTTTACACACCGTTTTCTCACCATAAAAAGGATAGACAGGATTCATTCGCTTTACATCCTCCTCAAGCGTTCATTGATACGGATAAACTATGCATTCGCCCAGAAGAAGGTGCGAGAGGAGGCAGCAGAGCTGTTGTTTTTTGCACAAAATATACCATAATAAGGATAGGTCCTTAAATCAATGGAGGTGTCAGGAGCCACATGAATATTCAGGGAATTAATCATTTGTGCTTTTCCGTATCCAATCTGGAGCGGGCCATTACCTTTTATGAGCAGGCTCTCGGTGCCCAGATTCAGGTGAAAGGACGCAAACTGGCGTATTTTGAGCTTGCCGGTCTGTGGATCGCCTTGAATCAGGAGGATGTTATTCGCAACTATACGGAACGAACCTATACCCATATTGCATTTACCGTTACAGAAGAGGAGTTCGACGCGTCTGTACAGCAGCTGCGAGCAGCTGGGGCGGACATTCTTCCCGGAAGGCCCAGAGATCCGCGGGATGCGTTATCTGTTTATTTTACCGATCCGGATGGTCATCTGTTTGAACTGCATACAGGTACGATGAAGCAAAGGCTGGATTATTATCGCGAAGACAAAGCTCATATGACCTTTTATCCGTGAAATGGTTGTGCAAGTGGAGGTAAATGGGGATTAACGTGTTTAAAGTCATAGCGATTATCCGTAAAATACGTCTTAGGTTGCCAGGAATCGATGGTGGATTATGCTACCCAATTATAAACATGAGGAGAGATGAGCATGGAGAGTAAGGGAACCAAATTCGTTACAACGGCAAGTGAACTCTGCATGGTTACTATCATGCTTCTACCTTTTATCGCAGGACAGCTTCATGTTTCGGGTGCACATGCAGGATCGGCCAAAGCTATTGGCCCGCAGGGACAAGAATACGCCATATCGACGGAAACGCTGCTGGATTTAAATGACCCTGTTCCTACTCGATGAGCGGTTTAAGATGATCCTATGTCCTGTCACCAGGGATTCCCGGAATTAAGGCCTCTGTTACAGAGACCCCAAACTCCATTATTTCTTTTCCCTGTGTTTCTAGTTGTTAGATGAAGAAGGAATCCGCTTTATTTGATAAATGACTTATAATCTTCATAGTTCATTTTACGATCCTGCATGCTTAGCAGGAGGAGTTGATGGCTGATGTCAGCCTCGCGGTTTGCAGAGATGCGTTTAAGCAGATCGTGACTCATTCTTAGAAAATAATAGCCTTCATTGCTGTTGTTTTTCTCATGAAATACAATACCTAGCAAGCGATACAGTTTGGCACGAAGCATCCCTTCATCTTGCTGATCCAGCAGTTGGAGGGCTTCTTTGATGATGGCCTCTGCCTGTTCTGGCTCGCGCTGTTCCAAATAAACTTTACTGATTTCTTCTAATATGGAAGCTTTCTTGTGGGGAAGATTGCGTTTGTCGTAAATTCGAGCGCATTCGTCAAGCAAGGGGAGGGCTTCTTTTTTTTGCCCCATATGAAGCTGGATCACGGCAAGGTTGTGAAGTGCCAGAACGTAGGAGTCGCTGTTCGCCTGTTTATAGGCCTGTACGGATCTCTTGGTCCAGTCATAACTTAACAGCATGTGTCCATCCTGTTCGGACATATAATAGGCTTTGCCCAAACCTAGCGTAATCTCGCCATACAGTTCCGGCTGCCCCGCCATTTGGGCTTCCTTCTCCGCTTTGAGATAGTAGTTCAAGCCCTCATTCACATTGCCCAGCCTTAAATGGGTTGTGCCAAGAAAGGTCAGCGAATGGATGTGTTCTTCCTGTAGATGTTTGAGTCTGCTGCTGTACGTATACGCCTGTTCGTAATGTTTCCGGGCAGCATGAAACAGCTCTGCATGAAAAGCTGCTCTCCCCATTTCCAGATAATATTCAACAATACGTTCCCTGTCCCCCGTTCGAATGACCGTAAATGCTGCGGTTTCCCCTTCATCCAGAGCTTGTCGGTAATCCCCAAGTCTGTTGTGACTTCGCAAAATGAGCAGGTAGGCCTCAGACTGATTCGATGTATCCTCCGTCAATGTCAGCACTTTATGGGCTATGCGGATGCAGGCAGAATCATTCTGCTCGGCATAACAGGCTTTGGCCTTGTCCAATACAGCCTCACCAATATCCGAATCTGTCGATGCACTTCCTCCCAAAAAAAACTCCATTGGTGTATTAAGCCTTCTGGCAATAATTTTCAACATACGCTGTGAGGGAACGGCTCTACCTTTTTCGATAAGGCTGATGTAAGAACGCGTCATATCCTCACCTGCCAGTTGCTTCTGAGACAGTCCAAGCTGCTCCCGGATTTGCCGGATTTTGAGTCCGAGCATGATCGTTCACCGTCCCTTGAATATAGTTTAAATGGAATGGAGCTGTGATTGGTACGTTGGGTCTATTGTGAGTACAAAAGCAGAGGTAAGGAGAGTGAGAGGTTCATTTACCTCCATTTACAGTTTAAATCCAATTTGGGAGATTATAGAATCAGAGTATCTAAGATGAAAGGAGGAGATATGAATGGTCATTAAAGCGACTCCCATTACACTGGAGCAACTGAAACGCAAAGAAATTGAAGCGGCACAATTGGAAACGAATGGACTGGGCGAGGCACGTGAAGTCAGTGCACGCGCAGCTTCCGCTCGCGCAGTTGAAGCCCGCGCTGTAGCGGCTCGTGCTGTCGAAGCCCGTGCAGCGGCTGCTCGTGCCTGATTTTTCCTACTTACTCATTTTGCATAATTCGAATCCTACCGCTCCAACAGCGTATAGACGAATAAGATCATTTCGATCTATATCTTGCTGATTGGAAGACGCTCAGGGGATTTATACAAAATGCTCACTTACTTATCGTATTACGCTAGATTCATAGATGGGAGCTTCTGCGGAAGCTCTTTATCTCCCTATATTTCAGTGAGATTCGTACGTTAGTGATAACGAGGTGTCTGAAGCCGATGCATATCAAGCAAATATGGTCTTACATTCCGGAGCACATTGTACCGATCAGGGAACTGAACGAGGTGCTGGGACTCAATAATGCCCAGACGAAGGTACTGGAAAAAATTCATGGTTTGAAACAGGTTCGGCAAGACAAGGATGGAGATCTGGTTTCGTTGCTTGGGCGCGTATTAACCCAGGTGGTAAATAACCCTGAGATCGCTCCTAACTCGATTAAGTATATCATTTATTGCCACACAATTCAGGAAAATTTCCCCTTTCCTATGAAAGTTTTGCAAGTCCTGAAACGGGCTTACGGGTTGCAGCATGCCATCGCGTTTTCGCTTACGCAGCAGAACTGTGCATCGGGCTTAATCGCCCTGAATGTTGCCGAGACATTGCTGCCTTCATTGGAAGCGGATGATCATATTTTAATTTTAACAGGTGAAAAAACCTTTAGTCCCGTTGTGCAATTGATCCCCAATACCACCGTGATGGGAGAGGCATCAGCCGCCGTGCTGGTGGGCAACAAGGGCAACGGAAGTCGCGTCGTTGGACTTACGAGTGTTACCTTGGGCCAATTCTGTAATGTATTAACGGGAACCCCGCAGATCCTTAGGGAGTTTCAGGAAATCTACACGCCTCGGTTATGTGAAGCCATTGTTGCAGCTGTGGAGCAGGCGGGTCTGACGTTGCAGGATATTCGATACATCGTCCCACACAATGTGAATCTATCCTCGTGGAAGAAGGTGGCGATCCGGTTATCCTATCCCCTTGAACGCATATATACGTCCAACGTGCAGGAGATCGGGCATTGTTTCTGTTCGGACCCATTTATTAATCTCCAAGCCATTCTGGAGCAGAAACTGTTGCAACCAGAGGAATATTATCTGCTTGTTACGGTCGGACTTGGGGTTACATTCAGCGTAGCAGTGATGCAATATGCAGGAATAGGAGGGGATGGCCGTGACCACCGTATTGGCGGATTTTTCGAGCAAGCTCAAGTGGGCGTTAACGGGCCAGCATGACGTTACTTTTGTCTATCTGAACAATTTTGAAGTGGAGGAGTACTGGAGTGAAACGGGTATTCTCAAGCTGCCCTCATTAAGCATAGGCTCGGCTGCGGATGTCGTTAATCGGATGGAGGAACTGGGTATTTTCCTCGCCGGAGAGAACGATATCATCCTGCTTAAGGGTCCGCCGAATCAGGGATTCATGGCAGATGCACAGGCTCTTGGGTTTGGTCGCTCCCGATGCATAACGGTAGAGCACAATGATCCGGCACTGAACATTACCGCGAATCTTCTGAATTGTCCAAGAACGATGGACAAGCTGCGAGAGCTGTCACAGGCTGCTGGAACGAATGCTTATCTGGTTCCCTTTGGAACCTCGGATCAGGAAGAGGAATTCTCCCGACGGACCGGTATTCCGCTGGCTGTTCCATCTTCAGATATCTTCCGCAAGGTGAATGACAAGGGGTATTCCCGCCGTCTCAACGCGGAGCTGGGCATTCGCCAGATTCCCGGTGTTGAATGCACGTCTTTGGATGAACTGGTGTCTGGTTTCGATCAGCTTAAGTCTGTGCTAGAGCAGGGTGGACGGCTTGTGCTGAAGGATTCCATGGGTGTATCAGGCAAGGGAATTACCGTCATCACCGATGAAGCCAGGTTTCACAAATGCATGAGCATGCTGGAGAAACAGGCAAGCAAAAAGGGAATTCGGCAAATCAACTACGTGCTTGAACAATGGATTGATAAAATCTGTGACCTGAATTATCAGATTCTCATCGATCGATCCGGCGGAGTTGAGTTTCTGGGCGTCAAGGAATCCTTGGTAGAGCAAGGCGTGCATCAGGGGCATCTCATGCCTTCTCGGCTCAACGATGTTCAACTTGATGTCATTCGCGAAGCGGCCATGCGAATTGGAGCAGCCTTGTATCGAGATGGATATTACGGCATTGCCGGCATGGACGCTATTCTGGACGAGGACGGTACAATCTGGCCCAATCTTGAGATTAATGCCAGGTTTAATATGTCCACCTATCAGACCAACATTCAACAGCAATGGCTGCCCGAAGATCAATATGGACTGGCCAAAAAATATACGCTCCGGCTCAATCACCTGTTGGAATACGCAGTACTTCGCTCCAGGTTGGGTGTGTTGATGTTCGAACCGGAACGCGGCGAAGGATTATTGATCAATAATTTTGCCACAGTCAATGCGGCATTCAGAAGTGAGGGGACCTTGTTCTCCGGACGTCTGTATGGCGTGATTATTGCGTCCTCCCCTGAACGGCTGGGATTGATCGACGAAGCGATAGAAGCCGTCCTATCTTCCATTAACGAGGTGATGTGAGTGTCTAAGGAATATCAGATTCAGCAGTTGCCAATTTCGGACATCGCTCAGAGATTCGGGACACCCTTGTATGTGTATGACGGGGATGTGTTGCAACAGGTGTATCAGGATCTTAGGGGATTGCTTACGCCTGATGTAGAGCTGTTCTATTCATTGAAGGCTAATCCGAATATTTCGATCGTACACATGCTGCGGGAGATGGGAGCACAGGCAGAGGTATGTTCCCTCGCCGAATTGCATACGGCTGTACAGGCTGGAGTAGCGCCAGAAAGCATTATTTTTCTGGGACCGGGAAAAAGCGATGACGAGATTACGGCATGTATACGTCTGGGCATATATGCGATTGTATGTGAATCGTTCCAGGAGATGGAGCGCATAGAGAACATCGCTGCAAGTGAGGGACGAATCGTGCCTGTGGCGCTAAGAGTGAATCCTTCCTTTTCTGTTAAAGGCTCCAGGCTGACCATGGGTGGCAAACCACGTCAGTTTGGTATGGATGAACAAAGTGTGCTCCAGGGGAAAGAGCAGTTCGAGAGCTTCTCCCATGTGGAGATTATGGGACTTCACGTGTACATGGGGACCCGCATGTTGGATGTAGAGCCGATTGTTCAGAATACCCGTCATATTCTGGAACTGGCTGAACGAATTGAGAACGAGCTGGATATCAAGCTGCGTATGGTTGATGTAGGCGGGGGATTGGGCGTGCCCTACCATGAAGGTGAGCAGTTCCTATCCATAGCCACACTGACAGAACAGTTGAATCCAATGTTCGAATCGTTTCGGCGTAGTCATGCCAACACCCGGCTGTTCATGGAGCTTGGGCGATATCTGGTAGGTACCTGCGGTATGCTGGTCAGTCGTGCCTTGTACGTCAAGCAATCGTATGGAGAGCACTTCGTCGTAACCGATGGTGGAACGAACTGCCATATGGCGGCGGTGGGCACAGGTTCTTACGTGAAGCGTAACTTTCCGATTGCCTCCCTGACGCGTTATGGCGAGTCCCCTGTAGCCGAATACAATATTACGGGCCCCCTATGTACGCCCAACGATGTTGTTGGAAAACGGGTACTGCTTCCTCCTGTTGAACGGGGCGATCTAATCGGCGTTTTTCATTCGGGAGCCTACGGACCAACGGCTTCTCCCACACACTTTTTGAGTCACGGAAGTCCGGCGGAAGTGCTAATTGTCGCTGGGGAGGCTCACTTGATCCGTGAGCGGGATACTCCGCAGGATTTACTGTCCAAGCAACGCTTGATTCAAATATCCCATACGGCAATAACCAATTGATGAGGAGAGATGATGATCATGACAACTGCAGTATTGCTTGAAGAGATCAAGGGTGCCCTTGCTGAAGTGTTGAATACGGAAGCCAGGCAGGATATTCAATTAAGCACATCTTTATTTGACGAACTTTATCTGGATTCGACCTCGGTTCTGGAACTGCTGATGACGCTGGAAGACCGGATTGAAGGTCTGGAGATTGACCCGGATGATCTGGAGCCAGATGTATTCGATACGGTAGGCTCCCTGGCTGCTTATATTGAGAAGCAGCTCATTGCGGCCTGATGGCTTCGCCTGTTGCCATACGGGAGATGGGAGTCAGGCTGTTCTCGGAGAAAAAGCCTCCGTTCGATCATCCGGAACTGCTGCGATTTCATCAGGATATGCTCGCAGGTACTCCGATCAAGTACGACGTTCAGCTTTTGCAGGGGCGTAACAACAATGCCTATCACGAGATGAGTGTGGAACTGCTGGAGGAAACGGGACTTGATCGGGTTATGCAGGATGTGGATGTGTTGCTGCTGGCATACAATTTTCCGAATACCCGCCCGGATATATCGATTGTGAATTATTTGATGGATCGCTATCAGGCCCGTTTTATCAGTTTTGCTGTAAATGATCTTGGTTTTGGTGCTCCATTTGCAGCCCTCCACATGCTTCAGCATTATCTGGGCAGAGAAGGTTACATGAAAGGCATGCTGCTGGTCATGGACCAGACGGCTCTCCCCTATGAAACGAAGGAACTTGATTCGCCGCCTGGGCCGGACACGGCTGCAGCAATATACCTTGATCGGATGACAGGCATAGGACCTTCCCTGCTTGGTGTAGAGATGCGACATGCCGAACATTCCATAGCCGATACTGCGGAGATGGTACTGGATCGATTATGTGCCCAGGCATCCATTCACCGGAATCAGATTAACCTGCTCATCCATCCTGATCTGGAGCAGTTATGCAATCAGGCTGCCTGGTACAGGGAATGTGGATCGAAGAGTTATTATGATCCATCGCGCTGGAGTGCGGCGCCATTCTTCGCATTACAGAAGTTGCTGGAGGAGAAGGACGGGGGAGAGTACATATGTCTTATTCATCTGGAGCAGACGGATTCGTTTATTCACGCCTTGCTGATTCGGACTTGTGAATGGAGTACGAATGGACACTAATCGCAGAAGGAGGGAGAACATTGGGGTTCGGTATTGTGGATATTGGCGTCTATCTGCCTGAACAGATTCAGCAGCCGGAAGAGGTACTGGCTGCGCTGGAGCTTGGGAAAGGGGAGCTTCAGTTTCTGCGCAAGTACCACCGCCTGGAAGGTGTGCCTGTAACGGAATCGGGCCAGATGCTTGATGATACGATCGCACAGGCTGTGGAACGGCTCCAGACCAGACCCGCCCCTTCCGGAATCGATCTTGTTCTCTATGTCCATTCCTTCCAGGTGCAGACACCGAGCGATTACAGACTTGTGCAGCGTGTCCTCCAGCGCTTCGGGCTGGAACATGTACCGTTCTATGGCATATCCCAAATGAACTGTGCATCGTCGATAGCCGCTCTTCAATGGCTTGAACGAATCTCGAAAACGCAGCCTCACATTCGGAATGTGCTGTTGATCTGTGCGGATCAATTCAATTTTTTGCCTCCCGAATGGCGCTATCTGCGCAAATCGGCCATTCTGGGTGATTCTGCCGTAGCCGTCCTATTGAGCAGAGAGAGCTGTCAGCATGTCGTTCAGGCGGCGCATGTGCTGCGAGATACCCGGTTCCATACTGGTTATCATGCAACCACCGATGAGATCTCGGCATTTAACCGATTGTATGTGGACCATATCATTCAAGGGATGGAAGAGCTGCTGTCAACGCAAGGCCTGAGTTTCGAAGATGTGGATCATATTTTTCCCCATAATGTGAACTGGACCACCTGGAAGGAATTTTCGCGACGTACGGGAGTTGGACTTGATCGGATATATCTGGATAACATTCAGCGAATCGGACATACCTTCTCTACCGATCCGTTCATTAACCTGAGTTCGGGATTGGAGCAGAACTGGGTGTGCAGGAAGGGACGCTCCATCATGGTCAGTATCGGGCTCGGCAGTTTTTTTGGTTTTGCACTGGTGGAGCATGGAGGATGCGAAGAAAAATGAACAGGAGGAATGGCAATGCACGTTATTGAATTCCAGGGCCCAGATGCAAAGCCCGTCGGATCAAAGGCAGCAGGCAATCCCGTTGCTCCGATATCGGAAATATTGGAAGCGAAAACCTTGCTGTTGAGCAGTCGTCCAGTGCTTTTGGCAACAGGTCCCTACGTGCTCGCGACCGCTCATCTCATGGAACAAGATCCTTTGCTCTGGCATGAAGCATCAGCAGGGCTGTATCGTTGGAACCAACTAAATGCTGTTCATGTGCAGGATCGGATGCTGGAACCCTCCGGACTACTGTTATACCAGGTACAGCCGAACGAGGGCGAGGAAGCTGAGACATCCGGGGAGAAAGTGACTTCGGATGAGCTGAGAATACGCCTGCTTGAGTTCCGCGCAGAGCTGTGCAAGGCAGGCTTGGAGCAGATTCGCAGGCATTTGTCGGTGCGAATATCGGGCGGGCAATCCACGTTTCAGCACCAGCTCGTCAAAGGCATGGTCGCTGACATCCTGACAACGCTCTATATGGCTAAAACGTTGCCCGAAGATCGTTTCCTCTCAGCAAATCCAGGTCTTCCATCGGTCCGGGTTCATGCGTGGATACATCAGGAATTGGACGAGGCTTTCAGGCAGATTCAACGTCTTGGCGGCGGTTTCGGTTTTTTGAGACACGGCGTATCTGCGTATACCTATGCAGGCCAACTGGTGAAAAACATGCTGTTGCCAGCTAAGGAGGAATATTGATGATTACTCCATCAACGATTGCGATTTTCGAGCATGTGATGAAGCAGTATGCTGCGGAGCTTCGTCAGATCGGCCAGACGATTGACCGGGAGCCAGACCGGCTCACCGAGTTCTTGCACACGTCTGCCCTGCAGGCCATCAATCATATGATGATTCCCCCGGAGTATGGCGGCCAGCCAATTGTAACCATAGGTCAGGATCGATATTATGGACTCTCTTCGCTGGAAAGAGTCATTACGATCGAGCAGTTATCCGCAGGAGATGCGGGCGTTTTTCTGGGAGGACCTGGTCCTTCCATGTCCAGCATCGTCATGATTGACTTGGGCGATGAGGAACAGAAGGAACGCTTTTATAGCCACTTTTTGAAAGGTCCAGCCTGGGCTGTTTTTGCCTTGTCAGAGCCAGAGAAGGGTTCAGATGCAACCGAGATCAGCACGCGGATTACACGACATCCGGATGGGGGCATGGAGCTAACCGGACATAAATTCTACATTGGGAACGGACACCGGGCAAGTATTGGACTGGTATTCGCCCAGACCAATCGTACGCCTCTGGGCATTCAGGTCGCTATAGTTGATCCTTCTCTGCCGGGTTTCACAGCAACCCCGCTGGACACGATGGGTCTTCGGGGTCTGCAACTCAGCCATCTGCAATTCGAGGCTTTCCCACTGGAAGAGAAAGATATTCTGGGTCGTCATTTAAGCCCAACCAAGCGTGGACTGTGGGGAGCACTGCGTACATTCCACCGGATGCGTCCTAGTGTGGCGGCATTGGCGCTTGGTGTTGCACAGGCTGCTTATGATTATGTTGTGGAGCACAGAACGATCTTCACAGAACGCGAAAAGACAGAACTGGAGCGACTGGAGATACGTTTGCACGCGCTGCGCAGCATGATTCGGAATGCAGCAGCAGAGATTGACCATGATGCGAATAAGGGATATCTGGCTTCCCTCAGTAAAATACGGGCTGCGTCAGTTGCCGAGGAAGCGACGGAATGGGCTCTGGAGATGATGGGGCCAGGTTCTATGCTGGAGCATCCTCTGTTGAACAAATGGTATCGCGATGCAAGGGCCTTTGAGTTCATGGAAGGCACAACGTCCATTCAGAAGATAAACGTTTTTCAGGCGTATGCCAACGGGAAGATGCAGCATGTCTGATTCACTTCATGGTGAGATTGGCGCGCCAATCTATGTGGATCATATTTGCTGGCTTACTGCGGAGGATCATCTGTACACGCTGGATTGGCCAACACCGGATGATTATGTTTACGTATCGCCGCACATATACATGGAGGATCACTATTATGGTCGCGTGGGAACGCTGACTCGCTCCCTTATGGCAGATGGGAGACGGGTGACAGCCGGTGATCTTGCGCTTATGGTGCTGGAGCGGTTGTGTACAAAGCCGTATTGGGATTGGTTGATCCTTGCCCAGACCTGTCCGGAACGTCATGCGTTGAATGCTCCGCTTGCCCGAATGCTTGAAACGGCTCCGTGGCGAGTTAATCATCCACTTGGTATTACCCATATGGGGGCGCTCGCAGGCACCGAGGCCATTCAGGTCGCTCTTTGGAGCATGCTAACTAACGAACGGACTGCGATTGTGCTGGTGGAGCAGCGAATCCTCCATGAAGATGGACAGAATGGATATGGTCAATCATCCGAACCTAAGGGTGATTTGGGCGACATGGCGGTTGCGCTTGAGGCAGGCCTAGGTCAAGGGGCGTTGCAGGTACATTATGCGGGAAAAAGGATCATTAGATCGGATGAAGCCACGGTTTTTGCATCCGAGGCACTCGGTATCATCCGCGAATGGATGGATGGTCATGCAGCCGAGCACGTCATTCTTCAGTCGAGACTGGGATTACGTCTCAATGGCAGTGTTTTGCATATTTCCCCTTCCAAGACCATCTGCGTACCACAAACGGATTATCAGAGCGGGGACGTATGGATACAGCTGGCAGATAAGCTGGAGCGGGGGATCATCAGGCCAGATGATCGGGTCATGCTGGTCTCATGGGATGACGATCGGATGATATCGGCTTGTTGCGTGCATGTGATACGTCTGCCGATCCTCAGCAGGCTTACAATGAATCAAGAAATCAAGACTTCATGAATTGTGGAGGTGGACCCCATGCAGGGGATCGATTATACGGCCGGCTCGATCCATCGTTTGTTATTCCGTACGGCCGTTCCGATGCTGCTCGCTTCTCTGGTTAACGTGATTACACAACTGGCTAATGTATTTTTCCTGGGTCATACGAGTCAAAGTGTATTATATGTGCTCTCATTATATATTCCTGTCTCCTTCGTCATGATTGCCATCATCGAAGCGATGCAGCTGTCTGTTCAGGTCGCGGTGGCGCGCAGTCGTGCCGGGGGCTCTCGTGCATTTACCCAGCTGTTCGTACACATGATGGGCAGTGCAATGCTGCTGGCCATTCTGACCGGGGGCATGGTGATGCTACTGACCCCTGTGCTCTCATGGTTTTACCGTGTGCCTGCCGACATTGGGCCCATGTTTACGCTGTACGTAGGGGGTATGATGGCAGTGAGCATCCCGGCTGTCCTGGCGGCAGTGACCAGTGCGGCGTTACGAGGACTGGGCCGTGCACAGGCAGCGTCGTGGAACGCGGTTGGGATGGCGATGCTAAACATTGCTCTCGTGTATACATTTGTGTCGGTCTTCGGGTTGGATCTGAAGGGCATCATCTATGCCAACCTGATCACTTCCGTCTTATCCTTGGCTATCTCTCTGCTGATTCTGTTCATTCGCCGGGAAATGATCTTTGAGCGCTTTGCATTTGCCCAAAAACATCTGCTGGCCCTCAGGCATGTCGGTATTCCTGTGTTCATCTCGTACTGCATGATTTTTCTGAGCACATTTTTTTTCAATAAAATTGTCAGTCACTTTGGCGAAGGGGCGGTTGCCGGCTTTGGCGTTGGTTATCGAATTCAGACGATGGCGATCCTGCCGGGTATCGTGATTGGCTCGGCCATCGGCATTATCATCAATCATAATTTGCAATCACCACACCGGCAAAGGGCCTATGCAAGTTATCGCCAAGGTCTGCTGCAATCCTTTGTTCTGTATGTGATCATTGCCGTTGCCGTCTGGATCTGGCGAGATCCGCTTATCGCATTCCTAATCGAAGACGCGGCAACCCGAGCAGAAGCAGCACGGTATTTGTCCATCGTAGCTCTTTCCTATATTGGCATGGGTCCCATGATGACAACCTTGCTGACGATGGAGCAGAGTGGGCGTGGATACCAGGCCATACTCCTGAATGCGGTGTATTTTCTGATTATTATCGTACTTGGCTGGGGACTGACTCGGGCTTTCAATGAGGTTACTTACTTCTATGCGGTGATTGCTGGCATGAATGTGGTCGGCATGTCGTCGTTCTTCCTGCCTTTCATGCGAATGCTGAAGCGGGAATATGTGGAATCGTCTACGGATAAGGACATCAGTACAGAAGGTGATGCGACGTTGCCGAATAAGAGCTATTCCACACAGACTTGACTCTAACTACGTACAGGAGGCTTTTGCATGAAAACATCAGAACCTGCTTATCTGGTACGTCGCATTGCAGATGCGTGGATCGCTGCGGATGAAACGTTCACCCAGTTTTATGAGCTGGAACCGGCGAAAGAGCTGGAGCCACAACGCCCCCCGGATTTGCCGGGGGTTGAACCTGCGGAAGCGCCTTTTTTTTTGTATGAGCCTCTCATCGGTCATCGGGCTCCTCAACTGGGGATCTTGGGTATCCCCCATTCTGGTGGGACAAGCATGTTAAACTCCTCCGTTGCCGGACTTGCGCATGCGTTACGCGTAGAATCGTGGAAAAAGGTCATCTATCCATCGTTGCAAGAGTCCGGGAATTCGAGCTTGTACGACATTGGAAGTGGAAGACGATTGCTTGAGAACGTAGCCATGCAGGATTGGGGTACTTGTCTTATGAACGAAGCGGAGGCTAATACAGCTGTTCCTTATAAAAAAGGTCTTGCGGCCGCACTGGATCATGCGCTGGATCAACAGACGCTATTGTGCTGCATTGGCGGAGACCATTCCATTACGTATGCTGTGCTTCAGATGATGGCAAAGGCCCAGGGCAGTCGAAGAGTGCTGGTCCAGTTCGATGCTCATCATGATTGCGGTATCGATGCCATCCATCAGGAGCATCCCAGTCACTCCAATTTTGTGAGACATTTGCTAGAGCAGGGTACGGTTGCTGCTGTTGTACAGATCGGCCTGCGTGGTCTTCGCTCAGCAGACCAGATGTACAGCCATCCCGGCTTGATTCAGATATCGGCAGAGCATATGACACCTGAGAGGGTGAGCCATGTTCTGAACGAGGTAAGACAGAAGTACGATGTCGACTCGGCTTATTTAACGTTTGACTTGGATTCCCTTGATCCGGGAAGCTTCCCGTTTGTTGATTTTCCGATTTCTGCTGGACCGACGTGGCAGAACATTCGAGACTGCGTTATTGCAGCGCTGGAAGTCCCGATATCTTATGAAGGGATGGATATGGTTGAAGGACAGGGTGTTCAATCGGATCGACACATACCTGGACAATATGAACTGGCACTTCGAATGTTGGTCTATATGATGGATGGCATCGACCGGAATCGTCGGCGGTTTGAATCGTCTTGCAGAACTGGTGCAGCCAAGGAAGGAATGCTGTCGGGAGCGGGAGTATCCATGAATCAGGGTATACAGGAGGTGTAAGCATGGAGGATTTTCATACACTATATACGTTACATCGGGAACAGGTCAGGGAGGAGTTGTATAGGGAAAAGGCAGACGGAATTCAACTGGGATTCTTCTATGCGCTAATGAACATTGTTAAGGAGCTTTCTCCTCTTCAACCGGAATCGTCACCAGAGTCGATCTGGATGGATTATCTGGCCTTTTTAAGGACAGTTGACGAACACAAAAAAAGCCCGTACTCCTTTATGGATTGGGATGAAGTCGAGGGTCTTGAACATCTGCAAGCGACGTTGCAGGAAGGTGGGGCTTTGTTGACCTGGCATTACGGATTCGTCAGGCATAACATGATCACCATCGGACAAGAGATTCGTGCAGGCCACATGAAGTCCGGATTACCTTTCTATCTGGTGGCTGAACAAGGCACCGTAGAGCAGGAACAGAAGCTGTCGTCCTGGAACACCCTACGGCAGTTTGCAGGTGCTGATCTGCTGAATGCCGAGGATGAGATGATTGGCATACGATTATATTCTCATTTGCGAAAGGGAGGTTCATTCAATCTTTTCGTAGATGGTCAGACCGGATTCAACGCGGATAATCGCGCAGTGGAGCTTCCTTTCTTGAGTTCGCGTATCCGGACGAGGAGCGGTATTTTTCGTATTTTAGCCAAGACACGCAAGCCTGTATGCCCCTATTTCATGACATTGACTGAAGATTTTCGTTCCAAAATTGTCTTCTTGCCGCCTTTCATATTAGAAGGGGATATTCAGGAATCAGCAGGACGTGTATATGAGCCGT
Organism: Paenibacillus sp. FSL K6-1318; assembly: GCF_037976905.1. Classification (NCBI taxonomy): domain Bacteria; kingdom Bacillati; phylum Bacillota; class Bacilli; order Caryophanales; family Paenibacillaceae; genus Paenibacillus; species Paenibacillus sp. FSL K6-1318. Next base: position 569,587 of record NZ_CP150270.1, read on the forward strand.
TTCGCAATCAACTGCTGAAGCAGCCTGCACTATGGAGATTCTGGGACCGTCATCATCAGCAAGTGATTCACTGGAAAGAGGATGAGTCTAACCTTCATTCATCGGAAGCCGAGAGTCAGGTGGACTGGTTCTCCAAGCCACTGGAGGGATTCGGTCAGCTTGGACTGAACACCGCGAGTGGCATGATCTACAATTTGGGTTAAGCGTCAGATAAGGGGGGCAAGGATGCAGTCTTTCATTAGTGAGCAATACAATCGTCTATCGGTCCATGTGATGCCAACAAGGAAGTACGCCAACGATTATCTCCATCTGTGTATCGTTAACGAACAGGGGAGAATTCCATCAGCGGTGTTTGCAGTCATTGTGCGGCTGCTTTTCAGGCAGGATTCGCTCGGCAAAAGAAAGCTACAACAGCAACTATGGTCCATGTATGCGGATGAGCTGAGATGCGAATTGGAGCAAAAGGGGGAGACCCAGCTTGCATCCATCCAGTTGCGTATCCCTACAGGGTTGCTGCCCGGAACCGAGGCACGGACGCGGGATGCGCTGAAGCTGCTCGCAGACATGATGTTCGAACCGAGCCTTAGGGGCGGATTTGATTTTAATGAAGTGCAGATCCAGGAGGAACTTGCCTGGGCAGAACATCATGCTGGCTATGATGTTTCCGATTGGGACAAGGTGGTACAGGGTCGTAGTTTGGAATGGCTTGGGTATGTAGGACGAAGCAGGGAAGCCGACTTGGAGCAACTGCAACATTGTGTGCGTGATGGTAAACTTCAGCAATGGTACCGGGAGGTGCTATGCAGCCCAATACATATTCATGTGATCGGTGATTTCCAGTCGGATGTGATGATAGCTCAGGTCATGGAGACCTTTTTGCCTTCGGTTGTCACGGCTGAGGGGGGAGAAACTCCATCTGTGATCGGGTATCAGCCTACTGAGCGTCTGGAGGAAGGCGAAATGATGCTTGAATTGATGGATGTTCAGCAATGCAAAATTAATGTGACCTTTACCACCGGGGTAACATATGGATCGCCGGACTATCCTGCACTGTTTCTGTTTCATTCCCTGTTTGGTGCTACGCCTGCTTCCAGGCTGCAATCCAAGCTTCGTGAACGAAAGCAATGGGTGTATCAGATCTACAGCACGCTGGATAATTATCGCGGAACGCTTCATGTGACAACGGGAACAAGCAGTGGATATGTGACAGAGGTGCTTGAAGCGATAGACGCTGAATGGCTGAGGATATGCAGTGGAGACATTCAGGAAGTGGAGCTGAATAGAGCGATTCAGAATGTGATGCATTATGTGCAGGTGGGTTACGATCTGCCTGAGCAGGTGGTCAACCTTCATATTGATCGGTTGCTCAACCAGGTTCAGATGACCACTCCGCAATTCCTGGAAGCCATATCCTGCGTTACTGCAGTACAAGTGGCCGAGGTAGCCTCTGGCATGAAAAAGGCTGTCACCTGGATTTTGTATCCTGAGAGTGAATATTCCGCACCAGTACAGGAGGTGACTCATGAATAGTATTGTGAATATTGTGCCGGTCCGCAGGCGATTGTCCAATGGTCTGTCGGTCCACATTTTCCCCGAGCCCCAGTTCCACCATACTTTTGTTTCGTGGTCCGTGTCCTATGGCTCAATCCATGATGCAGCCCTGCCCGGCAGAGCACATTTCCTTGAGCATATGATGTTCTACAATCCCGATAAAAGGCTCGTCAAGCCGCTATTTCATACTCTGGGAGCTTCGACATCTGCATTGACACGTTACGATGTAACGACTTATCAGCTGGCCTGCACAGGCGATTTGAAACGAAGTCTGGAGTTGTTCACCGGCATGCTCGCTACTCCATATTTCACCCCGATGCATATGGAACAGGAACGGGCCGCCATTCATCAGGAGCTGTCCATGTATGCAGACCAGCCCTCCTGGCGAGCTTTGCAGCAGTTGACTCAGATGATGTATGGCAGCAATCACCCCATCACGATGGATGTTGCAGGCACACCGGATAGTCTGTACCAAATAACTACGGATGAGCTAAAGCATGCCTACAACACTCGCTATGCCACAGGGAGAATGGCGGTAGCGGTGGCTGGTCCAGTTGAAGCGGAGTTCATTGCGGATATGCTGGAGCAATTCCCTGCGATGGAACCACTGAATGGTGCCTACATGCCAGAAGTTACACTTCACTATTTAGGTGAGGATTCCAATAAGCAATATCGGGAGATTGAATCTGGATTGCCCTTGCCGCTTGTAAGGTATGGGTTCCGTGCCGAAGATGGGATGCAATTGAAGGAGCAAATCGCTTGCATGATCGGCATTGAAGCCTTACTGGGTGAAACTTCTAATTTCCACGCCGAATGTATGGAGTTGGGTCTGCTTTATAAGGGTACAGCATGGGACCACTATTATCGCAAGGAATTTGCCTTTTCGAATGCTTGTGGGTATTCAGCAGATCCTGTTTCTTTATATAACCGGGTCGAGGAGACGTGTGAGCATATTCAGAACGGAGTGCTATCCCTATCCAACTTGAACGATGCGCGGATGAAGTGGTTAAGCAAGTATTATGCAGACATGGATTCGTTAAAACAGCGATGTATGCATGTCTCCGAATATGAGGTGATCGGACTGGATTATATGCAGCTCGGTACGCATGCACTTGAATTAACAGAAGAAGACGTTATGAGTGGTCTCAGAACTATGGCAACGTCTGCCCGTCTGCGGATGGTTGTTATACGATAGTATGAATCCACGCATAGGGAGGAGAGCCTTATGGATTCCAAAACCGGAACAATCAGCAGCCTTCTGGCAATGAGGGAACAAGGGAATGATACGTTTGTGTCAATTGTAGAGGAACCGGAGATCCATATTTGGACACAAGCTTTGCCCATAAGAGATGATCAACTGCAGACAGCTACTGCCATGGACTCCAGTGCACTGACTTTAGAAGAACATGAACGTATGGTCAGAATCAGCACGACCTCACGGCTAAAGGCTCATTGCTGGATGATTTCGAGGGTTTTCATGCGAAGAGTGCTGGCTCGGTACATGCAGGTTCAGGAACAGGATATTCTATTTCAATACGGGACCAGCGGAAAGCCTTATCTCGTGGGAGGTCCACAATTCAGCCTTTCGCATACGAATGGGCTGTGTGTACTGGCGGTTACATGTACTAACAACGAGCTTGGTGTGGATGTGGAATGGGTACGTCCACTCCTGCAAGAGCAAGCCATTATCCAACGTTTTCTGACGGAAGAGGAGCGGGATTATGTGCTGGAAGCCGTGTGTTCCGGGGAGGATTCTTCTTCCCTGCTGTGGAAAGTCCTCACAGGCAAGGAGGCCTGGATTAAGGCTTCGGGTCAATCTTTATGTGGACAGTGGAGAAATCTGAATACGGTACAGGCTATCCGTAATTATGAATATTTGCTGGAATGGGACGGACAGAATTATATGTTGAATTCTCTGGATATGGGCAAGGGCTACGCCGCATCATTATGCGTGACAGGGACGGAGAGATCACTCATACGCTGGATGAATGTGACAGATCATATACAAAGCTAAAGGGGAATTGGAAATAAAATCTTACATATCTATTGTCTAAACAATGGAAGTACCTATAATATGGACAAATGGTACCTTAATTTACCAATGTTAAATTCGTTGGTTCAATCCAAGGAGGTTTGTCATGATTCAGTTCCCTAAACCGGATGTCGAGCAATATTTTCAGACGTACCGAATTTCGCATTTTGCCGTATCGGCCGACGAGAAACGTTTGTTCATGGACAGCAATCTGAACGGTCAGCCAAATATTTGGGCGATGGATTTGCCCGGAGGGTACCCGTATCCTTTAACGTACTTGAATCAGAGTAGTGCATTTATCAAAGCAGACCCGCAAGGACGTCATCTTCTTACCGCGTTTGATCGGGATGGTGACGAGAACTATCATCTGTATGCACTCCCACCTGAGGGTGGTGTTCCACTGCCTGTGGTTCCGGCGGAACCGAATGACCGCTGTTATTACGCCCACTTATCTGAAGATGGAAAGCGTTTGTATTATATAACCAGCGCAGGTAACCCGAATTATCTCAATTCGCGCCGAGTAAATTTGGAGACGGGAGAGGACGAACTTCTGCATCAGGGTGACGGCGTGACGAGCAATCTGGTTGCTGTAAGCCCAGATGAACAGGCCTATGTCATTTTGAAAGTTTATTCAAATACGTACCAGACAGCTCATCTGTATCGTGAAGGTGAAGAACAGGAGATCCTGCCAGCCTCAAAGCGGCAGAGTCAGATCACGGATCTGATTTTCGCAGATGACAATCGTCTTCTGCTGATCACTAATGATAACTCACCATACTCGTATGTGGCTGAGTACCGGATCGATTCTGGTGAGTACCGTCCATTGTGCAAAATCGAAGGGGAAGATGTGGAGTTCATCCGCTGGCATCAGGCTTCCGAGACCTTATATTTTTGGACACTTACAGGGCCGGAGAATCGTATGTACGTATTGGGTAAAAATGCCGATGAGCCTCGGCGCATAGAGATGCCGCTGGATACAATTGAGCAGGTGACTGTTACGAAGGCAGGTAATGTATATATTCTGGGGCGTGGAGCAATCCAGCCGCATAACATTTATCGCAAAATGGCAGGTGCTGAGTCCTGGGAGCCGCTGACTGCCAATCGGGTAACTGGACTGGAGCCAAGTGATCTCGTGTACCCAGACGTCATTCGGTATAACTCCTACGACGGACTGGAGATCGAAGCGCTTTTGTTCAAAGCAAAGCCAGAGCAGGCCAATGGTTACACGGTATTTTGGCCACATGGCGGGCCGCAGGCATCGGAAGCGAAGTTTTTTCGGCCGATGTTCCAGATGATGCTCGCTCAGGGCTATCATATCTTTGCACCGAACTTCCGTGGCAGTACCGGATATGGTGCGGAATTCGTCAAATTGGTTGAGCGAGATTGGGGCGAAGGTCCAAGGCTGGACTGTGTTGCCGGGATCAACTGGTTGTTTGATCAGGGAATTACATCGCCAGAGCGGTTGTTTGTGGTAGGTGGAAGTTACGGGGGATACATGACCCTGCTACTAGCAGGGCGCCATCCGGAGCTCTTCCGGGCTGCGGTCGATATTTTTGGGCCGAGCAACCTGTTCACATTCCTGGAATCCGTGCCGGAGGACTGGAAGCCGATGATGGATAACTGGCTGGGTGATCCGATCCGTGACCGCGAACGCCTAACGAAGGATTCACCGATTACGTATCTGGATCAGATGGTAAACCCGATGCTGGTCATTCAGGGGGCCAATGATCCAAGAGTCGTGAAGGCCGAATCCGATCAGATCGTGGCCGCGCTCCAGTCGAAGGGACTTGATGTGGAATACATCGTTCTGGATGATGAGGGTCATGGCTTCTCCAGAAAGACAAACGAAATTCTTGTGTACCGCCGGATGCTGGAGTTTTTGCAGAAACATCAGGAGTCACCGGTCGCACAGGCTTAAGTTGAGCGGGGTTCATCGTTGATCGAAATATATCGTGGTATGACGAAAACCGCCAGAGATCATCATTGATCTTTGGCGGTTTTATGCGTTCGCCCGGATGTTGGGCGACATATATGGAACGATACATACGTAAGTTTGGAAGGCCGCTATCCATTGAGCACCCTGTCCAAATCTAATCATCCAGTAATGCAAGTATCGAATCGATGGACTGCTCTGCCCACTGTGCAAAAGGCAGGTCTGCTGCCCACGTCACTTGTCCTGTCGCTTTGGCTTCACCCCACCACAAGATACGTTGATAGAGCAGATGCACGCTGAGACGTGCATGGAAGTACTGACATTTCTCCACATCTGCTGCACAGACCAGATCCCTGTAGCAGCGAAGGAACTGTGCGGCCAGTTCTGGCTTACCCTCACGGACATACCTGGTGGACATTTTGGTTAAGTCGGCTGTGCCGTCTCCGAAATAGGCAGTTGTGAAATCGAACAGGCCACTAATTTCCCAGTCGGAAGAAGGGTCATCCTTTTTTTGAACTAGCACATTCTCGACCTTGAAGTCTCCCATGACAAACCCGGGAACAGCTTTGGACCGAAATGCCGGTTCAGCATTCTTGAATTGCTCGTCCACCCACTGCACATCTTCATCCGTAATCACCGAGTACTGTTCAGCATCATGTAACCAGTGGCGGATGGTTCCGTACAACCAGTCCAGATAATCGCCTGCAAAGGAAACAATCTGCTTCGCTACAGGGTCATATTCCCCAGCATCAGGCACCTTCCAGCGGTGCAGTTCAGCCAAAGTATGGGCAAACATACAGGCGATCTCTTCCTGATCTTGCTGTGACAGTGAGGCCTGGAATGCTGGATCATACAGGTGATTCCCGGGCAGGCGCGGCATTATGGCATAACTCCAACCCAGAAGATTGATATCTTCGTGTAATAAATAGGGGTCAGGGACGGGAATGGACGTATGCTTCGCCAGTTGCTCTACGAAGAACTTTTCTTCCTGTAACTGTCCTGAATATAACGGATTACCTTTCAGAATATACTCTCCACGGGAAGAGCGGATGAGCAGTGTTTGGCCCATAACGCCTTTATCCGTTCGTTGATAATCTTCAAGGGTCCCCAGATCATATTCATTCAGCGCATCTTGCAATGAAGCTGACGCCACTTCGCCGAGTTGTTTGGAACCAAAATATATACGGGTTGTCATATGGCCGGACCCTCCTGGATTTTAGTCCTCATTCTGTTCGTCAGACAGGTCATACGTATCCTCATCGAGCAAGCCACGGATGAAAGCTTCAAAATTCGGCGCAAGATATGTAATCTCATAATCATTTTCCTGATCCACATGAACCACACAAGGCTCGCCTTCAGGACCACAGAATCGATAATCCAGCATAACGACATCATGACCAGCGGACGGACAATCACAGATCACAATCCCCAGATCGGGGTATCCCCAATCTTCGATCATGAACCGACTTCCCAGCTCACCACCCAGTGCGTATATCTTATCGTGTCCAATTCCCATAATGCTTGAAATGGCAATGTGATCATCAGCCCAGGAAGTCGCTTCTTTGGTGGGAAATACAGTGAGCGCGGGGATACCGCCGTTCTGGGTATTCATTAAATGAATATAGGAAGCGGGCAGCTTGTACCCCAGTTCCTTCTCAATAGACACAATCTCTTCTTCGTCGAAAGGTTCCGATACATGATTTTCCTGCGCATAATCGCTGTGTACCCAGAACGTTGCGGGGACGTAAGTCCCTGATGCCGCTCTTAGATGGTTCTGTGTGCCGCTCTGCTCCAATGCTGCGATATTCTCTTCATGGCGTTGTCGATCAAGCCGCATCTTCTCCGCTTGGGGACGAATCTGGCGAAGGAATTCAAGCGTAGACTCATCATGAGGCAGAAGTTCGTCAGCTCTCTCAAAAGCGAGTAGTGCCTGTTCATAGCTCGCGATGTAACAGTATGCGTAACCCAAGCGGTATTGCCAGAGCGGATCGCTTACTCCTCGCTCCTGAACAGACAACAACTGTTGAATGGCTTCGCGGTAGCGTGCATCATTGTTATAGGCTCTGGCGAGTTGACCAATCAGATCATAGTCCCGCTCAGATTCAGGTATACGTTCAATACGTTCGATAATGAGACTGAATTCGTCCTGCTCATGCCATAAGTTGATTTGTTCCAGCAGTTCTCTTTCCATTAATAGGCCTCATTTCAGTCGGAGGGATGTGAATCTCTTCCAAACTATCTTACTAGGTTAAGAGACAAAAAAACACTCCCGCATGCAGATAGCCATGAAGGCATTCTATCCAAGGGAGTGCTTTAATGTGTGCTTATTTATATTGGTAATACTCGATCAGTAGAGTTTACAAATCGTCAAATCCGTTATCGTCGCCAACTTTACCGTAGTTACGGGATTTAGCTTCGAAGAAGTCGGTTTTGGTTGCATTCAGTGCTTCATCGGAGAATGGTTTGATCCAAGGCATGCAGTTTACATCCACACCTTCATACGCTTTCTCCATACCCATCAGACGCAGACGTTTGTTGGCGATGTACTTGATGTAGTCTTCCAACTCGTTCAGGTCAATACCGCGTACGTTGCTGAGTGTGTAATGTGCCCAGTTGGTTTCAAGCTCAACAGCACGATGGATGGTTTTGTATACATAGTCCATGTTCTCAGGTGTGTTCAGTTCAGGGAAGTCTACCAGCAACTGTTTATATACTTCAGCGAAGAAGTAACAGTGTTGGTTTTCATCCCGCTGGATATACGAGATCATTTGGCTGGTTGCCATCATTTTCTGGTCACGGGCCAGATTGTAGAAGAAGGCAAACGTACTATAGAAGAAGATTCCTTCGAGTACCAGATCGGCTACCATCGCCTGGAAGAATGTCTGTGGAGACGGTTCGTCCCGGAAGTTTTGATAGATATCAGCGATGAAACGGTTGCGGTCAAGCAGTACCGGATCATGTTTCCAGTATTCAAAAATTTCTTTTTGCTCCCGATCAGATACGATCGAAGACAGGACGTAGGAGTACGATTGGTTATGAACAACTTCCTGTTGTCCGATAATGGCCGAGATCGCTTCGAGTGAAGAATCGGTAAAGTAACGTTTTACATCACCAACAAACATCGTCTGCATGGAATCAAGTACCGCGAGCAGGGAGATGTTGATTTTGAACGTACGTTGTTCTTCCTCGTCCAGTTGAGCAAACTGGGAAGCATCTTTGGACATTGGAATCTCGTCTGCGATCCAGTGGTTGAGTAGCAGTACTTTGTACAATTTGTACATATGAGGCATGCGAATGTCGTTCCAGTTCAGGATACCGGAGCATTCACCTTCAATAATACGGGTCGATTGGTTAGGGGCTTCGGTGTTGAAAATTTTCTGTACTTGCATTGTTCCGTTCACTCCTTGAATGAATTTACACTGTATAACTACGATGACAGAACAACCTTCCGATCGCTATTATCCCCTGATTTTTTTGATCCACTCTTTCAAAGGGGAAATCCGGTGATAAAGGCGAGCGCTCCGCTTCTTCAGCTTTGTTCTGTCCTCTTCGTTATCGTGTAATCATTAATTCTTTTATATATTAGGGTTCTATAATGTGGCATCTATATCAACATCTTGCGATGCTGTGATCGTGTTTAGGCAAAAAAGAACCAGGGCAACGCCATTTTGCAATCAAAACAGGATGCCCTGGTGGTCACCTTGAATCTAGTAAATCTTCTCTATCATGGATAAAACGGATCTTGCGCAAAAATCAAGATTCTTCAATCGTTAATGCCCGGCTACGCACATAATAAGTTGATTTCATGCCGGCTCTCCAGGCGTGCAGATGCAATTCCAGGAATTCTGTTGCTTTGATATCCGGTCGAACGTAGAAGTTAAAGCTTTGTCCCTGATCGACGTGGCGCTGACGGGCAGCCGCCATATTAATGGAAGCATGTTGATCCACCATGAACGCCGTTTGGTAATAAGGGCTTGTTTTTTCGGACAGATCCGGAGCCGGATTGGCAATTTTGTATGTTGTTTTCTCTTCATAAGACAAAAGCTCATAGAGCGGATCAATACTAGCCGTTGAACCGGCAATGATGGACGTGGAACCGTTAGGTGCAATGGCGAACAACCAAGCATTACGTACACCGTTCTGCTGTACTTCGGCTTGCAGTTCTTTCCACTGTTCGGTTGTCACGAACTCGCCTACACGCTCACCTGACGTGTACTCGCGTTGGTCAAAGTAGTGACCACTTTCCCAATCGGAACCTTTGAATTTCGGATAATGTCCTTTTTCTTTGGACAGCTCCATACTGGATTTCACGAGCAGGTAGTTAATTTTTTCATACAGATTATCGTTATATGTTACCGCTTCGTCAGACTCCCAATGAATGCCTTCGAGAGCAAGCAGGTGGTGAAGTCCAAACGTGCCCAGACCGACTGCGCGATATTGGCTGTTGGTATATTGGGCTTGCAACACTTCAATGTTGTTAATGTCGATAACGTTGTCCAGCATGCGCACCTGAATCGGAACGAGACGTTCCAATACATTATGAGGTATAGCACGTGCCAGATGGATGGAGTTCAGGTTGCAGACAACAAAGTCGCCAGGCACTTTGGAAATCACGATGCGAGTTTGTCCATCTTTGGTTACGAGTTCTTCCTTTTCAATTACAGTGGCAGACTGGTTCTGCATGATTTCGGTACACAGGTTGGAGGAGTATACCATACCGTGTGCACGGTTAGGATTCGAGCGGTTAACCGTATCCCGGTAGAACATGTATGGCGTACCTGTCTCCAGTTGGGATTTCAGTACACGCTTCATGATGTCGATCGCCTGTACTGTAATCCGGGACAGCAGTGGGTGATTCACCGCTTCTTCGTATTTATCACGGAACGCACCTTCGCCAAAGGACTCATCATAGAAATCTTCCAGTCCGAGTGCACGACCGTTCTCGTCTTTCCAGCCCATCACTTTCTTCGTTTCGTGCGGACAGAACAGGCTCCATTCGCCGCGAGTGGATACCCGCTCCATGAACAAGTCAGGCAGACAGATGCCGTGGAATACGTCATGCGCACGCATCCGCTCGTCGCCGTTGTTCAGCTTTAGATCGAGGAAGGCCAGGATGTCTTTGTGGAAAACGTCGAGATAGACGGCAATGGCACCTTTACGTGTACCGAGCTGGTCTACGCTAACCGCTGTATTGTTCAGTTGGCGAATCCAAGGGATTACACCGGAACTTGTATTTTGGTGACCACGAATATCCGAACCACGAGCTCTGACTTTGCCGAGGTAAACGCCGATGCCGCCACCCATTTTGCTCAGACGTGCTACATCCGTGTTGGAATCGAAGATACCTTCGAGTGAGTCGTCCACCGTATCAATGAAGCAGCTGGAGAGTTGTCCGGCTACTTTTTTACCTGCATTGGACATCGTAGGAGTAGCTGCGGTCATGTACATGTTGCTCATTGCCCAGTAAGCTTCCTTGACGAGATCCATACGTTTCTCGGCAGGCTCCTGATGCATTAGGAACATGGCGATAACCATATAACGTTCTTGTGGCAATTCCATTACTTTTCCATCAAAATCGTGAGCGAGGTAACGTTCTGCCAGTGTGAGCAAGCCGATGTAATCGAAGAGCAGATCGTTGCGATAGTCGATGCACTCAGCAAGTTCGTCGATCTGTTCTTTGGTGTAACATTCCAGCAATTCTTCGCGGTAGATACCTTTCTTCACGAGATCTACAAGAAGAGGATGGAATGCGCCGTAAGGCTCGTCCGCGTAAGACTTGTATCTGCGGTTGGTAGCCGCTTTTTTGTATAGGGAAGTGAGCAGGGAGCGTGCCGCTGCAAATTTCCAGTTAGGCTCCTCTTTGGTTACCAGTTCCAGTGCGCTCATGATAAAAGCGTTGCTGATTTCGTCTCCGGTAACTTCATCACGGCGGAGCTTGCTGTTTACCCCACGTACCAGACGTTCCTTGTCCAGCATTTCCAGTCCTTCCAGAGTACGGTCGGCATATACCGAGATACGCATATCATCAAAGGCAAGCTGGCGGTTGTTCGGCTTGGTCACAACTTGTGGCATGAATATTCCTCGCTTTCGCATGTTTAAGAGATAAATTGGAGAAATTCTTTATATAAAGAATTGAGTGTCTTCTTACGGTGAGAAAAAGGTAAAGGTTGCGTTTGGCGGACTGAAACGGCGGTGACAGGTCATGTCTTAAATCGCTCAACTTGAGGAGCACAAAACAGCACAATGCAGAACATGCTCATATAAAAAGCATTCTCCCCGCCTCGCGGCTGAAAATGCCCATGGATGCTCTGGCTTCCTTACTGTCTTGGAGGTTCAGCATATCGACAGAAAAGGGTGCTTATGTAAGCTTTTGTCTATTACAGATGTGCCTGTAGTTTGAGGGTACCGGATGCAGTCCAAACAGCCCCGTTAACCTCCGAGTCAACTCTGTTTCGAGAAAGCGATTTACACCTACAGGGACGTGCCTTTGGAGGTGATTTCATCCTGTTTTTCGCGAGAATGCAGAAGGTGACTAATAGAAGCGGAGAAATCTAGTGTTACTACATTTTGTAGCTGTCAACATACTGTAACCCAACATATTGTGTTTGTAAAGTGGGCCGATACAGTAAAACGTAATTCCGAGTATACCATTTAAGCCAGGAATCCGCAAAGGAAAAGGACTGGAAGATTTGAAGATTTATCAAAAAAAATTTTTGACCAATTTGAATGACGTCTTCACGTCAGTTTGAATTGTAACGTATTCAACTGGTAGAATAAAAACAGTCAAAAATCGACTAAAAATAAGTGGCAGCGGTTGTTCACGGGGCCCAGAGGAGGCGGAGCAAAATGGCAATAGCAGAAGTGACTGTAATTCCAATCGGAACGGGTACGACCAGTCTGAGCAGTTATGTGGCAGACATGCAGAAGGTATTGGAACATCAACGGGGCATTACATATCAGTTAACTTCCATGAGCACCATTATTGAGGGGCCGCTTAACGAGGTCTTTACAGCAATTGCGGCTTTGCATGAAGCGCCGTTTTTGTCAGGAGCTCAGCGTGTATCCACATCCGTCAAGATCGACGACCGTCGGGATAAACCGGATGCCTCAAGCATACAGAAGTTACAATCGGTTCAGGACAAACTGACATCACTTCAGACAAGACCTAATTAACGAAGTACAACGCAGTGAAAAAAATAGTCTCAAATCACTACTGCAGGTCCCGGTCCGGGGCTTGCAGTTTTTGCTCTATATTGTGGTTTTCAAAGTTAGGCGATTCTTGCAAGGATTCTTTCAGAAATTCGCATATTCTGCCGTGTCTTTCAACGAGAGATCACATATTTTATAGTATGCTGTCAAGCTTTGTCGACGGTGGTATAAGAGGAAGGGAGGCATGACGATGCCCTACAGTACAGGTCTCATCTTCAACACTCCGATGGGGAATGATCGTGCGACACAACTGATCGTTACTTGCCTAAATGATTCTCTCAATATTCCCTCAAATATTGAACTTCAGGTCTTTCGCTGGGATACTTCCCAGAACGCCAGAATTCCAATAGGCCATGATCTGTTCCAGTTACCAGCCCAAGTGTCCAAAACTTTATTGTATACCCTTAATGCAGCGGATTATTTTGAGGTTCAAAGCGACTATTTCAGTGCAACCAGCACGATCATTCAGGTGTATAGTCTGGATTCCGCAGGGAACATTACGCAGCGTGTGCTGCAATCGGAGATGGTATGGGTGGACCGCTTTACGAATATTCCTTAACACGAACGGATGGAGGTGTATGCAATGCCGGTTGTAAATATTACAGGGGCGCTCGGAGGCAGTCAATTTGAACCATCAATTGCGGTGAACGAATTACTGCCCAATATTATGTGTGTTGTTGCCGTCGATACAAGTGCGGGACCGACACGGACCGGATTCTATCGTTCCATTGACGGGGGGCAGACCTGGACGACAGGAATCTTGCCGCAGCCTGCCGGATACGAAGGGGCTGAAGCACCTACGATTGATTATACCTTTCCCAGTACATTCATTGTGACGGTGCATGTGTTCAATGGGGAGAATGACGGAACGATTATCAGTTATACTTCTCTTGATGATGGGGTGAGTTGGACCCCGCCTGTATTTGTTAACAGGGGTTATGGACTCATTGTACACAATGATGAACCGTTTGTTGCCTGTGATCGTACACCAGGCAGCCCGTATCGAGGGAATGTTTATGTGGGCTATACTCCGCTGGCAACAGCAGCTTCTTCAATCTTTTTACAACGGTCTGTGGATGTGGCATCAACATGGCAGATTCCCAGTCGAATTTCCAATCCTAGAGGCTTCCATGATCGGGCGACCATCGGGATTGGATTCACTGGGCAAGTCTACGCTGGCTACATCCTCACGGGTCCGGGCAGCGCGTATGCATTACTTCGGACTTCCTATGATGGGGGAGCCACCTTCCAGCCACCTCTAAGTAATCAGTCCACGCTAATTGCCTCTGTGGTACCTTCACCACAGGTTCTGCCTGTGCCCAATTATGCATTTCGAGTTCAAACCAACCTGAATCTGGCTGCAGATATATCTAACAGTATCTATAGTGGTACGGTGTACGCCGTTTGGAACGATGCCCGGAACGGTTACACGGATGTATTCATGTGCAGCTCACCGGACGGATTGCTCTGGAGTGAGCCGGTCAGTATTACCGGAGCACCCGCGGGAACACAGAATTTCTTCCCTTCCCTTACCGTATCTCCGTTCACCGGTGTGATACGGGTTATCTACTACACCAACCAGCTCGATGGTTTTTTGCTGGATGTTTATGTGGCGGAATCGTTTAACGGAGGGGCAACCTTTACGAATCGGAGACTCACTACAACATCGTTCAACCCGAATGGGAACTCGCCTACACCGACCGTGCTCATTGGCGACTATATTACGGCTTACACCCAGGCACCCGACAATCTGGCCGCGGTATGGATGGCAACAACTCCGCCCACAGGGAAGCTGGATGTATATTTCGGGTCATAGAACAAGGATATGTGTATAAATTAAAGGACAAAAAGGACCAGCTTAACGTTCATTAAGCTGGTCCTTTTTGTATATGCATATAACATTTTAATCTGCAATTACCAATGAGGCACCAATCAAAGTGGCGTTAGTATAACCACCACCAACATTTTCAAAAGAGAAGTTGGTAATTGGTGCACCGATCACAGTAGCGTAATCGCCGTCAAGCAGATCTCCCGTCGTTGCAGGGTATAACGCGATAATATCGTTTCCGTTTTCATCCATGACATGAACGATAGAGAAAGTTGCTCCAAGAGAGCTATCTTCTTCAACGGAAATGACTTCCCCGCTAACTTGTACGAAAGTATTGTAATAGTTGGACACATTTTTATTCAGATGACGGGTCGTTACATTGGAGTCAACGAGACCCCGTACCTTTTTGCTTAGTTCTGCCGTAATGGCCGGGAATACATCGCTATGTTTACCAAAGAAATCGTAAGAAGCCTGCTCCATAAAGGCTGTATCTTCTGTAATGTACGGAGTTAACTCATTAAAAAAATCGGCAACTGATGACGTGACCGATGAATTTCCAGTCGTTGCAGTTGGTGCTGTTTGCTCCAGAGGAGCAGTAATGCTCAGGGAATCAAGGATATCTTTGATCTCGTCCTGATTATAAGTATCCTTGGCGTAGGTTAACGTCATGCTATAGAGTTCTGTATTGGTTGGAATCAGATATTGGACAAGGACAACATCTGTACCCGATGTGTGTTTATAGGAGCCTTCCAAGACACCAGCGCTATATTCTTTATAAGGCTTGTTGGTGTAGCTGGTTTTTTTATAATCGGAAATGCCGATAGTTGAACCGTTTTGTGTGTAATAATCAACTACATTATTGGCGTATTCTTCAGGGTTGATTGAACCTGATGAGCTAGCCTCAATCGTCAAGTTAACGTTATCTGCGAATGTTGCTGATGAAGATTGGTCCGAGAAAGCAGCTTTAATTGCCGGAACATTCATTTGACTTGTATCTACGCTTTTCCAGGATTCAGGATATGCAAAAGAAAATCCTTCTCCACTATATGTAGTGTATTTCGCAGTTGTAGCTTCCGTTGAAACAGTTTCAGTTGCTTGGGTTGCTTCCGAAGTTTGGGTATCGGCTGTTGTGTTTGTTTCTGAATTACCACAAGCGCTAAGCAATGCGGCTAGCGCCAGAATCGTAATAAGTTTCTTCATTATTTAACAACTTAAAATCTAATGATATACCGTATGGGTAATCTTATTGGACGATAGTACATTAACTTTACTAAGGTAACTGTGAGATTTACTTATGAGTTAAACACAGTGGAATATCGCATTCAGACTTAAGAACTAACCCTGTGTATATGTGCAAGGAGAGATTAATCTGTGGAAAAAAGAGCCGCCCATTTTCGGCCTGAGCCCGGTCCCATGTGTAATTGGTGCATATAGTGAACTGTACCTCAAATCAAAGGAGGGGTTTACATGAGTGGAGTAGTAGGTGGATACGGCGGCGCATGGACATCGACTGGCGCGATCTTGGTTCTCTTTATCTTGTTGGTCATCATCTCTAAAGCATTCTTGATCTAATAAACCGTTTGGACCCTAATATATTCGTAAAGGAGGGTTCTGCATGAGCAAAGTAGTTGAAGGCGTAGGATACGGCGGCTGGACATCGACTGGAGCAATCCTGGTTCTGTTCATTCTTCTCGTAATCATCACTAAATCTTTCTGGGTATAATATGGCGAGCTCTGCCGGGCAACCGGTGGGGTTTTTTTTGTAGAGGACAAGCATGGGAAGCACACCCAACGGCTAAACGCCCATTTTGTCAAAATGAGGGCAATAGCCCGGTCCAGAGTTAGGCTAAATACATAGGTTAGGGGTGTAGGCAAATGTTAAGGAGGAATGAACAATGAGCGAAGTAAAACCAAACTCACCGAACGGACAGGGGCACGTATACGGACATATGGGGGGACATGAGCACATGTATGGATATCAATACACAGGTCACGAGATGCACGGATATGGTTGCGGAACAATGCCAATGGGTTATGGTTACGGACACCAGCCTAATCAGGCTCCAATGATGCACGGTTATCACCACGGTTGTGGAGTTTCCTATGGTCATGGCGGCGGAAGCTGGGGTTCCATGGGTACGATCCTCGTACTGTTCATCTTGCTGGTTATTATCTCCAAAACCATGTTTATCTAATAAGTTGTCAGTGCAACGCGGCTTTGCTGAATGTGGATCATTACGATAGGGGCTGGTTCAGAAAGCTCTAGACTAAGTCAAACCCTGAGTTTGATGAGGGGGCGTAACGTTCCTGATGATTCAGAGAGGGACAGCGTAGGAATTCATCCTGCGTTGTTCCTTTTTTGTTGCGGGAGCAGTTTCTTTAACGAACTCCCAGGCTCTATTCGATGAATTCAGGGCATTTCGAACGTTTAACGAATCGTAGACATCTTATTATCTGAATCTGGGCATGTTTGGAGCCTATACTGATAAATTGATATCGATTAACGTGGCTGAGATTCGTTAGATTTTACATAGCACAGAAATCTCAATATAAGGTGTGCAGAATGCGTTAGCGTCTGATAAGCGGAAGGAGAGACTTTGCTCAATGAAGGAACGATGTCCGACAGTATGTAGATGATGCTGAAATGTGTATGTAGACATGGATAAACACCCGGAACCCAATTCCGGGTGCTTGTGTATGTTTTCAATCTTCTCAAGAATAAGTGATATCCAAAACAACAAAAGCCCTACCTCTCTTTTGTCCTTGCGGCTCCGATGACCGCGCCAGTGTGAATGGGAACATCTTGTGAAACTCTGTACTACCGGGTTATTGTTATGCAGGTTCTTCAATCTTCATAGGTTGATTGTACTTATTCGCTGCGGTCGCAGCATGAAGAAAATATTCCGGGGTTTAAAGAAGACAGAAATCATATGAGGTTGTTTGATACAACTCTTATACTATACCACAGGTTGTAATTTTTTGCAATAAAAAGGAAAGCCGCGAACAGAGCAACATGTTTTTGGACTGTTTTTAAGTTAGAAGGTGAAAGGTTAGTTTGAAAAGATACAGAAAATTTTTCAAACTATTTCTCCATAGAGGTAATCCTCTTCAAAAGTTTCTGCGTAGGTTATAATAAGAGGGAAGAAACAGAAAGGGGCCCTCGCATGACTGAATCGATGGAGGACAGCAGGTTAATGCGGCAGATTGCGGAACGAGATGCTTCCGCACTGGAGCTTTTATATGACCGTTATGAGCGAGCGGTATACTCTTTTGCCTACCGGATTGTTGGTGATCCCATGACGGCAGAGGAGACCGTTCAGGAACTTTTCCTGCGGGTCTGGAATAATGCTGAACGATACGATGCCTCACAGGGGAAGCTGACCACATGGATGTTTGCGATTACGCGTAACATTGCTGTGGACATGCTGAGGCGGAAATCAAAAGGGGTAGCGGCTACTTCAGTTGAACACGAGACACTGGCGGCCTATGCCGATGAAGATACGAACACGGAAGAAGAAGTACAACGTAAATGGGAAGGCACCCGGATTAAAGAGGCGTTGTCCCAGTTGAACGGTGATCAGCAACAAGTTATCGAATCGATTTATTATGCGGGATTAACCCAGCAGGAAGTATCCAGCAGATTCGGGATTCCGCTGGGTACAGTAAAGAGCCGTGTCAGGCTTGCCATGCGGCAGCTCCAAAAGTTGCTGGCCGATGCTGAATTGCATCCGGACGCGGGAAGGGAGGGCATACATCCATGATAGAACGACATGAGGAGTGGTCTGATCTGGCACCGATGTATGTGCTGGGCGGACTGGAAGCAGAGGAAGTGGCGGCGTTTGAAGCGCATATGGCCAATTGCGAACCTTGTCGCCAGGAGGTGAGGGAATTGCAGGAAGTGACTGGCTTCCTGCCACTTGCGGCGGAACCTGTAGCACCGCCGCCTGGCATGCGAGCACGTGTGCTGGGCAACGTGCTCGGACATGTGCAGGAGAGCGCCGAGGCGAAGCCAGCGGCTGCTCCTGCAGAGCCTGAAGCACCCGTGGTGCTTCAGGAGGACCTTGCGCCGCAGCACGAACGTGCGGCGCAGCCCGGGCCAGGCCTGCCGCCGGTAACGGCGGAGCCTGCGGCCCGGGTGGAAGAGGCTGCCCAGGCACAGCCATGGCAGCCTCAAGCACGCGCGCGTGCGCGCAGCAGCAGCGCCTGGCGCATAGCCAGTGCCGCCCTTGCGGCAGCGGCACTGTTGCTGGGCGTGTACACGGCGCAGCTGCAGAGCCAGATCGACTCGCTGACGCAGCAAGCGGCGGGCTCGTCGGCTACGCAAGAGCAACTGGTGCAGGCACAGGCGCAGAATGCACAGCTGCAGGAGCAGCTGGCATCAGCTCTGGAACCTGCACAGGGCATGCAGACGGGCGAGGCAGTGAAGCTTAATCCTGCAACGCAGGATATTGTAGCTCAGGGTCTCGCAACCATCGTTATTGATAGCAAGGGCACTCACCTGGTTGTGCAGGCTGAGAACTTGCCGAACCTGGAAGGCAACGAGGCATTTCAGGTCTGGTTGATCAAGGGAGATACTCCTCAGAATGCGGGGACTTTCCTTAGTCGTGACGGCACGGGAGCGGTATACTACACACTGGATTCGGCGAACGACTATGATACGGTTGCGATCACGCTTGAACCGGATGCCATGGGAGATGAGCCGCGCGGTACCATGATTTTGGCTGCCAAGATCAAAGGATAGATATAGGACATATCACAAAAGGCTGCTCCTTCGTGGAGCGGCCTTTTCTTGTTGTCCGGATTGCCACCAAGTTACCGCGGAAAGGGTCAAATGTTTTGAAACGTTTCGATAGATGGAGTTTTGGTGTCTAATCAGCAGATTTTATTAATTTTTTTGGTTTGAATAACCGATAAACAAATAGGAGGCTATACCCTTAATCTCCCCGTGACATCAAGGGAGAACTGGTTGCACATAGAGAGCGAGGGGTTCAGTTGGAAGTATACCGTTCATTTATTTTTCGTCTGCTACGCAATTATCTGATCGGTTCACTGGCAGCTGTTTTTGTTGTCGGTACAATGGTTATGGTATCCACCTTGCAGATACCCAATATTCAATTTGTTCGACTCATCTTCATTGTGTTGATATCACTCTTGTTCATGCTTGTTGCAGAATTAATTACACTGTGGGCGCAGCTTGGACCCATAAGGCAATTTTTCGCTTCCGAGCATCACGAGAAAGATGAACTGAACCGCATGTATGAGAGTGTTCATCGTTTCCCCGGACAGACCATATATCGGATTATGGGTCCGCACATGCTTGGTTTTTCAATTCCGGCAGCCGGATTAACAATATGGATGATATCCACGGGGTGGCTTGAGTTCCCTTATGGGTACGTTGTGGTGGCAGCTGCGTGTGCAATTTTGATCGCCGTCATGCATGCACTGATTGAGTATTATCTGACGGTGCGGGCAGTTAGACCCTTGCTGCTTGAGATTCGTCATCGAGGCAAAGTCCAGTATGGGATGGAACCTTCACTGGGAGGACGCATCCTGGTGTCGATTCAGCGTAAATTTCAGCTAAGTACGGCACTGATCGGATTATTTCCTTTATTTTTGTTTTTCCTGGCTACATATATTCGGCTTCAGTATATGGATAGTGAGTTTGCAAAAGAGTACATCCTGTGGGGTGTATTTATCGTCATTCTAGGCGCTGGGTTTGCACTGGTTGGCAGCTGGCTGTTGATTCGGGATGTTCGTGATCCGGTTGCTGAACTGACACATGAGATGAACCGGATTCAAGGGGGAGATCTTGGCAGAAGAGCCCCGGATCTGTATGCGGATGAATTTTCGGCGTTGATCTCCGGCTTCAATATGATGATTAATCGGCTTGAGATGAGACAGGAACGTAATCGGCAGCTGCTGCAAAGTTATTTTTCTACGTTGGCGGCTGCATTGGACGCCCGAGATAAATACACGGCAGGGCATTCCATGCGTGTGGCAGAGTACTCGCTGATGATCGGCAAGCTGAGCGGAATGGATGAAGAACAGGCGGATTTATTGTACAAATCAGCCCTGCTCCATGATATCGGGAAAATCGGCATACCTGATGAGGTGTTGCTGAAGGATGGAAAACTAAGCGATGAAGAATTCGCAATTATTCGGACACATCCCGTGCAGGGGGAGAGCATTCTGCTCCAGATTGAACCCATTGATGCCATGGCGGACTTTCTGCCCGGTGTACGATCCCATCATGAAAGATACGATGGCAAAGGGTATCCGGATGGAATGGCAGGCGATGAGATTCCGCTATTTGGCCGCATCATTGCGGTTGCGGATGCCTTTGATGCCATGACGTCTGATCGACCATACCGGAATGGAATGAGTCACGAGAAAGCGCTAACGATTTTGGAAGAAGGAAAAGGGACCCAATGGGATCCCTATTTTGCAGGTTTGTTTATTGATGAATGGAGACGACAACAGCACATTCAGAAACCGTCGAAGTGAGGGATCAGCTGATCCCCTCTGTCCACTTCGATTCTTTTCTGCGTCTTCGGTATTGAGCAAGGCCAGTTATGATGGTGAGAACACATTCGCCAAGTATGACTGCACCCAGGGCATCGTAGATCACATGCTGTTTGATCATTAGCGTGGATACTATAATGGTTGCTGCCCCGGCGGCCACCAGAATCTTGATGGGTTTGCGGATGCTTGGAACCGAGAGAACGGCACGCATAACGAGATAAGAGTGAAGAGAATGAATACTTGGAAAACAATTATAAGGGCGATCCTGACTATAGAGCCATCCGAGAACAGATGCGCCCAAGCCTGTACCCGTCAGTTCAGGGCGCGGTACCATGGTCTGAAAGTTGAAGTAGATCAGATAACAGATCCAGACACAGATATTCATGGATAACAAGACGCGGTAATACGTCAGGCGATCCTTGGCACACAGGTAAGCGAGCACACCGAATACAAACGGGTACCAGCCCAAATATGGAATGGACATGGCAGGCACATAGGGAATGATCCGGTCAAGCGAGGAATCAAGCACTACGAACCCGCGTTCCGGACTATTTAAAATATCGTAGAACAGCCCCATGACGGCCAAAGACAGCATTAAACTTAGTGACAGCCAATAGGATTTACTTTTTAACAAATGCACAACACCTTTCTCCTTTCATTCATGTTCCGACGAACATGACCCCAGCAAATAACTAATTCAAATTTAAACAACAATATATTCTACTACGTCCAGCGCACAAATTGAATCCTGATTTGTGTATTTTTGTGTATTTTTTTGACGAAGAAGGAATGCGTAAGCTTCAATGGGCATGATATGATAGAAACACATACGGACGAAGGTAATTTGGCCAGTAAAGTCGGGACAACAGGAGTGAGTGAATGCAATTTTCAAAAATGTTCGTATTGAATATGGGGATGCTTATAACGATTGCCTATCTTGCTAGTGTGTTCTATAAATATATCGTAATACGTATCTCTTCCCGAATGAAGCAGATCAGCTCCGTGCTTGTCCTTATTTTTGCAGGTTGGATCAGCACGGTTTTTGGCCTTCAACTTACCGATGAAGTAGTCTTTGATCTTCGTTATGTCCCTTTAATTGTTGCCGTTTTAACCTATAGACAACCCTATAGCGTAATTATCGTAGGTGTCGGGATTGGACTGTCGAGGCTGACTTTTGGCATCACGGATGCTACTGTAGCAGCGGTAATTAATATGTCTCTTCTTGGCCTGATATGTGCGGGTTTAAATATATGGATGAGACGCAGCAACTTTAGACTAATCAGTAAAGGCATATTAGTGATACTCATCGTCAACGTATCTAATAGTATAGGCATAGCTATTTTTGGGGTAATCCCGGCTACATATTTTTTCTCGCACATTATGCCGTATACGCTTCCTACAGGTATTGCGCTCAGTTTGATGTTTGCATTTATTTTACGTGATTTTCAGAATGAACAGAATCGCATTTTGCTTATCCAGAGTACGAACAGGCTATTGTCTGTGCAAAAAGAAGAGTTACAGAAAGCCCAGATTGTGCTGGAGGATCGAGCGAAACAATTGATGATTGCCTCACAATACAAATCGGAATTTCTGGCAAATATGTCACATGAGCTGCGTACACCACTGAACAGTGTCATTAACTTCGCCCAGATGATCAGTGAGAACGCTGATACGATGGATCAGGAAGAAATTGTACGTTTTTCCACCATGATTGATCACTCTGGCCAGGAACTGCTCACGCTCATTAACGATATTCTGGATCTGTCCAAAGTGGAAGCGGGACGGCTGGATATTGTACTGGAGGATATCAGTGTCGCACAACTTACAGAAGATGCCATGAGTCACTTTCAGCTGGTTGCCGAGAAAAAAGGTATTCAGTTGCAAATGGATAAAAAGCCAGGACTGCCCGAGACACTCTGGTCTGATCCTCAGCGGGTTCAACAGATTTTGCGGAATCTGATGTCGAATGCCATCAAGTTCACTCACCGGGGGAAGGTCACGCTGACCGTAAGCACCAAGCAGATTAAGAATGCAGGTATTCAGAATCGATGGCTCGTTTTCTCCGTTCAGGACACAGGCATTGGTATTTCTGAGGACAAGCATCATTCCATATTTGAAGCATTTCAGCAAGCAGATGGATCGATTAGCCGCAAGTTTGGCGGGACTGGACTCGGTCTTTCGATCAGTCGGGATCTGGCCAGATTACTGGGAGGATCGATTGAACTTGAGAGCGTTGAAGGCAAGGGCAGCACCTTCCATCTCTATCTTCCGTTGAACCGTGAAAAAATGAGTTGACAACCTTCGCGCCGTGAGTAGAATTTGGGGTGACAACTAGCATCGACCGGCGTTCGAGACCCGGTCTAAGGAGTGTATCCCCATACAGAAGACGGTCAACGTTAACCCTCCCCCGTTAGCAAGCAAACCACGGCGCAAGGGTTCGACACAACGCACGAATTTATCGATTGCAACATGGGAGGGTGTACCGGCAATTATTTTACAGACATTGCTGGGAGGCCCGTTTTTAACCGGGTTTCTGCTGTACCTTGGGGCCGGGTCGAGACATATCGGCTTTGTGCTCGCGATTACCACGTTCGTGAACATTGCCCAGATCGGAGCAGCTTACTGGATGCAGCGTATTCGCAGCCGAAAACGCATGCTGCTGCTATTTGTGGGCACACATCGTATCTTATGGAGTGCGACGGGACTGATCCCGTTTATATTTCCCAAAGAGTGGTGGGTAAGCGTATATATTGGTGTGTATACGGTTGCTTTTATATCGAATACCATCGGCGGCATGATCTGGACTTCACTGATTGGTGATATCGTACCTGCCAAGGTGAGAGGGCGTTATTTTGGAATTCGAAATACGATCCTGAATGCACTTGGAAGCGTATGCTTATTCGCAGGCGGCATTGTTTTGGATCGTTATCCCGGAGAAATGGGCTTTTTGATACTATTTATTCCGGTTTGGCTCTGTGCAATCGCGAATACAGTCATCTATTTCTTCTATCCGGACCTGCCTTTTGAACGTTCTACCGAAAAGGTTTTCTGGCGGATGTTTATTAAGCCGTTTCAAGATCGTTCTTTTCTTAAAGCAACGCTGTTCCTGGCTGTCTGGTTATTGATCCAGACCTTGATTGTTCCGCTTTATTCCTATGTGATGTTGGATCTATTGAATATTAATTATCAGACCGTGTCCCTGATCACGGTAGTCCAGACGCTGGTTATGATGGCCGGTTTCTATGTCTGGGGCAATCTGAATGCCAGATTCAGCAACAAAACTCTTTTATTTTGGACATTGCCTGTCATTGCACTTTCCTGTCTGTCGTGGGGATTAATGTCGTTCATGCCTGTATTGATCGCCCTCTTTCTATCTCATATCTTCCTTGGGATCGGTGTAGGTGGATTCAATCAGCTGGCATTTAACTTTACGATTGGAGATACACCGAAAAGCGAAAGACCGATGTTTGTCGCCGTGTATTCGGCTCTGACGGGAGTGACCTCGTTTCTTGGGCCGCTGATGGGCGGCTGGCTGTATGAAAAGATGGAAACCTGGCCCGATGCACTGGCCTGGATCTCTGCCTACGGATTTCAGGTGGGGGTTGGTGTCGTGATGCTGGTTCTTACATTTACCCTTGGACGTCGTGTACTGTTAAAATAGAAACGATCACGTATGACTTAATATAACGATGGCGAAGTGGAGGGATGTATTTGAATCGTCTCGAACGGAAAGCCATGGTGATTGGAGCCACCGGGCTTGTAGGCGAATTACTGGTTCATAATCTGCTGGAGCACTCGGCATACAGCCTGGTTCGCGTTCTGGTTAGACGTCCGCTTGAGTTGCAGCATCCCAAATTGGAACAGCATGTGGTGGACTGGGAACAGCTGGAGAGCCAAGGCCACTTATTCGATGGAATCGATGACCTGTACTGTTGTTTGGGTACCACGATCAAAAAAGCAGGCAGTCAGGAGAGTTTCCGTCAGGTGGATTACCATTACCCGGTTCGTGCAGCTACGATTGCGAAGCAGCATGGAGTATTACAGATGCTTGTGATCTCCTCCATGGGAGCGAGCGCAGGTTCCCGAGTCTTTTACAGTCGGACCAAAGGGGAAATGGAGGATGCATTGTCCGATATCGATTTTCAGTCATTGCATATCTTCCGCCCGTCCTTAATCCTGGGAGATCGAAACGAGAAACGGTTAGGTGAACAGATGGCTGCTCATGCGATGAAGCTTCTGGATCGCTGGATGAAAGGCAGAGTGGACAAATACCGGGCGGTCCACGCTGCAACCATTGCACAGGCCATGACGAATATTGCGCTGGTGCAAACCAAGGGCAACCACGTGTATCCGAATGATGTCATTCATGTTCTTGGTGTGGACGGAGGTTAAGAAACCTTTAAACTAGCTGTTTGCTTCATGTGGCTAGGGAGGGGCGTTTCTCGCTTGAGGTAGATCGTGGTATAATAGGCAACAAAAATGAGTTCGAACCCTGACCCCTTGTGGCAGCAGGATAACGAACATGAAGGAGAACTCGTCCATGAAAAAACCAATCTCTACCGATCAGGCGCCAGGCGCCATTGGTCCATACAGTCAAGCCGTTGATGCGGGTGATTTCATCTATACTTCCGGACAGCTTGGTCTGAATCCTCAAACGGGAGAGTTCGGCGCAGATGTACAGGAGCAGACACGTCTGTCTTTGAGCAATGTGAAGGCTATCCTTGAAGCAGCGGGTACAAGTATGGATAAAATCGTGAAAACGACGGTGTTCCTGAAAGACATGAACGACTTCGTTCCTGTGAATGAAGTGTACAGCACGTTCTTCGAACAGCCTTATCCTGCACGCAGTGCAGTGGAAGTTGCTCGTTTGCCAAAAGATGCACTGGTGGAGATTGAAGTTATTGCCCTGAAATAGGACAACCTACACTCGCGCCGGTATACATAAAAAGCCGATTTCAGGTCCAATGACCAGAATCGGCTTTTTGCATTTTTGCGTTATATTTAAGCGCTATATAGAAGGGGGAAATCTTAATCACGATCCTGATTACGGGCGAAGAACAGCCATACCGCGTAGATGGCCAGTACGATCGCAATGATGATTGCCGTATAATATACGGAAGTGACATCCTTTTGTTTAAGTGCAATGGCGATATACGCCCATGTAAACACAAGTGGGTACACACTGTCCCGATAACGGAAGCTAACAAGAACAGCTAGCACCATACCGACAATCAGCATGATGATCGTCCAGGTCGGTTCGCTGATACCAAAACCATCCCAGCCTATTTTATATAACAGCACCGCTGCATTGACAATGGTTGCCACGCTAATCCATCCGAGATAGATGCTGAAGGGCAGTTTTACAAGCCAGATCTCAGCAGTGGTCGGAACAGTAATGGTGCGTGTTTTTACATACAGCACGATCAGAGACAATAGAAGCAGTACAATGATCAGTAAAGCGAGACCGGTCTGCAAGTTTTGAAAAGCAAAAATCCATGCTACATTGAAGGCACAGCTTGCCAAAAACCAATACCCGAGACTGGTAATCGAATTCCTTTTCCAGGAAGCGGGCACGAACTGATAGATCACGAACCCTGCTAATAGCAGGTAGATCAGACCCCATATAGAGAAGGCATAGCCTGAAGGTGTGAGCAGCACAGGGTACATATCCGATACTTCTTTGTTGGTCTTGCCTCCGATTGGCAGAGCGTTGGAAAGGTAGTTCACGATAATTACAGCGATAAAACCAATGGCGTTTAACCACTTGTACGGATTGTTACGTGACATTGAGTTTCCTCCTTGGTTTAACGAAATGAATGAACCACGGGTCAGTCTACAATGAATATACCCAGTTCTCGTACATTCTAATAACAGCCGCAAAAAATTCACAAGATGACCTTTCAAATTCTTGTGCTTTGCCGCTACGTTGGAATGGTACTCTGTCCCAATGTACGCGAAGCGAAGCAGGAATATGTCCACACGATATTATGTCCCACATGTCCAACGGAGGAGGAGAAGAATGCTTTCGAGAGAAACGATGGAGAAGCAGCAGACTTGGTTCTATGTAGTTGCACTGTTCGTAGGAGCAGCGGTAGGGCTGAGTAATCCGGCATGGGGGAATATTTTGGGCTACACCGTGTCTCCAATACTTGCCATTCTGTTATATAGCATGTTCGTACAGATTCCCTTTCTACAGTTAAAAGAATCCTGGTCCAACCTGCGATTTATGGGCGCGTTACTGGTGGCTAATTTTATCGTTGTACCTGTAGTCGTATGGTTGCTTACACTGGTCTTTCCGCAATCACCTGGCGTTCTCATCGGAGTCTATCTGGTGCTGTTAACGCCTTGTATAGATTACGTCATTGTGTTCACACAGCTCGGTAGGGGCAATGAGAAACTGATGCTCGCGGCAACACCCCTTTTATTTGTTATACAAATGATCCTGTTGCCGTTTTATTTATGGTTATTGATGGGTGCTGAGGTAGCGCAGGTCATGCGGGTTGGGCCGTTCGTGGAGGCTTTTCTGTTCCTGATCGTTATTCCACTGTTGCTCGCTGTCGTTACGCAAGTCTTCTCAAGAGGTAAAGTGAGCGGGGAGCGTGTCATGAACGCCACGGCATGGCTCCCGGTTCCGATGATGGCACTTGCGCTGATCGTGGTTGTCGCCTCCCAGATTGGCAAAGTCTACAATGATATGACGATCATTTTGAACGTGATCCCGATCTACGTTGCTTTTATGATCATTATGCCTTGGATATCCCGAATCATTGCTAAGCAGTTTCGATTAAATACAGGCGCAGGGCGGGCGTTGATTTTCAGTTCAGCCACACGGAATTCGCTGGTCGTTCTGCCGCTAGCGCTGGCACTCCCTCCAGAATGGGCAACCATAGCTGCGGCTGTTATCGTTACACAGACGATAGTGGAGCTTGCAGGGGAGCTAATCTACATTCGACTTGTACCTGCGGTGATTTTGCGGGATCGGTGAGCGTACTAGGGTGTATCTATGTTATGATCTAATATAATCAATAAAACCATTTTTGGTAAATCAAAGGGGGAGATGAGTATCCCTACTTATCGGAAGATCATGTTCTACCTGGATATTATACTTGTACCGTTCATTGTTATCTTTTTTTCCATAGCAGCTCATACAACGGGAAATAAAATATATTATCTCTACTTTGGTGTAGCTGTAGCCGCAATCTTTCGGAGCGTATCCTATCTTAGAAAAGAAAGAGCCAACAAGTCGTCATGATCTAGGCTATTTTCTGTAAAAGTAAAATTAAAAAGAGTACTTCCGATGGACCATGCCGGGAGTACTCTTTTTAATTCGGATCAAATACTCGTTACATTTAAGCCTGCAATACTGTTTTTCGATATTCCCCTGGTGTGATGCCCTCCATTTTTTTGAACACTTTGCTGAAATACTTTTCGTCCTGAAATCCAACCATCTCCGAGATTTTGGCGACTCGCAGGGAAGGATTTTGCAGCAGCATCTTGGCGTTGTTAATTCGCAGTTTACCCAGATATTCCGACCAGTTCAGACCAAATTGCTGTTTGAATTTGCGTGAGATATACTCCCGGCTCAGGTAGAAACGTGCAGCAATCTGCTGCAAGGAAAGGTCTTCCTGATAGTGGGCGTCCATATAACGTGCAATCTCACTCATGGGATCAGGATTGGCGGGGTGATGGGCAGTGAGCGCCTTTCCGGCTGCAAGCAGCCGTTGTTCCAACAAGGAACGAAGCAGGGGGAAAGATAACAGTCCTTCAGCGTCAAAAGGTAACTCGGCAAAGGGAATAGACTGCTCCTCCGTCACTTCCTCCTCTTTGGATGGCAAATCTGCCGTATCATCAAGCCAGCGGCTCAGCATCCATTCCAGCTCATCGATCCATTGCTGGATCTGCTCGGCACTGACAACCTCAAGGTCAGTAATCGGGTCAAGCCATTCGGCGACCGCAGCAGATACACTGGAAGCCCGGCAGCTCATCGCTGCCATACGCATGGGCTCTTCATGGGCGGTTAAACGCCGACTTTTATTCCCATTCGATGATTCAACAGAAGCATGGATTCGCTGCTTGGTCTGCACAGCATTACGTCGCCACAACCTTGAACTTGCTTCCAGATAGGCTGCTGAGATTCCGCCGGGGTAAGACTCACAGGTGGAGATGCCAAAATGAAGCTGACGCTGAATCGTTTGCTCCAATCCATGATTGACCTTGTCCAGAATATGTTCCAATGAAGTGGATGGACCCCAATGCAGCAAAACAATCTCGTCCGGTTGATCCAACTGGCGAAACATTACGCCTTCCTCTGGTGTGGATAACATCTCGGCACAGATATTGAGTACCGAGAACACAAGCAGATCTGGTTGACTGCGGTATTTTGCCAGACAATCTGCATCCAGATGGGACAGGCTGGTGACAGCGACATGACAGACAGGGATTGGACAGGGGAGATTCAACTCATCCTGCAATCGCTGCATGTGTGATGGACTGCTGCCTCTTCCGACGGCAAGTTCGGTAAGAAGACGATCCTGATAGTGGGGGCGCATTCGATTAACGACAATGGATTGCCTGGTGGATTGTATCCGAATGGCGTCCTCTTCTTCCCAGGCTGTAACGGCCTTCAATAGAGAGGCATTCAGCTCGTCTTCTTCCACGGGTTTCAGCAGGTAGTCCATACCACCATGCCTGATTGCATGCCTCACGAGTTCAAAATCATCATATCCACTAATAACCAGCACCTTGCAGTGTGGGGCATGAGCGGATATCCATTCAAGTAATGCCATACCGTCCTTGCCCGGCATACGCATGTCACTGAGAATGATTTGAGGCTGATGTGCCGTGATGTAAGCTATGGCTTCATTCCCGTCCGCAGCTTCAAGTAACGTATTAATACCAAAGTCTTCCCAATGACCAAGCAACCTTATGGCATCGCGGACATGTTTTTCATCATCTACAAGCAGTGCCTTCATGTTGTTCACTCTCCCGCGTATAGTTTAACCTTGATCTTCACACCATTTGGTTCCCGATTGCTGATCTCAAGTCTGGCTGAGTGACCGGGATATGAGTTCAATTGAAGTCGGCGTATTACATTTCGTAGACCGATGGATTCAGACTCGTCGGACTCTTGTGTTGATAACCCGGTTGTTGTATGACTTTGATGCAGCCATCCTCGGATTTCCAGTAATTTAGCTTCAGGTATGGAGGGTCCGTTATTATTCAGTTCGATTTCAATCCAATGATCATCAATCCGGCGACTGGATAGGGAGATGTGGCCTTTGCCTGGCTGAATATCTGCCCCATGTTTGAAATAGTTCTCAATTAAAGGCTGTAACGTCATTCTTGGCATTTCGACAGACAGGGTATCTTCGGCAAAATGCAAATCCACCTCAAGGCGGTCACCGAACCGCTCATGTTGCAGTTCCAGATATAATCGTGCATGCTCCGCCTCTTCGCGTAAAGTCACGCAGGTCTGATCCCGCATGCTGTAGCGCAGCATTTTGGACAGGGAAGAGAGTAGGGTATACGCCCGCTGTCCTTGCTGTTGAAGGGCGAGTGTACCGATGGATTGCAGTGTGTTATACAGAAAATGCGGATGAATCTGCGCTTGCAATGCTTTGAGCTGATTGGTCTTATTGGCGATTTCCAGTCGATATTCCCGCAAAATCAGGTTATTTACCGTATCCATCATATCCCGGAAATGACGAGCGAGTACCCCGAATTCGTCACGGCTGGATAGGTGGATATCCACATGCAGACGCCCGGCTTGAATCTGGTTCATATACCGCATGAGTTGCTTGAGCGGACCGGTGATTCGGATCGAGATGAACAAGGTTGCGACAATGACCAATACAAGTGCCGCGATGGCAATCAGCGCGTTATTCCACGTGAGTGTGGTCGCTCTGGCATATAACGTCTCATTCGGGATCTGTTTGACGATGGTCCAATCGGCGTACGTGCTGCCAAGCTGCTGGTATACATACATGGAACGATCCTGTTCAAAATGTCCTGCGACATTCTGGGCTGTACCAGCGCTAGATCGTGCAATATTCAGTTCGCTAGCCGTTTCATCTCGTAATGATTCAGTATGATTGACCTCAGAACGTCCCTGGTAAATGATCTGATTCTGTCCATCCACAACATAGATCTGTTCCTTAGCCGGATCATACAGCCTGCCGGTTATCGCTGCAATGGTATTCATATTCAGATCAATAGCGAGCACACCCAGACGCTCGGTGGACGGAATATCCTTGATCACTCGATGTAAGGTAATGACCGTTCTTGCAGGGTCATCGGGGGAGGCAGCCTTGAATCCGTAAGTGTGACTCATATGGGCCGATTCCACCCAGATATCTGAGCTGCCACCGCCCATTTTTCCATGAAGCGAGTCGGAATAGGCCTGTTTGCGTTCCTCCCGCTTCGGAAAGGGGTTCGTAATTAAAGTGGATTGATCTGCAGCAAAAGAGTGCAAATACAGCTGAAATACATCCGGCACAGCAGCGCGGATCGTTTGCAAAGTAGTGTACACTTCGGCCACCGCACGATAATCCCCAGGAATCTTCGCCAGGTTACGCAGAAAGTTCGGGTCGTTATACACAGCGAGCGACGCTCTGGCCACGTTATCTACATAGTTATTGAGATTCGTGGAAGCTTGGTAGATCAGGCGTTTGTTTTCTTCAACAGCCTGTTCCCGCAGGGCCGTCTTGGTCTGGATAAACGTCATGCTGATCGACGCGAGCAGTGGAAGTGTAGTAGCAATGAGCATAAAGGCAATTAATTTCGTGCGTATACTGTAGTATCTCGACATCGGAACACCCCTTCTGGTTGCAGGTTAAGAGAGGACAATATTTTACCCCCATCTGTTCACAAGGGTCGGTGTTTCCCTCGGTGATAATGGGGTTTAATAGAAAAAGAGACCAATTTCATCCATCTATAGAAGGGGAGAACGATATGAAGCATCGCAAATCTTCACAGCTGTTACAGCAGCTTGTGTTCGTGGGTCCCTCCATCGTGTTTTTTATTCTCATCATCGTGGTCCCTTTCCTGCTTGGCATGGTGTATTCCTTTACGGATTGGAACGGGGTATCCGAGAACATTAATTGGGTAGGGTTTGATAACTTCGTGCATGTTTTTGCGAATGATCCCAAGTTCCAAACGGCATTTTGGTTTACGGTGCGCTTCACCGTGGTTGGTGTAGTACTGACCAATGTGATTGGCTTTTTCCTGGCGTATTTCCTGACCAAACCGCTGAAGACGAGAAACATTCTGCGTACGATCTTTTTTATGCCTAACGTGATCGGTGGGTTGTTGCTCGGCTTTATCTGGCAGTTCATATTTGTGAAAGGGTTTTCAGCAGTAGGCGATGTAACAGGCTGGTCCTTCTTCAACCTTCCTTGGTTGGGAGACGAACCGACCGCCTTCTGGGGAATCGTGATTGTATTTGTATGGCAGACCGCAGGATATCTGATGGTCATCTACATCTCATCCTTGACGAATGTATCCCCTGATCTGCTGGAAGCTGCCGAGATTGATGGCGCAAGTCGCTGGCAGGTACTGCGGAGCATCATTCTTCCGCTCATTATGCCGGGTGTAACGATCTGTCTGTTCCTGGCGATCTCCTGGTCGTTCAAAATGTTCGATCTCAATCTGTCGCTGACCAAAGGTGGACCATTCGGATCGACAGAGTCGGTTGCACTCAATATTTACAATGAAGCCTTTGTGAATAACAGATATGGCATCGGAACCGCCAAAGCACTCGTGTTCTTCGTAATCGTTGCCATCATCACTATGATTCAGGTACGTCTGACGAAGAGCAAGGAGGTAGAAGCCTAATGGAGACGACGAAAAATTACCGCCTAAGTACCATTCTAACCGAGATTGTCATGGTGCTCATTGGACTTTTATTCCTGGTTCCGTTCTACTTCCTGTTCGTGAATTCGGTCAAAACCTTCGGTGATCTGCTCACCAATTCGGCTGCATGGCCGGAAGTATTCCAGTGGGGCAATTATGCGAACGCCTGGGAGAAAATTAACTTCCCGTCTGCGCTGATGAACTCGCTAATCGTTACCGTGGTCAGCAATCTGTTGCTCGTACTGATCAGTTCCATGGCAGCGTACCGAATGGTCCGCAGCAATACCCGGTTCAACCGGATTTTGTTCGGCATGTTCATTGCCGCCATGGTGATTCCGTTCCAGTCTATCATGATTCCCCTCGTTACTGTAACCAGTAATCTCGGGCTGATCGATAGCCTTGGCGGACTCATCATCTGTTATCTCGGTTTCGGGGCACCGATGTCTGTCTTCCTGTTCCACGGATTTGTGAAATCCGTCCCACTGGAGATTGAGGAAGCGGCTCGTGTGGATGGAAGTTCTGCCTACGGAGTGTTCTTCCGGATCGTATTTCCGCTTATGAAACCGATGTATGTAACCGTAATCATTTTGAACACACTCTGGATCTGGAATGATTATCTGCTCCCATCCCTGATCCTGCAAAGTTCTAACTTGCGTACGATCCCCATTGCGACCTTTGCGCTCTTCGGACAATATACGAAGCAGTGGGATCTGGCTTTACCGGCACTTGTGCTCGGTATCATGCCGATTATTATTTTCTTCCTGCTGATGCAGAAGTATATCATTCAGGGGATTACGGCTGGATCAGTAAAAGGGTGAGTGCGAGGCAAGGTCGCTGGCGGGCTCAAGTTGCGCTTTCGGTCGCTGTTGCTCCTCGGTGGCCTGAATGGATTAGGGCAAGGAAGCCACCGAGGTTCAAAAGGCGAACGCTCCGCTCCTGCATCGCATCCTGATCCCTTTGCTCCCACCTCGCATGGAGGTGGGCAAAAGGAGTTATGCCCGCATAGCTTGGGCATTACTCCTGAAGAGAAAGCATCGATAAAGAGAAAAGACCAAGAAAGAAGCTTGTATAGCCAGGAACTTCTTTTACAGAGTGATGGTATGCTCCCTGTTCAAAGCGCTAACGAACCCACCGCATCTTAATAGGTGGATAATCAAGGAATCCAAATTGTAACGAATCTCAGCAACGTTATTCGGGTACAAAATGGCTTCAGAGCCTTGAAAATCGACCAAATCGACGAAATAGCGTCTCTGTGATTCGTCAGGCTGGAGATTTGCGCAAATAGGAGCGAATAACGTGCGCTCGGTTCGTTAGAATGAAAACACGCTTCAAGGGAAGGTTATTCTGTCATCGGAGTGCCAGTGTAAATATTCATTAGTGGAACTGTTATACTGAAACTACTATAGGGAGAGTGTATGTATGAAAAGAATGACGAAGTTGACGTTGCTTATGCTGATTGCTTTTTCGGTAATGCTCGCAGGTTGTGGCAACGGGGACAAGAGTGGCAGTCCGGTCAACACGGATACTCAAGGTGGTGGCGAAGCTGCTGCCGGGGACAAAACCATCAAAATTTTCCAATTCAAAGTCGAAATTGCGGAAGCGCTTAATCGTCTCAAAGCGGAATATGAATCATCCCATCCAGGCGTCAAACTGGACATTCAAACCGTGGGTGGCGGCAGTGACTATGGTGCTGCACTGAAAGCCAAGTTTGCCGCAGGCGAACAACCGGACATTTTCAACGTAGGTGGTTATCGTGAATTGGATACATGGCTTGAATATTTGGAAGATCTGTCTGGAGAATCATGGGCCAAGGATGCGCTCGAAGTAGCCAAAGAACCAATGACCAAAGACGGCAAGCTCTATGGACAGCCGCTCGCGCTGGAGGGGTATGGTTTCATTTATAACAAAGACCTTTTCCAAAAAGCGGGTATTACCGAAATTCCAACGACACTGGAGCAATTGGACCAGGCTGCACAGAAACTTCAGGCCGCAGGCATTACACCTTTCTCGAACGGATACCAGGAGTGGTGGGTATTGGGTAACCATAACGTAAACGTGGCATTTGCGAATCAGGCAGATCCGGTGAAATTCATTCAGGGGCTCAACGAAAGCACGGAAAAAATTCCTGGCAATCAGGTGTTCACCGACTGGATTAACCTGCTCGACTTAACGTTGAAATACAGCAACAAAAACCCGCTGACAACCGACTACAATACACAGGTAACCTTGTTTGCGAGTGGAGAAGCGGCGATGATGCAGCAAGGGAACTGGACTCAAGTTCAGATCGATGGAATCGATCCGAATCTGAATCTGGGTATCCTGCCAATGCCAATTAACAATGAACCCAATGACAAATTGTTTGTCGGCGTGCCGAACTACTGGGTTGTGAACAAGAATTCCCAAGTGAAAACGGAAGCGAAAGAGTTTCTGGAGTGGCTTGTAACTTCGGATATCGGGAAACAATATATGACCAAAGAATTCAAATTCATTCCGGCGTTCAGTTCCATCACGGCATCCGAAGAGGATCTGGGTGACCTCGCCACAGATATTATGAAGTATAGCCAGGAGAACAAAACACTGAGCTGGAACTTTAACCGTTTCCCTGAAGGTGTTCCGCAGGAGTATGGTAGCACGATCCAAGCTTACGTTGCAGGCAAATCGGATAAAGCCGGATTGCTCGACGCGTTGCAACAGAACTGGGATAGCCTGAAAAAATAACAGATTCCCATTCATTTAATCAATGTGTGAATAACAAAAAGACATGTAAAAGGTGACTCCAGATTAATCGGAGTCACCTTTTTTAATAGGAAAATTTCCAGTTAGAAAGTGCAAATATCAAAGAATGGATCGACTAATACAGAAAGTAGAGGTGTTTGTATAATGTCTACAACCTGTTGTTAGTACACGATATGGCAACAAATAGCCAAAATTTAAATATTTGTAATTTTTAGATTGACAGTCCCAACCGATATCCATATTATAGAAAAATATAGCAGAAAGTAAAGAAATTTGAATTGGGGGTGAAGTTCTTTATGAAGGATATCGTATTCCTGTGTGACAAGCGGATTAACACCAAAACCGGGTTTCTCGATGCCTTGTCCAAAATATCGGATACAACCAACATTTTGTTGGTGGAACAAGGATATGAACAATTTTCCTCATTACCAGAGGGGTTGTTTAGTGCTGTGTTCGAAGTGAACGATATTACTCGGATTGATCAAGTGGAAGAGGTTTTTGAGCGCATTTTGGATGAGTATGATGTGGAACGAGTGATTGCCCCCACTGAAAATGTAGTGGAAACAGGAGGGTATCTCAGAACACGTTTTGGTATCCCTGGTATTCAGAAGAACCAGGCCGAGACAGTGCGAAACAAATGGATCATGAAGGAGACATTGCGGCAGGCTGGAATCCATACGTCACAGACACGTATTGCGTCCAATGCAGTACAGATCAGAAAGATTGTTACAGGTATTGGCTTTCCCATCATTATCAAACCGATTAGTGGCTGGGCGACGATCATGACGTACAAGCTTAGCAATCAAGAGGAGCTTGAGCAGTATATCAGCCATTCCTGGAATCGAGAATCAGTGCTCATTGAGGAATTTATCACCGGTAGGGAGTTCCATATAGACTCCGTCGTTTCAGAAGGTAAGCTTGTGTTTTCCTCTGTCTCTGAATATTTGTTCAATTGTCTCGAAATCGTCCAGAATGATCGCCCTTCCGGCACGATCTGTTATCCCACTAACACCAACTACGAATATGTGGAACGGATGCAGTCATTCAATGAAGAGATCATACGGACGCTTGGAATACGTAACAGTGTGTTCCATGCAGAGGTATTCCTTCTGCCTAATGGTGAGATCTGTTTTGGAGAGATAGGAGCACGTATTGGAGGCATTGTCATCATTCCGCCAATGGTGTTGAATTCCCACCAGGTTAACCTGTTTGATGCAGCCATTCAAACGGAACTGGGAATATATGAGGCCCCAACCCTTGTTAATTCAGGCAAGTACACCGGTGCGATTAATTTCCCATCTGCTGTGGGCAAGATCGAAAGTATCTCATCAGCAGAAGATTTCAAATCGATGGAAGGACTTATTGATATCCGAATTAACTATACATCGGGTCAGTCCATTTCAGGTGGTCGCGATACGATGTCTAGATCCGGATTTGCCATTGTGGAAGGTCCAGATATTGAATTCGTTAGAAAACAACTTCTAGAACTACATGACAAGTTTGTCCTGGTTCACCAATAAACCATTCTAGGAGGGCTTTGGGTTGTTGCTAGATAACGCTGATGTGAAGAGATTGGATAGTCATGATTGGAGAAAGCAGGAATTTGAGCATTTTGAAAAGGACATGACCAGTGAGAGTCCACGGTTTCCCTGCATATTCGGCTCGATGGGACTCAACCGTAATGAGCTGCGGTTCTCTTTTTTTAATGATATAGAAGATGATTCCATAGAAGAGCTTGCAAAGGCATTGAGAGAATATGTGGAACAGGCAAGGAGCTTCGGAAACTACACCTCCATGGTTACATTCTTTAATATTGACAAGGATTTATCCATCCATGAATATCAGCATACATTTTGGTCCATCCTGACCCGGCTGCACACCATCGACTTGAAAGAATGGCCAGAATCCATACCGAATGAAGAGAATGATCCTTTATGGGAATTTTGTTTTCATGGGGAACCCATTTTTGTCGTTTGTAACACACCAGCACATGAGATCAGAAGGAGCAGACGTGCGAATACATACATGATTACCTTTCAGCCCCGATGGGTCTTTGATTCGATTGGCTTGGGAACACCAAAAGGAGATAAATCCAAGGATTTGGTGCGAAGCTTGCTTCGGCAATACGATGCAATTGATCCATTCCCGCATCTTGGGATCTACGGAAGTCCGAATAATCGGGAGTGGCTGCAATATTTTATTCCAGATACCAACGAAGTTTCTGCTACAGCGCAATGCCCATTTCACCATATGAGGAGGAATAGTATGAGTTCAGTTCAATATATCCAAGGGTCTGATGTCACACTTGAAGAAGCAGTAATGCAATTGCTGCCTGTAACCGGTTCGGTCGAGGTTCAAAGAGATACACCATTCAGGGAGCACAAATCCCATACCCATCCCACAGACGAAACTCTTCTAATCATAAGCGGAGATATCACTTTCTATACTGAAGAGGGGGAGCTGTATTGCACGCCTGGTGACCGCATTCTGCTTCCGGCTAATACGGTGCACTCCTCCAAGGCTGGGGAGAATGGGACGTTGTATATTATTGCTTTGGAGTTCGTGGAGCAGCCGAAAGAAGAGGTTCTGGCATGAGTCGGTCCTCCGTTGGTCTGCTCATGAGAAAAGGTTTTTCCCTACATGGGGATCATATTGAAGCTCTGGGGAGAATTTTTGAGGAGGTCCATTTATGGACCTCTGTTCCTGGGTATGAACAAGATCCGCGCTTTCGGTCGGTTCAGCTTCTTCCCAAGTATGAGAATGTGGAAGAAATGATCGAGCAGGCGAGAGAAAAGGGAGTCCCGTTTTTTGTTACCTGGCAGGAGACGGATATTGTGCTGAATGCCAGATTGAATGAAGGATTGGGAAGACAAGATATCCCTGTTCGGGCAGCTGAGATTGCCAGAGATAAGTCCAGACAACGTCAGTTTTTGCAGCAGCAGAACACAGCCTGTCCGGTATTTCATGCTGTAAATACGATGGATGAGGCCGTATCGGCAGCAGCAAGTGTAGGTTATCCGGTTATTATCAAACCGACACTGGCGGCATCCAGCAGTCACGTAGCGCTCGTTCATTCTCTTTCCGAATTGAAGCAGGCCTTTGATAGCATATCGCAACTTGCCGTTTCGCAATCCGGATTGTACTTCGATGATGAATGTCCTGCAATAGCGCTGATTGAAGAGTTCCTTCCGGGCGAGGAGATCACACTGGATGGAGTGGTCGTCCACGGAACGTTTTATCTGGGGGGGATACATAACAAACTCAGAATGCCAGGTCCTTATTTTGAAGAGGATGAATATACCCTGCCTTTCCAGGGAGAATCCAATGTGGAACAAGATCTTTGTGAGATGGCTCGGCAAATATGCACAGGTCTAAAGCTTGAAAATGGATTGTTTAACGTTGAAGCCAGGCAAAATGCAAATGGTGAGTACAAAGTAGTGG
This sequence comes from Paenibacillus sp. FSL K6-1318, assembly GCF_037976905.1. Classification (NCBI taxonomy): domain Bacteria; kingdom Bacillati; phylum Bacillota; class Bacilli; order Caryophanales; family Paenibacillaceae; genus Paenibacillus; species Paenibacillus sp. FSL K6-1318. The sequence goes on from NZ_CP150270.1 coordinate 608,689, forward strand.
AGTTCAGCTGTCGTATCAGCGGTGGGCATGTCTATCGCAATATTCGCGATGTGTACGGGACCGATCTGGTGACCGCCCATGCTTACGGTCTTCTGGGCGAGGATACGCTTGCTGCCCATTTTGCCAAACGAACGGCTCCGAAGTGTGCAACCTGTATCAAATTTGTCTACCGTGACGGAAAGGTATTGAATAATGCCAGCGGTGAGGCAGCAAGCGATGTCAGGTACCGGGCTTATTATCCGGTTGCTGCCAAAGGCAGAGTGGTCTACTCTGCTCCAAAAGGGTTCGACATCACAGGTCTGCTGTCTGTGCGTACCCAATATGAGGGTCCTGAGGACATTGAATCGGTGAAACAGGCCGCAAGAGTTCTGGAACAAAAGCTTGATTTGCAAGTTGCTGAGGTGAGACAGCTGCAATGATGCAGACCATTCTGTTCATCCTCTTCCTGTCTATTACCCTATGTGGAGATACCATCCTGAATATTACCCTGATCTGGTCTGTACTGGAACAGGGTGGGTCCATTACTCATCTGAGTATCATTATTACGATAATGAGTTTGGTGCCTATTTTACTACAAAAATATAGCTTTTTTCTTAAAACGGCCCTTAAAGAAAGACCATTACTAATTTTCAGCTTGGCTCGTATTCTGGGCATTGTGTTTCTGCTTGTGTTCTTGATTCAATTTTCAGGCAATACCAATGTGTATGGTTTATATCTGATAGGTGGCATCTTCTCTGTGATTCTGTTCTTGTCCAATCAGAGCCTGGAAATCTACATGTCCCAGATGGTATTGGATGGAAAAATCAAATCACACAAGGCCTCGCATGACTTACAGACTGCGATTCAGATTGGTGCATTTGGAGGAAGTGCGTTAACCGGAATTCTACTTAACATAGGTGGATTGCCAATGATCTCGACGGTACTGATGGTTACGCTGGCTGTGGGCATGATGGCTCCATGGCTCATTCCGATTCTGTCCCGTTCCGGTCAGGTAGATCAGAACGTACAGAAAGCAACAACGGAGGCGCCGCAGATTATGTACTCCGACGTCGTGCGGAAAAAAGTACTGAACATGACTATACTGGCGGTAGTTGTATTAACCGTGCAATTGGGAGCAATCAATTTTATCGTACCAATTTTGTTCCATGATATCTATAACTGGGATTCATCCCGTTATGGGGCCATGGGCGCAGCGATGGGTCTGGGTGCTTTTCTGGCAACGATGATTCGTAAGTGGGAACACCGAATTCCAATGTATCTATTTATACTGATTGGTGTGATCGATATCATCATTGGCACAGTACAGGTGTTTGTGGTGTCGTTGATCTGTGGATTCATGCTTGGGTTTGTATTTAACCGGACTCGTATCATGCAAAGGTCTGTCATGTTTGATAACTTGCGCAGCCGCGAAGAGACCATGAAGTGGTCGGGCAGATCAACGTTCGCCACTCAATTTACAAGATCAGTTGTCCCACTGGTGCTGGCACTTCCGCTGTCTCTGATGGGGCAGGAGAACACGGGCGTGCTGTTAGGAACACTGGGTGTTACGGTGACGGTTATCCTGTTTGTCGCCATCCGACTGGAGAACAGATTGCCGCTTCAAGGCAACGAATCGATCATTGCTGGGGATAGTAAACCTTCAGTTTGAAACAGGGATACAACCCGTAACGGTTGGGGAATGAATTATACGAAGGGTCAGCCAGGTACGTTCTGGTTGGCCTTTTTTGTTGTATCTATAGGAAGATATGTGGATAACTTTAAAACGGGTTGATGATCTCATAACGTAATTTACACAGAGTTAATACTATATGTGGATATCTTGTGTGTATAATGACCCAAATGTGGACAAGTAAGGAGAAGCTTGAGCCAGAGACGATCTTTTGTTAACAGAAAAACTTGTTTTTATCTAACTAGTACTATATAGTTCTAAATATGACAAATCAAAAATCGAACACAGGCTCTGCTAAACCCAAGAATACCAATCCGGTCAACCGGACCAAGGCAGTTGAAGTGGCTGCACAGTTATTTCTGCGTCAGGGGTACAGCTACGTCAGCATGGATGAGGTCGTGCGGGTGAGTGGAGTATCCAAGTCGAATATTTATTATCATTTTAAAAACAAGGAGGAACTGCTTCAGGCCGTGGTGCAATACTGGATTGCTCAGTATGAATCGGAGCTGTATATGCTGCTCAGTCAGCGTGAGCGAGGTGTGGAGGAGCGTATCTACTCATTTATGGCATTGCTGTCGGCAGGCATTGAGGGCCGAAATTACGAAGGGAGTTGCCCTTTTGTCACGTTATATATGCAGACACCCGAAAGTGCACCCCAAGTAAAGGAGAGTATATCCAGATTCTTTCGTGAGCTTAGACCTATGGTGGAGAAGCTGTTCCAACAAGGTTTGGATCGTGGTGAATTTCGCAAAGAAATTGAACCGGGACCGGCTGCTTTGTTATTTATTGCAGCCTTGGAAGGTTCGCTGATTCTCGCGGGAACTGCCCGTGATGTTGGGATTATAGAACAATCGGCACGTACGTTTTGTCAGATGCTTCGTTAATCGAAGCTCTTTTTTTGAATATAACTAGTACTAAATAGTACTAAAAGGAGCCGTAACAGAATGAATGTACATACTAACCATGCAGCAACCACGACCATTTTTATGACAGGTAGCACAGGTTTTATCGGCAAAGAAACGGTCAAACAACTCACGCAGGGAGACGCACAATTGCTCTTGTTGGTTCGTTCGGAACAGCGAGCCAGAACTGTGCTGAAGGCTTATGGAGTGAAGGATTTCAACCGAATTACCTTTATTACAGGTGATTTGTCCATTTCGGGTCTTGGCCTTACCGCAGCGGATCGGGAGCGTGCTCTTGGAGCGAGTGTGATCATTCATGCGGGTGGAACAATGGACGTCACTTTGGAACGAAAGGTAGCCGAGCAGATATTTATGAACGGGGCCAGAGAAGTGGCTCAGCTTGCACAAGAAATTCACCGTACCCGTGGACTGCGGCACTTTATCCACGTTGTCGGTTTCATGAGCCCTTATGGAGAGCGGAATGAACAGGGGAATTATCTACAGGTTGAGCATGTGGATAACAATGAAAGTGCGTATGAAGAGATGAAGTTTCATGCTGATTTGCATATTCGGGAGCATGCAGAGCAGCATAACTACCCCTTATCCGTTGTGAACCCGAGTACAGTGGTTGGACCGCGTCCCACCGGTGAAACGGAGCAAACGGGTGGAATTGGGCTGCTCATCCAGGCCATCCAGAGAGGGCTTATGCCAGTAGTACCTGGAGGATCGTCCTATTGGTTACCCCTTGTGGAGAACGATATTGTTGCACAGACGCTTGTTTTTCTATCCAGGGAAGCTGCTCCAGCCGGAGGAACCTACCCACTGTTGGCGCGGAAGGAAGACAGTCCCAATATGAAGGAACTGCTACATCTTCTGGCACAGCAACTGGACGTATCCAAACCCATAGGGTCCGTACCACTATCTTGGATTCAATGGGCTATGAAGTCAGGTGGTACACGTATCAGTGGTGTTCCAGCGGAGTCGGTTGCTTTTATTACCAACAGGTCATTCCCGGTTGAAGAGACGGAGGCTCTATTCACACGTATGGGGCAATCCTGGCCGGACATCCGGGAACAGCTTCCGCTGGTTACAGCCGATCTGGATTATCGTCTTCGTTATACGCCGTTACCTGAGGGTTTTCCGACAGATTATACCCGGTCACGGAGCGGAGATATGGCTATGCTTGGTTGGGAGGGTGAGGGAGAGCCTTGGATTATTGTACATGGTCTGCTTCAATCTGCCGATGAAATGTTACCGTTAGGAAAACAGCTTAGGGACCGGACCGGGAACCCGGTATGGTTAATCGATCTCGCTGGATTCGGACGGTCCCCGGTGCATCAGGGGGATGAAGCATTTGAAGGTCAGGTGGATGCACTGCTTACGGCTCTTGGTGAGTTTGAAGGTCCGGTGAAGCTGGTGGGCCATTCAATAGGGGCTGCTATTGCAGCTGAGGCACAGATGCGTAGCGGGCGGACAGACATTCGGCTGGGTTTGCTTCAGCCAGTCGCTAACAATTCGAATCCGAATGTACTGAGATGGATTTCCCGTTTGCCAAGAGGTGTGATGCGCACCATGCTGCGTGGCAGATCGGAAAAAAGTTGGAACCGGATGTTCAGTGCATACAGCGGTGGAGAAGACAACAGTGTTAGGGATCATACGATGGGCAAGAGAATACGCTCCAACCTCCAATCTCCTCGCATTGCGGGAGCACATGCGGATTTGTTACGGTGGATCCACTCCGGTCAGCGAAAAGGCGCCAGATCAACGTTGTGGGCGAAAATGGAAAGCCAGCACCACGCCAAAAATGCATTAGTCATATGGGGCAAGGAAGATCGAGAATATCATTATCCCCTGGATATGAACCCACAGATCAAACACATAGAAGTGCCCTATGGGCATTACTTTCCGACGTTTCAGTATAAGGAAACAGCTGCAATCCTCGCCGAATGGTCCGATACCGTGAGATGAGTTCAGATTCGGACAAGCAGGAATCCCATGCCAATTGTCGAAAGGGTCAAGTCGGGTTGTGAAGAGATACACCATAGACAGGAGAGATACATGTATGAATCAGCAACGTGTGGAAATCAGTAAAAATGTGCTAACGGAGTGTCTGGGGCTGCGTAGCGGAGAGAATCTGGTGGTTGTCGCAGACGATATGAAACGGGATTTGGCGGAATCCATCTATGAGGCAGGAAAAGCACTTGGAGCAGAGTCGGTCCTGCTAATTATGGAGGAGCGCAGCAGATCTGGAGAAGAGCCGCCTGCGCCCATTGCAAAGGCCATGATTCAGGCGGACGTAGCCGTGTGTATAACGCGATATTCATTAACCCATACCCAGGCACGCAAACAAGCGGCTGCATCAGGGACCCGAGTGGCAACGATGCCTGGTATGACAGAGGATATGTTTATGAACGGGGCAATCACGGCTGAATACCCAAAAGTAAAAGCATTAACTGAGAAGGTAACGGATCTATTAACGGCAGGTCGTCATGTACGAATAGAAAAGCAGGGCCATAGTCTTTCCTTTTCCATAGAAGGTCGTAACGGTGTACCGAGCACAGGTATGTACTTGAATCCCGGTGAATCGGGCAATTTGCCATCTGGAGAAGCCTATATAGCTCCGGTTGAGGGTAAAGGCGAAGGCCGTATTGTTGTAGATGGTTCCGTTGCTGGAATAGGGGCACTCCGTGAGCCTATGCTACTAACCGTCAAGGAAGGACGTCTGGTGTCAGTTGAAGGCCCGGATGGGGCTCAATTACTGGCAACACTTGGCGAGGGGGATGGTCGCTTTCTTGGTGAATTCGGGATTGGGACCAATAACAAGGCGCGAATCACGGGTGTAGTGCTGGAAGATGAGAAAGTGTATGGCACAATTCATGTAGCCTTTGGCAGCAATAATACATTCGGTGGAACGATTGCCGCCGGTGTGCATATCGATGCAGTTGTACAAAAGCCGGATGTGTACATCGATGATAAGTTGATCATGCGTCAGGGTGAATTGGTCGAATAAATGAATCACTGAATAACTGCATTGAAGGAAATGGGGCATGTCCACAACGTGTCCACAGTGATGGATAACTGGAGCGGAAATTCAGATTTTACGTCAGATTTACAAACAAATACACAACATGTCCACATTAAAATAATGAATATCCACATGAAATGCTAAACATATCCACAGCATGTGTGCAATATGTGCACAACTTATCCACAAATCAGGTATAACTCATGTTTTCACTCGATAAAACATTCATTTTGGAACAAGAAAACGAGTTATCCACAGAAATCTTGATTTTTTGTTCCAAGTATTTGAAAACATAGAAACAGATCCATAAATATGGGGATAAAAAAAGACCAAAGATCAGCTTCGTGCCGATTTTTGGTCTTTTTCACATGTAAAATAATGAAATTGAATGTTAGGTTACTTACTCTCCGTATTGAAACGACTAACTTCCAAGAGCAACTGATCTGCATGATCCGATAATGCCTTGGCGGCTTCTGCGATGTTACCAATAGATTCGGATTGCTCCGTTGTGGAGGATGCAGCTTCTTCCGTCGAAGCAGCACTTTGCTCGGCAACCGCTGCGAGGCCTGTAATGACGTCAGAGACCTGAGCTGCACCTGATTTGATGCTGTTCATGCCCGAAGTAATGGAATTGATCTGATGAATAATCTCTTCAATGGACTGACGGATATTCTCAAATGATGCTGACGTCTCTGCCATAGAGTCGGATTGGGCTGTACTATTCAATCTGAATTGCTCCAGCTCTGCTGCACTTTGCTGGCCTGCAGTATTCAGATCATTCAGCAACTGATCGATACCCGCTACAGACTGTGAGGACTGTTCTGCCAGTTTCCGAACCTCACCCGCCACTACTGCGAATCCTCTGCCATGCTCTCCAGCACGTGCAGCTTCAATAGATGCATTCAAGGCCAGCAGATTGGTTTGGGCCGCAATATTCTGAATACTGCCCGTAATTTCGGAGATTGCTCCAATCTTGCTAAGGAGTAGTTCATTGGATGTTTCGACTCGAGTAGTGGATTGTTGCCCGACTTCAGAAAGATTCATCTGGCGGCTGATAGCACTTGTACCACTTTCCATGGCCTGAGTAACATCCAGTATCGTTTGCGAGGCTTGATGAGCCTCATCTGTAATCTGATCAATCACTTGATTAATGCCAGATACCATTTCTGCACCGGATTGGATGGATTCAGCCTGTTCGCCTGCACCCTTGGCAATCTCTTCAATGACTGTGGAGATCTGACCTGCAATTTCATTGCTGCCGGAAGCTTCCTTGTACATCGTTTGAGAAGAGGCCTGTACTTGCTGTGCGGAGTGATCCACCTGTTGAATCAACTGACGCAGAGAAGTGGACATGGCATTGAAAGAAGTGCCCAATTGGGCAATTTCATCTTTACCTTTAACGGCAACTTGCACCGTAAGATCTCCTGCGGCCAATTGTTGCGCACTGTTCTTCATATTCAGCAGGGGTTTGATCGTTCTGAGTGCGAAGAAGTAGGCCAGAGCCGCCAGCACCACGGTGAAAATAACGATAAACGCCAGATACAGCTGTCTTGTCTTGGTGAATTCCGCTAAGGCGGCAGCTTTGGAGATGGAGGTTGCTACAATCCAGTTGGTATTCGGAATTTTCTCGTAATAGATTAACTGCCGATCGTTATTATACGTATATTCGGACAATCCGCTAGGTTGATTAAGCATCGTACCCACAATATCGGTATAGTCACTCTGCTCGGCGAGAGGTGTGTTCAACAACTCTTGATTCGGATGTGAGAGCACAACACCCTTCTGGTCCAGCAAAAAGGTGAATCCGTTGTCTGTGTGGATCGAACTGATCTCATCCTTAATGGAATCGAGGGATATATTTTCCGATATGGCTCCTTGGAAATTCCCGTTCTCGTCATGTAACGGCACGCCGATGAAAATGGACTGTATACCGGCTTTGGTGACATAGGCATCACTGAACGTAAGTGCGTTCGAAGCTTTGATGGCTACGTACCATGGACGCTCTCGTGCATCGAAGGTGGCATCTGGTATGAAGCCTGCTCCGTCTAAATATGTACCGTCTTCGAGCCCGAAGTAAATGGTGGCGATATCCTCTTTGTTAGAGGCCAGTTGGAATGCTTGTAGATGCTCCATGCTGATCTCATTGAGGGGTACCGTATCATCAATGACTTTGCCCAGTGTTTCGATGACTTTGGCTTGAGTCAAAGCCCAGCCATTAACTTCTGTTACTGCTTTCTGAACTGTGCTTTGCAGCTCATTATCTACAGATTCCGTCGCTTGCTTCTCAATCACGTACAGCGCGATATAGCTGAGTGGAGCAGCGAGCAGAATGCAGATGGTGGTGACGATGACAATAACTTTAGTTTTGAGCGTCATGATTTTCCTCTTTTCTAATCCTGTATATACTATTTATATCGGCAGTTGATGCGGTAATTTTATATGGCATTTAATAGGAGGTGAGCGGTTCAAGATCAGATTTCTTCACGGGCAGAAACAGCTACACAAGCAGTTCTTTCATCCGGCGTGATCCAAGGAAATGGAATTTTGTTGAATCCAAGAGGACAAATGAGCAGAGCGGAGACGGCAACTGTAATGCAACGTCTGGTGAAGTTGGCAAAATTGATCTGAAGCCTAAACATTTGCTTGAAAATAACCGATACACCAAAGTAACATCTAATGGGACGAAAGTAGTCTGATTATACGGAATGAGAGGGTATGGGGATAATTATGGATGAGGGCATGCAATATATTAATTTTTCGGTAGGAGACCAGATCTTTGCACTACGAATTGATGAAGTTCATGAGATCATCAGAATGGTTCAGGTGACAACGGTCCCATTTGGAAGTCCGGAGATCAGAGGTTTTGCTTCGTTGTATGGTAAGGTCGTTTCGGTGGTGAGTCTTCGTGTATTGTTAGGCATGCCAGATCAGGAGGATACCTCTTCTACACGTATTATTGTGGTGCCTTACAAAGGTGGATTTGTACCGCTGATCGTAGATATGGTCGATTCTGTCGTAAGTTACGATCGTTTCGAGGAACCTGCTGAGGAACACCGCCGTTTCATGCTTGGCGTTTTTGACAAAATCGGGTTCTGTGAAGATCATCGTGCTGGCATTTTGAACCTGGATGTATTGCTGGGCAGCTTGATCAGATCATAGTAATATAACGATCCGTAATTCTTTGAATATTCAGTATTATCCTTTGGTTGACCCAAATGTTCCTCATCCGCTTTTCGGGAGAAGGGGCATTTTTTTGTGCCGCCAGGGCGTGTCTGAAAACTCCGAAGGATGCACTTCAGTGAGTTTTGAGACACGCCCTAATCATCGAAATAACCACTTTTTGTGGGTAAAGGTTTTTAAATCCGTTCATTTTCGTATATGATGGAGAGTAACAATGCGAAGGGATGACGGGAGACTTTAATGATGCAATCGCTGTATGGAGTATGGCTTGGTGACGTATTTTTTTGTTTTTCCGGTGAAACATCGGAACCACGTGTGGATGCATGGAGCCACGTGGTAAGAAGGTTGAATTTTGGCGACGGGGGTCGTCTGTTTCAGCCTGCCGCTCTGCGTCTTGCGGAGCTGCGCTGGCCGAATCCGCTGAGGAACACGGCTGAAGCCAAGAACACGAAGCGGCGTCAACTGCTGGGACGCACATTGGAAGGATTGGCAGTCTCGCCCAAGGATGCCTTCAGGCTACTGCTGCAATGGGATGACCGTTTGTTAAATGCAGCCGGAATTCAGGTTGGAGAAGAGATGCGTTACTGGATCAAAGCGGCGCAGTTCACACAGGAGCTGCTGTTGCGGGGAGCAATTGCTCCATCGGCTGAATTCGCAGCAAAGACCGGCGCACGGCGACGGACCGGGCAAGAAACATTGACAGGTGTATGGCGGCCACGCTTGGAACAGGAGGATGACATCGAACGCTTCCGCGATCTTGCTGAAGCGATGCCTCCCATCGGGTTGGCTGCACCGGGAGCCTATGCTTCATTGGAACCGGAAACGCGTGAAGAAGCAGGGGCGGCGGTATTATTTTCATTCATGAGTGGAATGATTCATGCTGTAGTGACAAGTGAGTTGGAGGGTATGGACAGTGAACTGTCCCGATACCGCACGCCTTATCGACGCGGATCTTCGCCAGTAGCGGAGCTTTGGTGGAACAGTCTGATCTCGATGTTCCGTCCTGTAACAGTGCAAGGGCCGACGGACGACATGACAGCGTTTATTCATACGTTGCAAGAAGCTGGTGGAACGACGATGCCGATCGTGGGAGCCGAAGAAATGGCGCCTGCCGAAGGCCAATTGAAGCTGGTACTCCGTTTGGAGCCGCCACTGGGCGAACATGAAACGATCTGGGGAATAAGCTTTTGGGTAGACAGTGAGCAGGAAACGAGCCTGAGGTTGCCTGTACGCACCATCTGGGCACATCCGGAGCGAGATCTGGACCGGGGGAAAGTATTATATACCTCGGCGGCAGAGCAGCTGTTGATGGCACTCGGGCATGCAGCAGAACTGGCACCTGAACTGGAGACGGCGCTGCTCACCGCTCGTCCCGAGGGAATTAAGCTGGAGCAGCAGGGTTTCTTTGAATTTCTCACGCATGCGGTTCCACGTTTGCAGAAGGCCGGGATAACTGTTCTCATGCCTTCAAGGTGGAGTCGTGCCGGGAAACGTCGGGCGGGACTACGTCTACAGATGTTGAATCGAGGAAACGAGCGGTTGCCTGGAGCCCCATCGGCACTGGGCATGGAACAATTGGTTGCTTTCAAGGCGGAGCCTATGCTGGATGGCAAACCCGTCACGGCAGAGGAACTGGCAGCACTGGCTGAATCCACAGTTCCGTATGTTATGTTCCGCGGTGAATGGATTGAAGTGGACACGAAAGAGATTCGCCAAGTCCTGCGTTATATGAAAAAAGAAGAAGAACAATATATGCCTCTTTCCGAATGGCTGCATCTGGCTGCGGATGAAGGGGAAGATTCCGCATGGAAGGGGCTTTCCGTCTTTGGTGCAGAATCTGATGGGCTGCTCGCTTTCCTGCTCGATGGACAGGTGCTTCGTAGCATTGAGCCTCGTCAGGTTCCGGCAGAATTGCACGGTGAATTGCGTCCTTATCAGGAAAGAGGTTACCAATGGTTATCGGCCATGCGCGAGCTGGGCTTCGGCGTATGTCTCGCGGACGATATGGGACTTGGGAAGACGATTCAGGTAATTACCTGTCTGCTGGACCGCAAACACGAGGAACGCCAGGCGGCTGAAGAGGAAGCCCGTGAGAATGAGCTGCTGAACGGATCTGATGATGTATTCCCAGCGGATCGGCATACGCAGGTGCAACCTATTCATCTGCCTGCACTTATTGTGTGTCCTACCTCGCTGCTTGGAAACTGGCAGCGTGAGCTGAAGCGGTTTGCCCCGGATCTGTCGCTATATATTCATCATGGCGGACAACGGTTGCACGGGAATGATTTTCAGGCAGAAGCGCAGACGCATGACATTGTACTCACGACCTATCATCTGGCAGGCAGAGATGGACCGGATCTGGCTTCGTTGCACTGGTCCACCATTGTGCTGGATGAGGCTCAATATATTAAGAACTACCGTACCAAACAAGCGCAAAGCGTGATGCGTCTGTCTACACTTCATCGTATTGCGATGACAGGAACACCTGTGGAGAACCGCTTGAGCGAACTCTGGTCCATTTTCCAGTTCCTCAATCCGGGGTATCTGGGCACAGCTTCATCGTTCCGCCAGCGCTATACGGGACTCGGCCCATCCGAAGAAAATGCAGCATCCTTGCGTGAGCTTCATCGATTGGTATCTCCGTTCATGCTGCGTAGGCTGAAAAGTGATCCGGATATTCGCAAGGATCTGCCAGAGAAGCTTGAACTGAAATCCTATTGTTCTCTGACGCCGGAGCAGACGGTGTTGTACCAGCGTGTGGTGGACGATCTGATGGGTGGTCTGGATGGCAGAAACGGCATTGCCCGCAAGGGAATTGTTCTGTCCTCTCTGACCAAGCTCAAGCAGATCTGTGATCATCCGGTGCTGGCGGACAGCAATCGGAAAGACCACGGTAAGGCTGAGGCATCCGGTAAGATGGAACGTTTGCTTGAACTGCTGGACGCCATCCGTGATAACGGGGAATCTGCCCTGATCTTCACGCAGTATGTTGCTATGGGGGATCTGCTGGTGTCGAGGTTGAAACAGCGATATGAGGAAGAGCCGTATTTCCTGCATGGTGGTGTGTCGAAGGCGCAGAGAGACGATATGGTGGATACTTTCCAAAAAGGTGAGGGGCCGTCCATGTTTGTTCTATCTCTTCGTGCCGGAGGTGTAGGTCTGAATCTGACCCGCGCGAGTCATGTTGTTCACTATGATCGGTGGTGGAATCCCGCGGTCGAGAATCAGGCGACGGACCGGGTATTCCGAATCGGGCAGAATCGCAATGTACAGGTGCACAAGCTGATCTGTCAGGGCACACTGGAGGAACGGATTGATGAGCTGATTGAGAGCAAGAAGGCACTTTCTGAGCAAGTCGTCGGTTCAGGCGAGAACTGGCTGACCGAGATGTCGGATGATGAGCTGCGTGGCCTGATCTCGCTTCAGGGTGAGACGTGGCTGTGACCTTAAAATCTCATGAGAATATAGATGTTGAGAAAGGGGGATTGTTGTGAGTGAAAAATGGAAGATCGAGCTGCATATGTCCCCCGGTGGATGGACAGCAGAAGTAAATACAGCAGCGGATGCAGAACAGGAGAATTCTGATTCCGCTGCTGAGGGCAAGACCGGATCAGCTGCAGGCGTGTTCACGGTCACGGGAACGCCAGCGCCACTGAGCGAAGCCCAGCGCGAGGCTGTACTGGCTCAGCTGCGCAAGCGCCCGCTGACGCTGTACGCCCTGCTGCGCGGCGGCCCGGCGCCTGACGAGCTTGCCGGGCTGCTGCCGGCTGCGCAAGCGCCCGAAGGCCCGCCAGGCGCAGCAACGGCCAGCGCGGCCGTGGCGTGCACCTGCGGCCGCCCGAGCGCGCATGCCGCGGCCGCTGAGCGCGCCGTAGCCGCGCGCCTCGCGGCCGAGCCGCTGCTGCAGCTGGCGCACGCCGGCCTGCCGCGCGAAGCGCTGCTCGCCGGCGTGCTGGGGGCATGGGCGGAGGAACTCGCCCATGATCCCAGCGGCCCCGGCCGCGCAGCGGAAACGGCTGGCCGCCCGCAGGTGCGGGGCGGCGAAGGCGGCGCAGCCGTCGGCGAGTGGATCGCCGAGGCAGCCGCAGACGGCGCCATGCACCAGCCGGGGCCGGGCTTTGGCGCCGTTGAGGTGCGTCTCACGCAGCCGGGCAAGCCGCCAGCTCTGCCGGAGCTGACGGCGCTACTGCCGGGCGTGCCGGCCACCGCAGGGCTGGACTTGATCCGCGAACGTGTAGCCGCGCGGATGTGGCAGGCTGTCCAGAAGAAGACGGACAGCCCGGCAACCAAATGATGCACTCATCAGAGCGGGGGAGATCTCAGATCACCCCTGCTTGTTTTTATTGCATAATCACTTTTGGATATATGAAGGCATATTCCCATTTCACTGCTATTGTGCACAGCACTGGGATGTTGCTCTAAAAGTCCAAAAAACGATCATACAGGCTGTACAGCACGTAAATGTTCATTCGGATCTCGTCTAAAGGAGGTCTTTACCGGTGGAGCTTCGCTCCCAATTAAGGTATACTGTCGCAGGGAACATTGCACGCTGAGAACTATATAACATTTATATTATGGCGATAGGAGTTTTTACATGAAATCACGTACAGGAAGACAGCGCCGCATGGTGGTTATGCTGTCCTCATTGATGATATGCGGAGCAATACTTGCCGCGTGCCAGAATGGCACAGAGGAGAGCCAGGATCCGAATGGAGCAGGTAACACACAACAGGAGTCGGACGGCACAACGGTTCATTTTACGGAGGATAAGGGAACGGACGGCGACAATGCTGGTGGCGATGATGCGTCAGCTTCAGGCAACGGCGGTGAAGGGACGGATAGCGAGTCAGGAAATGCTTCAGCAGGCGAAGAGCAGGGTTCTTCAGACGATGGTAACGGGGCAACAGCGGAAGATCCATTAATGGAGAAACGCAGCATCAGCGCACTGCAAACGACGATTGATGCACAATCCGTGGTGACCAATGCCGAGTCTATGACCGTTATTGTGAACAAGCAGCGCAGTCTGCCTGAAGGGTACGAGCCGGCCGATCTGGTGGAGCCGAATGTACCGTTCTCCTTCGACGAACCGCACGAGAAGCGGCATATGCGCAAGGAAGCTGCCGAGGCGCTGGAGAAGTTGTTTGCAGGTGCAAAGGCGGATGGCATTGAGCTTCGTGCAGTGTCTGGCTATCGATCATATCAGCGCCAGGTATCCATCTATAACAACAATGTCAAAACCAAAGGTCAAGAATACACGGATCGTGTGAGCTCTGTACCAGGCAGAAGCGAACATCAGACGGGTCTTGCCATCGATGTATCGAGTCCGAGTGTAGGCAATGTGCTGGAAGAGATATTTGGCACATCGAAGGAAGGCCAGTGGCTGGCTGAACACGCTGCTGAATATGGATACGTCATTCGTTATCTGAAAGGTGAAGAAGACACAACAGGTTACGTCTACGAGCCTTGGCATATCCGATACATCGGTACGGATTTGGCGTCAGATGTAGTGAAGAGTGGTTTAACTCTGGAAGAATACTTTGATGAGGCGAATATCAAGTTGTAATCCGGATGCTATCCCTGAATGAACGGCCCTTGATCTAAACAATGGGCAGTCATCAGGGATTTTTTTTGCAAAATGATGATGGAATGAAGATAGATTTATACTCCATTCTATTGTCTGAGATGATGGTGCACTGATATAATTCATGTTTAATCCAATTCAATTTAGATAAATACAACCAAAGCGAGGGACGAAAGAATGAGTAGACAGCAGGTATTTACCGGCTCCCCATGGGAACCGTTGGTGGGATATTGCCGTGCCATCCGTGTAGGGAACCGAATCGAAGTGGCGGGTACAACCGCGATGCAAGATGGTGTAGTCGTTGGGGCAGGTGATCCATATGCACAGACGAGGTTCGTTTTGCAGACGATCGAGAATGCACTGAAAGAATTGGGAGCTGACATGTCGCATGTCGTTAGAACCCGAATGTTTGTGACCGATATCTCCAGGTGGGAGGAAGTCGGCAAGGCTCACGGTGAATTTTTTGGACAGATCCAGCCTGTAGCCACCATGGTTGAAGTTAGCGCACTCATTGATCCCTTGTTGATGGTTGAGATTGAAGTGGAAGCGATCGTTGAAGATAAAGTACAAGCCGATTGATCCTGACGATTACCCTGAAGGTTTTCTAAGGAACACAGGACGTCTTATTTGGCCATTAGGTCCTCTTTTTAAAATGTAAGGAACATCAGACCCGTTATTTCTCGAATTCTTCAGACAAAAACGCTGTAAACAGCTGTTTATTCTGATATAGCATGTGTCAGATTCCTTAGATTTTTACAGGTGCTTTAAATGCTTGAATAAGATGCCTCAGATTCGTTAGCACTAAATCCGCTTGCTCTTATATTCAGTATGCAACGTATTTCGTATGCAGCGTACATCGCATGTGTCTGATCCGGACAAGTCAGGTACGCTTCCCTTTGAAGCAAGTGTGTGAAGACACACTCTAAACAACCAAAAAACCAAAAAACCTTATCCGTGCTTGTCAGAAGACAAGCAGATAAGGTCTTTTTTGAATTGACTTCGCAGTCCAGCTGCACGGCTGAGCTCTTGATGCGTCAAACTCATTGCACCGTGCGCCAAGAGATACAAGCGGTCTGCAACAACATATAACATGTGTCTCAGCCAGACGTTTTTCTAACCGTGTTATTTCGCTTCCAGCTCTGCTGCTGGTGCTTCAACAACCACTTTCCAAGCTGTTCCGATCGGAGGCAGGCTGCGTGTCAGCACAGGACTGTAGAAACCAATGACTTTAGTTCCTTTAGTCAGTTCTTCAGCTTTCACCGTTTCACCTTCGTGGTTCACGAGCAGTGTGTCTTTGTCGATGTTCAGCACGACATGGTCAGGAGCGGTCTCAGTTAACCGTGTACCTGTGATCTCAATTTGTGAGATGCTGCCTTCAGCTGTTGTTACATTTTCAATCGTACCAGCCGTCCCCAGAATCTCTTTCAATTGTGTTTCAGATTCTGTAGCGTCAGCCAGTACAGTGACTTTATAGGTTGGCGTTTGTGGTGGCAGACTGCGTGTTGTGATCTGGGAATGTTCAGCCTCCACGTTCATACCAATGGTCAGATCGGTTAGTGCAATCTCTTTCCCGTCTGACGAGATGAATTTCGTATCTTCATTCAGATTGAGCACGATACCATCCAACCCTGCACCGCCAATCTGGATGGACTTATAATCATCTTGGTTCGAGATTCGGGTAATAACACCACGCTCAGTAACCGTCTTCACGTCCTCTTCACTAGAGATAGTCACCTGATTCCCTGTTGTGTTCACTTGTCCATGCAGTACCTTTTCGGCAAAAGAAGCCGGTACATACAATGTGCCACCTGTGATTTCGGGCGCTGTACCCAGCTTGAGCAGCATTTTATTTACGGAATATTGATCTTTGCCTGTCATTACCTGTGTCCAGAGAACACCTCGTGTCAGCTCTGCAGTTTTGTTCTCTTTATTCCATTTCAGTTCAATACCCAGTGCTTCGGTAAGATCACGCAGCGGGATCATGGCTACTTTGCCATCCTTGTTCCAATAACCATCGGAGATGGATGTACCATTCACGGATACGTTTACTGCATCAGTTGCCTTACTATCGGCTGAAACGGATGTTTGATGGACTGGTTGTGTGTTGTCCAGTGTTGCTGCATAAGCGGCTCCACCACCCAATGCCATGGATAGGGCCATCAGGGCACTTACTTTTTTCATGTTGTTGTTCATCAATATTCATCCCTTCTAATCTTTGTACTGTCGCGGTAAAATCTTCCTTAGGGCCGCGCTTCAAGTTAATAGACGGGACAAATCGTCTCAGTGTTGCAGTTAATATGCAATGAATGTAAACGGTATGTTAGTTTAGATTTGAAATATCGCTTGAATTGCAGGTTATCAGCAGCAGGATCAGGTTAATTTCAGGTAAGTGGCCAAACCTTTATCTTATTTTCGCATTCAAGTACGAGGAGGAACGGATTAGATGAGTGATATGTTGGTAGCGCTCTATCGTTTGCCGGAGCAAGAGAGTGGACTGAGAACGTTGGAGGAATCCTCCATTGTGATTCGAAGAGCCATTGCCCCAGAGAAGCAGCTTGTACTGGATTGGGTGAGGTCACATTTTAGCCAGGCTTGGGTGGATGAATGCGAGGTCGCTTTTGCGCGTCAGCCCGTGTCCTGTTATATTGCGGTTGAGCATGGGAAAATGATTGGATTTGCCTGTTACGAAGCGACATGTCGCAATTTCTTCGGACCGACAGGTGTGAGCCAGGATGCACGGGGCAAAGGTGTAGGCACAGCCCTTTTACTGGCCTGTATGCATGCGATGAAGGCGGACGGTTACGGGTATGCGATTATCGGATCAGCGGGACCTGTAGACTTCTATGCCCGGACACTGGGTGCCGTGAAGATTGAAAATTCGACGCCGGGTATTTACGAAGGCATGCTGCGGGCAGACTAGACGATAATGATGTTCTGGAAGTTGTGGAAAAGGAAGGGAGGATGATGATGAGCACGAAACAAATGCTACACATCGGAATGATTGGTACAGGATCTATCTCGGATCTTCATATGAGATGTTATGCCAAAAACGAGGATGCCGTCATCTATGCGATCTGTGATCTGAACGAGGAGCGGGCTAAAGCTGCGGCACAGAAGTATGATGCCCAGTCCGTCTATACCGATTATCGGGAGATGCTGGAGGACCCGCATGTGGATGCTGTCAGTATCTGTACTTGGAATAATACACACGCGGAATTCGCCATTGCTGCACTGGAGGCAGGCAAGCATGTGTTGCTAGAGAAACCGGTGGCAACCAATGTGGAAGATGCACTGCGGATTGAAGAAGCGGTGAAGAAGAGTGGACGTACCTTTATCGTTGGATTTGTGCGTCGGTATGATAACAATATGCAGATGATGCGCAGATTCATTGATGCCGGAGAGTTTGGTGAACTCTATTATGCCAAAGCTTCCATTCTGCGGCGGCATGGCAATCCGGGTGGTTGGTTCGCTGACAAAAGCCGTTCCGGCGGCGGTCCTCTGATTGACCTGGGCGTACATATCATTGACCAATGCTGGTATCTGATGGGCAGGCCCAAGCCTGTTTCGGTCAGTGGTAATACGTATCGGAAGCTGGGCAATCGTGCCCATATCGAACATCTTTCTTTTTACAAAGCAGCCGACTACAGCGCAGCTGTGAATGACGTGGAAGATATGGCAAATGCGCTCATTCGGTTTGAAAACGGGGCTTCGCTGGCGGTGGATGTGAGCTTTACCCTGCATGCACGCGGGGATGAATCTTCCGTGAAGTTATACGGTGAGCGCGGTGGATTTGAACTGGAGCCGGAGACACTGATCGTCACGGAGAAAAATAACACCATTCTGAATATTGAACCCCAGACGGACAACACGGGTCTCCATATTCATAGTGCATTCCAGAACCAGATTGACCACTTTGTGGATTGTTGCCTGAACGGCACAGAGCCGATTAGCCCAATTGCGGATGGTGTGGCTTCCACGCGCATGTTGTGCGGAATCTACGAATCCGCTGAGAAAGGGCAGGAGATTCGTCTGGATTAATTACGATTAAAATATAAAGTGTATTGTTTATGTTTAGGCATGCAAATCGGTGTATTCCGACTGAAGCATGTCTTTTTTTATTCCATATATGATAAAACTGTGAATTCACACTTCTATATTACATATAGTGACATTTGTCACCTGTATTTACATATAGATGGAATATAATAACATATGACAAACATATACTACTCATTCAAATTAATGGTAACGTTTACCTTTATGAAATTTGATTCCGTAAGAAAATCAAAGTATGAGGTGATATTGTGAGTTCTGTTTTAGATGATCGGTACCAATTACACAAGGACATTAGACAGTTTGAAATTGATGGAATACGCATGATTGGTAATATTGGTAATGGATCCATTATTGGTTTGGATGCAAAAGGTGTGCATTTGATTGAACAGATCAACAGTGGAGTAGAACTTGTTCAGCTTGATAAAGAAGAACAACAGTTACTAGAATGTATGATAGAGAATCAATTTTTTGTAGAAGAAAAGAAAGGGCTCAAAGCGGCTTATGTTCATCTTACAGATCGGTGCAATTTGCATTGCGTGGGGTGTTACTCCTTTGTGGAGGAACGAAATCTAAAGGATGCACTGCCTTTTGAAAAGATATGTCATGTATTATCTGAACTGAAAGCGAATGGTGCGGAACAAATTGTCTTTTCTGGAGGAGAGCCATTTATTCGCAAAGATATTGTGGAAATATGCAAGTTTGCAAAAGAGACTCTGGGCATTGAGAATCTGCATGTCATCAGTAATGGAACGATGAACTATCGACGCTATGAAGAGGCATTTCAATATATAGATGCACTTAGTATTTCCATTGATGGATATAATGAGGAAACACGATTTATTCGTGATCAGGGTATCATGCCAAAGATTATTAGCAATGTGACTTATTTAAGACAAAAGGCTTCTGTAACTTTGATTGCAACCATTCATGCTCAAAACATTAATCATATTGATGAGTACTTAAACTTCGCCAAACAACTTGATGTCAAACTTTCCTTCAGTATTTTTACGGTGAATCCAGAAGACGAATATTTTCGTCCATACATATTTGATCATCACTCCCTAGTGCAGTTTTCCAAGAAAATATCGAATCTGGATCAAAGTGTTCCTATCTATGACATGCCAGCAGGGGAAATTGAACTGACTTGTCGAGGGAACTGTGAAGTTGGTAAAGAGATGGTTAGCATTGGGGCAGATGGTACGATATATCCTTGTCATATGCTGCACGACTCATCCTTAAGTTTGGGCAATATACTGGAACAAGAATTGGATGAAGTATTGGAGCATCCGGATAATCCCTTCCTGAAACTTAATGTTGACAACATTGAAGAATGCAAACATTGCAAATATAGATATCTATGTGGTGGTGGATGCAGAGGTAGAAGTTGGTTGTACAACAATACACTTAATAACAGAGATGCCTTTTGTCCGTTTATTAAAAATTTCTACAGGGATTCGATTCAAAGATTAAAAGAGTCTATTGGATACATTGAATCCTCAGTTTGAAATTTTTGATAATATATTACTTTTAAGGAAGGGCAGGTGATAATATGTTGTTTTCGACACGTAAGACGGTATCCAAACCTAACTGTGTTAGTGTAGGTGTATTTGTGTGTGTGAGTTATGGAAATAAATGGTGATGAAGAAAACTGAATAATCATACTTATAAAAAGGAGATGTATCTCAATGTTGTTTTCGACTCGTAAAGCATTGTCCAAATCAAACTGTGTCAGTGTGGGTGTATATGTTTGTGTTAGTTTTGGTAACAAGTGGTAGTGTGTTATAACTTATAATTTTGGGAGACTCAGATAAAAATTTGTGTTCTGAGTCTCTCCATTCTATCAAGAGGATATAGGGGTAGATTTATGATTCTCGAATTGAAAGATGTGACGAAGTTTTACGGTAAACATTTGGCCCTTCATAATTTTTCAGCTAGTATTCAATCCGGTGAAATTGTAGGTTTGATCGGAAAGAACGGTTCGGGTAAAACTACGCTTATGAATTGTATTGTGAACCATATACAAACCACTTCAGGTACAATTCTCGTCGATTCGCATGATGTCCAAGAACAACCATCTTTAATCTCTCGATTCGGGGTACTGATTGAGAGTAGCTTTTTAGATTATATGAACGCATACGATAATTTGAAACTGCTTATGCTTGCTGACGGTGTCACGGATATGAACAAAGTAGAGTATCAATTGAACGAAGTACTCGAACTTGTAGGGCTGACCAAGAGAAAAAAAGAGTATGTAAAAAAATTCTCATTTGGTATGAAACAAAGGTTGGGTCTCGCACAGGCTCTGCTGAATGACAAGCCCTTCCTAATTTTAGATGAACCCTTGGTGGGACTAGACGTTATGGGTCGAGAATTGGTCAAAAATATCATAATTAAAAAGGCAAAACAGGAGAATAAGGCCGTTATTTTCTCTGATCACAACCTGAATGAAGTCAAGGATGTATGTGACCGAATTATCTACATTGAAGATGGAGAGAAAAAATACGATGGTGTATTTGACGACGGACGCAAATATGAAATCGTTTTTGATGAGTCATCCTCAAATATTTCTGCTTTACTGGATAAGATAGACGCAATTGAAAGTGTTAGGGTAATAGCGAACAGGATTCAAGTTGCTGATGTGGAGACACTCAACCAAGTGATAGAAGAAATTGTAACACATCAAGTGAAATTGCAAGATTTGAACGTCATAGAAGGTTCGCTCATTAGACTGTTTGAAGGAGATAACGAGCATGTTGAGCTTTAGAAACATATGCAACATTGAACTACGGAAATTGATGTATCGTAAGGATATGTGGATTATGCTTACGATGCTTGCAATCCCGGCTTTGTATAGCATCGGTATTTTTCTCAATTCCTCTGTTATTGTATTCACCGGGGAAGAGAAAGAATATGGCATGAGTTTCTTTGTGAATATGTTCAGCTTCGTAAATGCAGTATACATCTATTATTTTATTCTATCTCTGGTGTCTGTCCGATCATTGGGAGGTGAAATTGAGAACAAGAGTATTTTGTTATATACACAACGGATAAATAACCGTCCCAAAATGTACTTTGCAAAAGTTAGTTCACTGATATTGGCCTTTTTTGTGATATGTCTAGTTTTTTTAATCGTGACTTTGGTGATGTATTATTTATTTGCTGTTCAACGTGAAGATTTGGTGACGAGACAATTATTAAAATCGGAAGAATTAACAGGCTTATTCCTGTTTTTTTTGTGCATTGTATTGGTTTATATTTTCACAATTACATTCAGCGTTATGTTAAGTGTGTATTTCAAAACCAATACTGCGGTCATTATTTTTAGCATTGTCCTTATTGCATTTATGTTTGTTTCAGAGTTTCCAACCATTCAATATCTGTCCATCACGTATTATATTTCTAGGTTTGGAGAGTTGGATCTAACCCAAACGTCTGAGGCTGTGAAATTGTTTTTAGCAAATGCAGCATTAGTCGCAGTGTACAGTACTATTTTCAGTGTAATAGGAATAAGGAAGTTTGAAAGAAGGGATCTCTGAATGGAGAGCTTTTAGTGTCAAAAGACAGAAAGAGAACATTATAGAAGTTATTGGACACTTTCTCATCCTATTGATTTTGCCTACACTTATGGTCTCTATAAGTGGAATTGTCATGAGTTTTTTAGTACCAGGAAACAGTGAGTGGGTTTCATTATTTCTGATAATTGGAGTCAGTATGACCGTAGGATTTATTTTATTCCCTTATTCGTATCTGAAGAAGTTATATCAGGTGAAACGAGAGGAGTTGGGAGTTCGATCAGTCCAATACCTTGAAATCATTATAGGATGCATAACCTTAATTTTCCTCTATTCTTATTTATTTAGTAAAGGGATTGATTTTCAGGTTTTAATTTTAAGCACAGTTCAGATGTGCATTGTTGCTGTTACAGAAGAATTCTGGGCACGTGGGGCAATGTGCTATATCATCAGAAAGCTATATAACAGGGCATGGTTCGTTGTCTTGTTAAGCAGTATATGTTTTGCGTTTGTTACACATATGAATGAGCCCTTTATGGATAATGTACTGTATCGTTTACCTGGTTCGATTGTGATGGGTGTAATCTATGTAAAGACAAACAACTTACGCTACACGGTACTCTTTCATTTCACATATAATCTATTGAATATTTAGGGAGGGTGCATATGAAAACAAAACTACTATTTATCCTGTCGTGTGTTATTCATATCCTTTTGTTATTTGTTCTGGTGACGTTTCAGCGTCAAGTCGATATCATTCAGATCTTTGCTTTGGTTTTTCTTCCCATTGTAGCCAGTGTAGGTATTGGGCTCATTGCACAGATGTTTTGGATTAAAGAGAAGCAAGGGCATGCCAGGAATGTGGGAATCGTGTTTAGTATTCCAAGCTTGATATATACTTCTGTTGCTTCATATATCATAAGCAGGAATATTGAAAGTATTTTTAATGCTAGCCAGAAGTATCAATCCGACTACGTAAACATCTCGACTAGCAGCTCACCCTGGTTTGCATACATCATTATTATGGTGATCACACTGACACTGCATTACATAATTGCAGGAGCGGGGCTTAAACGTAAAATGAAACTCAATTAGCTGAATGTTCTGTGCTGTTCTGGAAGAAACCGGAGGGCCAATCATGAAATATATTCAGAAGGATTTAAAGTTCATTGTGTTAATTAGTGCCAATTTTCTATTATCGATTGTCTCTGTCTTATTTCCGCTGGCATTAATGAAGGTCACAGATTTCCTGATTGCTAATGAGATGAATTTATTCAGGTTCTATCTGTTTTTGGCACTTATAATTATCGTTATTCAAATGGCGATGACATATGTGACAGGAAGAATGAACAATACGTATGTCATGCATAGGACAATTGAGATTAGAAATCGTGTAATGAAAGCTTTATTACAATCAGAGTACGGACAGTTCAAATCTCAAAAGAATGATGAATATGCATCCTTGCTATTAACCAATATTCCTGTTCTGGAAAATGACTATTTCAAAACTGTGATTAATTTGATCTCGAAGTCGTTGTTGCTGGTAGTATCCATATGTACTCTGATTGTGTTGAACCCGTTGTTAACCTTGAGTTTGATTATAGTTATTGCTGTACTTGGCATATTTCCTCTTCTATTCACTAAACGGATTCTCTTGTTAAAAGAGGAATTAATCAAAAAAACAGAAGAATACACTAAATCTACAAGTGAAGCTTTATATGGATATGAAACAATCAAAATTTATAAGGTTGCGAATTATATACTGAACCGTCATGTCATTAAAATAAAAAAAATGGAACGGAAGAGCAAACAGTTTGGAGATATACTTATTCTGGCAAATGTTACATTCGGAAGTTCGTCTATGGTATTATTGCTACTGATTTTCTTGATTGGTGGTTACTCCGTGAGTACCGGTGCTCTCACAGTAGGTTCTCTTATTGCATGTACTCAATTAATCATGTATGTTTTTGAACCTGCTATCAGTATCACTCAGGATCTTAATATTGTTCGTTCCACTAAGCCGATACGCCAACAGATCGATAAGATTATTGAGCGTTCGGAAGATGGTGAAGAGAATAATAAAGTTTTCATTGATCAATTTGAAAAGATACATTTGGAGAATATAAGTTATGTATATCCGGATGAAGAGAAGGCGGCAGTTCGTCAGGTTTCTATCACATTAGAAGCCGGAAAAAAATATGCAATTGTTGGTGGGAACGGAAGTGGGAAGTCCACGTTATTAAAGATGATTGCAGGATTAATTACGGATTACACAGGATCTATCCGACTAGACAACAGAGATATGAAGCAAGTGAGTTATGAGAATTTGGCTTATATTGATCAGCAAACCTATTTGTTTAACACGACTATTCGGGAAAACATCCTTATGGGACAATCCGATGTTTCTTCCGACTTTGAGGAACTCCAATCACTCATTGAAAGACTGCAACTTCGTGAATGTATCAACAAGCATCCTGATCAGCTGGATTTTGTGGTAGGGGATCATGGAGAGTATTTATCAGGTGGGGAACGACAGAAGGTCTGTATTGCTAGAGCATTGTATAAAAGGCCTGAAATATTATTATTAGATGAGCCAGACTCCGCATTAGACCCTGAGACCCGTGATCAGATCAAGGATATACTGGGGCAGATGAAAGATGTGCTTTGTTTGATGATCACTCATGAGTATGATGAAAGTTTAAAAGGATTTGATGAGATCATCGTCATGGAGCAGGGGGAAATCATCCGAACAGGAAGGTATGAAGAGGTTCTCATGAAACATGAAACAACTTATAAAGCTTTCGTATAATCGAAAAGATTAAAGACTTCCATTCTCCTTAACCCGGCTTTGTTGCCCGAATCTATCGGAGAGGAAGTCTTTTTGGTATCCTGTCATTTATTCAGTGGTGAATTCTCGTACCCCGGGTCATCGTAATCCGTGTCCTGCAGTCTTGGAAGCACGTTCATGCTCTCAATCGCCTGCCGTGTGTCCGGCGTGCCATGGTCATACAGAAAGGTGTACAGCAAGGTCATGCCATCCGAAAATTGCTCTGTCGCCTCATCGTGGTCTGCCGATTTGTAGGGTACGGGAGCCCGTTGCAAAGTATAGGCATCGTCATCCTCCAGCACCTTCATCAGATCCTTCAATCGGCTCAACTGCCCGTCATCCACCAACACTTCAAAGGGTGTAGATTCGTTCTTTGTTCGTTCAATTAGGTTATGAGTTACCGATACATACAGATGTTGTTTGCCGTCCTGCATAATCCAACCTCCATTCTGAAATGGAAAAAAGACGCTTCTACTGTTAATAAACAGCAAAAAGCGCCCTGAAACGAGCGACTATGCTCGTGTTATTTTATTTCCCAAATCTCCCCGTTACGGGAACTTGGCGGGTACCTGCCTCCATCGATCCTGAACATAGTGGACAGACGGGAGGTCCCGATGATGCCTTCTTGGTTGCTTTTGAAGGCACAGCCGGCTTCTGTCTTAGCCACGCTTTGCAGGTAGACGAGCTGCATTTCCAGACCGCAACAGTCTCCGTACGCTCAGCATTACCTGAACCTGAAGTGTGCGACTGTGAACTGGAGGAGGTCCCAGCTGTCGGACTCACACCTGTGGTGCTGAATGCCTTATGATTGCGGATTTCACCACTCCCACGTCGTTCACCGAGGCGATCCTCATCTCGTTCGTTGTGGACCTCGAAGTCACGACGGTCACTGTGGCTTATTGCACGGCGCTGTGCCATATCCCGACCTTCAGAACGGGCACCTGAGCCTGAGCGGGTATACTGTCCATTGCCTTTGCCATATGAAGTCTGGCCGCTCGTCCGGCTCTCCTCGCGAGGTTTGCGTTTGTCTGGAACTTCCATGCCGAAGGCTTCAAGCAGGAAGCGGGACACATCCGCTGGCTTTCCGTGATGGCTTGCCGGTGAGGTGACATACAAGTACTGCTTGGCCCGTGTGATGGCAACATAGGCGAGCCTGCGTTCTTCCTCCAGCGCCATGTCCAGTTCGGCGTCTGTCTGCTGCACAGCAAGCGCAGCTTTCTGATCCTCAGGAATATCCTGGCGCAGTGCTGTACTGTGGGGCACAATGCCTTCACTGGCTCCGATCCAGTATACACAAGGGAACTCCAAACCTTTGGCCCGGTGGATCGTCATCAGTTGTACTGCGTCACTGTCCTGTGCGCGGCGCAGAGATTCCATCTCCCGGTGTCTGCGGGAGAGCTCATCCGCGAATTGGATGAACTCTTCCACCGTTTCGAATTTTTTGACGGCAGCTTCGAATTCATCCAGAGTTTCCAGCATCGTTTCCTTATAATGGGTGAAGATGCTGGGATCACCACTTTCCATATACTTATCGTAGAACTGCCTGCGCATCTCCTGTATGGCGATGATGGGCTTCAGTTTGTGCAGTGATTTGATCAGCTTGATGCGTTCCTTGACCTGTTCCTGCTGGAATGGTTTCAGCTTGTCCCATTTCACCAGATGGATGAGTGGGTATTTCTTAGCCTGTTGTTGTTCACAGCGTTGAATCCATTCCAGACCCGCATCACGTGATACATAGAGCGGTCCCAATGCACTTGGGAGAGCATCCATAGCTCGTGGATCAAGAGACAGACGCAAATGATCCATCAGGGGTCTGATGAGAGACTGGTCATAGAACACCGGAGAAGCACCATGCTGTACAAAAGGTACGTCTTTCAACACAAGCTGCTCGAATACAGCCCGGCTGCTGCTGGCTGTCCGGTGAAGAATCGCAATATCACGATAGGTGTGTTGCCCTTCTTCAACCTGTTGGCATAGCTGGTTTACGACCCATGCCGCTTCTTCCTCCGCATTGGAAGGTGTAGCGAAGCGCGGCGCATCTCCGCGGTTTCCGGCGGCACGCAGCCGTTTGTCACGTCTGCGTTTATTGCGGGCGACCAATTCACTTCCGAGTCCCAGAATGCGTGCATCACTGCGATAATTGATATCCAGCGTCACGATGCGTGCACCGGGGTATACTTTATCGAATTCCAAAATCGATTCCTGGCGTGCACCATTAAAGGTATAGATCGTCTGGTCATCGTCTCCCACAACCATCAGGTTGCGGTGAGCGTAAGCCAGTTTTTGCACAATTTCATACTGTAGGTGGTTGGTATCCTGGAACTCATCGACCATAATGTACTGGAAACGCTTTTGAAGCGGACCCAGAACAGCAGGATCACGCAGCAGAGCAGCTGCGCGCAGCAAAATATCATCAAAATCCATTTTGCCCCGATCCTGTTTCCAGGCTTCGTAACCTAGCAGGACACGCTTGGCGTCGCGTTCTTCCTGTGACTTTTCAGGCAGGTCGGTTGTTTCCGATCCTTGCATCTTCCATGCAGACAGCATCGCCAGCAGACTTTCAGGCTGGAAGGCTTCACTCATGCCATTTTGGCGAAGAAGCATCTTCAGTACGGTATGTTGGGCCCGTGACTCGCCAAAGATCTCTTCCTGCACACCGTAATGACGCAATAATGTCAGCGCAAAAGAGTGAAAGGTGCGAGCCTGTACGGCTCTCGCGGCTGCCGGGCGTATACCTGGCAATGCAGCGATTCGGTCTTTCATCTCGGTGGCGGCCTTGTTGGTGAACGTCACCAGCAGGATACTGCCTGCATGTACGCCACTGACCTCTATGAGGTAGCCGGCTCTTGCAGCCAGCACAGTCGTTTTGCCGCAACCGGCTCCGGCGAGCGTCAGAATCGGTCCTCTGCCATGGCGGACAGCCGAGATTTGTGGTGCATTTAGCTTGATGCCCGCCTCTTCCAGAGAACGAAAATAAAAGGCATCCTGTTGATCATTGCTCACGAGTTGCCGACTGGTCTCCAGCGGAGCAGACGGGGACTGGGGCAGGGACGCCGCCGGGGTAACCCCGAGCGGACGGGGGTAGAACGTTGAGTTCGGACTTAACATGTTTCATCCACCTCTGTATGCATTCAGGGATAGGACTATCCCGGTTAAAAGTAAACCATTTGCCCTTTTCACAATCGCATTGTAAATTGGTATGATAGAGTTAGTCGCCTAAACAGGCGGTTAAGTATGGTCAAAGCTTCATTATACCCGAACATATGGTCTTGACGAAAGCCCCCGATTTCATCCAGTATCGGTATAAAACGGGCACCAGCACGAGATTACGCAACTTTTTGGCATGATATCGTATAAGTTATATGCCTGAGCATTTTGCATGAAGGATGTAATATGCTAATCTACTAAAATTTGAAATGATAGAATCAATTTCATAAATCATTAAAAACGTTTATGAAATTGATTCGATAATATTGGTTTTGACGGGACAGAGGAGGAATGGTCATGAAACTGCTTCAGCGCATCAAAGACGGAGCGAACAAAGCAACAGAGCGTGCCCAGCACGCCGTTGAGATTGGGAAACTGAACAACCAGATTGTGGGCTTGCAACAGGAACAGGAAGTCCATTTTACAGATATGGGTCGCATCTTCTATGAGGGTTATCGGGCACAGGATATGACGCGTGCAGAAAAAGAAATGGTGGATCTGTCGCAGCTCTGCGACGAATTGCAGGACGAGATTGATGGCCTGCGCAACAAGATTGCACAGCTCAAGAATGAACGGTTGTGCGAGTGTGGACACGTCGCTTCCCTGGATGCCAACTTCTGCCCTAAATGCGGACGCAAGTTGGGTGAGTTCAAGTCACCAGCACCTACAGTAGGAGCTGCAGGAGTCGCAGGAGCCACCACAGCCGCGAGACAAGAGGCAGCTGTAGCTCAGACCCAAACTCCGGAGCCGGACTTCTACGATGCGCCACCTGAATTGGAACTGGAGGAAGACGAGCCGTATCACACGGTCATTCCGTCCATAGCCGATCTGGAGACGGAATCGGAATATAACAGTACCGAGTTTACCCAAGAAGAAAAGGAAGCGTTCGATGCGGAATGGGAACGTCGCAGAGATGAAGAGATGCAACGGGAGCGTGAGCGTCAGCAGGAGCTGGACGAACGCATCCGCTACTGGAAAGAAAATAACCCGATCGTGAACACGGTGGACGTACAGACCGAAGTATCACGCGAAATGGTGAATTGTCAGATTTGTGCAGCCGAGCTGCCCAAAGGGTCGAAGTGGTGCCCGCGCTGTGGTGCCGAACAGATCTGATCTGATGCAGTAGAAGCACTGCCGCATCATTGTGAGGCAGTGCGGGTTGCTGACAGCATGGGGGGACGGGAATATGGACCAACTGCTGCATCATTTGCGTCATCTCGGGTTTACCGAGATGGAATCTAAAATTATGGTGGAACTCGCTCGTCAGGGATCAGCCTCAGGATATGAGGTTGCGAAGCGGCTGGGCGTGTCCCGTTCCAATGTATATGCGACCCTGCAACGGCTGGAACAGCGTGGGTTCTTGCGGTGTAGTCCGGGGGAACCAGCGAAGTATAGTGTGCTGAAGCCTGAGGAGATGACACGCATGATCTCTGATCAAATGCGTACCTCTCTGGATTATGTCCAGAGCAGCATGCCCAAGAGCGAACCGGAGAAGCCTGTCTTCTATAACATTGAAGGTGACAAAAATGTGTTTGAGAATCTGAGCCGTGAATTGGCCGAGGCTCAGCATGAAATTGTCGTAGACGTTTGGCGTGAAGAGGCGGAGCTGCTACGTAATGACTTACAGCAGGCTGAGGCTCGCGGTGTGCGGCTGTTATGGTCGTGTGATGGCGGCGAAGGCATGCTCGATCAGCCTGTTCCTTTGCCGGGATTGCCTTTGTATGGCACAGGTAATGGTCGGAAATTTTCCCTGGTGGTGGATCGCCGCTGGTGCATGCTGGGCATGCGCGGTGAATCATGTGCCACACAGGCAGTGGTGACGGAGCATCCGGTAATGACCGGGCTGCTACTGAATCATTTTGCTCAAGAGCTGGTGTTGTACGAACTGGAGCAGGATATGGGTGAGGAACTGGAGTCCCGCTACGGGCACCGGTACGAAGATCTCTCTGCACGTTACTGGTCTTCTCCTTCAGGGGAGGATGACAAGAACTAGGCAGATCGGCGACTTAACCACTTCTGATGAAGTGAACACACTAGCACATAATATCTTTCTTTGATGAAACGAATATGTGTGTACATAAAGCAGGCGCTGCCCCGGGGCAGACGCCTGTTTGTGTTGATTTGAGATATGGCAGTGATGTTCGTCACAGCATCTGTTTCCAGTCAAGTCGATAGTAAAGGTATGAAGTTATGCTATTTTTGAGAAAATGAAGCTATGAACATTCGATTGAACTGGATCGAGTTGAACAGAATTGTACATGATCAGTCTTTGGGCACGTGATATAGAGCTTCCAGCACGTCCGTATAATAAGCTGTGCCATGGGGCACAAATTCCGTTGCCCGAATCTCGCGAACGATACGTTCCGGTTCAGTCAAGGGGTGAGTCTGAACTCCGGTAGCTTGAATGACATCGATCTCACTACGGAACATAGCGAGCAGATCATCCAGCGGCACTTCATACAGGCTATCTACCTCGCTGGGCTGCAGAACGTAGGCTTCGAGCGGCTGATTCAGACATAATCCATAGACCGCGCTGAATTCCCGATCTACAAATGGCACACCACGCACCTCGCCTTGGAGCTGCTGTGTAGCCGTGAGTAGATAGGTTAGTGCCTCGAATGGAGCATTCACACCCAATTCTTCCTCCAGCTCACGACTGGCGTCTTGCAGTTGCTCACCAGCGGTGAGATGACCTGCTGCTGTAATGTCATAACATCCGGGGAAGGTATCCTTAATATCACGCCGCCGCTGAAAAAGAACGAGTCGCTGCTCGCCTTCGTCACGCACGATCCAGCAGTGGAATGAACGGTGCCAATATCCTTTGGCATGGACCTCGCTGCGTAGTGAAGTGCCGATCCAATTTTGCTTATCGTCATAAATGTCGAAACGTTCTGGGGTCATGAAACGTATCTCCTTATATAGCAGTTTTTAAAGTTCAAAATTTCACAAAGTTTGTTTTAAACGAAAGGGGAACGATCGTATGGAATGCATTGTACACTTTCAGGTGATTTATCCGCAACCTCAGGAACGTAAAAGTCTTAGAGGACTTATATTTGTAGGGCAAGGTCAGGAACCGGCTAACAGTCAGTTAACCACCATGTTTAAGGATATGGGATTCAATGTACGTTTGGAAGATGAGGCCCAATTGTTGTTCAAGCCAGTGGATGCTTCGGCTAACTTTGAATATATTCGCGTGACGGAGCTTGATACCGGGGAAGAAGTTTATAAGGAAGATAAGGATCTGAAGTCGATCCTGGAGCATTTGCTGCCACGTCGTTTCTAGTTCATGAGCATGTGTGCAAATGAAATTCATGGGGGAGCACATATAATACATGTATGTTAGGCATAAAAAAGGCCCCACCTTTACGGTGGAACCCTTCAAACCTTTAAGCTACGCAACGAATTGTTAATGAAGCCCATATGGCTAGCTTTTCATACATAAACCCTAGCAAGTGAGAGGTTGTCCCCCGCATCAGGATTTATATCCGTAATTCAACTTGGTGAGTCTGTTAAACGCTCAGCGTGGTTACGCCGGAGCGCCGCTGCCTTCTGCTTCAAGCTCTGAAGTACAGTGCGAGCAGCGGGTAGCTGCAGCCGGAATTTCAGATAGGCAATATTTGCAAGCCTTGGTCGTTTTTTTCGGCTCGGGCTTTTTGTGTTCTTTGCTTTTCAGATAGTTGATACCCTTCACGAGCATGAAGATACAGAACGCAACGATGAGAAAATCAATCATGACGTTGATGAACTGTCCGTAAGCAATCACCGTAGCGCCAGCTTCATTCGCTTGAGCAAGTGTGGTGATGTCCTGTCCGTTTGCTGTTTTGATATCCCCGTCCAGGTTGATGATTTTCTGGCTGAAGTCGATTCCGCCCATCAGTTTTCCAACTGGTGGCATAATGATATCATTCACAAGGGACGTGACGATTTTACCAAAAGCAGCCCCAATAATGACACCGACCGCCAGATCGATGACGTTGCCGCGGACGGCAAACTCTTTGAATTCTTTAAGTACGCCTTTCATGTCTGCATGTCTCCTTTGATCATTTCATAATATAGGCCGCGTCTCCATGCATTCTCCGTTCAGATCCGCGCTTCCGTTCTCATATTGTACATAAAAAACACATTCCAATCACCCCTTGTTTGCAAATTAAGACAAGTTTCCGCAACTTCCATGAAAATACTTCTTTATTTCACGCCGCCGATTGGGTATACTTCTAACATTGTCAGTTATGTTTAACCATTTACATTCAGGTTCGCGATCATACATTGTAACGAATCATGGAGCCAAAAATTAAATATGCCGTTACTCGTATATGTGCAGGAATAGGCCTGCATGTCTCTACCCGATCACCGGAATGATCGGACTACGGGAAAGATGTTGCAATATTTTGTGTGGTTGGAATGAGATTATCCTCAGACAGTTTGACTGAAGAGCAGGTTCGGATAGCTTCTATCTGTTTCTGATTAGTCTGCTTGGACTTTCTCGCGTCAGGAGTCATATCCTGTCTTTCTGTTCTTCCATTACACTTGCAGCGTCCATACGGCTTGTCCATATACGTACAAGTCCGTCTTTCCCGTCTCCGGTTATTCCGCAGCGTGTGAAAAGGCGGGCTTTTTGTTTTTTTACCATGGGATTGGAGGGGCATGTTGGCATCTGTGCGGAGGGCATTCAGGGGGAAGAATTGCAATGCAATTGTTAAAAGACAAGGTAAGACAGGAAGGTATTGTCCTGTCCGAGCAAGTACTTAAAGTGGATTCATTCCTGAATCACCAGATGGATCCGGTTCTGATGAAGGAAGTCGGTAAGGAATTTATTCGCCGCTTTGAAGGCGAAAATATTACTCGTGTACTGACGATTGAGTCGTCAGGAATTGCGCCAGGAATCATGACCGCGCTGGAACTGAATGTGCCGCTGATTTTTGCACGGAAGCAGAAGTCGCTCACACTGACGGAAGACATTCTGGTAGAGAAAGTCTACTCCTTCACGAAGCAGGAGACGAATGAAATTACTGTTGCCAAGAAATTCATGAAGCCTGGGGATCGCGTGCTGATCATTGATGATTTTCTGGCAAATGGTGAAGCAGCATTTGGTTTGGCGCGCATTGTGGAGCAGGTTGGAGCAGAAGTGGTTGGTATCGGTATCGTGATTGAAAAAGCATTCCAGCCGGGAGGTCGCTTGCTGAAAGAAGCGGGATACCGTGTGGAATCGCTGGTTCGCATCGGAGCACTTTCGGATGGACAGGTTACCTTTGCGGACGAGGAGGGCACGAATTAATATGGCACGCGAACGTATTTTTCAGCGGCATCGGCATCCGATCAAAACCTTCTCACTTGGACTACAGCACGTGCTTGCGATGTATGCAGGAGCTGTTGTCGTTCCACTGATCGTCAGTAAAGCATTGGGTTTTACACAGGAACAACTAACTTATCTGATTGCCATTGACTTGCTGGCCTGTGGTGTGGCTACTCTGCTTCAGGTATGGGGAAATAAATATTTCGGCGTAGGGCTACCTGTCATGCTCGGTTGTGCATTCCAGGCTGTGTCTCCGATGATCCTTATCGGGATGAACAGTGGGGTATCTGCCATTTATGGAGCAATTATTGCCTCAGGGCTGTTCGTGTTGATCTTCTCTGGTCTATTCGGGAAGCTCATTCGGCTTTTCCCTCCAGTAGTAACGGGTTCCGTTGTGACCATTATTGGGTTGACTCTGATTCCGGTTGCTTTCCACGATCTAGGTGGCGGCCAAGGCCAAACGGACTTTGGTAGCGGAACAAATCTGTTGCTTGGATTCGGTGTACTGCTCTTTATCATTCTGATGACGCGTTTCACAACTGGATTCATTCGTTCCATCTCGGTACTGATCGGTTTGCTCGTAGGTACGTTGGCGGCAGGATTGATGGGCGAAGTTAATTTTGCTCCTATTCGCGATGCGAGCTGGTTCCATGTTGTTCAGCCGTTTTATTTTGGCAGACCGACATTTGAGATTGTACCAATCCTGACGATGATCCTGGTGGCGATTGTCAGCGTGGCCGAGTCTACAGGCGTATTTATGGCTCTGGGCAAGATATTGGACAAGGACCTGTCTTCCAAGGATCTGGCCCGTGGTTATCGTGCGGAAGGTCTGGCTATTGTGTTGGGCGGTATTTTCAACTCGTTCCCATATACAACGTATTCGCAAAATGTAGGACTTGTACAGATGACACGTGTGAAGACGCGTGATGTCATTGTTGTAGCTGGTGGAATCCTGGTGGTCATCGGATTTGTACCGAAGATTGCGGCACTGGCACAGCTCGTTCCAACAGCAGTTCTTGGCGGAGCCATGGTGGCCTTGTTCGGCATGGTGGTATCATCCGGTATTCGAATCATCGGTAGTCAGGTTGATCTGAACCGACATGAGAATCTGTTTGTCATCGCTTGTTCTGTAGGTATGGGACTGGGTGTTACTGTTGTGCCTGAGTTGTTCGCTGGTACACCGGACTGGGCTCAGATTATGCTCGGTAACGGCATTATTGCAGGTAGCTTCACGGCGATCTTCATGAACTTGCTGTTTAATGGTCTGGGCACCAAGGAAACGGCTGCCAAAATGGCTGAACAACAAGCAGATGCCATCCTTGGAGAGACGGGCAAGTCAGCTTAATTAGCACGAATTAGGCTAGATTTATCATCCAGCATGATTGTTATGTTAACTGTTCTGAATAGATGCTTAACAGGATGAATATTCAAGCAGGTTAATACATGATGATATACAGCATGAATGGTTTATGGCTTACATCATTTATGCTATGAATATTCAATCACTTTAAAGTAAGAAGGCATTCCCCTAAATCAAATGCAAGGTGAGTTGGATGATGGATAGAATGTCATTATGGTCAGGGTGTATAACTTAAAATTTTATAACTGGTTTTCCTCATTATAATTAAAAGACGATCCAAACCCGGTTGAAAAGGGAAGGATCGTCTTTTCTTTTGATCAAGTCTCCTAAAGTTACAGATGTCGCATCTGTTTCTCTGCAAAATCGCCAACCCACGGCAGCTTCAACCATTTCCCCTGCAGGCTGGTGACGACCATGATGAGCCAGACCACCACACCGAGCAGGGATAACAGCGATGCCACCAGGGGTCCAAACAACGGAAGAAAGGCCGATAAGACATGCCCGACCATAATGATGCCAAAGACCGTTACGGATTGCAGCGCATGGAATAACACGAACCGACTCCGCTTCTCTACAGCGAGAAAGACAATCCCGCCTACAAAGGTGAACAGATAACAGAGCATACCGGCAATATTTTCATCCAGACCGCTAGACGATTTCATGGGGGACATCCGGTCCAGCCTCCTTTGTCCTTTTTAACTAGGCTATGAAGGAGATGGACAGAACTGAACCGGTTTGACCAAGGAATGTTCCGGACGGACAGAACAAAAGGTAAGACACAATATAGGTAAACAAGTGAGACTATAGATTCATTTGAAAATTTAAGTGCGTATACACACATTCAATATGAGACTTTCTACATATTCAAAATATTCCATAAAATTCCGATTTATATGAGTGCGCTATAAACAATATCTTTTTAGGGAGGAAGAAAGATTTTTCTAGCAATTGTCTGCCCAATACATAGTGTAATCAAGGAGTGGAAGAATGTTGTATCAGACTGAACAAGAACACTGTCCGGAATGCGGACATCAGATGGAGATAAATCCAGCGTATATGACCTGGTGCGTGAATTGTAACTGGAACATTTACGGAGAAGGGGATCAAGGGAGAGAACCTGCATCTGAAAAATTAAACAAAAAATCGGGGGAGTATTCCTCTGACCGATTGTTCGAAGCATTCAAGTATAGTATAGATCGAAGTCTCCCCTTCACCAAACAGAGCGTATTTACCTATTCGATTGCGCTTCTCGTTCATTTTTCAACATTAGCTATCTTGGGCGTGGCAATCTATTTCTTTTCAACCAATTCAACATGGCTAGGTATATTAGGCATTGCGCTGCTTTTCCTCTGGATCACAATTATATTGCCATATCGGAAGCGACTTCCGGGCAGGGTGATCTCTAGAGACGAATATCCAGAATTGTGTGGAATGATTGATGAGATTGGTGAGCGCTTGAATGTTCCACCTGTGGATATGGTCATCATTAGCGAAGAATATACCACATACAACCTGCATCTCAAAAGAAAAAAGAGAGTACTTGTCATAGGCATTCCCTTTTTTGCAGCCCTAACGTTACAGGAGAAGATCGCCGCGATCAGTCACCAAATGAGTCAATTTGCACATCCGAACATTTCCAACAGCTCACTGGTCGAGCGAGCCAGGCATGTACTGAATTCTTGGATTGACACCGTTGATCCACAAGACAGCGGTCTGTTATATTGGGTGGTATTTCCACTCATAATACTACGCTTATTGTTATTTGCTATTATAGCTGGGGTCTATTCATTGTTAATCAAAAGCATGCGGAATGAGATGCAGCGAGTATTCTACATCGCAGATCATGAAGCATCAGAGACAGCTGGCAGTGAGGCAGTGTTATCTCTATTTTTGAAGTCCGAGATGGAAGGCCTTTTTGCACATACGGCTGAACAGGTGGCAGAATATCAATATAACAAGGAGCTGTATGAGGAGTTTAGAAAACGGATTTCTGCCGTTCCAACTCAAGAGCTCCTTCGTATTCAGCGGAGACAGGAAATGAATGATAGTCAGAACCGTAGCTACCATCCTCCAATGAGGAATCGCATCGGATTGATAAAGGAGCATTGGGCAATGATTCCTGGTTATCGACCTGATGGAGCGAAAGAACGGAGAATTAACGAGGAGTTTCGTCTATTGGAGCAAAGCTCCCAGAAAATTCTGCTAAGTGATTTGAGGGGGAATTAATCAACAAACTTTTATGGATATCATTGCAAATAAAAACAAGGGCAGTAGCAGCCGAACTTTGGCTTGTTCTGCCCCTGTTTTTTGTGGGTAAGCATACGTTAACGTAAGAAATCCTTATCCTCCCTCGATCTGTCTGCGAGGGTTTGTGATCTTGCCAATTTTATCGGTGTCGTTTTCTTTGGGCACCAAACGTTCATCGGTACCACCTTCGTGGTGATTATCAAATGCATATTCCGTCAGTTTCCATTCCGACTTGCCGAGAACGGGATCAGCCGGGAAGTGTTGCCCCCGATGCAGATGTTCCTCACGTCCGGCTTCGTTGATGTAGACTCCGTCTACTTCCACCTTTTCATGTGAAAGGGGCAGCATATCCTGTTCTTTGCGTTCCATGAAACGGCGCCTCCTTTGGATACCAGTAATTTAACTATATGGGTTGTCCGTGATAATATCCCCCGAATAGTTCAGTGTTATGCTGGATATATTAATTCCGTATAGAATGACGGCAATCATAACATATGATTCGGAATTAAACTTTTTGGGCATGAAAACCGTTATATTTATTAGAGGAAATCGTCAAGTCGTAAGATACTTCCGAATATGCTACAATAAGATTATGATTCAATCCGAATCATATCGGGTATTTATAGTGTCAGGTACTTGCTTTCTAGCGAGGTTCCCGACCTAAAGCTTGCTTTAAGCCGCGCACACAACTTCATGGATGGCATTTAAGACTTATTCGGCATTCTCTAAACGGAGCATTCACTTTCAACGTTTTGGGAGGGAATTACAATGGCAACGAAAGGTCACAATGAGGTCAAAGAAAGTTTGAGGGAAATGACTCGGATTTTCCGTCCTAAGGATCCAAAAAAATTCGTGAAGGAGTACGTGAGAAAATACCGGATTACGGGTGGATATGAGGAAGAATTGACTTCTGTGGTTGAGCATGAGCTTGTCAAGATGGATTCTTCCGTGTCCTGAAACAACACACAACTCTGATTATACTGTTCCGATAATGAATAGAACCGTCTCTCGGGCGTTAAGCTCCGGCAGGCGGTTTTTTTTGCGTTCCTGCTGCATATATATGGGAGTACACCTATAGCGGGAAGGATGAATGCATGTGGACCCTATACTGAAAACCAAAGAAGAGATTGGCTACATGCGGGAAGCAGGACGAATTTTGTGGAGCTGTCACCAGCATATTGAGCAGTGGATGGTCCCTGGGATCACGACAGCAGAGATCAACGAGCGGGTGGAAGAGTTTCTCGCAGAACATGGGGCTACACCGGAGCAGAAAGGGTACAAAGGGTATCCTTACGCGACTTGTGCCTCCATCAATGAAGTGGTCTGCCACGGATTTCCGGGTGATGAGGTGCTGGCGAGCGGAGATGTGGTGACCATCGATATGGTGGTAAACAAAGACGGCTGGCTTGCTGACTCGGCCTGGACATATGGAATTGATGAACCAAGCAGATCCGTTCGCAAGCTGATGAGGCGTACAGAGAAGGCGCTTGAGCGGGCCATTGCACAGGCAGTTCCAGGCAACACGCTCGGAGATATTGGAAGTGCCATTGAACGAACGGCCAGACTATATCGGTACGGCATCGTGAAGCCGCTCATCGGTCATGGGATTGGGCAGTATATTCATGAACCGCCGAATGTACTGCCTTATGGCAAACGCAGAACGGGCATGATGCTCACCGAGGGCATGGTTATTACCATTGAACCGATCTTTACAAAAGGCAGTTCAGGAGCCGTTGTATGGGATGAGGATGGATGGACGGTAAGGACGGTGGATGGCAGCTGGGGAGTTCAGTATGAGCATACGGTTGCCATAACCGGAGACGGCCCTCTAATTCTGACCAACGGTACGTAAGATGAAGTGCGCGAAGCAGATAAGCTGATCGAGCTACAATTCGAGAGTTAGGATTCAAATTTTTTTCAGAATTCTTCAAATGCTCCATGCTGTTTGAGTTTGAATAAAGCAGTATGGAGCGGTATGTATGACTTCCAAGTGAATATGGAAGATGTTATCCATAAAATCGGATCTTTCTTTTGCATAATCCCGCATGTTTTCAATGTGAGAAAAATCGCCAATAAATCAAGTTTTATCACCGAAATTTGGCAAAAATTTTCAAATGTAGAGAGTAATATTTTTAACTGAAATCGTTTACAAATCAAGTTGCAGAGCGGTTTTTTACATAAAGTGAACAATTTGTGAACATGTGTCCAAAGATTGACAAAATCATACCCTCAACTTATATTTAATAAGTGATTGAAGCATATAGAATGAATTGGAAGAATGCGCAGACATGCCCTGAGCAGGAAATGACGGGAGTACTGGAAGCGTTATTTTTGTAAGCGTTCTGTATGACGAAGAGGATTATGCGTATCGTGCTGAAACGTACCTTTTGTTGCCTTTCTACCGAACGACAACGGTAATCTACGAAAACGTAAAAAAGTGGGGTAGATCAATGATGAAACAGTGGCAGGTTGCAAAGCGAATTCTCCCCTTGCTGGCGGTGTTCTCTTTGCTGCTATCCGCATGCGGGCGGGAAGACTTGTCGGTAATGAAACCTCAGGGTCCTGTGGCGCAAGGCCAATATGATCTGATGAAGCTGTCCATCGCGATTATGATCGTGGTGCTCATCATTGTATTCGCCATAGCGGCCTATGTCCTGATCCGGTTTCGCAGACGAGCCGGGCAGACTGAGATGCCCGAACAGGTTGAAGGGAATTTCAAGCTGGAAGTAATATGGACAGCCATTCCGTTATTGCTGGTTATTGTGCTGGCAGTACCGACGGTACAAACGATTTTTGCCCAAGGCGAAGATTTGTCCAATGACAAAAACGCACTTAAGGTCCAAGTCACCTCGCATCAGTACTGGTGGGAATTCACTTATCCTCAATATGACGTAACCACCGCTCAAGATCTCATCATCCCGACCGGAACAAAAATCGCATTCGAATTGAAAACCGCTGACGTGCTTCACTCCTTCTGGGTGCCGTCACTTGCGGGCAAAATGGACACAAACCCGGATGGAACGCTTAACAAGTTTAGTTTCTCCGCGCCAAATGAAGGCGTTTACCGCGGTAAATGTGCCGAGTTATGCGGCAGATCGCATGCTTTCATGGAATTTAAGGTAAAAGCGGTGAGTCAGGAATCCTTTGACAGATGGGTGAATCAAATGAAAGCACCCGCAGTCCTTCCTGAAGATGCTCAATTGGCCGAAAAATTCAAAACAAATTGCCTTTCTTGCCACGCTGTTGGCGACCAAGGTGGACCTGTTGCACCTGACCTGACGGGAATCGGCGGCAAAGAATCTGTCGCAGGAATTCTGCTGAATTATCGTGAGGGACAGGAAGAAGGAAACCCGGTACTGGATAACATGAAAGAATGGCTCCATGATCCACAATCCGTGAAGCCGGGCAATACCATGCCGAATCCCAAAGATCTTGGGTTGACGGATGAAGAAATCGACGGAATTGCCGAATATCTGGCCAACTACAAATTGGACTATGAATAGAACAGCAAGGACGAAGAAGGGGGTACACAACCTTGGCTCATGCGCATAGCGTCAAGAGGTACAGGGGCTTGATGGATTGGATCACCACCGTCGATCACAAAAAAATCGCCATTCTCTATTTGGTTGCAGGTGGATTTTTCTTTGGAATCGGCGGCATTGAAGCCATTTTGATTCGGATTCAACTGATGAAGCCGATGAATGATTTTGTATCGGCACAGGTCTTTAACGAATTGATTACCATGCACGGAACAACGATGATTTTCCTTGGTGTCATGCCACTTATATTTGCCATTATGAATGCTGTCGTGCCTTTGCAGATCGGGGCGCGGGATGTGGCTTTCCCGTTTCTTAACGCGCTGGGTTTCTGGACGTTCCTGTTTGGGGGATTGTTGCTGAACCTGAGCTGGGTTATGGGCGGGGCACCGGATGCGGGCTGGACCTCATATACGCCGCTTTCGGGCAGTGAATATAGTGGAACGCATGGTGTGGATTTTTACACCATCGGTCTCCAGATCGCGGGTCTGGGAACACTCATCGGGGGCATTAACTTTCTCGCAACGATTATTACCATGCGTGCTCCAGGCATGTCTTACATGCGGATGCCGATGTTTACATGGACGACATTTATTACATCTGCCATTATCCTTTTTGCTTTTCCTGCCATCACGGTAGGGCTTGTACTTTTAACGTTTGACCGTATTCTGGGAGCGAATTTCTTCGATGTCGCAGGTGGCGGTAACCCGGTACTCTGGCAGCACATCTTCTGGATCTTCGGGCACCCGGAAGTATACATTCTGATTTTGCCGGCATTTGGTATCATCTCGGAGGTTATTCCGACCTTCTCGCGTAAACGATTGTTCGGATACAGCTCCATGGTATTTGCCACCATCCTGATTGCCTTCCTGGGCTTCATGGTATGGGCGCATCACATGTTTACAACAGGTCTGGGTAATGTAGCCAACGCGCTTTTCTCCATCTCCACGATGTTGATTGCCGTACCAACCGGGATCAAAATCTTTAACTGGCTCTTTACGATGTGGGGTGGACAGATCCGCTTTACAGCGGCAAATCTGTTTGCGGTTGGATTCGTCCCAACCTTCGTTATGGGTGGTGTTACAGGCGTCATGCTGGCATCTGCTCCGGCGGATTTCCAGTTCCATGATACCTACTTTGTTGTGGCCCACTTTCACTACGTTATTGTAGGGGGACTGGTGCTCGGATTGTTCTCGGGACTGCATTACTGGTGGCCTAAGATGTTCGGACGTATTCTGAGCGAAACACTGGGTAAATGGACATTCTGGACATTTATGATCGGTTTCCAATTAACGTTCTTTGTACAGCATTTCCTCGGTCTGATGGGGATGCAGCGCCGGATCGTTACATACTTGCCGAATCAGGACTTTGACCTGCTCAATCTGGTCAGCTCTGTCGGTGCGTTTCTGATGGGTGTTGGGGTTATCATGTTCCTCGTGAACATCGTGATCACAACAAGAAAACCGGCTGGTGCGCCGAACGATCCGTGGGAAGACGGACGTACACTGGAATGGTCCATTCCTTCCCCGCCACCGGAATATAACTTCAAGCAGACTCCACTGGTACGCGGAATCGATGCGTATTGGAAGGAAAAGATGGCAGGACATACAGAGATGACACCGGCAGAACCTGTAGGTTCGATTCATATGCCTTCAGCAACGCCTTTGCCGTTTGTAATGTCCGTAGGTATCTTTATCGCAGGACTTGGCTTGATGTTTAGCAAGGATGATTTCGGTAATGCGTTTATGAACGGATTATTCAACAATTATATTGTAGTTATTATTGGTCTCGTAATCACATTTGGCGCAATGGCACTTCGTTCACTTTATGATGATCATGGCTGGCATATTGAACCGGAGGATCAGGATGAGAAGGGGGCTAGAACATGACAACCTCACATGCCGAACCGGTGAACGACAAATTGCCGCATGAACCGGAGAAGGCAACACTGGAAGGACGTAACAAGCTTATCGCCTTCTGGTTGTTCCTTGGCGGCGAGACGGTACTGTTCGGTACACTCTTTGCTACCTTCCTGGCTCTTCGTGGTCAAACCAATGATGGACCTACAGCGAATGAATTGTTCCACTTGCCGCTCGTGGCCGCTGCAACGTTCATACTCCTGGTCAGTAGTTTGACGAGTGTATTTGCGATTCAGGCCATGCATAAGGGCAAGCGTGATGCACTGGCGTTGTGGCTGGGCATCACGGTGGTACTGGGTATGGGATTTCTCGCACTGGAAATATACGAGTTCTATGAGTATGTGAAACATAAAGAGTTCGGTATGACCACGAGTGCATTCAGTTCAGCATTCTATACACTGGTCGGGTTCCAC
The DNA here is from genome assembly GCF_037976905.1 of Paenibacillus sp. FSL K6-1318. Classification (NCBI taxonomy): domain Bacteria; kingdom Bacillati; phylum Bacillota; class Bacilli; order Caryophanales; family Paenibacillaceae; genus Paenibacillus; species Paenibacillus sp. FSL K6-1318. The sequence goes on from NZ_CP150270.1 coordinate 651,416, forward strand.
GGAGCCCACGTTGCTTTCGGTATTGTGTGGATCGGAATCATTATCGGGCAGCTGTTCAAAAAAGGATTGACGGTCGTAACTGCACCTAAAGTATACGTCTCCGCAATGTACTGGCACTTTATTGACGTGGTCTGGGTGTTCATCTTTACGGTCGTGTACCTGCTCGGAAAGGTGGGGTAACACATGTCGGCACAGGATAAGACAGATGAACAGCCTGTGAAACACCGTCACCGGACGGAAGGGCCACAGAAACACGTCGTGGTGTTTATCTTCTCCATTATTCTTACGCTGATTGCGTTTGCGGCTGCTTCTGCCGGAGGGGTCAACACAACCTTTACGATTATTATTTTGCTCGTCATGGCGATTCTTCAGGTATTCGTTCAATTGGGTTACTGGATGCACATGAAGGATAAAGGGCATCTGATGCCGATCCTGTTCATGGCCTTTGGATTTTTCGTAGCCTTTACGTGCATTATTATGGCACTGTATTGGGTCTGGTGGTAAAAGAGATGGCGGCGGCGCATTGCCGCCGTCTTTTCCCCTTTTTGGCGAAGGGATCTTCTCAAAGGAATACTGGCAACAATCAAATTAGGTCACGGGGAGGTTTCCCGTATGCTCGGGTTGCAATACTTTAGCTTTAACGACTTATGGAGTCCGCTTATATTGGCTTTATTTCTGATCATTGCTGCAGCCTATTTGGTGCTTGTCGGACCGTTAAGCGAGCAAATAAAGGATGCAGAGCCAGCGACTGCTGCACAGAAAATCATGTTTATTACAGGGCTGTTCGTCTTGTATCTGGCTCAAGCAGGGCCCTTTAATTTGCTCGGTCACGTGATGTTTAGCTTCCACATGGTAAGCATGGCGTTCTCCTATCTGGTAGCCCCGCCGCTGATGATGAAAGGAGTGCCGATCTGGGTATGGCGCAGAATCGTACGCTGGTTGCCTACACGCCAGCTATCGTTCCTGGCTCATCCGATCGTTGCGGCAGTGCTCTTTAACGGACTGTTCTCGCTGTATCATCTGCCGATTGTACATGACTATGTGATGTTGAATTTTACCGTTCACCGGTTGTATTATATTGCACTGTTCATCACCTCCATGCTCATGTGGTGGACATTGCTGAATCCATTGCCAGAAGGCAGACAAGCATCGGGGTTATCCAAGATCGGTTTTATTTTCTTAAATATGGTGCTGCTTACGCCTGCGTGTGGCTTGATTATCTTTGCGTCCGAGCCGTTGTATCAGACGTACAGCAACCCGGCAGTATGGGCTGAAGCGATGCGGTATTGCGTGTCTGGAGATTCTACAGCGTTACTTCGCTCATTTGGTGGTCCGGCCTTCTTTAACTTTTTGTCTTCCGCGAAGGAAGATCAGCAGGTCGGTGGCATTGTGATGAAGTTTATTCAGGAGGGGATCTTTGCCTCCATGCTGGCCTATGTATTTTTCCAATGGTATCGGAAAGAGAAACAGGAAGATGATGATGATTCGTATCCCGCAGGGGGCACAGGAGGGCCGCTTAATCCGGCTGCCAAATAATGAAGTCAATGTTCTAACAAGAGGGGGAACACACGATGGATATGTATTTTTTGCTACCCACGATCAGTACTTCTTTCATTGTGATTAGTGCAGTATTGGTGGGGATCGGATGGGCACTGATTATTCGAGGCAAACGTGAGGCACACCAGACCGCTATGGTAGCGGGAGCGATTGCGGCTCTGATCTTCTTTGTGATCTATATGTCCCGAACGGTGTTCGTGGGCAATACGGCTTGGGGCGGGGACCCGGATTTGGAGATCTTTTACCGGATATTTCTGATCTTTCATATTATCCTGGCTACCGTGGCTGCGGTATTCGGCATCTCCACACTGGTGCTGGGATTCAAAAAGAAGTTCGGAACGCATCGCCGCTGGGGCAAGTTCACGTCCATGATCTGGTTTGGCTCAGCACTGACAGGTGTTATCGTATATGTCCTGTTGTATCTATTATATCCTGGTGGTCATACACGTCCGGTATGGGAAGCTATCCTCGGCGTATAAAAGTAGAGGGATAACATCCGGCTACTCGGGCATGCGTCACTATGTCCTTCTGAAAATATGAAAATGGACGAATCTAGCAGACGATTCGTCCACGCTTCCTCTCTCATTCATTCATAGAATGAGTTCGAGAGGGGGAAACAAAATGAAAAAAACAGTCAACGTCAGTCAAACGTATCCGCGTCTTACCGTGTATTCAGAAGAGAACTACAGAGGGAGAAGCCGCATCTATCGTGGCAACACAGGTCTTCGTAACCTGGACAATATTTTGGACGGGGTAGAGAGCCTGCGCTTTTTCTCAACAAGTTCCAATGCAACACTGGTTGTGTTTACGCGGCCTAACTTTCAGGGTGGATTCCGTGTCTTCCGAGGCAACACCAACTTGAGAGATTTGGATGATCTGATCCGTGGCAATGACGTGGAATCCCTGATCTCTACGAATGAGCGGCTGACTCTGGCCGAGATTCGTGCGATCCGTAGCAACCGCAGTCTGCCTAGTGGGTATAACCTCGTTTAATCGTAAGACCTCTTCTTCTAACAGGTGCTAGAGAACGGCAAAGGGCTGTACCCGAATTGTGTTCACACAATAATGGGTACAGCCCTTCTTTTGTATTTGCGGAATGAAGTCTAATCCCCGCCACCTCCACTGTCTCCGCCACCGCTATCTCCACCGCTGTCATTGCTGCTACCACTATCGCTGTTGTGATGAGAATGTGTGCTTGATGAAGAATCCGAATCATGATGTTTGTGATCCGATGTGTGTCTGGAATGTCGATCATAGGAGTCATCTCCTGTAATAACCGGATATCCCGAAGCAGAGTCCGTATAACCATTGTTACGACGGATGCGGTGTCTGCCTTTCTTAGCAGAATGACGATGAGGTTCATCCCGGAGGATCAACCAGATGACGACGATAAGGAAAAGGAGAACAAACCCGAGCTCGACCAGCCAATCCATAGCTGTAACCTTCCTTTCATTGATTCGTTACTATATTTTATTTTAACGTAAATTCGAACGGTGTCCCATCCTATCTTCCTGATTCAGGAAAATTAGGGGTTGACGGGATGAGAATCGGGTCTGTATACTGTGTATATTGATATATACAGTAAACACAGTGAACAAGATGAGTGATTGATGACAGGTGAAAGGCAGGCGTGCATATGAACGAATGGAAGCAGGCGTGGTGGTTGACCCGCAGCCAGATGCATAAGGATAAGCTCCAATGGCTATGGTCTGCATTATTCATGATATACACTGGCAGCATGAGCGGTGTGATGTTACTAGGACAACAACAGACAGATTTCATTAATCCTGTAGTGGATGCCTTCTTTTTGATCATGTTGCCATTTCAAGGGTTCATGTTTTGCAGGCGCTCCTTCCGTTACATACAGGAGGATTCTTATACGCAGATGCTGGCCTACTATCGCAGAATTCCCATCCCGGAACAAGCGGTGATGTGGTCCAGATTACAGCAGTCTCTGATGGCGTTTGCTTACAATGGTATCTTTTTCTACGGATCGTTATATGTAGTTAACCTTCATGCCGAAGGATTCCGATGGGATCAATATCTGGCCTTTAGCCTTACTTGTACAGGTTATGGACTTGTGGTAACAGGATTGTATATTTACGGAGAGTTTCTGAACAGTGGGAAGAAATACTTGGTTCTTAGTATGCTTTTTATACCCATTGCGATTGGCCTATCCTTGCTGATTCGAATGTCAGACAGTTACGGATTGCGAATGGTAATGGATGCAAGTAAATCATGGGGGTTGCTTTCCCCGATCATGTGGATTGCTCTGATAGCTGGCGTAGCTGGATTATGGCTGTTTAGTCGCTTGACGCTGAAGAAGTTGGTTCTTCGGGATTTGAATTAAAAAGAGAGTTGAGCTTATGTACGAATACAGGATGAAACCGGCACGGTCAGGTAACAGACTGGAGTGTACCGGAGGGCGAGGTGCAAGATGTGAAAATACCCATTCAAATTAATGAAAATAGCGCTGAACCTTTATACCACCAAATTGAAAATCAGTTAAGATCGTTAATTATTACGGGTCAGTTGGGGGAGGGGACACATTTGCCGTCCATTCGTGAGTTCGCCGGAGCGCTGAATTGCAGTGTCATTACGGTTAGACGGGTCTATCAGGATCTGGAGAATGAAGCCCTGCTTCGTACGAAGCAGGGGACAGGTACATTTGTGGCCCAGGTAGAAGCCGGCGACAGAGAAAATTATAGATTGAAGGCTGCACAGGAAGCGATGCAGGCAGCGGTGCAATCCGGGAAATCGGTAGGGTGCACGGAAGAAGAGATGGAGAGCCTGTTCCGGGAAGTCCTGAAGACTATTTACGCGAAGTAAGGGAGTGATGCATACATGGAACCCATAGCAATCCAGTTGAACGGCGTATCTAAAATGCGAAAACGCAGAGTTATTGGCCCGATTGATCTTTCTATCCCGGAAGGGTATGTAGTCGCTATTCTCGGTCATAACGGTTCAGGTAAAAGTACACTTCTTAACATGCTGCAGCAAGTAGTGCTGCCAGATGCCGGACAGATTATATGGTTTGGGAAGGAACATGAGGGGCCGCTCCCCGTTGAACTGAGACAACAGATCGGTTTTGTGGCTGACAACGCTGGTTCGGAAGAGAACCGGATAACTGCACAGGAAGCAGCCCATTTTCGGTCCTACTGGTACCCGCGTTGGGATATGAAGTTGTTCGACCAACTGATTCACGATATGGAAGTCCCTGTTGATGTGAAGCTGAACAAGATGTCCAAGGGAGAACGGCGAAAATTTGAGATTGCAGCTGCAATTGCAGCTCGCCCAAGATTATTACTTTTGGATGAGCCGTCATCAGGACTGGACCCCTTTGCCTGGAAAGTGATGGTTGAGCAGTTCCGTACCTTCATGGCTGGGGGAGACACCACGATTCTGATAGCCACACATATTGCGGATGAAGTCAAAAGGCTTGCGGATTACATCGTATTGATGCACCGAGGTCAGTCGCTGGGGATGGCCGAAAAAGATATGGTGCTCGATCAATGGAAAGAAGTCTGGTATGAAGGAGATTTAAGGCCAGAAAGTATCCCAGGTGTTGTGGAATCTTCTTTGGAAGAGAGAGGTCTGGTTCGCGTAATTACAACCCGGGTCAGCGAAGCGCAGGAGAGGCTGGAGCTGTCCAATAACCGGGTATTGAAAATCCGTAATTTGGAATTGGATGAAGTGCTGGCATTCTGGATTGCCGGGTATGCACCCGTACAGTGGAAATAACCGAAGGGAGACGATAAATGATGAACCGATTGGAATTGAAGCAAGTCGTCAAGCAATATGCAGACAAAACAGCCGTTAATGGAGTCACGCTCAATGTAAAAGAAGGGGAGATTTACGGACTGCTCGGAGCCAATGGTGCAGGTAAAACAACAACAATGCGTATGGTGCTCGGTCTGATTCACCCTGACGGAGGCAATATCCTGTACAACGGCAAGCCTTACAATACGGAGCTACAGCAGATTATGGGTTATCTTCCGGAAGAGCGCGGATTGTATCCGAAGGTGAAAGTCAGCGAACAGATTAATTACCTGGCACGGCTTCGTGGAATGAATGGCAAAGATGCAGACCAGAGTCTCAAGTACTGGCTGAATCGGTTTGAGGTACCTGAGTATTACGATAAGAAGATTGAGGAGTTATCCAAAGGTAATCAGCAGAAAATGGGCTTTATCGCGGCTGTAGTGCATAGACCGCAGATTCTCATTCTGGATGAAGCGTTCAGTGGACTGGATCCTGTGAACGTGGAATTACTCAAGTCCACCGTCAAGGAATTACGTGACGAAGGCACGGCCATTCTGTTCTCAACACACCGTATGGAGCACGTTGAAGAGTTGTGTCGTCAGATCACCATTCTGCATCGTTCCAACACTGTGGTACAAGGAGAGATCAAGGAGATCAAGAGCCGGTATCCGCGTGAACAGGTATTCCTAGGTACGACTGGAAATGTGGAAGGGCTCGAGCAATTGTCTGGTGTGAAGAAAGTTGAGCGGAATGAGCGCGGGTACCTGGTACATATTAGTCAGGTGGAAGCGGCTCAGGAGATTCTGAGAACAGCTATGACCCAGACGACAGTGGAACACTTTGAACTCAAGGAACCAACGCTTAACCAAATCTTTATTCGTGAGGTAGGTGAGTCGAATGAATAAAATGGGAACGATTACGGGTTTTACATTTAAAAACAAAGTTAAAACGAAATCATTCATGGTGACGACCATTGTGCTTGCACTTTTAATTTCAATCGGCCTCAATGTTCCATATTTCATTACCTTATTCAACGGGGGTTCCATTGGCGGAGCTTCAAGCAGTAATCCTGTGAATATTGGGCTACTGAGTACAGGGCAGCCTGAAGTTTCTGAGAAACTGGAGAGCTTCTCTGCGGCTCAAGGAGATCAGGCCTATCGATTTATCACCAGTGGCGACAAAGATGAGGCTGCTCTTGCGGCAGATGTGGAAGCAGGGCTTACCGATGGCTATCTGAAGTTTGAAGCCGTTGCCGGGCAAGAGTTCCCGCAGCCGATTCTCTATTCAGCAGAAGACGTATCACCTCAGATCATTGCATCTATTGAAGCTGCGTTGCAGAGTGTGAAGCTGGATGTAGTTGTGAAGGATGTACTCACAGCGGAGCAGAAGGAACTGATTACAACACCTGTGAAGCTCACCGAGCAAAGCTTGAGTACAGATGAGAGCGGAACAGGTACTGAGTCTGAAGGTGCAATGAGCCCGATTAACTATATTGTGGTGTACTTGCTGATCATCCTGCTGTTTACCTCCACGATGATGACAGGCAACATGATTGCCTCTGAGATCACAGCTGAGAAGAGCTCACGCATTATGGAGATTCTGATTACGAGTGTATCACCGCTCAGTCAGATGTTTGGTAAAATCATCGGTATTTTCATGGTGGGGATGCTGCAAATCGGGATCTTCGGAGCGGTGGTTGCCGGAAATATCTTGCTGCCGCATAACCGTGCAGTATTAGGTGATTTCAATATGAATGTAAGTGATGTGAATATTGCGGTTATTGTGTACGGACTAATATTCTACATTCTGGGTTACTTCCTGTATGCGGTGTTGTTCGCTGCTATCGGTTCAATGGTAAGCCGTACTGAAGAACTCGGTCAGGCTGTGCTGCCGATTACGATGTTGTCGCTCGTTTCCTTCTATATTGCGATTTTCAGTATTTCTACGCCGAACATTCTCTTGTTGAAAATCGCAAGCTTCATTCCATTCACGTCGCCGACCGCGATTCTGGTACGGATCGGCGCAGGAGTTGCGCCAACTTGGGAGATTCTAACGTCCTTAGCGATTCTGATCGTATCTATTATCATCTTCGGATGGCTTGCAGCCAAAATCTATCGCACGGGTGTGCTGATGTACGGTAAACGCCCAACCTTTAAAGAGTTATTTAAGGCCATGAAAGCTTATAAGATCTAAGATGAATACCGTTTAATAATTAATAATTAAGGGGAAGTGCTGCTTCGGAACGGAGTGGCACCAATTCCCACCTTTATCCGTAGTATCTAAGGATGTCCATTCTATTAAAATGATTGACAACTATATTCACTAAAGGAGAATACATAATATGAAGAATTGGAAACGCATGCTCTTATCTCTTACCATCTCGGTAGGTTTGCTCGCATCTGCAGTACCAGCTATGGCTGCTCCACAAGAAACATCCGTCAAGGTTAATGATCAAGCTGTGAAATATGCTACAGGAGCACCAATCCTGGAGAAAGGTACAACATTGGTTCCACTGCGGACTACGCTGGATGCTATGGACGTGAAGCTAACAACTGCGACAGATGATACGATCACAGCTGTGGTAAATGGCAAAACGATTACACTCAAAAGCAAGCTTACACGAATCAACGGTGTAACGTATGCTCCAATCCGCATCGTTGGTGATGCAGCAGGTTACGAAGTTCGCTGGGATGCTGCAACACGCACGGTGCTGTTGGTATCCAAGGGTGGAGCAACCGAAACTGCTCAAACCGGTGGACGCGGCTTCATGTGGGAAGTTGAAAGTAATGGCAACACGGTCTATCTGGTAGGCTCAATGCATATTGCTGATGAGAGCTTCTACCCACTGCGTCCGGAGTTTGAAGAAGCTTTTGCTGAAGCTGATTATCTCGGTGTAGAGATTGATATTAGCAAGGCCGCTGATGAAGAGCAGCAAAAGCTCGTTCTGAGTCTGGGTTCGTATCAGGATGGAACAACACTGAAAGACCACATTTCCAGTGAGACGTATACTGAGCTGGGCGATGTTTTGAAGAAGAATGGTCTGGAGCCTAATGCTTTGGATGCATTTAAGCCTTGGGTGGTAGAGAGTACACTTGCAAGTTTGAAGTCGGCAACGGCAGGATACGAAGCGTCAGCAGGAGTGGATCTGTATTTCATCCAGAAAGCGATCGAGCGCAAACTTCCAGTTATTGAGTTGGAGAGTTATCAATCTCAACTTGGCATGTTTAACGATTTTTCCAAAGAAACACAAGAGGAAACACTGAAAGCGA